>JAJFFX010000032.1 GCA_021776455.1 Hyphococcus sp. | reverse complement strand
TGACTGAGCCGTCGCGTGGGGCCGTAGACATAGGCATAAGTTCCCCGGGTACACTCGTGCTCATCTCCCCACCCTCCCGACAGCGAACGTGTAGCGTCGAGGTTTTGCGGGCTTCGGGAGTAGCGTGTAGATGATGGTCATGGGGACACCTTCCACTCGGCTTGGGCGCGTCCGAGAGACTTTCGGTCTGGGATCATTGCCCTGAATGACCCCGACTGGTAGAAGCTGCACCGGAGGTGTGTGTGTACTGAGTGCAGCGCCTTCACGAGATGCCCGTTAGGGTAAATGTCGTGCGACCCGTGGCCTGTTCCGCCGCCTGTCATCTCGGTAGCAATGCAGATCCATCGACCTAGCATGAACTTGGTAGGGAACGAAGCGGACCCGATTGTTACATGAGTTTTCGATGTCGAACCGAATTCACCGACCTCGTTGGCGTATATGAAGTGGTGGGGAATCCTCATGTAGACTGTATCCCCTTCCATCAACTCGAACACGTCGCCCTCCTGTAAAAATGCGCTCATGACTTCTCCCCCTCTATGGATTGGATGGTGGCGCGGGCGATGTCACGGGCCTCCAGTGCAGCCGCCTCAACGGTGGGCGCATCGGGCATAGGATTGTGCAACCCTCTATGCAACAGCGAGCTGATCGCCTTCAACGCCTCCACCGCTCCATCCCGCTGGGCCTTGTACTCATCCATCTGGTCGCGTCGTTCTAGCGCGGTCACAATTTCATCGGCCAGGAAATCGACCATACCCCAATTGCGCTCCACCGTAGACCGGCGTAGGGCCGCGACCACGCCTCTCGGATCGGCCTTCATGGCTCAATCCTTTCAATGGCGGCGATGTATTGGTATGCGGTGCAGTTGTGGCACTCGCATTCGTCTTCACCCGGCTTCGCCTCACCGCACCACATATCCGCGAACGGCCTAAGCAACTCCAGCAACTCATCCCGCTGGCGTAGGAGGGTTGGGGCTTGGGCGATGAGGGCGGCGTTGGCCGGGGACGTTGGGCCATTACCTACGTGACAAACATCGTATGACCCGTCGCCCTTCTCGCACATGACCGCCATGAAGTCCGTCGTGCCCGATTGTTCCAGACTCTTGATGACAGAATTTTTGACATACTCCCCAATCTCGTCGGGGGTCATCGGCAGTCCGGTTTCAGCGTGTACCAGCCTCACAGCCTGCCACGGTTCAGGCGTATGCTCACCCATCATAATCCTCCCCTAGTCGATCCTGAATGATTTCTTCGTCCTGCTGATGAGTGCATTCCGTAGCTATCCCGAGCACCACGTACTCCGCTGGCCAGTCCGCTTCGGCGTCCTCGCGCTCGTACTCGAACCGCACGTCAACATCCTCGTAGCACTCTGGGTGTGTGCAGGGCATGGTGGTGGTCATGGGGTGGGCTTTGTGCCGAGAATCCGAGACCGCTCACCCTGGTACCATTTGTCCACCTCGACCCGAGCGTAAGTCAGTCTCTCTCCGCGCTCTTTCAGCAACGCAGCATATTCGTCGAATACGACCTCATTGGCATCACGCATAACGACTTTGCTCATATGCACAAATTTGCCAGTATACCCCGTGCCGGGTTTTACGATTGTCCCGTAAACTCGCGTGGCCGTGACTTTCTCGACGCGGTAGAGGTCGGCGCCGTACCGTCCCTGGACGATCACTAGTTCACTCATGACTCATCCCCCGGCAGCTCCACCGAATCCAGCGCGGCACGCATCTGTTCGCGGTAGGTGCGGAACTGGTTGAAGGACAAGAATACTGTGCTGTCACACCCACCAAAGTTCTGGCGCACACTGACGTACGGTTCCGAGAATCGCAAACCGTCTTCGTCGATTCCAGGCATCACTTCTGCCTGCAACGCCATGCTGTCGTCGTCCGCTAGGTGAGTTGTTATATCTGTGCGTGCCATCACTTCCCCCTAAGTAGATTCATGACCGCGCGGGCCTTCTCGTGTGCCTCGCGCGGTGTATCAGAGATGTAGATTGCTGCGCGGTACAGGTCGCCGTAGGTCATCGGCGAAGCTCCCTGCGAACCGCTTTCTTCTGTTGTTCGATCAGGTACGCGAGTTGATCACGCCTACGATCTCCCGCGTTGTAGCGATAAGACGCTGATGATGGCGTGACGCGCACGTAACCCATGAGTGTCGGTGTCATGCCGTTGCGCTTCAGCCCCGCCTGGAACTCACGCTCGCTCATGTCCTTGCTCATATCCCCTCCGTGTGTAGTGCTGCGTCGCCGAAGGTCATCGGTCGAGATCGTAGTGTTCTCTGATCTGCTGAACGACCAGCAAGAGGACCGGACCCGACACGAGTAGCCACGCACCAGAGACCACGAAAGCCGCCACGAAATCCCCAGTCGCTGCGACGGTGGCCACGAAGAACACAACCCAGCTGACCGCCCACGCGTGGATAGCAGTGTCGATCTTACCTTCACCCTTCGCGTTCCTATGGGCATGGACGATCATGTCCTCTTCGGACATGCTCCTAAGTCGCTCCTGGCGTGCATCGAACCGTGCCAAGTAGGCCGCTTGTTTCCGTGTGGTCATAGTCCCCGCTCCGTTTGAGTGATGCAACATGATACAACACCGCACCCCACGGCGCAACAGGAAAACCAATGTGTTGTTAAGGCAACCAAACGCTATCCGCCAAACAGTAAGGGCCAAAACGACCCGCGTATTCATTGGGCTAAATGGGGTGCTATGTCGGGGTCCCAACAATTCCGGAAACGTGTTGATTCTGGGGCGTTACGGGTGTACCGTTGAGGTACGT
>JAJFFX010000031.1 GCA_021776455.1 Hyphococcus sp. | reverse complement strand
TGGCGATCTTTTACTCTTCGTTGATGACGAACAACTCAGCGCCATTGAAAAACAGATGGACGCCGCTGGTGGCGTGCTCGAAGGGCGCGCTATGGCGAATACGTTTAATATGCTGCGCTCAAACGATTTGATCTGGTCGTTTGTTATCGACAATTACATGAAGGGCAAAAGCCCGGCGAAATTCGATCTGTTATACTGGAACTCCGACGCCACGCGCATGCCGAAAAATGTGCATCTTTTCTATCTGCGCGAATTCTATCAAAGGAACGCCCTCGCCAAGGGCAAGATGAAGATCGATGACGAAACGCTCGATCTCGGTGATGTCGATATTCCAATCTTTATGCAGGCCGGCGAGACCGACCATATCGCGCCCCATAATTCCGTATACAAATCAGCCTGCCTGTTCGCCTCCAAGAGCAATGACAACGTCACCTATATGCTCGCCGGCTCCGGACACATCGCCGGCGTCGTCAACCATCCGGACAAGAACAAATATCATCACTCGATCAATGCTGACCTGCCGGAAACGGTGACGGACTGGAAGGCCGGCGCAGAACGCCACACGGGCTCATGGTGGCCCTATTGGATTAAATGGCTCGACCGCGTGAGCGGCGGCAAGACCCCCGCCCGCGCGCCCGGCGACGGCGCGCTGAAGGTGATAGAAGACGCGCCGGGCAGCTATGTGAAGGTGAAGTCCTAGCTATGAGAGCCGGATCTGATCTGGAATGCAAAGGCATGTTATGCGATCCCGGCGAGCACTTTCAGGGCCGGTACGAAGTTGAGCACAAATACCAGGTTGAAAATCTCGCCCATATTCGTGATCAGATCGAGCAACTCGGCGGCGGAGCCTTCATGCTGGGAAATCACGAAACCGATATTTATTTCGATATGGACGACAGGCGCCTCACCGAGAACGATCAGGCAGTCTGTTTAAGAAGCATGGCGCCATCCGGTCGCGTGTTGTGGATCAGCAAAGGGCCCGGCCCCGACCGTTGTGTTGCGATGGATTTACACGATGCAGACAAGGCCGTTGAAATGCTGACATCGCTCGGGTTTTTCGAGATCTTGCGCATTGAGAAAGCGCGCGATCTTTATTTTCTTGGGGCCTTGCATGTCACTTTGGATGAAGTCCCCGGGCTTGGTCCGTTTGTTGAAATCGCCGCGATGACGGATGACGAACATGCTCTTGGCGGGCTGCGTCAAAAGATCGAGGTGCTCGCTATCAAACTTGGCCTTTCGCCTGCCAACCGCGAGGCGCGTTCCTATCGCACAATGCTCAGCTTATAGCTGAACGTCTCAATAAATTTTACCGCACGCTTAACCGGCATTTTTGTCCGCCAAGCGCTTCCAATATCAGTTCCGCGCAGTGACGATGGCATTAGGCGTTCAGTTGCCGATTAATTAGCGTAACCTTACCGCAATACCTTTCAACGTCTCAGCAAGCGCGGCCCTTCGTTTGTTTGTGAGGGCGTCTCCACTATTCACCTTCAGTTTCGCCGCCAGCGCTTTGAGTTTTTTCGCCAGAACCTTATCACGCCCGCCATCTTCAAGTTGCAATGCCGCGCGATCCAGCGTTGCGGTCAGGTCCGCGACGAGCGATTGTGACAGCGCATCGCTACGCTCAAGTTGATCGATATACGCACGGGCGACAACAGGTTCGGCCGGCCAAGTCATGCGGAACTGCTGCTGTGGGTTGAACACCCCTCCCTGATTGGCGATCACTGCTGCAGCGATCTCGTTTTCAGTCAGGTATTGGCTCGGCGCCAGCGCCATCACGTCCAGTCCACGCGCAATTTCGGTCCCGTAGATCTTGCCGTTGTACCAATAGGTCGACCAATATCCGCCGAGGAGCAAACGCTTCTCATGGATGGGGCCGCGGTCGAAATAGGCGATCTCGACCGGATTGGCCGAGTCAGTGAAATCGATCACCGAAAGGCCGCCCTGGTACCAGGCTTGCGCGAAAATATCGCGGCCGGGGACAGGGATGATAGAGCCGTTGTGCGCCACGCAGTTTTCTTGCTCCACCTGCGGCGCCGGCAACTTGTAGTAGCTCCTAAACTCAAGCTGACCATCGACGATGTCGTAAAAGGCGTCCGCGCCCCACTCCTTCGGGTCATAGGCTAGGCAGCGGGGCCGCCCGCCGCCGCCCCACTCATCAGTGAAGAGAACTTTGGAGCCATCATTATTAAACGTCGCTGAGTGCCAGTAGGCAAAACCCGTGTCGACGACCTCGTCGATACGTTTCGGGTTTAAAGGATCGGAGATATCGAAGATGATGCCGTTGCCCGAACACGCGCCTGCGGCAATCTTGAGCTCAGGAAACACAGTGATGTCGTGGCATTGGTTGGTCTGACTGGTCTTTTGCGTATCGTCGCCATGGTCGCCGCCCTGCCACAAGCCCGCCAGTCTGCCCGTCTTCGGATCGGCAAACACGGCGGGGCTGTCGATGATGCGCGCCTTGGACGGATCATCGACCGGGATCTCGATGACGTCGATGCGGAACAGCGCCGTTCTATCGTCACCAGGAATGTTGCCGACGCAGCCTTCCAACTCTTCTCCATCCCGCACGGATGAGGTGCCAGAGTTATAAACAATGATCTTGCCGTCTTTACCGGGACCGGAGACAACGGAATGCGTGTGGGAGCCGCGGCAGGTTTGGACCTGGCCTACTTGTACCGGTCGAGCGGGGTTGCTGATGTCAAAGATGCGAAGCCCGCGGAAGCGCTCTGCGCTTATGTCGTCACTGACGCCCTGTAACCCGCAATCGACCCGGCCGCGGGTTTGTTCCACCGACATAATCAGGAGGTCGCCGACAATAGAGACGTCGCCCTGCCCGCCCGGGCAGACAACCGAACTGAAATGTTTCGGCACGCCGTCTTCCTGCAGCTGATAAATGTTGAAGCCGTGGTAACTGCCAACAACCATCTTGTCGCCGAAGAAAGCCATGTCGGTGTTGGAAAAGCTTAAGAGCGGCGAGCGTTCGCCCCACTCGGTATCATCATTACTCTGACCATCGTCATCGGTTTTGGCCGTCTTATCGGAATCGTCTTGCGGCTTCACCGGAGGGAGTCCGGTAGGGTTTTGCGGATCAAAGAATCCGCGCGGTTTGGGCAGTGAGGCAATGAGCTCCAGGTTCATCAAGGCTTGGCCGGCGTCATCGAAGCCTGCTGTCAGGGTCGCCCGGGCATCGGTGGAAAGACTGACCAACACCGCACTCATGCGTTCTATCTCAGCGGTCTGGTCGTTGACTACGTCATTGGTGAACTCGAACAATACGGGGTCATATGCCGAGCCCGGTTGCTTGTGCAGTTCCTTGACCATCTTCACCGCACCCTCGTGGTGCGGGATCATCAACTTCAGGAATAACCGGTCGAAATCTGTGCCTTTCTCCCGGCCAAGTTGAGCCATCTGTTCTGGTGTAGCCATGCCGGCCATCGAATGGGAAGTGTGCATCGCATCATGTGCGGTTGGGTCCGGCACAGTCTCGCCCCGCTCGCGCAACCATTGCTGCATGAACTTGATCTCATCGGCCTGTGAGGCGTTAATGCGCCCCGCTACATCGAGTAGCTCCTGTCGGTTCGTCCGATCAGCCACCAGCACCGTCATCTGAACGGCCTGGTTGTGGTGCGGGATCATGTCTTGCATGAACAGCACATCATCCGGTGAATAGCTATTATCAGCAATCTTGATTGCCTCTTCGGCGCTGAGTTCTCGCGCCGCTTCGCCCGGCGCACCGGGCTGCACGATGGGGGCGTCCTGGGCCATGGCGATGCTCGCAACGCCAAACAGCACTCCGCTCACGCAAGCGTATGTCAGCAGTCGAACTGAGGGGGCAAGGTACTCGGTCAATGGATTCGCTCCTATGTAGGTATTCTTATGCGGCGATCGCCAGACTATTTCTGGGACTCAATCTACTAGCATAAAATACGCCTTGGGAAGTGGAATCTAGCTCTTCTCAAACCGTCATCGTTAAGCAAGCGGGTTCACGTTTCTATGCTGCTACACTTATAACCAGCGGCGACTTCTTTGTTTTCAATGGACTAACGGAGCCTAGGCTATTCAGCGGCAATGCGTGATCGGTCATGGCCCGCTGCGTCGCTGGTTGTGGCAGGGCGCTGCTTGAATTCCATCACCCCGTCTTCCAGCCTGCCATAGCGCAGCCCAAACAAATCAGCTGCGTAATTTTGAGGATGACGCCAGGGCGGTCTTGACCCCTGCTTTGGCAGGATGTCTTCCGCCCGCCTCACATAGCCTGATGAAAAATCGAGATAGGGGTGTTTTTCCATTGCCGGATCATCATTGCGGGGCGTGGCCTGCGCAAATCCATATTTGTCCATATGGTTGATCAGCCGGCAGACATATTCACTGATCAAGTCGGCGCGCAGGGTCCAGGACGCGTTGGTATAGCCGAACACCGAGGCCATGTTCGGCACGCCGTCATACATCATACCCTTATAGCTGAACGTCTCGCCAAAGTTCACTTCACGTCCGTCAACCGACATTTTGGCGCCGCCAAGCGCTTCCAATATCAGGCCGGTCGCGGTGATGATGATGTCGGCGTCGAGTTCTTTTCCTGATTTCAGTCTGATACCCGTTTCCGTAAAGGCTTCGATTTCATCGGTTACGACAGAAGCGCGCCCGCTCGAAATGGCTTCGAAGAGATCATCGTCTGGCACCAGACATAGACGTTGGTCCCACGGATTATAATCTGGCGTGAAATGCTGCTCGACATCATAATCAGGCGGCAATTTAGCGCGCGTCATCTCAATCAGATTGTCTTTCGTTTTTTGTGGCCGTGCACGCGCCATTTTGAAAAAGAATTGCTGCAATATCACCCGTTGCCAGCGCATAATGATATAAGTCGCGCTGGCGGGAAGGAACCGGCTCAGAAAGTTAGCAAACGGACTTTCTGCCGGCATCGAGTACATGAAGGTCGGCGAGCGTTGCAACATGGTGATATGCGCGGTCTTGTCCGCCAGCGAGGGGATCAGCGTCACCGCGGTCGCGCCCGACCCAATCACAATCACGCGCTTGCCGGTGCAGTCGAGATCCTGAGGCCAGTGTTGGGGGTGGACGATCCGGCCTTTAAAATCGGCGACGCCCTTAAACTCCGGCGTGTAACCTTCCGAATAACGGTAATAGCCCGAGCACATCCACAAGAAGCTGCAAGTCAGCCGCACCGCTTCGCCGTCGCGCATTGCCGTGACTGTCCAGCGTGCATCTTCGCTCGACCAAGCCGCATCTGTGACCCAGTGGTTGAAGCGGATTTTCTTGTCGATACCATAGTCCACAGCAGTCTTGCGGACATATTCGAGAATGGATGGTCCATCGGCGATCGCTTTGGCCTGGCGCCAAGGACGGAAGCGATAACCGAGGGTGTACATGTCGCTGTCGGAGCGAACGCCTGGATAGCGGAACAGGTCCCAGGTGCCGCCGCTGGCGCCGCGTCCTTCGAGAATTGCATAGGATTTGCCCGGACTACGCTTCTGAAGATGATGGGCCGCCCCGATGCCCGATAATCCGGCCCCGACAATCAGAACATCGAAATGTTCGTGGGAAACCTCCAAAACCGCCTTGGGCGAGGCCATATTAAACTCCTCAGTTTCCTTTTCATTAGCGCAATCGGAGCAGGCTGTCGATTTCCCTAAACAGTGACAATTTTTCAGGCCTTTGAGGGCTCGCAAGCCGCTTTAGTTAACGCTTCGTTAACCAATTCGAATCAGTTTTTAGCAGGGAAAATTACTAAGCCGGGGCGGCGATGAGTAAAATCGAAATAACCACGCAGGATATCTTCCAGCGGTTGGCGACGACGTCTCATTCGCGCAGTGCGCGCGCCGAAGCGCTGTTCAGGCGTCTGCGTTTCACCAACCAGGATCAAATCGCTGACGCGTTGATGCGCGCGCCGCGCATGCTCGATACATCGACAATCGATGAGGTTGAGGAACAACGTCCGCGGCCAAAACGCAGCCGGGCAACAAAGAAAGCTTAGCTTGCGCCCTGCGCAACTGGCGCAACGCCCTTGCTCTCAAGGAGGCCTCTCAGCTCGCCTTTCTCAAACATTTCGCGGATGATGTCGCAGCCGCCCACAAACTCGCCTTTGACGTATAACTGCGGAACGGTCGGCCAGTCAGAATAATCCTTGATCCCCTGCCGTAAGGCGTCAGTTTCCAGAACATTGGCGGACCCAAAATCAACGCCAAGGTGATCGAGGATCTGCACAACCGTCGACGAGAACCCGCATTGCGGAAATTGCGGCGTTCCTTTCATGAACAGCATAACGGGATGTGCATCGATTTTGGCCTGGATATCGGCCTCTGTCGGGCTGGCGGTCATAGCAAAAGTCTCCTGATACGGGTGCTTCACTCTAGGTCTTAGCTAGGCGCCGCGCGCCGCATCGTCAAGGGCGGTGGTGAGGGCAGCGAGCCCTTCATCGATGCTGGTTTCGCCTAAAATCATGGCTTTGTCGGGCGGTGGGGTTTTATCCCGCGCCGCACGCGCCAGCTGCGCAGCTTTGACGGGCAGTTTCAGGCCTACAGCCTCTGCGCCACGCAATACTGGCGCAAACGCTGCGAAGGGCGCAGGCACAATAAAAGGCCGAGCGCCGGCGGCGCGCGAGACGGCATTATAAAGCGCGCGCGTGGAAAGTGCTTCCGGCCCGGCGACGGCCTGTGTATGAGCATGCGGCAGCGCTTCCAAAACTGTTTGCACAGCCGCTGTTGCAAGGTCGCGGTAATATACCGGCTGCTGCATAGCGGCGCCATTTCCCGGCAGCGGCATAATCGGACTGCGCCGCATCCAATGGATCAGACGGCTCATATTGCCGTCGTCCGGATAGCCATAGATCATGGTCGGACGCAAAATCACCGCGCCGGGTGCGGCGCTCAACACCGCCTCTTCCGCTTTGGCAAGGCCCGCATAGACATCCGCATCCGGATCGATGGCGACATTGTTGCTGGAGAAAAAGACCGCACGCTGGTTCCCTCCGATCAGCATCGCAGCGCTCTGCGAGACCGTCAGAATAGGTGTGAAGACCGCTGCATCGACCGCTGCTAGCGCTTTGCGCGTAGCAGCGACATCGGTGACATCGAGCTGAAGCGGCTTCGCGCCCCACCCGGTAAGTGTTTCTTTGAGTCCCGCCCGACGTGTGCGAAAGGCGGCGACAACGTTCACACCCTTCGCACGCAACATACGAATAATCTCACGCCCGAGCACACTCCCGGCGCCGACGATAAGAACAGAGGGCAACTTTGCTGATAACTCCATGGGTTATTCTGCCGCCAAATTTGCAAGCTGTTGCTTCAGCCCGTCAATATCGCCAAGCACCCAAAGCGCGCAAATCTGGGGCCCGCGCATAGTAAAGAACGCAGCGCCCGCCCATTGCACCTCAGCGCCGGTCGCCGCAACGCCTAGAAACGGCCCCTTATGGGAACCGCGAAAGGTCATTCTCGCGGCGGCGCGATTGTCTGTCGTGATGATATCGTCAATGACGCACTGGTAATCGCCGAGGGCGGCATGGATGCTGCGCATATAGCCGATAAACCCGTCTGGGCCATTATGCTCCATCCCGAGCGAGCCCCGGAACTGAAAGTCTGACGTCAACATAGCGCGTGCAATATCTTCATCGGCCTGGTTCCAAACCTGATGATAAAAGCGTTTCACTAAATCCTGCAAACTATTCGACATCATCGCTCCGTACAATGATTTTTCTAAACAAGCCGGTCAATCGGCGAAGTCACCTTCAGGCTCATGAACGTCATATTTCATTTTCAACATACCGGCGAGCGCATCGGGCAGTCGCCGAGGCGTTGCGATGATGTGTTTGGTCATAAGTATGCAACCCACGCAAAGGGTGGGCGATACAAATATTTGTAAAATATGGCGGAATTCATCGCTGTGTCCCAACTGTAATTTACCTGCAGCATAGGGCGCTTGCATAGGCCAATCAAATTTGACACGCTTTGCCCAGCCTGTCGGGAGGGTTTATTATGCGCTTGATTTTTTATGCTGTCGCCGCCGCCCTGCTTGGCGCTCTTGGATGGTTCCTCGCTCACATCATCCCCGCCTCGGGTATGCTGGTTGATCTTAAGCCGATGCTGGTTGGCGAGTGCCGCCGCGTCGAGGTTGCGCCGGGAACCGAAGACGTCACCATTGATCCCGGGCTCGGCCTCGCCTTCATTTCCGCCGCCGACCGGCGCGGCTGGTATAACGAGACAGGCGGCGCGGGCGTTAACCCCAAAAACGGCATCTATACGTTGAGCCTCGACGGATCGGACACCGTCACCCGTGTTTCGCCGCCGATGGAGGATTTTCTGCCGCATGGCATCAGCCTATGGCGCGGCGACAATGGTGAAAAGCGTCTGTTCGTCGTCAATCATCCGCCGTCGGGTGCGGAGCTAGTCGAAATCTTTGACGTCGGTGAGGCTGGCGCACTCACTCATCTTGACAGCATTTCCTTTGCAGCAATGCGCTCGCCAAATGATGTCGTCGGCGTTGGCCCGCGTCAGTTTTACGCCACCAATGACCGCGGTTATGAACAAGGCGTGATGGCGATACTTGAAGCTTATATGGCTTTGCCGTTCTCAAGCGTTGCCTATTTCGACGGCGAAAATGGCGCTATCGCCACCAAGTCGATGGCCTACGCCAACGGAATCAATATTTCAGTAGACGGAGCTACGCTCTATGTGGCGGAGTTTTTAGAACGCCGTATCGCAGTGTTTGATCGCAACGCACAAACTGGCGCGCTGAAAAAGCGCGGCGTCATCAAGGTCAATACCGGGCCGGACAATATTGAAATCGCAAAAAACGGCGCCTTGTGGGTCGCCGGACATACAAAAGCATTCGAATTTCTTGCCCACGCCAAAGACGCGAGCGCGATTGCGCCATCGCATGTTGTCCGCATCGATCCACAAACCGGAGAAAACCGGGATGTGTTCATCTCAATAGAAGGTGAAATCAACGCCTCATCCGCCGGCGCGGTCTGGGACGATACGCTCATCGTCGGCGCCGTTTTTGACGGTCATGTCATGGTCTGCCCGGCGCGTTAATCCGCTTCGGCGAAAATCCCCTCAATCCGTCGTTGCGCAATCGGGTGGTAGCCGGATCGCGCGCGGGCGAAAACTTCCGCGGCCCATTCGCGCCGGCCATGCTCAATCAGCGCCGCATAGAGACGGTAGATGAACTTGCCGCGCCCTACAGACATGAGGAAGCGATCAAGCGGCGCCAGTACGGGTTCGTACCCGCTTGCAATTGCTTTCATGTACCACACAAAAGCAATCTCGGCGTTCTTGCTGTTGGAAAGATCATAGGCGCCGTCTAGATCGGCGAACTGATCTAAAATCATATCATCCGGTACTGTATTCAGAAAATGCAGCCACTCATGTGTAGACCACGCGGCCGTCTTCAGGTCGGTGGCGGCAACCTCGCCCGCAAGCCATTGCATCTGTTGTGCAGACACTTTTGCGAATGCGTCGGAACTGGGCGTCTCAATCGTATCCGGTATGCCGGGCTGATAGACCCAGGCGTCGATTTCTTCTTTTGTCACCGCATCCTGATTGTTCGCCCAAAGATTACTCTCAAAATAATTCAGGAAATCTTCTGTAGTGATGCTTTTAAAGGCGAACTGATCGAAATAGTCGCGCAAGAATGGGTCGAACGCCTCCCGCCCAAATCGCGTTTCCAGAAATTTCAAAAAGAACATGCCGCCAGCGTAAGACACCTGGCTGAAGGCGTCGTCGGGATGGGCGATATCGGCCGGCATTTTCAACGCGGTAAGCTCCGGGCGCTCGGCCTCGGCGACGTCGCGCTTTAAGGCGTCAAGGTCGAGGCTTCGCTCCATGACCGCGCGATCCTCACCGTAAAGCGTTTCCATCACCCGGTTCTCAACGTAAGAAGTAAAGCCCTCATTCAGCCAAGCGTCGCGCCAGTTCGAATTGGTGACAAGGTTGCCCGACCAGGAATGGGCAAGTTCATGGGCGACAACATTAGTAAGGCTCTTATCGCCGGCGATCAGCGTTGGGGTCAGAAAAGTAAGTCGCGGATTTTCCATGCCGCCAAAGGGAAAGCTTGGCGGCAAGACAATCATGTCATAGCGGCCCCATTTATAGGGCCCATAGAGGTCGTTGATCGCCTCTTCCATTTTTGGCGTGTCTTCGAACTCAGCTGCGGACGCATCCAGAATATAGTCTTCCGCATAGACCCCAATGTGATCATTGATCGCCTTAAATCCAAAATCGCCGACGGCGAGCGCTAAAAGATAGGCCGGGATCGGCTGCGGCATGTCGAAGGAGTAATCGCCGTCGCGCACCCCGTCTGGGTCCTGCGCAGAACTCATCACGGCGATCAACTCCGGCGGGGTCTTAAGTTTTGCCGAATAGGTGATGCGCACGGCAGGCGTGTCCTGCAATGGCGCCATGGTGCGCGCGTAAAGCGGCTGGAACTGACTGAACAAAAACGGATGTTCTTTGCCTGCCGTTTGTTCGGGCGAGAGCCATTGCAGACCTTCCGCTTCGGGGCTGGTGCGATAGGTAATGCGCACCTGCGTGGCCACATCCGGCAGTTCGATTTCCAGGGCCGAGCCTTTCACCGGATCGTCAGGCCCGAGCGTATAAGGCGCCGCGCTCCACGCCCCGTTAGCATTGGCTTCAACGGATTTGATATCAAGGTCGTTTGCGTCCAGCACCAAAACGGTCGCATCGCTGTCGACATAGACAAGATCAAGCACCGCAACGCCGTCGAGGACCTTCTCATCGAAGAGGACATCAAGATCGAGATCCACATGGCGCACGCGTATCTGGCGGTAGTTAGCATATGTGAACGGATCAACCGGTTGCTCTGATGGCGCGGCGTAGACGGGCGCGAGTTCTGCTGCTTGCTCGGGCGCGGCCGGCCCGGACGCGACGCCGGGTTCTTGCGAACAAGCGGCCAGAGTGAATGAAAGTGTGAGGATACTGACGACGATGCGATGGGACATGGAACATTCCTTGAGCAAGTGAATTGGCGAGAGATTAAGGGCGCGCCATTAGAACAGCAAGCCGCTCCAATCATTGAGAAGACAAAAACGCCTTTGCATTAAAAGACAGCGGCGACTTCTGACGCACCGCCCGGGCCGACAAGAGAAATCGACGCCCCACCCGCCAGCGCCCTTGCCGCACAGCGCTCTACGTCGGACGTGGAGACAGCGGCGAGCCGCTCGGTGATTTCCTCCGGCGTCAGAAGCCGGCCGAACGTCATCACCTGCCCGGAGGCGCTCTCAATCCGCGCCGCAGGGCTTTCCAGACTCATCATCAGCGATGAGCGCAACATCGCTCGGGCGCGGTCGATTTCAATCTGCGTCGCTCCCGCCGCCATCGCCTCGATTTCCTGACGGATCAATTGCGCCGCTTCCATTATCTGCGATTCATCCGCGCCGACATAGGCGCCGATAAGGCCACAGTCATAATAGCCGTCTGCAAAAGCATAGACCGAATAGGCGAGCCCACGCTCCTCACGGATTTTTTGAAACAGCCGTGACGACATCCCGCCGCCAAGTGCATCGGCGAAAATTCTGGTCGCGAAAAAATCTTCATCACGCGACGACACGCCCGGCAGCGCGATAGCAAGATGGGTCTGTTCGATCTCACGCGCATCATGGCGCACGCCGCCTGTGAACGCAGGCGTGGAGCGCAGTGGGCGCTCGCCATCTACGCCAAAGTTAGCAAACTGACTTTCCACCAGCGGCAAAAACTCGTCCGCATCTATTCTTCCTGCCGCCGCAACGATTAGTGTGTCTGGGCGGTAGCATCGCCCCATAAAGCCGCGTAAGGATTGCGGGCTTTGCGCGCGCACCGAGCCAGGCGTGCCTAAAATCGGCCGCGACAACGGGTCGCCGTCCCAGGTTGCTTCCTGCAATAACTCAAACACCACATCGTCAGGCATATCGGCCGCCTCGCCGATTTCCTGAACCACGACTTCTTTTTCTTTTTCAAGCTCGCCTTCTTCAAAGGCCGGATTTTGCAGGATGTCGGCAATAATATCGAGGCCAAGTGCAATATCGTCTTTTAGCAAGCGAACATAATAACCCGTACGCTGATGACTTGTAGCAGCATTGAGGTAGCCGCCAACATTTTCGATTTCTTCAGCGATCGCCCGCGCGCTTCGCCGCTTGGTTCCTTTAAACGCCATGTGTTCCAAGAGATGGGCAATGCCATGCTCCTCCTCGCGCTCATCGACCGAGCCGGCATGCGCCCACACGCCGAGCGCCGTCGTCTCCAGCGACGGCATCGGATCAATGATGACGCGGATGCCGTTTTTAAGGCTGTGCAACTGGCTCATATTAATCTTTCCGTTTAACGCCGGCGAGGATCGCCTGTTTGATTGCGTCGGTATCGTTTGCGATTTTGGTCATGGATTCGGGTCTGTCGAATAAATCGCGCAGCGCTGGCGGCAGCTCCGGCGCCGTACCGGCCGCTTGCGTAACTGCGTCAGGAAATTTCGCCGGATGCGCGGTTGATAAGGACACGACCTTGCCGCTAAGCACGCCCGCCCCGCGAAGCGCTTGCGCTGCGGTACGGGCCACCGCCGTGTGCGGATCAATGAGCGCGCCGGTCGCCTCGAAATGACGTCTGAGTTCCCTCATGGTTTCGTCTTCCGACGTCGCATAAGACAGGAAATCAGCGCTGATTGCTTCGCGCTCGCCGGCGCTCAGGCGCATGGCGCCATCGCGTTTGAAATTACTCATTTTCGCTCGCAGCACATCCGCGTCGCGACCAACAACCTCAAATAGCAGCCGCTCAAAATTGCTCGCGACCTGAATATCCATTGACGGCGATATCGTAGGCTCCACGTCCGCCGGCGCATACTCGCCGCTGGTCATGGCGCGGTGAAGGATGTCGTTCGCATTGGTGGCGACGACCAAGCGGTCGATATTGAGGCCCATTTTCTTTGCGACATAGCCGGAAAAGACATCGCCAAAATTACCGGTTGGAACGACGAAGCTGACCCCCTCGCCTGCTTCGCTAATCGCCACGGCGGCAGTGAAATAATAAACGGTCTGTGCGGCGATGCGCGCCCAGTTGATCGAGTTCACCCCGCCGAGCCGCACCTTACTTACAAAGCCGTGATCGGCGAACAGCTCTTTGACACTCGCCTGACAGTCGTCAAACGATCCTGCAACAGCAATATTTTGAACATTGGCCGCATCAACGCAGGTCATCATCCGGCGCTGAACATCCGTCACCCGCCCCTCAGGGTGCAGCACAACAATATCCACATGGGCGCAGGCTTTTAAGGCGTCAATTGCAGCAGCTCCGGTGTCGCCGGAGGTCGCGGCGATGATGGTCAGCCGCTCGCCTCTGCGCTCCAATACGGCGTCAAATAACCGTCCAAGAAACTGCATTGCAAAGTCTTTGAACGCCAACGTCGGCCCATGAAACAGCTCAAGGATCCAGTCCTCAGCGCCCGCCTTGATCAGCGGCGCGACATCGGCATGGTCAAACCGTCCGTAGACGGCGCGCGCGATTTCTAAAAGTTGCGCCGCGTTGAATGCATCCCCCGTAAACTGGGCGATAATCCGCGCGGCGACTTCGGCATAAGGACGTGTACGCAAAGCGGCAATATCATCAGCCGTCAGTTTCGGCCATGACCGAGGCACATAAAGCCCGCCATCCGGCGCCAATCCCGTCAGGAGCACCTCTTCAAAACCGGCAAGCGGCGCCAAGCCGCGCGTGGAAATGTATTTCATGGCCCCCGCTTTGGCCTAAATTTCGCTAGCGGGCAAATCGCAAATAAGAAATTTCTCATCATAAAGCGCGCCGATAATCAGCGTCTGACCAAGCCGGACGGCCGAGGTTGCTGCCGAAAGCTCGCGGCCGTCATCGCGATAGATGGTCCGCGGCGCGCCATCCACGCCAATGCGGATAACCTCCGAGGCTGCTGGTTTTTTGGGATTGCCGGCATGACCCGGCAGTGACAATGGCTGCGGCAGAGCGGCAACCCAGAGCGCGCCGGCGTCATCAACGGTGATGTTGTCGGGCGATGCATCAAGGCGGATCAATTGCGCCTGGGTGAGCGTACCAGATTGAGTGTCCCGATCATAAACCCTGACCGCACCGCCGGCGGTCTCAGCGACATAGATGCGCGCACCATCAGCGCTCGCTTCTATACCATTGGCGAAACGCAAACCCTCCGCCGCCACTCGCCAGGAGGTGCCGTTGGTGAAGAACACTTGTCCAGAGGCTTGCCGGGTCAAAAAATGAATGCTGGCAATGCGCGAGTTGCGGCCGGGCTGAACATCGTTGGTGACATAGAAGCTGCGGCGGCCTACGGCGACGACATTGTTCGGGCTGGTCAGCCGCGGCTCGGCAAATGTCTCAATATGAACAAGCATGTCGTCATCTTTGACATCGAACATCTCAACCGACTTGCCCGCCTCGTTGACGACGAACAGACGGCGCACCTCGTCATCTTCAAAATAGTCGAGCCCGAGGGGTTTGAAGTCAACCGGAGCGCCCATGGTCATGTCCCGCCAGCCCTCTGCGCCAAGCGGATCGGAAACATCAAAAACGTGGATCGCGCCCCGGGTCTCTTTCATCCGCCGGTCTAGCGACGAGATAAAGACTCGCGACCGGACGGCGTCGATCTGGATATCTTCCGGCCCGGCAATCCCGGCGACCGGCGTGCACTGACCGGCGAAAGAGTGCTCGATTTCGTCAAAATAGTTAAAGGAATTCAAGGTAGCGTAAGCGGTCGCGCCGGCGAGAACCAATAAGACAATGATAAAGGCGGCGAAACGCATACTGTATTTGCCAAATACCTGAGCTGGAGGGAACTTTAGAAGCTGTTCGGCGGATTTTCAGGGGTCAGGCTATAACATCATCGTGGGCAGCTCGCTAGGCGTGAAAACCTCCGTTCACGGGGTTGCGAACTCACTTGATCGCGCGTATACGCCCCGCTCTTGTTGGGTAATATGCCTATTGCCTGATGATATGCTGTTTGATTTGGCCCCTGGCTGGGGCAAAAGGTTGCCGAGATGAAAAAAGAGATCCACCCCGACTACCACATGATCAAGGTCGTGATGACCGATGGGTCCAGCTTTGAAACCCGCTCGACCTATGGCGAGCCCGGGGCGACGCTCAATCTCGATATTGACCCAACCAGCCACTCCGCTTGGACGGGCGGTCCGCAGCGTATTTCCGATCGCGGCCGGGTATCGAAATTTAACCAGAAATTCGGCGCTTTCGGTCTGAAAAAATAGCCAAAACCGTTAAGACGGACTGCCAAACGCTTTGAACAAGGCCGCCTGCTGAGCTGCCGCGTCTGCGCCTGCGGCTTTATCGTCCTTTGCCGGGAAGAGCCCGGCGTCGATCCTGCGGATACGGCCATATAGCTGACGGGTTTCTTCAACCAGACCGATCAAGGCTTCCGGTAATCCCTCGCCGGCAAGATTGGCCTCAGTTTCATCGCTGCTATCGAGGCGGTATTTTGGCTCCGCCGCTTCGATGAGCGCCATCTCGCCCTCGCGTACTGCGCGCAAGACCAATAGCCAGGAGGCGATCTGCATAAGTTGGGTCGTTAACCGCATCGATGCGCCGGCATAACTCAGCGCAGCATCACGACTGAGGGTTTTGGACGCCGTCCGTCCCTCTCCATCAAGGTAATTGGCGGTCTCTTCAACCAGGCTCATGCCCTCGCTGAAAGTTCGCCCAAACATCTCCGATTGCACAAACGTCGCCGCACCCGAGATTTTTCCCATAATATTATCTTTGGCCTTATTCACCGTCATTTCCCGCCAACACCCGTTTTAGCGCAAGATGCCGCCCAAGCAGCAGCGTAGCAAGCAAGCCGCCGCCACATTTTGGTTCATTGCGCTGGTTAACACAGCTTCTAAGCTCCCTAATGAGCAACCCTTATGCCAGCAACCCGTGGGGGAGATAGCCGGTCATCACTCGGCTGTGTTTTTGGCTATCGTTAACACCGCATGCACAAACGGCAAACCGTACAAAACTTACGCGCCGGTTTTCAGGCGACGATAGAAAATAGCCTTAACCGAAAGCTGAACGCCGAGGACGAAGGCCTGATACAAAATGAGTGCAGCTATCTCCAGCGCGCCAAAGACAAAGCCGATGACCGCTAACGCCCCGCCGCCGCCGCCAAGCGAGGCCAGTAATTCAAGAATACTCGACAAGATCATGTAGATGAACGCCAAGACGATAAGCGCCAGAACCAGGAAAAAATAGACCCCGAAGATCGACCAGAAATGGCCTTTCGAAAGGTTGAATGCGCCCAGCAAAAAGAGGCGATTTTCCGCCGCAGAGCCGGAAGCAAACGCCGCCAGCCTGACATTGACATATAATGACGGCAGCAAAGCGAATAGACCCGCAAGCATGAACACACTAGCCGGTTTTGCAAATTCCATAACGAGTTGCTCATCGGGCTGACCGCCGGTTTCGGCCGCAGACATAGCCGCTGCAAATAATCTGGTTATACCGGAGAGCACCTCGCCCGGTGCTGAACCGGACACCATCAACGCCACAAGAAACGCAATCACAAATATACCAAAACCAATCAATGCAACAATCAACTGAGCCCAAAACACCCGGATAGATGGCCCATCGAAACGAATATTGAACACGCCGTCGCGATCTTCACCGAGGGCGACAAGGCGATAGACTGAGGCCATGAACCCAGACATTAGTAGCATGACGACAATGATAACGCCGACGCCAAGTAGAACAGCGAACGCCGGCGGCACAGTCAGATAAGCGCCTTGGGCCGATCCGTCCCGTAACGCTTCAGGCGTTGGCGCTGCAAAAACCAACCTGGCAAAGCCTACCGCCATTGCATAAGTCAGCACCATTGGAAGCCAGCCGAGGCGAATGATGGTAAGCAATCGCTTCGAGCCGAATTGAAACGCTTCGTTGAGCGTCTCGCCAACCGGCAACCGTTCGGTCATTGTCCTCTCCTTATTCTACGCAGCGTCTGCAATATGTTCGCTATCACGATATAGCCGCCCGTAAAGCCCTGCAAGAACACCATAGGAAAAGAACGTCCAGAATATATTCACTAGAATTTTAACGCCGTTCCATATCCAGATAAAAATCGGCAACACCCAATCGGCGCCGTTCCCGCTATTGACGAGCTTGGTCGAAACCAGAACCGCTTGATACAGGATGCCAATGACCTGGGGCAAAAGGCTGGAGAGAAACAAGGAATTGATAATATATATATGAAGAATGTAGAAAAATCCGGCAATTGCCAGAAGGATAATTTGAATACGTACGATATTCCAGCCGCGAGAAAGTCGTAGCGCACCCCCAAGACCGAGTGAACGCCGGCAAACAGCAATTCCAGGATATCCGTAAAGGCGCAAGTATATATAGTTCACAAGCAGATAGCCTGCGGTTACAAGGAACAATATTACATTGACCGGCGAGGATGGCAGGTCGCCGCCCGCACCGGCCTCGACCGCTGACGCAGATTTCAGGATTTGCAAGATCTCTGGCCGCAAGGAAACAAACGCCGCGCCGAAAACCACCGCGACAACGACAAAACTAACTACGGCCCGCAAAAACCCGTTGGGTTTGCCCGTCGCATTCGGACGGTTGCGCGGATTGAAATGTAAAAACGTCACAAGCCATGTCAACACTACGAATGGCGCCGCCGCCGCGAGCGGGACCGCGAGCCCAAACACCCACTCAGCGCCGCGCTGAACAAGCCCTTCCTCTGCGGTAATAAGCTTGATGGTGTGCAAACTATTAGCATCTGGAAAGGACGCCACAGTCTCAGACATCGCCGCCACAATATACTTCAGAACGTAAAACGACGTCGTCATCATCGGCAGTAAGATAATCACGCCGACAAACAGCGCACTGAGAAAAAAACTGATGATAAAGCGAAGCTGGTCTGGGCCGAATGGCAGCCGCACCAACCCTGGTCCTGGCCGTTCGCCTAGGCCCGCTAACCTGATCAGCGGCGCCATAAAAGTCGAAACTAGAATAACCTGAATGAAAAGACTGGCGGCGGTAATTGCCAACATCAATTCCAGGTGCGCGCTCCAGCCTTGCGAAGCGTAGCGCCCCAAGAGCTGCTGAGCAGTCAGAAATGAACTGACTTCTGCGAAGGTGATCACGCGCCCGGCAATCACCGACAGGTAGGCGTAAACGCTCGCCATATCAACGATGAGAAGAAGGACAACCGCCAGCCAGGCAACCCGCATGATCGTCGCCATTCGGCGACCGCCGAAATTCAACGCCTCGCCCAAGACCGATAAAATACGCAACTGCATTGGCTTTTGCCCCTCAAAACCCCGAATGGATCAAGCTATAGGCTAAATAAAGGCCCGGCAATCGAAAAACCTCGCCGGGCTCTGTTTGCGCTTGCAAAACAAACCGCTAGAAGGGGTTTTGATGACCAAGAATAACCCTATCCATATCATCGGCGCCGGCCTTGGCGGTTCGGAAGCCGCATGGCAGGCTGCGAATGCAGGCGTACGCATTGTCCTTCATGAGATGCGCCCCTTACGCCAGACTGACGCCCACCAGACCGACGGCTTTGCCGAACTGGTTTGTTCCAATTCGTTTCGCTCTGACGATGCAGAAAATAACGCCGTCGGTATTTTGCATGAGGAGATGCGCCGGGCCGGATCGCTGATCATGCGCGAAGCTGACGCCCACAAGGTGCCGGCGGGCGGCGCTTTGGCGGTTGACCGCGATGGCTTTTCCGCCGGCGTGACCGCAGCGATTAACGCACACCCCAATATTGAAATTCGTCGCGAGGAAATCACCGGCCTGCCGCCGGAGGAATGGTCCAATGTCATCATCGCCACCGGCCCGCTCACCTCAGCGCCGCTCGCAGAGGCCATCCACGCGATTACCGGTGAAGAAGCCCTCGCCTTTTTCGACGCGATCGCACCGATCATCCACAAAGAGAGCATCGACTTTGACACCGCCTGGTTCCAATCGCGCTACGACAAGAAAGGCCCCGGCGGCGACGGCGCTGATTATATCAACTGCCCGATGGACGAAGATCAGTATAAGGCTTTTCTGGAGGCGCTGAACAACGGTGAAAAAACCCAGTTTAAAGACTGGGAGAAATCCACTCCCTATTTCGAGGGTTGCCTGCCAGTTGAGGTGATGGCCGAGCGCGGACCAGAGACGCTGCGTTTCGGTCCGATGAAGCCGGTCGGCCTCACCAATCCGCGCACCGGCGAACGGTCCCACGCAATAGTACAATTACGTCAGGACAATGCCCTCGGCACGCTTTACAATATGGTCGGGTTTCAAACCAAGCTGACCTATGGCGCCCAGGCGCGTATCTTGAGGATGATCCCCGGACTTGAAAATGCAGAGTTTGCCCGCCTCGGCGGCATCCACCGCAATACCTTCTTGAATGCGCCGAAATTGCTCGATGAGGCGTTGCGTCTGAAGGCGCGTCCGGCTTTGCGCTTTGCCGGACAGATTACCGGCGTTGAGGGTTATCTCGAAAGCGCAGCGATCGGGCTGTTATGCGGACGGTTTGCAGCGACGGATGTGTGCGGCGGTAGCCCCGTCGCCCCGCCGGCGACAACCGCGCTTGGCGCCCTCATCGGACACATTACCGGCGGACATATGTCGAGCGGCGCGGGCTCCAAGAAAGCGTTTCAGCCGATGAACATCAATTTCGGACTATTTCCCGCCATTGAAGTTCCGAAGACCGACGAGGCCGGGCGCCGACTGAAAGGTAAGGAGAAGGGCGCCGCGAAAAAGCGGGCCATTTCCGCAAGGGCGCTAGCGGATCTGGAAAACTGGTTGCAGAATCATTGAGTTGCCGCTTAAAGTTGCTTTTCTTGCGAAAAAAACTGAACAATGGCAGTTCTGTAAAAGATGGACCGCAGCGAGTTTCCTCACTGCGGCCCCCCAGACGTGCAGCAGGGGGAGATCGCCACACAACCGGGATTTCTTTTGTCTCAACTACCCTCAATCAAAGGGTAGGAGATATATTATACTATTGTCTTGTCGTGTGTCAGTAAACCTGTTTAGGTCATTTGCCCTAAAGCGTCGGTCATGTAAGCCCACGCAACAGCGGCGTCAAGCACTTTAGGAAAAATTTATATGTTGCATTCGCAACGAAAAGCAGAAAAAGGCAAAATTGATAGTTCAATCATTGCGCATCTTGAAGAATTGCGCAGCAATCGGCCATCGGTGGTTCTGGCGAACGGTAAAACCGCCAAAACTGGTGATACCATACGAAAAATTATAGCTGCGGCGCGCACCGTTTTTATGGACGTCGGTCATGCAGGTTTAACCCAGCGTGACGTCGCCGACGCCGCCGGGATTGCCGTTGGCAACCTTACCTACCATTTTCCAACCAAACGCGCTCTTCTCGACGCAATGTTACACGAAGTGCTTGCCGATTACGTGGAAGATCACATCCGGCAGTACGAGGCCGATCAGGACCGGCCTATGGATGTTCTCTTAAACATGATGGAAGCTTATGTTCGCGATGCCCGTCATGCATACCGGTTTTTCTACCATATGTGGGGATATGCGGGTTGCGATGAGGAAGTGAAGCTGAAGCTTCGCAGCTACTACCAGGCGGTCGGACGCTTCATCTATTATCTTGTGCGGGCTGCAAATCCGAAATTGAATGACACCCAAATACGCAGCGCAACTCTACAAATCTCAAGCTTCGAAGAAGGCCTTAAACTCTTTATTGGCATGGGTCCCGACGACGAGTCTTCGATCGCCGCCGCTGAAGAAGACATCCGTCAGTTTACGGAAAAGATCGTCATGACCGCCCACTTATGACGCTTACTATTCAGGTTTGTTATATTTGTGCGTGAAGCGGTCGCTCTCGCCTATAGCAAGGTATTTCTTGCGTTCCTCAGTCAGCGGCAGCGATCCGGAAAGTGACGGCGGCAGGGACCAGACGCCGCGTGGATGGTCTTTGTTGTCCTTCGGGTTTCGATTGTGTTCCGACGCCGCAATAAGCTTAAAACCAGCGCGCTCGGCCAGCATGCGGAAATGGCTTTCATTGACATACCCATTGTCGCCTTCGGGATCTTGTGGGATAGCCTCGTCGCCCGCGTGATCGACAATACATAAAACGCCGCCGGGACGCAGCATGTCGAAGACTGCATTCACATGCGTCTGCGCCGGCTGTTTGTAGATCATGAAGCCATGGGCGCGGAACACCAGCACCATGTCAGCCTCGCCATAGGGTACTTTATCGACCTTTCCGGGAAACCCGCTTCTGGCGCCCACCGGATAGTAGGCGCCGCCACCATTCTCGACCAGCGGCCGGACGATGCGCCGGTACCAGGCGCCCTGCCCGCCTGGCCAGATCTCAACAACTGTCATCTCCGGCTCAATGCCGCAAAATGTCAATGTCTGGAGCGGGCGACGATATTTGTCCCGAGTTTTTTGCTTGGTCGGACGTTTGTCGCTGGCGATCAACTGTTTCAACTTCTCCTGCGTCGCATTGGAAGACGGCGGATAGTCAGCCGCGCTCACCGTCGACATAATCGCGCCGAAAAAACAAAATCCGATAAGCAGTGATTTAAACGGCATGATCCATTCCCTGTGATCGCTCTTGAGTGGCGCCGATGATATGACTGTATCGGGCCAACGCCAAATCACGGGACCGAGAGACCAAGGATTGCCGCCAATGAACTCGATTGAAAACATTATTAAGCCGCGCACACGCGATCTCGGCGGGTTTACGGTCGGGCGTGTCCTGCCCTACGCCAAGCGCCGTATGGTCGGCCCGTTTGTCTTTTTCGATGAAATGGGCCCGGCTGAGTTTGCCCCCGGGACCGGCATAGATGTTCGCCCGCACCCGCATATCGGCCTTGCCACCGTCACCTATCTGTTCGACGGCGAGATCCGCCATCGCGACAGCCTGGGATTTGATCAGGTGATCAAACCCGGCGACGTCAACTGGATGACGGCCGGCCGCGGGATTGTCCATTCAGAACGCACTGATGCGACGCGCCGGTCGGAGGGGCAGAAAATCCACGGTATTCAGAGCTGGCTGGCCTTGCCCGAGGACGCGGCCGAAACGGCGCCCGCTTTCCACCATCACCCCAGGGCGACGTTGCCGGTGATTGAAAAGGACGGCGCCGACATGCGGCTGATCGCCGGCGCCGCGTTTGGCGAGACCTCTCCGGTCAAGACATTTTCGCAGATGTTTTACCTTGGCGTCAAAGCCGCACCCGGCGCCGTCATTCCTTTGCCGGACAATCACGTTGAACGCGCATTATACGTCACCGAGGGCAGTGTTGAAGTTGATGGCGAGGCGTTCGGCAACGCGACAATGCTGGTGTTTAAACCGGGCTCTGCTCCCCGCATCACCGCAACTGCAGCATCAAAACTGATGCTGCTTGGCGGCGCGCCGCTCGGCAAACGTCTGATCTGGTGGAATCTCGTTGCCGTGACTCAAGAACGGATTGATCAGGCCAAGGCAGACTGGAAGACCTCGGCAGAAAACGATTTCAAGGACACGGTGTTTACGCTGCCGCCGGATGAAAGCGAATATATTCCGTTGCCGGAGGATTAAGCCCTGCTTAAATCTTAAACAGCTTGTCCGCTGCCGACTTGGTTGAGCCGCGATCCTTCATGGCCGCCTCGCAGCGGCTGATTTCCGCCTTTAGCGCCTCAATGCGTTCTTCAAGGTCGCCAACGGACAGCGCATAAAGGTCCTGTTTGACGAGATAGGCCAAGGTCAGGTCCGGTTTTTCGTTCAGCGGTACATCATCCATCGGCGCGCTCCTCTTTACACTATGCACAGTTTGCGAAATTTCGTCTGGCGGTTCAATATTGGTGGAGAAAAATCGAGATTTCCCCATGAACATAACGCCCGCCACCTTGCCGAAAACCATGACAGTCATCGAAATCACCGAACCCGGCGGGCCGGAGGTCCTGACATTGGCGACGCGGCCCCTACCACAACCGGGCCCGCGAGACGTGCTCATCCGCATCGCCTACGCTGGCGTCAACCGTCCGGATGTCCTGCAACGCATGGGGCTTTATCCCCCTCCGCCAGGCGCTAGCGATGTGCCTGGCCTTGAGGCGGCGGGAGAAATCGTCGCGCTCGGCGGGGAGGTCAAAGGCTGGACCATCGGCGACCAGGTCTGTGCGCTGTTGACCGGCGGCGGTTATGGCGAATTCGCGACCGCAGACGCCGGCTCATGCCTGCCGACCCCTGTGGGTTTATCGCTATGCGAAGCCGCGTCCCTGCCGGAAACCGCGTTTACCGTATGGGCAAACCTGTTTGACGATGCGGCGCTCAAACCCGGCGAGACTTTGCTTGTTCATGGCGGCACAAGCGGCATCGGCGTGATGGCGATCGGTATGGCGAAAGCGATCGGCGCCAAGGTGATCGCGACGTCAGGAACCCGAGAAAAATGCGCGGCGGTGCGCAAACTCGGCGCTGACGCAGCATATAATTACGCCGAAGACGCGTGGGAGGCGGAAATTACCGCCAGCGGCGGGGCCGATGTAGTCCTTGACATGGCCGGCGGCGATTTCGTTGAGCGCAATCTGGCGTGCCTCAAGGAAGGCGGACGCCATGTCTCAATCGCATTTCTGCGCGGCCCGACGGCGAGCATCAATATCCTCGCCATTATGCGAAAGCGTCTCCGGCTATCCGGCTCGACCATGAAGGCCCGCCAGCCCACCGAGAAAGCCCGCCTCGCCGCAGACTTGCTCAAGACGATCTGGCCGCTGATCGAGGCTGGCAAGATCCGGCCGGTCATCGACGAGGTTTTCACGCTCAAAGACGCGTCCAAGGCACACGCCCGCATGGAATCTGGCGTGCATATTGGGAAAATTGTCCTGAAAATTGGCTGATGTGTCTTGGCGCGGGGGCTCAATCGTTCTATATGCCCGGTCATTCGCGTGCCCCACGCGAGCGCTTTCCCCGACATTACGGGCGTGAGCGCGGCGTCCCGAAAGGGCCGCCGGCCGATATTCTTTGGCCGTTAGATAACGCCGCTTGAGTGACGACAAATTTTGGAGACCGATGATGGCCGACCGCCCGCTAATGCCAATCGCCACCGCTGTGTGGCTGATCGACAATACATCGCTGACCTTTGACCAGATTGCAGAGTACTGCGGTCTGCACCCGCTGCAAGTCCGCGGCGTGGCGGACGGCGATGTCGGCGCCGGCGTGCGCGGCATCGACCCGATTACGACCCATCAGCTAACGCGCGACGAAATTGAAAAAGGTCAACAGGACCCTGAACACCGGCTGAAGATTTCCCAACCCAAAACCGCTATCGCCGAGCGCCCACGCAAGGGGCCGCGCTATACGCCAGTGTCCAAACGTCAAAACCGCCCGGATGCGATCGCCTGGGTGGTGCGCAATCACCCGGAAATTGCCGATCCGCAAATCGCAAAACTTCTCGGCACAACGAAAACCACGATCCAGTCGGTACGCGACCGCTCACACTGGAATTCGTCAAACCTTCAGCCACAAGATCCGGTGGGCCTCGGGCTGTGCACACAGACCGATCTCGACATCGTAGTACGCAAAGCTGCCGCTAAGCGTGCAAAACTGGAGGCGGCCAATCCCGACGCCGGGCCGAGCCTTAAACCCGTGGAGGAGACCACGGCGCCTGAGCATACGCCAACGACTGAGGAAACCGCAGACAAGGTCGACCTCGACAAAGTCTTCGCGGATATGGGCGCCTCCGATGATAGCGACGCCGGCGTCTAAACCTGTAGGGATTGCTGCATCGACAGCACGAATTTGGATGCCAGCCTTATTCGGGTAGCCCGGCCAACCTCACGCCTTCTAAATACAAATCAAGCTGCTCGGCTTGTTTGATGTAGAAAAGTTTTTTGCGAACAAAGCGCGCAGAAAAATCAGGCTGCTCATTGAGTAATGCACGCCCGGCTTTTTGCGCCTCGCCTGTGCGGCCGAGTAATGCAAGCGCAACCGCACGGTGCGCTGTTGTCCAATATTGGCAATTGGGGATTTCCGCCGCACGCAACGCCCAGTCCAGCGCGCGTTCATATTGGCGGTCAAAGATCAGCGCCATTGCACCATAGGTTAAAAATGCCCAACGCTGCGGATCATTAGGACTAAGATCAATCGCCTTTTCAAAACCGGCAATCGCCTCATCATAGCGTCCCTCAAAGGCAAGCGAGTCCGCCAACCCACAATGGGCGGCGGCATAGGTCGGGTTCAACCGGATCGCCATTTCATTTTCGACGAGCGCGCTTTGATATTCGCATCGCGCAAGTTGCACCCGCGCTTTTAATGCATAGAAAACTGCATTCTGGTCGTCGATTTCAAGCGCCCGGCAGGTAGCGTTAAACGCCTCCTCCATCGCATCAGGCGATGGTTCGGTATCCCAATAGATCATGCCAAGGATCACCGCATAGGCCCACCAAGCATGCGCCTCGCCAAACTCTGGATCTAGCAAGCGGGCATGGGACAGCAAGCGTTGCGCCTCAACATTATCGTCAGCGGTAAAGCGAAAGAAGTGCGCCACGCCGAGATGATAACAATCCCAAGCCTGCAGATCGCGGCGATCGGCGCGCATTACTTTTTGGCGCTCAGCCATCCCGAGCGCCGGTTCCAGCCGGCCAGAAATCATCGCCGTTACGTCATCTTGAAGCTCGAAGATATCTTTAAAACGTCGGTCATATCGGTCTGCCCATATGGGACTACCCGATATGACTTCAATCAAATGAGCGCTCACGCGGACCCGTTCACCGGCGCGCTGGACCGTGCCTTCAACGATATAATCCGCACCCAACGCTGCGCCGATCTGACGGATGTCTCCTTCGGTCCCTTTGTAGCCAAAACTTGTGCTTCGGGCGATGATGCTTAGCCAGCGATGTTTGGACAGTGTGGCAATGATATCGGCGGTTACGCCGTCCGAGAAATATTCCTGATCCGCATCGCCTGAAAGGTTCTTAAACGGCAGAATCGCAATGGTTGGCTTTTTTGCACCGCGCGATGCTGGCGTCGGTTTAGCTATGGCGGACTGTGCATCCCCATCAGTCAGAACGCCAACAAATCTGAACCCGACGCCGTGAATAGTTTTTATGAGGCGCTGTTGTTTGCCATCATCTTCGAGCGCCTGACGCAAGATTTTTATCCGGCTCGAAAGCGCCGCTTCAGAAACAATCCGTCCGCCCCAGACATGCTCGTTAATTTCATCCTTTGAGACAACGCGGTTGCGATTGTCGATCAGAAAGGAAAGGAGCGCGACCGCTTGCGGCTCAAGCGCAATCGTCTCGCCATTATTGGCAAGCTCAAATCGGGCCGGGTCGAACGTGAAATCTTCAAAACAGTAAGCCATAGCCCGCATGTATCGCGTGTTTTCAAGATTTGGCCAGCCTAGCAGCAAATCTTCAGGCATTGACCCATATTTCGTCAGACCTCCGTCAAGCCTTCGGACGGCCTTGCCTCTATCTCTCACATCAAGGAGCGGCGAGGCCTGCTTCGGTCCAAACAGGAGGGAAGAATGACCAATTTCAACGACTCAATCATCGGCTTTTTCGTCATCGTCACAATCGTCGCCACCATCGTCATCACCGTCACACCGATCATCTAAGCGTCAGATGCACCCCCAAATAATTTTTGAAATGGAGAGAAAAATGTCTGCTACAGCAAAAAAACCAGCCCCCACCGCGGCGCCGCAATTTGAAGAGATTAAGGCAAAGCAAAAAACCGCATGGGCTTCCGGCGACTACTCAGTTGTCGGCACGACGCTGCAAATCGTCGGAGAAACCTTGTGCGAAGCGCTCGATGTTCGTGCAGGCCAGCGCCTGCTGGATGTCGCTGCCGGGAATGGCAATGTGTCGCTAGCCGCCGCGCGCCGATACTGTGACGTAACATCAACCGACTATGTCGAAGAATTGCTCGTACGCGGCAAGCAACGCGCCGACGCGGAAGGGCTGGCGGTTGTGTTCCAGGTCGCTGACGTCGAAGACTTGCCTTTTGATGACGGTGCTTATGATGTGGTGACGTCGAGCTTTGGCGTGATGTTCGCGCCCAATCAGGAACAATCGGCGCGCGAACTTGCGCGCGTGTGTCGCTCCGGCGGCAAGATTGGCCTGGCAAACTGGACCCCGGACAGCTTCATCGGCCGGTTGTTTAAAGTCATCGGCAAATATGTCCCGCCCGCGCCGGGCCTTCAATCCCCGGCATTGTGGGGGGCGCGTGACCACCTCGCCTTTCTGTTTGGCGCCAACGCCGCGCATGTTGACATCACGGAGAAAAGCTTCGCCTTACGCTATCAGTCAGCCGAGCATTGGCTACAGGTGTGGCGGAGTATTTACGGCCCGCTACAAAAAGCCTTCGACAGGCTGAATGATGCGGATCAACAAAATCTGGCGCAAGACCTCATCGCGCTCATCGAGGATTGCAACGCGGCTGACGACGGCTCGATGGTCGTGCATAGTGACTATCTCGAAGTTATTATAACAAAAGCTTAGAGATAACCGTTAGCCGCAAAACACCCGGTCGCACTTCTGCGCGACCGGGCCCAATTTCTTGAACGACACCGGCCCGCGCCCTCACTCGGCCTCCCCCTCGACGCTGGCATTGGTTTGCGCCAGGCGCCCGCCATCAACATAAAGACATTGACCGGTGACATAGGACGCCGCATCGCTGGCGAGGAAGAACACCACATCGGCAACTTCTTCCGGATCGCCGATACGTTTTAACGGCGTTGCGGCGCGGACTTTCTTTTGCTCGGTATTCTTGTCCATTTCGCCTTTGATGGCGCCGACGCCCACCAGATTGGCGCGCACGCCTTGGGGGGATAATGCCAGTGCTACGGCCTTCGTGAGCTGTTGAAGACCGCCTTGCGATGCTGCAAACGCGACATGGTCGGCGGCGGCGGTTACCGCTTCTACCGATCCGATATTGACGATAACGCCCGGCCGTGCGGCCATGTCGGCTTTTTCCGCCTGCTTGGTGAAATGTTTTGAGACGGCCTGATTTATCAAAAACGCCCCGCGTAAATTGGCGGCGACGATGCGTTCAAAATCTTCTTCCGTAGTTTCCAGAAACGGAGCCGAGAATTGTTCCATAACCGTATGGGCGAGGACATCGATACGGTCATAGGCGTCGAGCGCTTCGGCGACGATATTGTGGACATGCAAACGGTTGGTGACATCGGCATGGACAAAAGCGGCCTCCGCACCGGCCTCGCGGAGCTCCTTGGCGACGGTCTGTCCGGCGTCTTCATTGACATCCGCCAGAACCAACCTGTCGCCAGCCTCCGCAAACTTCTTCGCACAGGCGGCGCCAACGCCATGCGCGGCCCCCGTTATAATTACGGATCGGCTGGGCATCAATCATACCTTTCTGAAAAATAGACGGCGACGCTTGTCACCAGCGTCGCCGTTACAGACGTTTCGCTAACTGTTTCGTCCGGTCATTCTCGTTGCAGCGCTTTTACAGCATATGCCGCCCACAAACGGACCGCTTACCAACATGTCGGTTAAATAATTCTAACCCGATTTTATATCTAAATCTATTTCGGCAATTTGGTCTTTAACGCGGAGTTTCTGACGTTTAAGGTCGAACACCCGCATCTCATCAAATGCAGGGTGTTTTATCTCCGCGGTAATTTCCGCATCCAGCTCCTGATGGCGCCTCGCCAGCGTTTGCATCTGAGCTCTTGTTGCCATGGTCGACCTCCTTATTTTTGAAGATGGCCTATATAAACACATTTTGCAGGCGCTTGTCACGGCATAGTCAGTTAAGGCGAATCAACCATATTCAATCATGTTTTATTAATGCTAACGCGTCGTATTGGACGCCAAGCAATTGAGTTTGCTATGCTTTCATGCGCCCTTAAACGGCGCATTGAAGCAAGGCATTTAAACCTGTTGGAAACCCGCTGAAACATGCACGCGCATATGATTTTTGGACCTGGTCGCAGACACGTTATCGCCGCCCGAACGCCGAGCCCTCGTTGCTTCAGCTTCAGGACAGGTTTGATTGCAACATCAATATATTGTTGTGGTCATGTTGGTGTGCGGAACATTTCGACCCCATCCCGGAACCTGTCATCGCCAAGGCGATCGACATCACCTCGGGCTGGAACGCCAAGGTCACCACTAAGCTACGGCAGGTGCGCCGTTACATGAAAACACCTGACGCCGGCATTACCTCCACGGACATTGCTGATCTGCGCGCCAATGTGAAACAGGTCGAGCTTGACGCCGAAATGGTCGAGCAGCGTCTCCTTCAGGATCTAGCCGCCAGCGCCCTCACTCCGACTAGAGATGACAGCGAAGACAGTATCCGCACGCGCGCACGCCAAAACCTCAGCGGTTATTCAAAGTGGGGTGGGGCCAGCCAGAAGAAAGGTTTCGACGCCGCATTGCTTCACCAGTTGATCGGCAATATCCTGGGGCCAACTATCGTCGGCCCATCTATCATTGACGATGGCGGGCAAGGAACACCGAGATGAATGACGGCGAACCGCCTATAGACCCCACCGACCCCCAAGCGCCGAGCTTGAGGCTTGTCGAAGGCAAACGTTTTGCTGCGCATGATGAGGATTTTGTCGGCGCCAATGACGAGGCGCATGCGATCCGCCTGGCGACGTTGGAAGAAGAACACCGCGACCTAGATGCAGCCATTACTGCGATGCAACGCACCGCCCCTTATGAACGTCTTACAATCGCCCGGCTGAAAAAGAAAAAGCTTCAGCTCAAGGATGAAATCCAGGAAATCAAGGATGCTATGCTGCCCGACATCATCGCCTGATGCGATGCTAGCCCTATGACGAAAACAGCCCGCGCCCAAACCTTCGACCAGCCAAAAGGACCAGAACATGCGAAATTTAGTGCAACTCATCTTGGCGTTGTTGGTCAGTACTGCACCGGCCATTGCGAAGACAGAGTCCAGCAGCGAGGCCCGTCCGAATATTGTTCTTATTTATGTCGATGATCTCGGCTACGGCGATCTCGCCGCTTATGGCCATCCGGTGATTGAAACGCCCGTGATAGACGCCTTGGCGGATGAAGGTCTGCAGCTTACCGCTTTTTATGCACCATCGCCACTTTGTTCGCCGTCGCGGGCGGCGCTGCTGACTGGACGCACTCCATACCGAACCGGCATTGAAAGCTGGATACCGCAAGGAACAAACGCTTATCTTTCAGAAAACGAAATTACTATCGCGACGTTGTTTAAAGACTATGGCTATCAAACCGCGATTATCGGCAAGTGGCATCTCAATGGCGGGCTCGACCGCAAAGACCAGACACAACCGGCCGATCACGGATTTGATCATTCCTATGTGCTGCACGCCTTCCCAATTCCGCATCAGCACAATCCGACAAACTTTCACGCCAACGGCAAGCCCCTGGGCGAGGTCAAAGGGTTCACAGCCGAGATCGTTGTTAACGAGGCTATCCGTTGGCTCGACCAACGCGATACGCAGGCGCCGATTTTTCTTTACCTGCCTTTTGTTGAACCCCATGGAACGATTGCCAGCCCGGAAAGTTTTCTGAAGAAATACGGACGCTATACTAAGGGCGATCCGATCCCGGTTGTTAATGGTTCGAATACGTATCCGGACGGGGTGGAAGCCCGCGGGCCGGGGGAATATTACGCCAATGTCAATCATCTGGATAACCAGGTCGGTCGTTTACTGAATTATCTGGATGAAGCAGGCCTGAAGGAAAACACAATACTCCTGTTCCTCAGCGACAACGGCCCGGTAACGACGGATTGGCGCGCATGGTGGGAGGTGAACCTCTATGGCGATACCGGCGGGTATCGCGGACGCAAGGCTGATCTTTACGAGGGCGGCATCCGGGTCCCTGGGATTATTCGCTATCCGGGGCGCATCAAACCGGGCTCGGTCTCTAATGCACCAGTCAACGGCTATGATATCATGCCCACCCTGGCTGCACTGGCGGATATCGCGATGCCGGATGACCGGGTGATTGACGGGATAGATATTTCCCCGCTTCTCAAAGGCAAAAAATTGAAACGCGAGCGCCCGTTATTTTGGGCGTTTCCGGCGGATAAAAATGGTCCAAACTACGTCATCCTCGACGGCGACTGGAAACTTCTGGCCGATAAAGAAAAGCAGCCGATGGCGCTTTATAATCTTGCCGATGACCGGTTCGAGCTAAACAATCTCCTAACAGCCAAGCCCAAAAAGGCGGCCAAGCTGCACAAAGAAATGCTCGATTATATCAAGGACGTCGAAGACGATCCGCTGCGCCCGGAGTGGGCAGTCAACTGGAAACCGCAATTGTAGCAAGACAAAGCTCGGCGGGAAAAAGCCCTCAGGTGGAATTTCGACTGCGCTTGGCTTCATACATCGCGCTGTCGGCGTGTTCCATCGCCTGTTCGGCGGAGACGCCTTTGACGATCTCTATAGCGCCCCAGGAGATACTGATCCCAAAAGCCCCATCACGCCAATTGACGATCTTTCCACTGAGAACGTCTGACAGATTTTGCGCTTTTCGTATCGCCTGCGTCTGGTCAGACTGCAGCAACAACACGCCGAATTCATCGCCGCCGAGACGTCCGACGGCGTCCGTCTGGCGTATATTGGTGGTGATCACCTCAGCCACCAGAGCAAGCGCTGCATCGCCTGCCGCATGCCCCTTCCCATCGTTGATTTTTTTAAGGTCATTGAGATCGATGAAAATCAAACTGGCGCTAACACCATGGCGGTCGATCATCGCCAACACCCGATCAAGCTCGCGTACAAATGCGCGCCGGTTAAAAATATCCAATAGCGGGTCACGGTCGGCCAGCTCTTCAAGGTCGCTGACCCGTTCGCGCACGCCGCGCAGTTCGGCGCGAAGTTCCTGCACTTCGGCCATCAGCGTCATCAACGCCGTGCGCACCTTAGGCGTTAGCTCCGCGCTCGGAATGCCCATCAGCACGATCTGATCGACCGGTGACGCAGCGGTCGACGCCTCCTGACTAGAGCCCACGGCCTTCTTGCCAGCGATGTGTGCTGTCCGGCCGGTTGTTCTTACGTCTCCAACTTTCATCAGTTCAGACCTTTAAGCGTTTTCATAATACACACCGATTCGATTGGTTTCATTTTACTGCAGTTTGCAGCTCTCAGCATAGCAGATAATAGCGTTCATCTGCGTTCCCCGGATGATGGCGGCGCCAAATCTAACACAGCCAAAACTAAACCTTAACGCTCTGCAACCGCTTTCTTCCGTTCGGCGCAAAGCCCGCACGCTTCGCCGCTTCGCACTTGAGAGCGAGGGCGCTGGGGCCCATCTTCGATCATGCGGATCTGGTTGCTATTTAGTCCCTTCTAGTGTGGCCGGCTCCCGCGTCCGGTATGAGGAGGCGCCCGTCATCGCGCCCCCGTCTGTTAGACGGCGTCTCCTCATTTCCGCCCTCTCCCCACATTCATACCGCCCTGCTTGTGGGGTGCTCAACTCCTGTTATAAGCGCCGCTTCTTGACGTGGCGGAGCGCACGATATGTCGGACGATCAGAAAACTCCGGTTGGCATTATCATGGGCTCACGCTCGGATTGGCCGGTTATGCAGCGCGCAGCCGAAATGCTGGACGCCTTGGGCGTGACTTATGAAACAAAAATCGTTTCCGCACACCGCACACCTGATCGCCTTAGCGACTATGCCAAGACTGCAAAACGCCGTGGCCTTAAAGTCATTATCGCCGGCGCTGGCGGCGCGGCGCATTTGCCGGGTATGACCGCAGCGATGACGCCACTGCCGGTGATTGGCGTGCCGGTCGCCACCAAAACCCTCAAAGGTCTCGATAGCCTTTTGTCTATCGTGCAAATGCCGGCAGGCGTGCCGGTTGCGACCGTCGCTATTGGCGAGGCCGGCGCCGCCAATGCCGGGCTTTTCGCCGCCGCGATCCTGGCGGTTGATGACCCTGCCCTGGCCAGCCGTCTCGACGACTGGCGCGCTAAGCAAACGGCAAGCGTCGCTGAAACCATCCAAGACTGATCTGCCGCGATGTCCAAACCTATCGATCCGTCAAGCATCATCAAACCCGGCGGCGTCATCGGTATCCTTGGCGGCGGCCAGCTCGCCCGGATGTTGGCGATGGCTGCCGCGCAAATCGGTCTTAAAACTCATATTTTCTGCCCCGATGCGCACTGCCCGGCGTCCGATGTCTGCTCTGTGATGACGAACGCACTGTATACTGAAGAGGCGGCGCTGAAGCGGTTTGCCGAAACTGTTGATGTTGTCACCTATGAGTTCGAGAATGTCCCAGTCGGCGCCGTCTCTCTCCTGACCGATTACGGCGCTCTTGTGCGCCCCGGCGCACGGGCGTTGGAAAAGGCCCAGGACCGGCTGCAGGAAAAGGATTTCCTCAACGCCATTGGCGCTGCGACCGCCGCCTATCACGGTGTTGACGACCTACAATCGCTGGAGGCGGGGCTTGAAAAAGTTGGCCGACCGGCGATTTTGAAGACCCGCCGCCTTGGTTATGACGGCAAGGGACAGACCACGCTTACCGACAATGATCTCGACCTGCCGGGGGCTTATGATAAAGCGATCCAGTTCGCCTGGGACGAGGTTGGCGCAGCGCCCTCTATTCTTGAGGGATTTGTACCGTTCAAATGCGAGATATCCATCATTGGCGCTCGGAGTGCGGATGGCGATATCAGGCTCTATGACCCGACTGAGAATGTTCACCATAGAGGTATCTTGAAGACGTCAATCGCGCCGGCGGCAATTGCCGGGGCGACAGCGCAACAAGCCGCCGCTATTGCTACATCGATCTTGAACGCGCTTGATTACATTGGCGTCATCGGCGTTGAGTTCTTTGTGCTGAGCAATGGCGACCTGATCGTCAATGAATTTGCGCCACGGGTCCATAATTCCGGTCACTGGACCAGCGATGCCTGTACCGTCTCACAATTTGAACAACATATCAGGGCCGTCGCCGGCTGGCCGCTTGGCGACGCTGCGCGCCACTCAGACGCCGTCATGGAAAACCTCATCGGTGAAGAAGCCAATACATGGAAACTCCTGGCCGCTGAGCCGGGCGCCTGTCTTCATCTGTATGGAAAACGTGAAGCCCGGCCCGGTCGCAAGATGGGACATGTGACCCGGGTTACTGAAAAAACCTGATTTACAGACTTCTGGTCGAAACTGAACTGGCCCGATGCGGGCTCACCGCACAATAGAACCGTTACGTCTCAAATCTTTTCCAACCGCCTTGCGTTGAAGCTTCGTATGCATACGGTTGCTATTGCTCACGCTTTCAATCTTAGCAATTGGCGCGCGGCGTTGGATCAACAGGAGACAGAATATGATTGCCGTAGAAATTTTAGCCGTCGCAGCAGCACAGGCTGTCGGCTGCCCCGCAAATTTTGCCAGCTATGATGTCGCCTATATAGGCGACAAGCAATTTCAGATAGAAGCGGAATTCCAAAACCCACAAACTGAATTTGGGTTTTGGTATCAGCCGACGGCAGAACGCCCGGAGGGCCAATCAGAATCCATACATGATTTGACCGCGCAAGATAGCCAGGGCCGAGACATCGACATTGCCTATGTAGGCTATGGCGAGTGGAAGACTTCGCAAGACGCCACGCGCATTCGCTACACCTTATTGGTCGATCACGATGAAATCGAATGGCCCCACGGCGCCGATGAAGTCGGCCACCCTTTCGGGGACGGCTATTATTTTTCCGGTACAGCTTTTTTTATCGCTCCATCAAAAAATAGACCCCCATGCACTGTGGATGTGCAATTTCACGGGCCTGAGAATTGGACGCTAACCGCACCATGGGCCGTCGAAGAATTACACGGCAAGGCAAATTCGTTTGGAGATTTACAAGATAACGGATTTGCCATTGGTCCATTTGAAGCGGTCACCCAAAACGTTGGCGCACTCTCTATAACGTCTGTATTCGACCCGCGGCTCGCAAAAGATGTGCGCCCGTTTGTCAGCAATGTGCTCGACGATCTTCTGCCGGCCTATGCAGATTATTTTAATGGCAAACCGGCAGCGGATTATTCGACTTTTCATTTCGGCTATAGCAGTTCAGACGGAAGTGCATTCGAACGCAGCTTTACCCTGCAATATGAATGGCCGCTCAACATGACAGAGCGACCAATGTGGGCCCATGTTCTTGGGCATGAGACGATGCACCTTTGGACCGGCGTAATACAACGCGCCGACCACGAGATTGAGTGGTTTTCAGAAGGGTTTACCGATTACCTCACTGTGAAACATCTCTATCGCGAAGGGTATCTCGACGATGAGGGCCTGCGCCAGCAGATCGCCGGTTTTGTTTCACGCCACCAACTTGGCAAACGCATGAGCCAGGGCGTCAGCTTGCGTGATGCTGGTCAGAACAAAGGACAAAACTGGTTTTTGATCTATGGTTCCGGTGCGTTGATCGCCCTTATTCTTGATGCAGATTTATCAACGGCCGAACCCGGCTCCTTCGATGCGGTTATGGCGGCGCTATATGCCGACAGCGCAGAGCCTTATGACTTCGACCGGCTAATGGCGTTTTTTGACGAGCGCAGCGATGGCCGCGCAAGCGAGATTTTCAACGCTGTCGATGGCGGCCTGCGTCCAGGCGGCGTCAACGCGCTTCTCGCCCCCGCGGGCATTGGCATCGCCGGAAGAATGGAGACGACATATGTCTCATTTGAAAAGAACTGCCGCAAAAAACGCGGCTGCGTCCCTGATTTTCTCGCCAAGCCCAAGCGCAGAAAATAACACCGACGTTCACCGGACAGCCAGAGAGGCTGTTCGGTCTACGCACCTACACGCGGTTTATCCGCTTAGGCGTCTTCGCGCAGCTTTTTACCTTACGCGTCTTCACGCGGCTTTTTTACTTTACGCGTCTTCACGCGTGGGGGGGCACCGATAACGCAGTCGCGCCAGAAACGCGATTGACGCGTTTGGATCAAAGCCGGTCTTGCGTATCTTCGCTTTGAGCTTTTCGATCTGCATGACGTTTTCGATACGCGCATCAAGGAAGGCGCAGGTCTCGGCTTCATCCTCGCTATCGTCAGCCAGCCAGCGGGCGAAGGTCGATGTCCACACGCCGGTCAGAATGGCGCGCTTGGAATAGAAGTTAAAATCAGTCGATTTGTCGTTCAGCCCGCGCCATATAGAATCAGATGTCGCCCAGGCGAGTTTGGCGGCGCGCGCAGCATTTGGCGGCAACGCCAAATACGCGGCGGCGCGCCGAGCGGCTTCTTTATGAGGGCGCAACACATCTATCCGGGCGCGGACAGCAAAGGCGACTTTTTCGCGAATCTTGAGGCCGGCAAAGTCAGGTGCCGCCATTGTCACGCGCATTTCACTATCGCATTGCGCCGCCCAATAAGTGATGAGATCGATGACGCCGGCCGGAAAGGCAGTCCTGACCGTTGCGCGGAGTGTCCCATAGCTGAACCCGGCTTCCCTCGCCGCGGCGTCCAGCATAGCCGAGGTCCAGCCATCAAATGCGGCCATTTCGAGCGCCTTAGGCAAGATCGCCTTACGCGCGACCTCAAAACCTTCGGTTTGGGCCGAATTTCCACGATTTTCCACGGTTTTAGACGTATTCGTCACTGGCGCCTCTTAAGTTACACGCCTATATAGACAGCCACGCGGGGCTTTGGTATAGGCCGCGTCGCCTCACCCCCTTGCAGAAAACAGGTGGTGGTGAGCTGGTTTTGTTTTTCGCGTCACGCGGCTGGGTCCCGTGGCGTTTTTATTTGAAAGGGAGGCGTACCGCCTTGGTTCAGATCTTTGTCCGCGACAATAATGTCGAGCAAGCCCTTAAAGCGCTTAAGAAAAAAATGCAGCGCGAGGGTACGTTTCGCGAAATGAAACGGCGGAAATTCTACGAAAAACCGTCCGAAAAACGCGCCCGCCAGAAAGCGGAGGCCATACGCCGCGCCCGTAAGCTTATGCGCAAGCGAATGCAGCGCGAAGGCCTCGTTTAGGGCCTCAAGACTACGCATTTTTTATATTCAGCAGTCTTCCCCAACGGCAAACAATCGGCATAATAGAGCGCATTAACGATAAAATGCGGGGTTCTTAATGCGTTGGCTGTCTTTTCTTCTGATTTTTAGCTTTTTCCTTGTTTCCTGCGAGACCGTCAAAGGCGTGGGGCGTGACATAGAAAGCGCTGGCGAGGCGATTGACAAAGCTGTCGATTGAGCTGGCCCCCGTGATGGCGGGCCTTTGTGTGGAAATCGAAGAAATCTGACGTCCAGATGCGCCGAATCACCAGAAAATTAAAATTAATACGAAACTAAAATTATTGTGCTGAAGCTAGTGATAGCAATACAGGCTCGGGTGCAAAGTAGATTGTGAAGGCGGGGATGACTATGCGTAAAATTATCAGGGGGTCGTATTTGCACTGCCTGGCAGGGTGCGCCATCGCCAGTATGGCATTTGTCGCCCTCACCGTTCCGGCGAACGCCCAACAGGAAATTGACGAGCCCCAGCTAAGCCCGATGCTGTTCGGCGAAACTGAAAAAGAGCGCCGCGAAAAAATCCGTCAGGAAAAGAACGCGCAGGACGAAGCGCTGCTCATTACCGAAGAGCAAGAACGCGACCATCAAGAGCTCGACGAGCCGCGTCTCGATCCCCTCGTATTTGGCACGCGCAGGAGCGATGACGACGAAGATCTAACCGGCGCCCGAATTACGCTCGGCGCTGAAGATAACAATCGCGGGTTTTTCTCCGCCTTTAACTTTCTCACACCGGAAGAGACCAATCTCAGCCTTGGCCTTGGGCCGGTTTACGAACCTGATTATTTCGGATCAGACGATTATGAATTTAACGCCGATCCGCAGGTATACATAAAAGTCAAAAACTTCGTTTTTCTTGACGATACCGGCGCCGATATCGCACTCGTCGGGTTTTCGCGATTCCGCATCGGGCCGACTTTGCGCATAACCAAACGCCGTGATCAGGACGACAATCCAGATTTGTTCGGCCTCGGCGATGTCGGTACGACATTTGAATTTGGCGGATTTGTTGCAACGACATTCCTTGATCGTTTTGCCGTCAAGGCGAAAGTGCGCCATGGGTTAAAAACCGGACACCGGGGCACTATCGTCGATGGCGTCCTTACGGCGTTGATATTCCGGTCTGATCTCCTCTCGCTGTCTACTACCGCGCAGGCAAGCTGGATCGGCAATCGTTATGCAGACGCCTATTTCTCCGTAACGCCAGCACAATCCGTGCGCTCTGGCGGACGCCTGGAGGTGTATGACGCAAATGCCGGGTTCCGCGATATCGGCATCAGCGTCACCGGCTATGTCAATATCGGAGACCGCTGGTCGTTTAATCCTTACGCAAACTATTCTTACGTTTACGGGGAAATCGCCAAAACGCCAATTGTTGCGCAGTTTGGCAACCGCGATCAGTTTACGTTCGGCGTTCACCTGATGCGCCAGTTCGACTTCAATATGAGGTAAGTTGCCTCGCTTCAGGGCTTGCGAAACAGCAACGTCATTCGATCAGACTCACCGATCGCCATCATCTCAGCTTTTAGCGCATCATCTTCTTTGCTTGTGCCGAGCGTTGGCGGCAGCCGCCATACGAATTCACTTTCTGTCGGCTTATCGTTGGAGTTGGCGTTAATCTCGCTGGCGGCGATGAATTCGAAACCAGCCGCCTCGAAAGCAGCGATCACCTGATCTTGTTTCAGATAGCCATTGTCGCCTTCCGCCCACGTATCGGAATTTTCAACTGGCGCGCGATGCTGGACAACGCCGACGGCGCCGCCGGGTTTCAAAACCTTGTTGATATCCGCAAAGGCTGCGGTGAAGTACCCGCCCTCTTCCTCAAAGCGATTAAAGTGATGCAAGGCGCGCACAAGTAGCACGACGTCAACCGTCCCCGCGAATTCATCAGCAACGGATCCATATACCATGGCGTCGACTTCAGCCGCATCCTTATAGGGCCAATCGGCTGCCTTGCTGACCCAATCGGCGGCCCAGCCCGGGCGCATGGCGAGAAACTCTTCATCGGCAAAACCGCCAAATAGCGACCACATCGGAATTGAGTAGTCAGCGCCAATAACTTTACCGTCGGGCCCGAGATACGCAGCGAGAATGCCGGAATACCAGATCTCTCCTGGTAGGGAGTCGACCACCGTCATTCCCGGTTCAACGCCAAAAAACTCAAGCGTTTCTTTTGGGTGGCGGTATTGGTAGCGCGCCTTGGCCGCATCCGGTTGGGCGTCAAGCGCCGCTTCCAGGCGAGTGGCCTTCGCGGTTTGTACAGCCGCCTCGCCAGTTGAACCAAGATTGAGCGTTTCGCATCCGGCCAATGCCAGTGCGGCTGCGCAGATCAGTAAAAACTTCGCCACATGGGTCCCTTTCCTAATTTAATGGAGGCGCCCCGGCCTCCATTCAAATCAAAGCGCCTTGACGACCTGCTCGCACATTTTCTTGGCGTCGCCGAATAACATCATCGTGTTGTCACGGAAGAAAAGTTCATTCTGAACGCCCGCATAGCCTGCCGCCATGGAGCGCTTGATGAACAAAACCGTACCGGCGTTTTCAACATCGAGGATCGGCATGCCGTAAATCGGCGAGGTTTTGTCGGTCTTTGCCGCAGGATTGGTGACGTCGTTGGCGCCAATGACAAAGGCAACGTCGGCGGTGCGAAATTCTGCGTTGATGTCTTCCAGCTCGAAAACCTCGTCATAAGGCACCTGCGCTTCGGCAAGTAAGACATTCATATGTCCGGGCATGCGTCCGGCGACCGGGTGGATTGCGTATTTGACCTCAACGCCTTCCTCTTTGAGCTTGTCGCACATTTCTTTCAAAGCGTGCTGCGCCTGCGCTACCGCCATTCCGTAACCGGGTACGATGATGACCTTGCTGGCGTTTTTCATAATGAACGCTGCATCGTCCGCAGAGCCGCGTTTGACTGGCCTTTCTTCTTCCCCGCCAGCGCCGGCGGTCGCATCCTCGCCGCCAAAGCCGCCGAGAATGACCGAAATAAAAGACCGGTTCATCGCCTTGCACATAATGTAGGAAAGGATGGCGCCGGAGGAGCCTACCAGCGCGCCGGTAATGATCAGCGCCATATTCTCCAGCGTGAAGCCGATCCCCGCCGCCGCCCATCCTGAATAGGAGTTGAGCATTGACACGACCACCGGCATGTCCGCACCGCCAATCGGAATGATAATCAAAAACCCGAGGACGAACGCCGCCAGCGTCAGCAGCATAAACGTCGCCGTCGACTGTTCGAAAGTCATCAACAAGCCGATGCACAACAAGATTAAAACCGCGAGCCCAAGATTGATCGAATGACGCGCCGGCAACATGATCGGCTTGCCAGACATATTCCCGTTGAGTTTTGCAAAAGCGATGATCGAGCCGGAAAACGTAATCGCGCCAATCGCAACGCCAAGCGACATCTCTACGATCGATTGCAAGTGAATATTGTTTTGCTCGCCAATGCCGAACGCCTCCGGCGCAAGGAACGCCGCCCAGGCGATAAACACCGCCGATAGCCCTACTAATGAGTGAAACGCCGCCACCAATTGCGGCATCGCGGTCATCGGGATCCTGCGGGCAATATAGGCGCCCGGAACCGCGCCTGCGGCGACCGCAATGGCGATTAAAACCCAGGTGCCAAAGCCTTTATTTTGTAAAACAAACAGCGTCGTGACGACGGCGATGGCCATGCCGATCATGCCGAAGCGGTTGCCCTCGCGCGCGGTTTCCGGGGACGATAATCCGCGCAACGCAAGAATGAAGAGAATGCCCGCGGCAACGTAGAGCAACGCTGGGATGTTATCGGCCATAAGCGCCTCTATCGCTCCTTCTTCTTATACATTTCGAGCATGCGCTGGGTTACCAGAAAGCCGCCGAATATATTCACGCTCGCCAGTGCGACGCCCCCAAATCCGAGCGCCTTCGACCAGCCGCCAGCGGACGATCCGGCAAGGTCCGCACCGAGCGCGATCAGCGCGCCGACAATAACCACCGATGAGATCGCATTGGTGACCGACATTAAAGGCGTATGCAGCGCCGGCGTCACCGACCAGACGACGTAATAGCCGACGAAGATCGCCAGAATAAAAATCGTCAAGAGAAACACAAAATCGGATATCGGGCTCGCCGCGGCCAGCGTCGCCAATTGGTCGGCGATGATGCGCGCCTGTTCGGCGGCGGCGGTCGCCGCATCGGCATTACCGCTTGCATTCGCCGCTGCCGCTTCGGCCGTCTGCGCCAGCTCTTCGGTGGCTTTTGCCGCTTCTTCCACTTGTTCGCGTTTATCCTGCATCATCGGCTCCTTCAGACGCGGAGGCGTTATCACCGGCGGCGTCTTGGGTTGCCGCAGCCGGTGCGGGCGCTGCATCATCGCTCGTAAAGGCCGGATGAATGACCGCGCCGTCGCGGGTCAGCGCCACGCCCTTGAATATATCATCATCCCAGTCGACGACGAATTCACGTTTGTCTTCGTCCCAGAACGCGGAAATAAAATTGAAAATATTGCGTGCAAGTAGGCTCGATGCATCTGCCGCCAGCCGGCCCGGCACATTGTTAAAGCCAAGGATGGTAACACCGTCGATCTCAATCGCATCGCCCGGGCGCGTCAGCGCGACATTACCCCCCTGCACGGCCGCCAGATCGACAATCACCGATCCGGGCCGCATCGCGCGCACCATCTCCTCGCTGATAAGCTTGGGCGCAGGCCGACCGGGGATCAGCGCTGTCGTGATAACAATGTCCTGCTTCTTGATATGCTCGGCGACGAACTCGGCCTGTCGTTTTTGGAAATCTTCCGACATTTCTTTCGCGTAGCCACCCGACGTCTCAGCATCTTTCATTGCTTCTTCGTCAACGGTGACGAAAGACGCGCCGAGGCTTTCAACCTGTTCTTTGGCGGCAAGTCGCACATCGGTAGCCGAGACCACCGCGCCGAGCCGCCTTGCTGTGGCGATGGCTTGCAGTCCCGCAACGCCGGCGCCCATGACAAAGGTTTTTGCCGGCGCAATCGTGCCCGCCGCCGTCATCATCATCGGCAGTGCTTTGCCAAAATACGCCGCCGCGTCGATCACTGCTTTATAGCCGGCAAGATTTGATTGCGATGAAAGCACATCCATCGACTGTGCGCGGGTAATGCGCGGCATCAGATCAAGCGCTAACGCATCAACACCAAGGCGTGCATAGGCATCTACGCTATCAGGCTCGTCGAACGGCGAAAGCACCGCCGCCAATCTTGCGCCGCGACCCATTACCCGCAACTCCTCGCTGGACGGGCGTTGAACCTTGATCACCAGATCAGCCGATTGCGCCGTGTCGGCGGCGCTTGGTCTGACTTCGGCGCCGGCATCGCGAAATTCTGCGTCGGAGAACCGGGCGCCGTCGCCGGCCCCGGACTGAACCGCAACCTCAGCGCCGAGTCCGACAAACTTCTTGACGGACTCAGGCGAGGCGGCGACGCGCGTCTCATCGGCTCGCGTTTCTTTCAGGACGGCAATTTTCATTAGGCCTCCAGCATCACGCGCAGAGCCACAAAAGGGCTAGTGGGAAAAGAATGTTTTGACGACGAGGTGGGCAAAGACATAGGTGGCGACACCGGCGAACAGCGACAGCCAAATCCCGTTGGCCATCACCAGGCTTGTAAAAAACACCGCCAGCGCCATCGTAAAAGGAACGCCGATCTCGGTGGAGGCGGTCATGATCCCGTCATAGGACCGGCGATGTTCTTCTGCATCTTGTACACGCTGAATAGCTTCGTCAGACATAAATCACCCCGTTAGAGCGCGATCAGGAAAAGTGGGTACCGGTTTTCCGGTTCGATCACGCGACTACAAAGAATCTAGAGCAGGATCGGATTCAACCCAATATGATCCTGCTCTAGGTTTAGTTGTTTTTGACGGAGTTCAACGCTTTGGGCAAGCCCGTTAGCCCCCGACCCGAACCGGCCAGCAGCCAAACAACGTGCGCAGGGTTGATATGAACGCCATCGGCTGATCCATCATCAAATGATGATGGGCCTCAGGCATCATAATAAACGGCGAACGCCCCCTCGCCTGGTCACGCAGATGATTGAGCGAATCACCCTGGGCGAACATTGATTTTTCCCCATATATGAAGGCAAGCGGGCAGCGTGCGGCGCGCAACAGATCGCGCTCAAACTGGATATCAAAGTTCTTGCCCTTGTCGGGATCAAATTTCCATGTCCAGCCTTCGCCGCCGCCGTCCATGGGCGCCCGGCGCAGCCCTAGTCTTGCGATATAATCAATCAGAAAAAGATGTTCCGCCGGCTGGTTGGGCAAAAGCCGAAACCGCGCGACCGGCTCCTCTATGGTTTTATAGACCCGCATGGTGGTCGGGGCGGAGCTTGGCTTTTGCCGATCGGCGCGCACAACCGAATAGCCCTCATCCGGATCGGGCACGCCCAAAGGACTATCGATCACGACGGCGCCGCCAAGACGGTCGCCTTCGCGTTCAACCGCCGCAAGCGTCACCCACCCCCCAAAACTGTGGCCGACAATCGTCGGTCGGCCGCCTTCGGCCAATCCGGCCTTATCAATCACCGCGAACACTTCATCGACCAGACAATCAAGCGAATACTGATCGCGCCAGTCCGAATCGCCCATTCCCGACAGATCAAGCGCCGCTACCCGGCGGTTTTCAGCAAAAAACGGCGCAAAGGGCCGCCACCAATTGCGATGGGCGCGTCCGCCATGGACGAATAACAGCCCTCGCCGACCAGGCTCACCCCAGGCTGAATAGCGAATATTCGCGCCAGAGACATTAACGCTCCCCTCCTCAGACGGCGCGTTGATCGCCCGCTCAAACCACTCCGGCATCGGCGGTTTTGCGCCGGCCAGCGCCGCCAATGGTCTGATCAAATCGTCCTTTTTCCGATTTTTCTCGCCCGATGTCATATCTTCATGCTTTCCAAATGATCCCCCGCCTTGATAGCGCAGCCTGCTGCTGCCGCAAATATCCTTTTTTTGTCGCCTCTTAGGCGATTAACAAGGCATTAATTCGTAAGCGAACGGTTACATCGCTCAGCCTCCCCAAGGCGTATCGATATGAAACGGTTTTAAACCGATCTTTACCCGGATCGCAGAAGCTGCCGTCAAGTAATACATATTCAGGAACCTGTCCGACATGGTTAAAACCGTATTAATCGTTGATGATGACCCAACCCAACGCCGGCTGATGCGCGCCGTGTGTGAAAAAGCCGGCTACCCGGTTTTGCAGGCAGACAGCGGCGAGACCGCACTTGACTTGCTACACAGCCAGCAAGGTAGCGATGTCGGCGTCGTTATGCTCGACCTTCGCATGCCCGGCCTTGGCGGTATGGAGACGCTAAAGCGAATAAAATCATTCCGCGAAGAGTTGCCGGTTATCGTACTAACCGCTCAAGGCGGTATTGATACGGTTGTTGAATCTATGCAAAGCGGCGCCACCGATTTTTTCGTAAAGCCCGCCTCACCTGAGCGCGTTGTGGTCTCGCTCAATAACGCACTTAATTTAACGACGCTACAAGGCGAAGTCTCTCGTCTGAAACGCAAGCGCGAGGGGTCATTGCGCTTCGGCGATCTCGTCGGCGAAAGCACTGCGTTGCGCCATGTGATGAAACTTGGCGAGCGCGCAGCGGCGTCCAATATTCCAATTTTGATCACCGGCGAATCTGGCACCGGCAAGGAAATGGTCGCGCGCGCCATTCAAGGATCATCTGAACGCGCCGGCAGGCCTTTTATCACGGTCAATTGCGGCGCTATCCCTCAAAATCTGGTGGAAAGCATCCTTTTCGGCCACGAAAAAGGCTCCTTCACCGGCGCCAACGCCAAGCATATCGGCAAATTTCAGGAAGCCGATGGCGGCACAATTTTCCTCGACGAGGTCGGCGAGTTGCCGCAGGACATGCAAGTCAAATTGCTCCGTGTGCTCCAAGAAGGCGAAGTAGACCCGATTGGATCAAAACGGACAACCAAGGTCGATGTCCGGGTTATTTCCGCTACTAACCGCGATCTCTCCAAGGCGGTAAAGGAAGGGGAATTTCGCGAGGACCTTTATTACCGTCTCAATGTTTTCCCGGTGGAAGTGCCGCCGTTACGTGGTCGCGCGGAAGATATTCCAGCCTTGATCGAACATTTTATCGGTCGTTACAATGCTGAAGAACGGCGCGATGTGCGCGGCGTGCGCCATGAGGTTCTCGAGATTCTCACGTGCCAACCCTGGCCCGGCAATGTTCGCCAGCTTGAAAACACAATCTTTCGGGCGGTCGTGCTCAGCGAAGGCGCCTATCTGTCTGCAGAAGACTTTCCTCTTCTTACAGATGAATTCAGCAATGCAGGCGTCCTTTCCGGTCCGCCAGTGATCGGCGAGGCGGAGCTGCCGCTTGCCGAATCCGCGCCCGTCGGCGCGCAACATGCGGTTGGAGAAACCGACGCCGTTGCCGTCTTCGACCGCGAAGGTCATCTGCGCTCGCTTCAGGAAATAGAAAAAGACCTCATTGCCCTGGCGATTGAGACCTATGAAGGCAAAATGTCCGAAGTCGCCCGTCGTCTCGGGATGGGCCGCTCGACGCTTTACCGCAAACTCCGCGAACACGACCTAGAGGTCCGCCGCGCAGGGTAAACGCTGCTACGATTGGTCGACCAAATTTCACAAAGGGCCCGCCACTGCCGCGGGCTCTTTTTGTTTGCCCAATTGCCGCAAGCAGAACGCTTGCGGCCTTACCCCGGCAAACGATAGAACCGGTCATATGTCGTCGGTCAAACAAATCAGTGAAGCGCCTCTGGCGGACATCAATGTCGCCGACCCCGCGCTTTGGGATTGCCACAAATATTGGCCTATTTTCGAGCGCATGCGCCGCGAGGATCCGGTGCATTATTGCGCCGACAGCACATACGGCCCCTATTGGTCGGTCACCGCCCATGAAGACATTCTTGCGGTTGAGACCAATCACGAGGTTTTTTCATCGGACAGCCGGCTTGGCGGCATCGTCATCCATGATGATCTTGCCTTCGAACTTAGCGGCTATGCGCTTGAAGGGTTCATCGCTATGGACCCGCCGCGCCATTCCGCGCAACGCGGCGCCGTCTCCGGCATTGTCGCCCGCCCCAATCTTGCGCATCTTGAAACCATTATTCGTGAGCGCACGCGCGACCTGTTGGATAGCCTGCCCGTCAACGAAGTGTTCGACTGGGTTCCGACAGTATCCGTTGAGCTAACGACGCAAATGCTGGCGACACTGTTTGATTTTCCGTTTGAAGACCGCGCAAAGCTCACCCGCTGGTCAGATGTTGGCACAATGGAGCCCGGCCTTGGCGTTGTCGCAACCCATGCTGAACGCGTTAAAGAACTAAAGTCCTGCCTGTTTCATTTCACCAAGCTGTGGCGAGCAAGGAAAGACAACGAAGACGGCTTCGATCTCGTATCAATGTTGGCGCAAAGCCCGGCGACCGCAAATATGAATCCGATGAATTTTCTCGGCAATATTCTGGTCCTGATCATTGGCGGTAATGACACCACACGCAACTCCATGTCCGGCGCCATTGCAGCATTCGATCAATATCCGCAAGAATTGCAAAAGCTGCGCGCCAATCCGTCGCTGATGGATAACGCTATTTCTGAAATCATTCGCTGGCAAACGCCGATTGCACACATGCGCCGCACCGCGCTTGCCGATGCAGAGCTAGGCGGCAAGTCAATCAAAAAAGGCGACAAGGTCGTGATGTGGTATGCGTCCGGCAATCGCGATGAAAAAGTTTTCAGCGATGCGGAGACGTTTGATATTGAACGTGAAAATGCTCGCCGGCATCTGTCTTTCGGCTTCGGCATTCATCGCTGCATGGGCCGGCGCCTTGCGGAGCTGCAATTGCGGATTTTGCTTGAGGAAATCCTGATGCGCTGGACGCGGATAGAGATAGCGGGCGCGCCAACGCCTATAAAATCGAACTTCGTGCACGGATATGCCAGCCTGCCGGTGCGGATAATACCCTAACATCAGATGTGCTAGGCTATCGACCACAACTCAACGATCTGAATGTGTCCGGAGGAACGACCCAATGGCGATGTCGAAACGGACATTCCTGAAAGCCGCCGGTGTTGGCGGCGCAACGCTTGCTGGCGCTTCTGCGTTTGCGGACAACGCGACGGCGGGAAAATTATCGAGTATCGCCAAAGATGCGCAGCCAATTTCCGTCGATGAACGCAAGCGCCGTATAGCCAAAGCACAAAAATTGATGCGCGAGGCCGGTATCGGCGCGCTTCTGCTCGAGGCCGGGTCGGCGATGGTCTATTTCACGGGCATCCGATGGTGGCGCTCGGAGCGTTATACCGGCGCGATTATTCCAGCTGATGGCGAGATTGCTATTGTAACGCCTTATTTCGAAGAACCTTCTATCCGTGAAACCATGGCGCTAGGCGATGATATTCGCACCTGGCATGAAAATGAAAACCCATTCACTGTAGTCGCCGGCATCTTAAAAGATCGCGGCGTCGCGAACGGCAAACTGGCGATTGAAGAGACCGTGCGGCATTTCATTGTCGATGGCGTGCAAAATGCGGCGCGGGACGTCACTATTGTTTCAGGCAATGCGATCACACGGGGGTGCAGGATGTATAAATCCGCCGCCGAAATCGCTTTGATGCAAACGGCAAACGACGTCACGATCGCTGCGTATAAATATATCCACCCGAAAATTGAAGCGGGGATGAGCGCTGGCGAACTTTCCGAGATGATGAGCGTGGCGACCCGCGCGCTTGGCGGAGAGGTGCAATTTTCCATGGCGCTGCTCGGCGAAGCGAGCGCCTATCCCCACGGCACACGCCAACCCCAGACGGTATCAGATGGCTCAGTCATTTTAATGGACTGTGGCTGTTCGGTGCATGACTATGAGTCGGATATTTCGCGCAGTTGGGTGTTTGGCGCGCCAAGCAAAAAACAGCGTGCCGTCTGGAATACAGTCAAGCGCGGACAGGAATTGGCGCTAGAGACTGCACAAATCGGCGTTGCCGCCGGCGCAGTCGATAGCGCGGTGCGCAAATTTTATGAAGGCAAAGGCTACGGCCCGAATTACAAAACACCGGGCCTGTCGCATCGTCTCGGCCATGGCATCGGCATGGATGGTCATGAGCCGGTGAATTTTGTTGAAGGCGAGAAAACCAGACTGGCGCCGGGCATGTGTTTTTCAAACGAGCCGGGGATTTATATTTTCGGCGCGTTCGGCATACGCCTTGAAGATTGCCTTTACATGACCGAAGACGGCCCACAGCTTTTCAGCGCACTGTCGCCGTCAATCGACAAACCGTTCGGCTAAAACGAAGGGCGAGCAATGCCGAAAATTACCAGAAGACGTTTACTGCTCACCGGCGCCGGCGCCGTCATTATTCTTGGCGGCGGCTGGGGGCTGACGCGCGAGCCGAAACAGGCGCGCGCGCCGTGGCGGCAAGCCAGCGATGGTTTCGGCGATCCGCGGCTTGATGTTCTGGCTTACGCTATTCTCGCGCCCAATCCCCACAATATGCAGCCGTGGCGCATTCGTCTTAATGGCGATGATAGTTTCACGGTGTTTTGCGATCTCAATCGGATGTTACCAGAAACCGATCCGCCGAACCGTCAGATCACCATTGGTTTCGGCTGTTTCTTAGAGCTTGTCCGGCAGGCGGCGGCGGAAAAAGGGTTTAGCACCGAAATCGAGTATTTTCCGGAGGGCGAGCCCTTCCCTCTGCTGGATCAGCGCCCGATCGCGCATGTCAAACTGATCGAAGATATGCCCGCGCGCGAGCCGCTGTTTTCAGAAGTTTTGTCGCGGCACACCAACCGCCTGGTGTTTGACACGGCGCAAACACCGTCCGGCGATGTTTTGGCGGCAATCACCAGCGTCGCATCGCCCTCAGTTTTTTCCGGCGCATCATCAGACAGCCAATTGGTTCAAAACTTACGCGATCTCACCGTGGATGCATGGCGCGTTGAATGGGCGACACCGCGCACACGCCGCGAGAGCATTGAAGTCACGCGTATTGGAAAAAGTGAAATCAATGAAAAGCCTTATGGATTAGCCCTCGCAGGCGCGCTAATGGACGCGTTGAAAACAGTTGGCCTCCTCACCACAGAAAAAATGGATGAAGCCGGGACGACCGCCTATCAGCAGGGCCAGTTATTTTACGAAAAGGCCTGCGAGACGGCGATGGCGTATGCATGGATTAAAACCGCCGCCAATACGCGGCGCGATCAGCTCGAGACCGGGCGCGCATGGGTGCGCATGCAGCTTGCCGCGACCGGACGCAATCTCGCATTTCACCCCTTAAGCCAAGCGTTGCAGGAGTTTCCAGAAATGCATGAACACTATCAGCGCGTTCACACATTGCTTGGCGCGAGTGATGGTGAAACCGTGCAAATGCTGGTCAGGCTGGGATATGCAGGCGCAATCCCGCCAGCGCCGCGCGAGCCGCTAACCTCGAAACTGATTGAGGGTTAGTCCTTATCCACCGGCATACATTCGGAAAAAATTGGATTGCCGACAACTTGCTGGCTCATCCAGGCTTTTCCGGCCGCTTTGCACGCCTTCACTGAGGCAAATATCCCAATCAGTTCTGGTTCGCTGGTTGGTCCGGGCGTTAAATAGCCATAGGCGGCAAATTCATCATCGAGTGTGGTGTTCGTTGTCGCGCAGGCAGATGCGGCGATGAGCAGCGCCATAAATGTTGCGGTGCGAAAAAACATTGCCGCCGATCTTACACTGATGTTTGCGAACCCAATCATAGTTCCCTCGCTTTTGAATCTCATTCCGCCCAGCAGAGTTCGGCTCAATTAAAGCCAATCGCGGCGCCGAAATAAAGGCGCCGGTAGTTTTGGCTGGTAAGATATTGAACCCAAACGAAACATTCTCATCAAATCGGTACCCCATAACAAATAAAGCCCCGGCTTTACGCCGGGGCTTTGGTTGAATTCGTATTTTGAACTCACTTAGGTGCCGAACAAAAGTCCGGAAGTCTTGTGGCGGAGCACTCTCCGCGAAATACCGACACAAAACAAGTTTGCCGCCGATATCCAGCCCCTCAACTGCGCATTTGACGCTTCAAAACATCATACGCGAGGCGCACAAACGAAAATATCGTCAATCAGGCCGCCACGGCCTGATCAAACAATCTATTTGCGCTTGCGTTTAGTAGCCTTACGCTTGGTCGTTTTGCGTTTTGTGGCTTTTTTCTTCGTAGCCTTACGCTTAGTGGCCTTTTTCTTGGTCGCTTTGCGTTTTGTGGCTTTTTTCTTCGTAGCCTTGCGCTTAGTGGCCTTTTTCTTGGTCGCTTTGCGCTTTGTGGCTTTTTTCTTCGTAGCCTTACGCTTGGTCGCTTTACGCTTTGTGGCTTTTTTCTTCGTAGCCTTGCGCTTCGTGGCCTTGCGTTTGGTCGTTTTCTTAGCGGCTTTCCGTTTGGTTTTCCGCTTCACAGCCTTCTTCTTGGCTGTTTTACGCTTAGTCGTTTTACGTTTTGCGGTTTTTTTCTTTGCCGCTTTTTTTCGAGTCGTTTTTCTTTTGACCGCCATGGTCTACCTCCGAGTCGTGATTCGAATTCAGAACTGTACGGTAATTTACTAAAAAAGTATTGTATATACGCAACGTAAAACGCGCGCATGTGCTTTTTTTTGCATTTTTTGATTCGTTTTCGTGTTTTTAGAACGCAAAAACGTTTTTAAAACGGAATGTCGTCGTCCATTTCGTAACTTTGTCCGCCTGAAGAACTGCTTTGTTCGGACATTCCGCCTGCTGCGCGATCATTGCCGCCACCGCCGCTGCCACTGCTTTTTCCATCAAGCATTACCATCGACGAATTGAAATTTCTAAGCACAACTTCGGTTGAATAACGGTCATTGCCGTTTTTATCCTGCCATTTTCGCGTTTCGAGCTGGCCTTCGATATAAATTTTCGACCCTTTGCGTAAATATTGCTCGGCTACGCGCGTCAAACCTTCCGAAAAGATCGCAACAGAGTGCCACTCCGTTTTTTCGCGGCGTTCGCCGGTGTTTTTGTCTTTCCAGTTTTCAGACGTCGCAATGCGCAGGTTGCAAACCGATCCGCCGTTCTGAAATTTGCGAACTTCCGGGTCTGCGCCCAAATTTCCAACCAAAATGACTTTGTTGACACTGCCTGCCATGAAACATCTCCTGAATGACCACGTTAGTGAGCTAATCGCTTGGATTCGCGCCGAGCTCAATCCCTCGTTATCCCCATTGGGAAACACGATGCGCGCCAAATGTTCATACCTTGTTCTTCGTGTCAACGCCGATATAAGGAGTTCCAAAGGCAATGACGCGCCGCGCGCATAAGAAAGAGACCGAGCCGCCATGAGTTTAAAATCGATCCGCATATCCGGTGCGCGCGAGCACAATTTGAAAAATATCACGCTCGATATTCCCCGCGACAAGCTGGTGGTGATGACCGGCCTGTCTGGTTCGGGCAAATCTTCGCTCGCCTTTGATACGATCTATGCCGAAGGTCAGCGCCGATACGTTGAATCATTGTCGGCCTATGCGCGTCAGTTCCTCGAATTGATGCAAAAGCCCGATCTCGACCAGATCGAGGGGCTTTCGCCGGCAATTTCCATCGAACAGAAGACAACATCGCGCAATCCGCGCTCGACCGTCGGTACTGTTACGGAGATTTACGACTATATGCGTCTGTTATGGGCGCGCGTCGGCATTCCTTATTCTCCCGCGACGGGTTTGCCGATCACATCGCAAACCATCACCGAAATGGTCGACCGGTTGATGAAAGAAGAAACCGGCGCACGGTTTTACCTCCTGGCGCCGATTGTGCGGGCGCGAAAAGGCGAATATCGCAAAGAATTCGCCAAGTTGCAGAAAAAAGGCTTCGGGCGCGTCAAAGTCGACGGAGAATTCTACGAAATTGCCGATGTGCCGACGCTCAACAAGAAGATCAAACACGATATCGCGGTGGTGGTGGACCGTATCGTCATCAAAAAAGATATCGAGCAGCGCCTTGCGGACTCTTTTGAAGCCGCGCTTGAACTGGCCGATGGGATCGCGATTGCCGAAAGCGCCGACAGAAAAATGTCCTCCCCCACGCGTGGGGAAGGTGTCCCGAAGGGGCGGAGGGGGCAAGGCGGCAAAGACGACCCCCTCAGTCAGTCTGCTACGCAGCCTGACAGCTCCCCCGTAAACGGGGGAGCAAGTCATAGTATTATCTTCTCGGCAAAGTTCGCCTGCCCGATTTCCGGTTTCACCATCGATGAGATTGAACCGCGGCTCTTCTCGTTTAACGCGCCGGCCGGTGCCTGCCCGACTTGCGACGGTCTCGGCACGCAAATGGTGTTTGACGAGGATCTGGTGGTTCCCGACCACGCGCTCAGCTTAAAGAAGGGCGCGATTGCACCGTGGTCGAAAGGCACTTCGCCTTACTACGCCCAGACGCTTGAGGCGCTGGCGCGCAAATACAAGTTCAAGCTGACCGTACCCTGGGACGAACTTGATGAAGGCGCGCAAGAGGTCATTCTTTACGGCACCGGTGAGGAAGATGTGAAGTTCATCTATGCAGACGGTGCGCGTCGATATGAGGTGGTCAAACCGTTCGAGGGCGTCATCCCCAATCTTGAACGGCGCTGGCGCGAGACCGATTCCAGCTGGGTGCGCGAAGAAATGAGCCGGTTTCAGTCGGTCACCCATTGCGAGACTTGCGACGGTCAGCGGTTAAAGCCGCAGGCGCTGGCGGTAAAGGTCGGCGGGCTGAATATTTCTGAAGCGACAGCCTTTTCGATTAAAGCCGCGGGACAATGGTTCGGCGGGCTGGAGAAGAAGCTCACCAAGAAGCAAATGCAGATCGCCGAGCGCATCTTGAAGGAGATTCGCGAGCGGGTGCAGTTCCTCAACAATGTCGGCCTCGACTACCTCACCCTGTCGCGCGCATCGGGCACGCTGTCCGGCGGCGAAAGCCAGCGCATCCGTCTCGCCTCGCAAATCGGTTCCGGCCTTACCGGCGTTCTCTATGTGCTCGACGAGCCATCAATCGGTCTGCATCAGCGTGACAATGAACGCCTGCTCGAAACGCTGAAACGGCTGCGCGATCTCGGTAATTCGGTGATCGTCGTGGAACATGACGAGGAGGCGATCCGCGCCGCCGATCATATTGTCGATATCGGGCCCGGCGCCGGCATTCATGGCGGCGAGATCGTCGCGCAAGGTACGGTGCGCAACATCACCGCATCAAAACGCTCACTGACCGGTGATTATCTCGCCGGCCGGCGCGAAGTCCCCGTCCCGGCGGAGCGTCGCCCGTTCATCAAGAAGAAAATCGTCAGGATCGCCGGCGCGGCGGAGAACAATCTGCAAAATGTCACTGCGGAAATCCCGATCGGTCTTCTCACCTGCGTCACCGGGGTTTCCGGCGGCGGCAAGTCGACCTTGATTATCGAGACATTATATAAGGCCGCCGCGCGCCGGCTCTATAATTCCAAAGCCGCCCCCGCCGCACACAAGAAAATCACCGGGCTGGAGCATTTCGACAAGGTCATCGACATTGACCAGTCGCCGATTGGGCGCACGCCCCGGTCCAACCCCGCGACCTATACCGGCGCGTTCACACCGATCCGCGACTGGTTTTCGGGTCTGCCGGAATCCAAAGTCCGAGGCTACAAGCCGGGGCGGTTTTCCTTCAACGTCAAGGGCGGGCGCTGCGAGGCGTGCCAGGGCGACGGCGTCATCAAGATCGAGATGCATTTCCTGCCCGATGTCTATGTCACTTGCGATATCTGCAAGGGCGCGCGCTATAATCGCGAGACCCTGGAAGTGAAGTTCAAGGGTAAGTCTATCGCCGATGTCCTCGATATGACGGTGGAAGAGGGCGCTAAATTTTTCAAAGCCGTGCCGTCGATCCGCGACAAGATGGAAACGCTTAACCGCGTCGGTCTTTCCTATATAAAAATCGGCCAGCAGGCGACGACGCTCTCCGGCGGCGAGGCGCAGCGCGTTAAACTCTCCAAGGAGCTGTCCAAACGCGCCACGGGACGCACCTTGTACATCCTCGATGAACCAACCACCGGCCTCCACTTCGAAGATGTCCGCAAACTGATGGAAGTCATCCAGGAACTCACCGACGGCGGCAACACCGTCGTCGTCATCGAACACAATCTCGACGTCATCAAACAGGCCGACTGGATATTGGACCTAGGCCCCGAAGGCGGTGACGGCGGCGGAGAGATCGTCGCCGCGGGAACGCCGGAGGATGTCGCGGGGGTGAAGCGGAGTTATACGGGGAGGTACTTGAAGGAGATGTTGCCGGGGGTGGTGAAGGGGAGCACAAAGCCCGTCGCTGCTAAGAAGGCGGCGGCGAAGAAGAAGGCTGTGAAGCGGAAGCGGCGGGCGGCATGAGGAATACACCCATATGACGGAAATAAAACTACCATGGATTGATGAGGAAGCGATTGCAGCCGAACATCCAACAATCTTTCATTACACGAATTATTTAAACTTACGAAGCATTTTAGAGTCAGGAGGCTTACTTTCCACTCCGTATTCAGACACTAATGATCGCGAAGAATTTCGAGCGGCAAAAAACATCTTATGCCCTAGCATTGCTACTAATTTATATAATTTTCTCAAAGCGAAACAACCTCAATTTATGGAGCGTGTAGAGCAAGATGGACATGATCCACAGGAAATTTGTGAAAAAGATGCAGATACACTTTATGAAGTGTCATTAAGAACAAATGTTTATAAACCTTATTTGACTTGCTTCTCATATCACTCTGCAGATCATCACAAGGAAAATGGAATTCTGTCTATGTGGCGCTCATACTGTTCGCTCCCAGGCGGCATTGCGGTCGGGTTCAGCACAGAAAAATTGATCAAAAGAAGCAACGATCTAGTTGCAAAATACAAATTTCTATTAATGTTTTTAGATGAAGCGATTTATGGAGATGACACTGAAAAACTTAAGCAAAGGCTAGATGATTGTGACGACGTTATTAAAATAAATGCAGATTTCATTCATGCGAAAATTGAACGCAGGGAACCACAAATTGATACAGATGCATTACACAAGCTTTTGATATTATCCGCCAGTATCAAGCATCCGGATTTTTCAGACGAACATGAAGTACGGCTGGTTGTTAGCGAGTCGCAGGATGAAAATGACACGCGCGATGACGTACAAAAACACGGTTCACGTATTATAGTAGAAATTTCAGACTGTATATCTGAGATTTTGATTGGTCCATCCAAGGATCAATCGGCAATTGAGGCAGGGGTGCGTCATACGTTGGACGCATTCGGGAATAGTGATGTCAACATTATTCGTTCAAATACACCCTTTCGCAATCTCTAAAAGCCCCTCATCCCGTCATCCCGGATGCGCTGCAACACGAAGTGTTGCTGCGCTGGTCCGGAATCTCTCGCAGTGGAGTGGAACATGCCGGTAGCGATCCCGTGTCTGCAAAGCAGCATTGCATGCTGCATTACGCACGGGATGACGAAGATAGTCATACAATCACTTGACACGATAAATCTCGGATTGAAGCTTGGCCTTGCCCCCTCCGACGCCTTCGGCGCCACCTCCCCCGTAAACGGGGGAGGAATTTAGGTAGAACACTTGGCAGATGCTTTCTTCCACCGCTTGCGGGGAAGTTCCGCCGAAGTGGTCGAAGGGGGCCTTCGCGTGCAGATTAAAATTTTGTTTGGATATTTCGCGCGTTGCGCGCTAGCAAGCACACGACATCAAACGACACGGACAAAATCATGACCGACGCTATGCCTGACCTTGCCGGCAAGACCGCCCTCGTTACTGGGGCCTCGCGCGGCATCGGCCGGGCTATGGCGTTGGCGCTGGCTAAGGCCGGCGCGCATGTGTTGGCGCTGGCGCGCACGAGCGGCGGGCTCGAAGAGCTTGATGATGACATTCGCGCCGTCGGCGGCACGGCGTCGTTGATCCCGATGGACTTGGTTGATGGCGACGGCATTGAGCAACTCGCCGGCGCGCTGGGCGGTCGTATCGACAAACTCGATATATTGCTCGCCAACGCCGCCAGCCTCGGCGAGCTGGCGCCGCTCACCGATATCGACCCGAAAGTCTGGCGCCACACGCTCGATTTAAACCTCACCGCCAATTGGCGGCTGATCCGCGCGCTCGATCCGCTGCTGCGCAAGTCAGAGGGCGCCCGCGTGATTTTCATGACGTCCAGCGTCGGCGGAAAAGTCGCGCGCGCATATTGGGGCGCTTATGCGGTGACGAAAGCGGCGATGGAAATGCTCGGCGCGACCTATGCGGAGGAAACCCGCACCACCAATATCCGTGTCGCGATCATCGACCCTGGCTCCATGCGCACTAAGATGCGGGCGCAGGCAATACCCGGGGAAGACCCGCAGACGTTGCCGCCGCCCGGCGATCTGGCGCCGCTGCTGTTTCATGCCCTGACAGAAAAGTCAGACGGATTGGCGCGCTATGAATTTCGTGCGTGGCGAAACCGCGCCTAGGATTTATCGCCCACATATGGGTTCTCCGGCTGTTTCATAATCAGCCGGATCGGCACCGCTTTAATGTTGAAGGCGTCGCGAATGCCATTGACCAGATAACGCTTATAGGCGGTGGGAAGATCGGCCGCACGGGTGCATTGCGCGACAAAGGTCGGCGGGCGCGTTTTGGTTTGCGCGATATAACGAATTTTGATGCGCATACCGGAAACCGCCGGCGGGGCATGGCGCGCTACTGCGTCGATCAACCAGTCATTGAGATCGGAGGTTTTAACGCGTGCATTCCAGTCGACATAGACTTGCGTCACCGCCGGCATCAACCGGTTCAACCCGGCGCCCGTGGCCGCCGACAATGGCACAACCGGCGCGCCCGGCGCCTGCGGCAAAAGCCGCGCCGCGCGTTCGCGTAGTTTGACCATTTCCGCATCGCGATCCGCAATCAAGTCCCATTTGTTGATCGCGAGCACCAAAGCGCGGCCTTCACGCAACGCCAGATCGGCGATTTGCAGGTCCTGTTTTTCAAACGGCGATTGCGCATCGATAAGCAGCACCACGACTTCTGCAAAACGCACCGCGCGCAAGGCGTCCGCGACGGAGAGTTTTTCCAGCTTGGAGCTTACTTTGGCTTTCTTGCGCAGCCCCGCCGTGTCGAACAGTTTCACCGGCCAGTCGCGGTCCTTGCCGCGCCAGCGCCACTCAACCGAGATCGCATCACGCGTCAGCCCTGCTTCCGGCCCGGTCAGAAGACGGTCCTCGCCAATCATCCGATTGACCAGCGTCGACTTGCCCGCATTCGGCCGTCCAACAATCGCCACGCGCAAAGGCTTTAGTGGATCGTCCCAGGCGATCGGTTCGTCGACGTCAGGCTCATGAGCGGCAAGATGCGGCTCCAACGCGTTGAAAAGGTCGCCCATGCCCTCGCCATGTTCGGCGGAAATCGGGATCGGCTCGCCAATACCCAATCCGTAGGCGTCATAAATGCCAGCGTCGCTGGCGTAGCTTTCAGCTTTGTTGGCGAGCAAGAGCACAGGCCTGTTGCTGGCGCGGAGGATCTTCGCAAAACTCTGGTCAAGCGGCGTCACGCCAGCGCGCGCATCGATGATGAACAGACAGATCGCCGCTTCCGCGATTGCAACATCGGTCTGCTGACGCATACGCCCTTCAAGCGCCGCGGCAGGCGCTTCTTCAAGGCCCGGCGTGTCGATCACAGTAAATTCAAGGTCGCCGATTTTGGCGACTCCCTCGCGTCGGTCGCGCGTGACGCCAGGCGTATCGTCAACCAACGCCAGCCGCTTGCCGACAAGGCGGTTAAACAGCGTCGATTTGCCAACATTGGGCCGCCCGACCAGGGCCACTTTTAAGGACATAGCATTAAACCTTAAGCCCAACACGCCTGGCATGAGCGCCAATTAACATCAGGTGGGCCATAAGACCGGCAATACGCCTAGCGCATTGCGATCAGTTTTCCGTCTTCAGTAAGGACGTAGACTTTTTCGTTTGCCACAACAGGCGAGATCACAGAAGTTCCGCCAATTTTTTCTGTCGCAACAATCTCGCCCGTATCAGGCGCCACTTTGACAATCTGACCTCTACTTGAAACCGCAATCAGATACCCGCCCGCGAGCACTGGGCCTGCCCAAGTGATGCGGCCTTTGCGTTTCTTTTTGTTTTTGTAACGCTGCAACTGCGTCACCCAAATGATGCCGCCCTCATCACGAGAAATACAGGCCAGTTCGCCATCTACCGATACAACATAGATGAAATCGCCGGCCACCCACGGCATTTGCAAGCTCGCAATCGATGCCTCCCACACCGTATTTCCGGTGCGAATATCAATCGCGGCCAGGCGCCCGCCATGACTAACAACGAAAACCAGCCCGCGATCAATGACCGGACTGCCGGCAATGTCGTTAAGCGAAGCAAGTGCGGTCAACCGGGTTTGTTGGGCTAGCGTTTCGGTCCAGACCGCACGGCCAGTATCGGCAATAAACGCTGCAATTTCGCCGGACGAGAACGGCGCGACCACAAGATCACCGGCCGCCGCCGGGCTTGATGCGGAAAGGAACCGCGCAGCTTCTTCGAAAGACTGAAACGTCCACACCTTCTCGCCAGTCTCCTGATTGAGGGCAATAAATTCATTGGTGTTGGTCGTAAAATAAACCTTGCCGCGATAGGCCGTCGGCGGCGTTCTCACCGCCGAACTCGTCTCAAAGCGCCAGATCTCCTCCCCGCTAAGCGCATCGAGCGCAGCGACAAAACCAAATCCGGAAGTCACGAAAATACGCCCCTGGTCGAACGCAACACCGCCGCCAAACCCTATCTGGGCAGCTTTAGGACCGCGAAACATCTCGCGCACCCGAAAACGATGTTCTATTTCTGGCGCCAGTTCAGTACGCCACACCCGCTCGCCAGTATCCGCATCAAGCGACGTAACCTTAGCTTCAGCGTCGAGCACATAGACCCTGTTACTGACAACAATAGGCGGAGAGGTCAGCTTGGCGCGCTCAGATGCATCGCCAATATCGACCTTCCAGATGTTTTCAAACTCCAGCGTTGCGCCAATGTGGTGCAGCGTATGGTCCGCCTCACCGCCCGGTTGCGGCCATGACTGGTTGATATAGGACGGCGGAATTTCGATCTGCGCGCCAGCAAAGCGCGGGTCCGCAGTGACCTCCAGATCCAGCGCCAAGATCGAAATGCGGTCATCATCCTCCGGCGCGGCATCTTCTTTTTCATCATCGCCGCCGCCGAAAACTCCGGTCACCGCCGAAATCGGGTTCGTCCCGCAAGAGACGACCAATAAGAGCGCCATCACCGTCAAAAGATTGCGCAAGATAAATCGCCAGTTAGAAACTCGGATCATAAATTACTCGTTTTCCGTTTCGGTTTGTTTCGTATCGGCTTCTCGTTCCGTTTGCAAAGCAGGCTCATCAGCCGTTGCTTTGTCTGCGCCGTCTTGTACGCCAAGATTGGTGTCATCACCGGCGTCTACAGTCGGCGTTTCATCAACCCCTGCCGGAACTACGCCTGAATCATTCCGCACAGCGCCAATCGCATCCAGCAGATCATCAACCCGGGTCTGGCCGGTGATGTTGACGCCGGCTTTGCCTGCATCGGCAAGCGCTGCAAAATCTTCTGCACGGGTGCGCACAGCCTCAGGCGCGCCTAGATCAATCGATAACCGGCGAAAAATCGACAGCGCGGTTTCATAGTCGCGCGCCTCAAGCGCCGCCAGCCCGGATACTTCGGAGGCGTGGTAAGCGAAGGCGCCCTCTTCAATAGGCAAATCGCCGAGATGGGCCATCACAGCGTCGCGCCCAGTATTCAAAGCCGAATAGGCCGCACGTAGCCGCGCAAGGTCGCGGATCCGTTTCGGTGTACCGTTATTTTCATAAATCTGCCGATATACGCCAATCGCCGCCGCCAAATCTCCGTCCCGTGCATAAGATGACGCACGCTGTAGCTCTGCCAGGATAGCATACCCGCTGGCGCCATCCTCAGCGATAGCCCCCAAAGCCGTGCGCCCCTGATCAGCGTCCTCAACCAACAGATCAGCCGCATTTTTATATTCCAGCGCCTTTTCCTTAGCGACGGATACGGTATGCGCGTTCCAGAATTGCCAGCCGCCAACCGCGAGTACGAGGCTAACGCCCGCCGCCATAGCCGCCGGCCCATATTTACGAAACATCGCCATTTGCTGGTCTTCGGCCAGCTCCTGGTCGACTTCCCTTAATGCACTATCTTCATTCGCCACGGCGTATGGGTCCTGTCCCTATTGGTCCTTAACGGAGGCGGTTCTAACGGCCTTTTGAGCATCACGCAACGCGCTAAAATCAACCCAGAACAAGCGGAATTTGGGCGGTGTTTCTTTAACCCCGGAGCCTGTCAACGCGGCCACGCCCGTTGTATCAGACCAACCGCTCCCGATTATGCTGCTGGCTTGGTCCACCATGCCTTGAGGCTAACCGATTGCCCACGTTCGCGCACAGGCCTCAGCTTTGGGGCAACGCCGTTCCACTGATAAAGTGTCGCGTCGGAGTTGGACGCATGAAAGCCGCGAAAACAGGCGTCGCCATCTACCTGCGCGGGTTCCTTCAAAGCCAGACCGGCACTTTGTGCGACTTTCAAATAGAGTGGTGGCTTAGCCCGGTTAAACTGAAAGGCGGCGTCATGTTTATCGACTGCGTCGGGCAAATAAAGGTCAATCGCCTGAACCAGGTTTCCACCAGGTTTCAATACACGCGCACAATCTGCAAAGACGCGTTCAAGATCGCCATGGGGGATATGTTCGACCACGGAAATGGACACCACATAGTCAAAATAGTCCGATGGAATTTTGTCGTTAAAATCGCCCAAAAAGGCTTTGACGGTTTGTACATTTCGCTGGCGAACGATGCGCTTCGGGCCTGCATCAGCGCCTTCAAACTTGTCCACATTCCAACATTCGTTATTTGCAGACAAACTTGTAAGAATACGCGAATGGCCTCCGCCAAACTCAAGAATTTTTGCACCCTTCAAATTCTGCAACACAGAAAGCATAAAAGTATCCTGGATATGCTTGAGCAGCTCGGTCGGCGCCGGTTCAACGCTATTGACCTTATCGTCCAGCCATTGCCAATACTCCGTTTTTGAGATGATGTCGTACATTCGTGTGCGCCTGCTCCAAAAAACCCAGCCGATTGCTTAGCCCGCATTATTCGCCGGAATTACTACCGCACTTAAACCAGCGCAACGCCGGCGATGTATCGATGAAGGAAGAACGCGACGCCTACATAGGCAGCAAGGCCAACGGCAATCGCGATACCATCATTCACCATTGAGCCGGCGGCGCGTATGGGCGCTGCGCGCCTTTTGGCGGCGATGCGGGCGCCAACAGCAAAGACCAGGAACGCGCCAAACAGGAGAACCGAGCGTACTTCGCCGTTCACCAGGAGATGCGCAAAAGCCCAGATCTTGACCGCCGTCAACATTGGATGCTTCGCCGCCGCGGCGATCCGCCCGGCCGGGGTATAAGCGGCGGCCAGCAAAATCAACGCAATCAGCATCAGCGCATATGTGATATGTCGGAAATAGGCCGGCGTCACATAAAGCTGGGATGCGTCAGCGCTGCGCCAGCCGATGATGATGAAGACAAAGCCAGCGAGCGCGGCCAGCGCATAAAACCCCTTGTAAGGTCCTTCACCGAGTTTTGCGATCAACGCCTGACGCTGACCGCGTGCAACGACCGGCATCGCGTGCACCCCAAAGAAGACAATCAAGCCAATGATGAATAACGTCATAAAATTAAATGCCTAAGTTCGATTCTTTATTCGCCATCGAACTGAACTAACGCCGTGACCTGCTTGCCGTCAGCGCGTAGCTTGTCCGCGCCGCCGAGATCAGGCAAATCGACCACAAAGGTACACAGAACAATCTCCGCCCGGGCGCGTTCCAGCAACTGGATCGCCGCCATCGCGGTGCCGCCCGTGGCGATCAAATCGTCGACCAGCAACACCCGCTCGCCCGGCTCAATCGCATCGACATGGATTTCGATGTCGTCGCTGCCATATTCGAGCTCATAGGACTGAGAAATCGTCTTGTGGGGGAGTTTCCCCTTTTTGCGGATCGGCACGAAGCCGACCGATAGCTGATGCGCAATCGCGCCGCCAAGTATGAAGCCACGCGCCTCAATTCCGGCGACCTTGTCGATCTTGGCGCCGGCGAGCGGTTGCACCAACTCGTCAACGGCACGGCGAAACCCGCGTGCGTCGGTGAGCAGCGTGGTAATATCGCGATATAATATCCCGGGCTTGGGGAAATCTGGAATGCTGCGAATAACCGATTTCAGGTCCATTGAACGGTCACCTCTTTTCTTAGCGGCTGCACAATGAAGGAATCGGATATATCCGGCAACCTTCTCGTTTCGTCGCAGATGAGGTTCGCTTCGTCGGGCGTGACTTGCGCTTTTTAAGCAAAATAGCAAGATTACCGACCGCCAGATTAGCTTTGGCATCAAAACCGGACGACGCTAGGAGAGAATTTGTGAAACACATATTATTATGCGGGACCGCTGCGCTTGCCCTTGCGGCTTGCGGGGAAAAAGCATCCCAATCATCCGAAACTGGAAAAACCGACGACACGGCGAAAGCCGTCGAAGTCAGCGCCGCTCCAGAACTCGGCGCATGGGGCGTTGAAACCGACAATATCGATCCGGCCGTAGATCCCGGCGACGACTTTTACCAATATGCCGGTGGAAAATGGATCGACAGCTTTGAAATCCCCGAGGAGTTTGCCTCTTACGGCGCATTCACCGTTCTGTTTGAACGGTCCGAGACCCGCGTCCGCAAGATCATAGAAGACGCCGCCAGTGGCGAGGCAGCTGACGGTTCCATTGAAAATAAGATCGGCGACTATTTTGCAAGCTTTGTCGATGTTGATGCGATCAACGCCAAGGGGCTTGATCCAATTGCCAGCGACCTCGCCCGGGTAGCCGCGCTGGAGACCCATGAAGACGTCGCCCGCCTCATGGCCAATCCCGAGCTTGGTGCAAACATGTTTATTGGCGCCTTTGTTGGCGTCGATTCCAAGCAGCCTGACCGGTACATCGTATATATGACACAGTCCGGGCTCGGTCTTCCGAACCGGGATTATTATCTTGAGGACAAATTCGCCGATAAACGCGTGAAGTATAAAGACTATATTGCTGCAATGTTGACCGAGGCCGGGGTTGAGGACACTGAGGCGAAAGCGCAAGCTATTTATGATGTCGAGCTGCGCATGGCGGAAGTCCATTGGGAGCCGGCCAAGCGCCGCAACCGCGACCTCACCTATAACCTCAAGACCCGAGAGGAACTTGCCGCTTTCGCACCCGGTGCGCCATGGGATGTTATTCTCGACGAATCCGGTCTCAGCGCAGAAACCGAATTCGTTGTGCGCGAGGACGACGCGATCCAGAATTTGGCGGCAATCTTTGGAGAAACGCCAGTCACAACCTGGCGCGACTACCTCCAGTTCCATTTATTGCGATCCAACGCCGCCATCCTGCCATCGGCGTTTGACGAGGCGACTTTCTCGTTTTTCAGCACCGAACTGCGCGGCACGCCCAAGCAGCGCGAACGCTGGAAGCGCGGCGTCGCGGCGGTCAATGGCGCGCTCGGCGAAGCCGTCGGACAGGTCTATGTGGACCGATATTTCCCGCCGGAATCAAAAACGCAAATGGAAGCACTGGTGGCAAATTTGCGCCGCGCACTCGACGAGCGTCTCAACACGCTCCCGTGGATGGGCGATGAGACCAAAGCCGCGGCCCATGAAAAACTTGAAATGTTCACGCCCAAAATCGGCTATCCTGAAAAATGGGAAGACTATGTAGAGTTTGCCGTGACCCGCGGCGACGCCTATGGCAACGCCAAGAGCGCCAACGCGTTTGGCTGGAACGATCAGATTTCAAAGCTTGGCGGCCCAATCGACAAGACCGAGTGGGGGATGACCCCGCAGCGCGTTAACGCCTACTATTCGCCAACCCGAAATGAGATCGTCTTTCCGGCGGCAATTTTACAAGCGCCGTTTTTTGATCCGGCGGCGGATGCTGCGGTCAACTATGGCGGCATCGGCGCGGTCATCGGCCATGAGATTGGCCACGGATTTGATGATCAAGGTAGAAAATCCGACGGCACCGGCCTTTTGCGCGACTGGTGGACTGAGGCCGATGCGGAGAGCTTCCAAAAGCTCACCGACGCACTCGGTGCTCAATACGCAACCTACGAGCCATATGACGGTTTCCCGGTTAATCCCGAGCTGACGATGGGAGAAAATATCGGCGATATTGGCGGCCTGGCCATGGCGTACCACGCCTACAAATTATCGCTGAACGGCGCTGAAGCGCCGGTGATTGACGGCTATACCGGCGATCAACGTTTCTTCCTCGCCTGGGCTCAGGTCTGGAAACGCAAGACCCGCGAAGAGGCGCTCAAAAACCAGATCGCCACCGATCCCCACTCACCGGCGCAATACCGGGTCAATGGCGTGGTGCGCAATATGGACGCCTGGTATGAGGCGTTCGAAATTACCGAGGGCGACGACCTCTACCTGCCGCCTGAAGAGCGCGTGCAGATTTGGTAAGCTCATAGGTTAACGTCATCCCGGATGCGATGCGGCATGAAATGCCGCTTCGCGGGTCCGGGATCGCTATTGGCGTGTTCCAATTCGATGCGAGCGATCCCGGATCAGCGAAGCAACACTTTGTGTTGCATCGCATCCGGGATGACGGCTGACGGGTTAAGTACTGCTGACTACGGCCTCACCGCATGCATATCCCGCTTGGGATTTTGCTTGGCGCCGCTTATGTATTGCCTATGACGCCAAAGGAACAAATCCGCGAGGCCTTCAAGCGTGCGCTTCTCCACACCACGCGCGCGCTGTCGGCGCAGCATGATGTCGAGGTTGCCTTTGGCGGCGAGCATGCGAGCGTGCGCGGCAAAAATGCACGCATTCCCCTGCCCGCCCGCGTGATCGACGCCAAGAGCGCCTCTATCGCCCGCGGCGAAGGCGATGCGGCGGCGCTGCGGCTCGCCCATCATGATGAGGCTGCGCATGATGCGCTGTCGCCGCGCGGCGCGGAGGCGCGCGCCATTTTTTCAGCGCTTGAAAACGCCCGCTGCGAGGCAATCGGCGCGCGCGCGCTCAAAGGTGTCGGTGACAATCTCGCCGCAGCACTCGACAAGACGATTAGCGACAAGGGGTATGAACAGCTGAGTGCGAAAGACAACGCCGCCGTCGGCGATGTCGCCGCACTGATGTTGCGCGAACGCCTCACCGCCCGCCCGCCGCCGCCCGCCGCCGCATCAATCATGGAGACCTGGCGCGACGATCTCGAAGCCAGGGCCGGCGCCTCGCTTGATGCCATGGCAAGAGCAACCGATATTGATAATCAAGAGGCGTTTGCCGCGCTCGCACGGGACTTCTTACACGACCTCGACCTTGGCGATGACGACCAAGGCGACCGCGAAGATAGCGAGAACGCAAACGACGAGGACGCCGACAACGAAAATGACGACAGCGCCGATGAAGACACAGAGACCGACGGCGCGGACATGCCCGAAGAGCCGGGCGCTGGCGAGAGCGAAGACGGCGAAGCTGACCTTTCCGAGCAGGATATGGAGGACGGACTTGAAGACGACGATGGTGCTGCGGAAAACGCTCGGATATCGTCGCTGCGGACGAAATTTGAAGGCGACACCGGCGCGACCTATCGCGCCTATACGACGGCGTTCGATGAAATCGCCGAAGCGGCGGACTTATGCGATCCCGATGAATTGCTAAGGCTCCGCAAGTCGCTGGACCGCCAGCTTGATAATCTGCATACGGTTGTCGCCAGGCTCGCCAATAAGCTGCAACGTAAATTGATGGCCCAACAAAACCGTTCCTGGGTGTTTGACCTTGAAGAAGGCGTGCTTGACGCTGCCCGCCTTGCTCGTGTCGTCGTCGATCCGATGCAGCCACTGTCTTATAAAATGGAGCGTGACCAGGAATTTCGCGACACTGTGGTGACGCTGCTAATCGACAATTCCGGCTCGATGCGCGGACGGCCGATAACCATCGCCGCGATTTGCGCCGACATTCTTGCGCGCACGCTAGAGCGCTGTGGCGTTAAGGTGGAAATTCTGGGCTTTACGACCAGAGCCTGGAAAGGCGGGCAGGCGCGCGAGAAATGGGTAGAGGACGGACGCCCGGCAAAGCCCGGACGGCTCAATGAGTTGCGTCATGTGATTTACAAACCCGCTAATGCACCATGGCGGCGCGCGCGCACCTCGCTCGGGCTGATGATGAAAGAAGGATTGCTCAAAGAAAATATCGACGGCGAAGCTCTGATGTGGGCGCATCAGCGCTTGCTGGCGAGACCCGAGGCGCGACGGATCATGATGGTGATTTCAGATGGCGCCCCGGTCGATGACACCACCTCGTCGGCCAATGGCGGCGCTTATCTGGAGCGCCACCTGCGCGAGGTTATCGCATTTATCGAGACCCGCTCACCAGTCGAACTATTGGCCATCGGGATCGGCCATGATGTCACCCGATACTATCGCCGGGCATTGACGATTGTCGATGCCGACCAACTGGGCGGCGCGATTATCGACAAACTCGCTGAGCTGTTTGACGAAGAAGCGCTAAAGCAAGCTGACCGTCGCCGCAAAACCCGCGCTGCTTAATCAGCCCGCACCGCGTTTATTTCAAACTCCACGCGAACCGCCAAGGCCACCTTTTCGCTCTCCAGCCAGGATGCGCCCATGCCTAGACCATAATCGGTGCGTATAAGGTCGGCGCCGCCGGCAGCGTGAGCGCTGTCACCGTCAATATCCAGCGTAAAGGCGAGCGTGATGTCTTGGGAGAAATCTTTGATCGTCAGCTTTCCATCCGCCTCATAAGAGTTGGCGCCGGTCTTGCGGATCGTGCTGGATCTGAACTGCGCGCTTTCGTGCTTTTTGACGTCAAACCATTCACGGTCCTTCATCGTGTCATCGCGAAATGGATTGCCGGAATCGGCGGACGCGGCGCGCACCTCAACGCTGATCGACGAGGCGCTAAGATTATTCGGGTCGAAACCGATCTGCGCGGCAAAATCAGAAAACTGCCCTTCAAATTTTTCGCCACTTTCCTCGCCGATAAAGCGCAACGTGCTGGCGGCATAATCAACTGCCCATACAGGCGATGGTGCAGCTGTAGAAGTCGTCTCTGCGGATGATGCATCCGTTTCCAAGACCGCTAGCGGTTCGCCAACCGGCTCGGTAACGGACACCACAGTCTCGGCCGCGTCCGGTTCAGCTTTCGCCGGCGATGCGACAGGCGCGGCGTTTTGATTGTGTCCGGCGTTGCGCGATATCTCACCCTCGGGCGCATCAGACTGGATATAAAACAAAGCTGACAATCCAAGCACAACGGCTATGGCAAGCATGCCGATAACCGCGGCCCCGCGCGGCGCCATGCTGCGCAAGACGCCGTCGCGATTGACAAACCCGTGTTTCAGCGCGGCGGCGACATGGAGAACGAAAAGAAACAGGATAGAAAACGCTAAATACTCATGTACCTCCTGGAACACGTCTTCAACCGCCGCGCGATCAGCAACCCCATTGAAAAACGGCAGATGCGGAATTTCAACCATGCCAAACCAGAGCGTCGGTACATTCAGCGGCGAGGCCGATACCATCGCCAGGCCCGCTAATGGCGTCAAAACCATTAGCGCGTAGAACGCCCAATGGGTCAGGCGCGCAATCAGTTTTTGCCAGCCGGGCATGGCGCCCGGCAGCGCCGGCGGCCTGTGCGCAAGACGCCATCCGAGCCGGATGATCGTCAGCCCAAAGATCGATAGACCAAAGGATTTGTGGAGCTGATAGAGGTCAAACTTCACCGCCGCCGAATTCGGCAGGTTATGCATATAGAGCCCGCCCGCGATCTGGCTAAGGATTAAAATTGCAATCGCCCAATGCAGGGCGACTGCAACACTGCGATATCGTTTTTGTCCCAACTCCATAACGCCCTCAATCAAGTGATTTATTAAATTCCGCCTGTATATTGATTTCCACCTCATCGCCGACAACAGGGATGGCATAATTCATTTCAAAGTCAGAACGCTTCACCGTTCCAACCGCGGAAAAGCCAATCTTATAGACCTTGAAAAAATCATCCTTCGCCGTGCGGTTCAATGTGACATCAAGATCGATCGGCTTGGTAATTCCCTTGATGGTCAAATCACCGGTCATCACGCCGGTGGTGTCGCCGGTCTTGGTGAGCTTGGTGCTGACAAAGGTAATTTCCGGGTGCTTGGCGGTGTCAAAGAATCGATCCCCGTTAAGGTGCCCATCAAACTCATCAACACCAGAATCGATTGAGGTCGCATCAATGACAACGGAGAGGCTTGACGCCGACGGGTTATCTGCATCCCACGCAAGCGTCGCCTCCCAATCACGCCAGCGCAGCGCCGGGCGCGAATATCCCACATGCAGGTAGCTAAAGGTAATGTAGCGGTGGCCCGGGTCGACCTGGTAGGTTCCCGATACCGCAGCCTCGTCAGCCGCATTAGCGCTCGCCATAAGCGCAACGGCGCTCAACGCAAACCCGGCGACGCCCGCCAAAATAAACCCACGTTTGTCCATATCAAATCCGTCCCTGTTGTAGCTAAACCTGTTTCAACTCCAGGCGCTCATCCTATCAGCTTTCCGGCGCACCCTCGACCGGGGTCACGCTGACGTGAACGGCCGTCAAAACCGCGTCACAATCTGATCCATCATCGGTCGCGCCCGCTCTTTCGGGGCCTCTTTTGCAGAGCCCATATAAATGTAGCCGGCAATGCGTTCGCTCTCTTCTAAACCAAGCGCGACGAGGACGCGCACGTCATAAGCATACCATTCTGTAATCCACTGCGCGGCAAACCCCGAGGCGCTAGCGGCGATCAACATATTCTGACAGACGGCGCCAGCGGTCAGAACTTGCTCCCATTCCGGCGTGCGATGGTTGCGATCGACCTTTGAAACCACCGCAACAACGACCGGCGCGCGCAAGAAACGGCGTTGCTCACAAGCGACCCTTTTCTTATCCGCATCCGGTTCTCGTGCGATAAAAGCTTCTCGCAAGACATCACCAAAGCGCCTGCGCGCATCGCCTTCGAAGATGACAAAGCGGAATGGCGTCACCCGGCGATGATCAGGCGCGCGCGCAGCGATGGTTAGAATAGAGGCTAGCGTCTGCTCATCCGGCCCGGGGTTGGTGAGAAAATCCGCCGGGGTCGAGCGGCGCAGGCGCAGTAGCTCTACCGCCTCGGCGCTCGCCCGGCTGGCTGGTAATGGGTCTCCAAGCTTGGGCGCCCTCAAATTTTTCTCCAAAACCACCGCTCTCCACTTGCAAATAATCGGCGAATGTTATGGAGATAGACGGATCGCGGCGTATTTCACAAGACGCGATTGCTGAAACATGTTTTTCTTCCGGGAATCAAAGAGATGGCGGGCGCAATTGCGACATCGGCGGATGGCTTTTTAGAACGGCTTCAGGCCGGCCGGCTGCCCGAAGCGCTAACCGCGACGACGCTGGCTGAGGCCGGGCTTTCTACCCACGCCTTAGCCGCTTTGTTCGAGACCCAGCTAAAAAGCCGCCGGCTCGACCTAGAAGCCCGCCGGCTCGGCGCGGAAAAGCGCGGCTTTTATTCCATCGGCAGTTCCGGTCATGAAGGCAACGCGGCCATTGCCCGGGCCTTCCGCTCCGACGACATGGCGTTTTTACATTACCGCAGCGGCGCGTTTTATATTGAACGCGCAAGCAAGGTTCCCGGGGAAACGCCGATATGGAATATGGCGCTATCGTTTGTTGCGTCCTCAGAAGACCCGATCTCCGGCGGACGCCATAAGGTCATTGGTTCAAAATCTTTATTCATCCCCCCACAGACGAGCACAATTGCATCGCATCTGCCAAAGGCGATGGGCGCGGCGTTCTCCGTTTCGTTGGCGCGCACGCAGAAAAAACATGATGCGGTGCTGCCTCATGACGCGGTCGTCTTATGCAGTTTCGGCGATGCGTCCGCGAACCATTCCACCGCGCAAGGCGCCATCAACACCGCCGCCCTCACCGCCTTTCGCGGTCTGCCCTTGCCGTTGGTTTTTGTCTGCGAGGATAACGGCATCGGCATATCGGTGAAGACGCCGGAGGGTTGGGTTGCGGCCAATTACAGCGCCCGGCCGGGTCTCACTTATATCTATGGCGACGGGCGTGATATCGCTGATGCGATGCGCGCCGCGCGCGCCGCGGAACACTGCGCGCGGGCGCAACGCAAACCGGTCTTCCTGCATCTGCGCACTGTGCGGCTGATGGGCCATGCCGGCTCCGACCTTGAGACCAGCTACCGCGCCCGCGCCGAAATTGAGGCGGAGGCCGGTCAAGACCCGCTGCTCCACACCGCCCGGCGCATAATAGAGGCCGGCGTGATGTCGAAAGAAGGTATCGAAACGGTATACGACACTATCGGCGCGCAGGTGCGCCGCGCTATGGAAGCCGCTTGCATGCGCCCGAAGCTGACCACAACGCAAGACGTCACCTCCGCGCTCACGCCGCCGCCGGCAAGACGCATTGCAAGGGCGGCAAAACTCCTCTCCGGCGCCCCCGACGACAGCCGCGCCCACCGTGAACCACAACACATGTCGCGGCTGATCTCGCTCGCGCTCGGCGAACAGATGGCGCGCGACCGTAATGTGACGGTGTTTGGCGAGGATGTCGGTAGAAAGGGTGGCGTTTATGGCGCAACCACGCGTCTGCAACAAAAATTCGGACCGGCGCGGGTATTCGACACTGTGCTTGACGAGCAGTCGATCCTTGGAACCGCTATCGGCCTTGCGCATAATGGCTTTCTTCCCGTACCTGAAATTCAGTTCCTCGCTTATGTCCATAATGCGGAAGACCAACTTCGCGGCGAGGCCGCATCGCTGCCGTTCTTCTCAAATGGTCAGTATACAAACCCCATGGTCGTGCGCATCGCTGGGCTCGCCTACCAAAAAGGCTTTGGCGGTCATTTCCACAATGACAATTCAGTGGCGGTGCTCCGCGATATTCCGGGGCTGATCCTCGCCTGCCCGTCCAGCGGCGCCGAGGCGGTTAAAATGATGCGCGAAGCATTTCGTCTTGCCCGCAAGGATGGGCGCGTGGTCGTGTTCCTTGAGCCGATTGCGCTTTACGGAACCCGCGACCTCTTTGACGACGGCGACGGAAAAATGACGGCGGTGTTTGACGAGATTGATGCGGAGGCGACGTTTGGCGCGGTCAACATTATTGATGATGGCGACGACCTGGCCATCATCACCTATGGCAACGGAACCTATCTTTCACAGCGCGCCGCACGGGCGTTGAAAGCCAAAGGCGTCGCCGCGCGAATTATTGACCTTAGATGGCTGGCGCCGCTGCCGATGGATGCGGCTATCAACGCCATCGGCGCGCGGCGCAATGTTCTGGTGGTTGATGAGTGCCGCAAGACCGGCGGCCCGGCCGAGGAAATCATCGCTGCGTTTGTTGATCGCGGCCTTGATTATAATATCGCCCGCATCACCGGCGCCGATAGTTTCATTCCGCTCGGCCCGGCGGCCAACACCGTTTTGATCGGCGAGGATGACATTGTCACCGCGGCGTTGGCGCTGATGGGCGCGCAAACCCGGCAGGCGGCGCAGTGAGCCCCGCGCCCAAACAATCCGCCGTCGTCATATTTCCGGGTCGCGGAACCTATGGCAAGGACGAGCTTGGTTATCTTGCACGCCATCACAGCAACAAGACAGACTTTATCGCCGGGGTCGATCAATGGCGCGAGAGCGCCGGCCGCGAGACTGTCTCGTCGCTCGATGGCGCCAAGACTTACTCCGCAGCAAAACACGCTTCCAGCATCAACGCCTCAGCGATCATCTATGCTTGCGCGCTCGCCGATTTCGCCGATATCAATCGCGACCGGATCGAAATTTCCGCCATATGCGGCAATTCCCTCGGCTGGTATTTAACCCTCGCCGCCTCCGGTGCGCTCAATCCGGCGAACGCCATCCGCCTTGTCGATACTATGGGCGCGCTGATGGAAGAGGGCGGCGTTGGCGGGCAAATCATCTATCCGTTTGTCGACGAAGACTGGCGCGCCAGCCGTCAAAATGAAAAGGCGATTGGCGAGGCCTTACATGCGGGCCGCACGGCGGGCAACGCGTTCCTCTCGATCCGGCTTGGCGGCATGGCGGTGTTGGCCGGCGATGCGGCCGGCATGACGGCGATGGAAAAATCTCTGCCGAAGACGCAAGAGCGATACCCATTTCGCCTCGCGCGCCATGCCGCGTTTCACACACCGCTCCTGGCGCATGTCTCCGACACCGCCATTGAACAGCTAGGGCCAGAGCTCTTCGCCGCGCCCACGACGCCGATGATCGACGGGCGCGGTGCAATCTGGACCGGCGCTGCAACTGATAAGGATGCGCTGCATCGCTATACGCTGGGCGCGCAGATCACCGAGACGTATGACTTCTCCAAATCAATAGAAGTCGCCATCAAGGAATTTGCGCCCGATATGTTGATCCTCGCCGGCCCGGGTGCAACGCTCGGCGCGGCGATAGCGCAAGACCTCATCCACCATCGCTGGCTCAGCCTCACGTCAAAAGCTGATTTTGCCGCCCGCCAAAAGACCGATCCATTCCTGCTCGCCATGGGTCGTGAAGATCAACGACGGTTGGTGGTTTGAGGACTGGCTGGGCGCCGCTTGCCTCTGCCGTCATCCCGTGTGCTGTGCAGCACGAAGTGATGCACTCTAGCACGGGATCGCTATCATCAAACTCAGCCCCTCTACGACAGATCCCGGACCAGCGAAGCAACACTTTGTGTTGCATCGCATCCGGGATGACGAAGATAAGGGTTAAAACCCGCACAACCCCGACACGAATCGAATCTTGGATTTTACAACCCTGAGAGGGTAGTTGGGCATAAAACCTATATTTGGTGAAAAGTTATCCTCACCGTTTTTAGCGGCCTTATTCTGCTGGTTAGTCAGAATATGGAAAAAGCTAATGGCTCGTCCTTCGTCTCGCCTAAAG
>JAJFFX010000004.1 GCA_021776455.1 Hyphococcus sp. | reverse complement strand
CTCCGACCGGAATGAGAATGGATAGGTCCTGTTCGCTCATGATAGTGTCGCCTTTGCACCCGTTAGCGGGCGATTTTTTCTTTCAGAAATAACCGAACATCATCAACCGATGCGTTTTGAACAATGCGCGCGCCGCCAATCGCATCTGCGAGAATGAGCGTGAGTTTGCCGTCTTGCACTTTCTTATCCTGCAGCATTAGCGTGGTCAGATTTTCAGCCGTCACATGGTCATTGCCCGGAAGGTCCGCAGCCGACGCCGGCAGTCCCACCCCTGCAATATGGGCTTTGACACGCGTCGCCTCTGCTGCCGAGCAAATGCCCAGCCTTGCCGAATACTCAAACGCCAGAACCATGCCGAGCCCGACAGCCTCGCCGTGGAGGAGGGCGCCTTCATAGCCATAAGCGGCCTCAAAAGCATGGCCGAATGTATGTCCGAGATTAAGCAACGCGCGCGCGCCCTCTTCACGTTCATCGGCGCTAACCAGGGCGGCCTTGGCTTCACAGGATGTCTTCACCGCATATTGACGCTCGTTTGCGCCGCCGGATGACAAAAGCTGGCTTGCGTTTTTTTCAAGCCAGTCAAAAAACGCCGGGTCTGAAATCAGCCCGTATTTAACGATTTCCGCATAGCCCGCGCGCAACTCCCGCTGCGAAAGAGTGTCGAGCGATGTCGTATCGGCGAGCACAATGGCCGGCTGGTGGAAGGCGCCAATAAGGTTTTTGCCTTGCGGCGCATTGATTGCCGTTTTGCCGCCGACAGCGCTGTCCACTTGTGCGAGAAGGCTAGTCGGCATTTGCGCAAAACCACAGCCACGCCGCAATATGGCCGCTGCAAAACCGGTAATATCGCCGACCACGCCGCCGCCAAACGCAACAACCATATCGCCGCGTTCAATGCCCAGATCGAGGAGACGTCCGGTCAAAATTTCAAGTTGCACGAAGGACTTTGTCCTCTCACCGGGCGTCAGCGTGATAAAATCGAAATCAACGCCGCCCTTTTTCAGCCCTTCTTTTAAACGGCCTGCTTGCGCGGCGAAAACATTCTCGTCGGTGACAACCGCAATGCGCGGCCTGGACAATAGAGGCTTTAACAGCGCGCCGGCATTTTCAAGCAGCGACGGACCAATATGAATATCATAGCTGCGCGTCCCCAAACGCACCTGTACAGTATCAACCAGCATCAAGTTTCTCTCTCTGCGGGGAGCGCGACGCCGAGATACGCAGCAAGGGAATCCACGATCAGATTGACAGTCAGCGAATGCGGTCCCGGTTGGCTTTCAATATGGATATCGGCAGCAGCATAGTATGCCTTGCGCACCTCCATCAGCCGCGTCAGCGCCTCCTCGGGATCGCCGGTGGCGAGCAATGGACGGGTTCCGCGCCGGGTCGCCCGCCGCACTAGGACCCCGGTATCCGCCTTGAGCCAGATGGCGACCGATTTGTCTGCGATTAGCTGACGTGTTTTGGGATGCGTTAGCGCACCGCCGCCAGTGGCGAGAACATGGGGCGGGCCGTCGAGCAAACGGGCAATGACCCGAACTTCACCCTCGCGGAAGCTTTCTTCTCCATGTCGTTGAAAAAGCTCGGAAACTGACATTCCTGCCGCCATTTCTATTTCGCTGTCGGCGTCGAAAAACGGCAGCCCGATCCGCGGCGCCAAACGTCGCCCGATGGTGGTCTTTCCGGCCCCCATCATGCCGACCAGGACGATGGTTTTATCGCACTGGAAATCTGGTTGTTTGCGGCTATGCTCCATGATGATTAGATGTAGGCGAGTGCGGCGGTAAGCGCTAGACAACTAGGCGGGCGCAGACCAGCAATATCGTGCTGAGTAATCCGCCATCTTCTACGTTACGGGGACTGGTTCGGGGTATTTTCTAGACAAGGGACGGAGAGACGCAGGTGCGATTGGTATTGATTTTGTTGCTGCTATTGGCGGCGGCGATGGGTGGGTTATTTGTCTATGGGCAAATGCTAGAGCCTGAAACGCAAACGATTATCCAAGAGGCGACGCCGAATGGCGAATAAACCGCCCTTGCGAATGATCTTCGCCGCCACGGGTCTGATTGTCGCCGCCGGCGCCGCTGTCGCCCAGGTCTCATTGCCCCCGGTGGTTGAAACCACCCCATTTGCCAAAGACGCATTCTCCACCGGGGCGCTTGATGTCGCCAACGGGGCGCTACCCGAAACATTGTGGCGAGGCTCGGATGCGCAAACGCTTGAATATCTGTTAGCACATCTGCCGACGCGCCCCGCAACGCCGAGTCTTGGCGAGGTGTTGAAGCGGACCTTACTGTCGGCTGGAACGGCCCCGCAGGAAGCAGCGCCTTCGCTCGGCGGTAAAAAATTGCTAGCGCTAGCCCGCGCCGGTTTTGCTGAGGAAGCGCGCACCGTTGCAAGCCTTTCCACGGCGCGGCGCGGCGATCCATGGTCGGGGCAGGCTGAGGCGGTGGCTGATCTTCTGGGCGGCGACATTGCCGCCGCCTGTCGTCGCAGCGCTGGGCTGACATCGGGCAGAGACGAGCTGTACTGGGTTAAACTTCGGGTGCTTTGTTACGCACAAGCGGGCGAGCGCGACGCCGCCGATCTCACTCTAGGCGTCCTACGTGATCGCGGCGCATTGAGCCAGGCAGACGAAGCGTTTTTGACCGCAGCGACCACTGGCGTTGCGCCAAAGATACCGCCGGCGGCAGAAACGCCGCTGCAATATGCAACCGCAAAGCAATTGGGAATACCATTAACGCCTGGGCTTCTCGAAAAAGCCGGCGGCGGGGTTCTCGCCGCTGTCGCCATCGATGAAACAGTCAATCCCGCAACGCGCATTGCGGCAGGTCAACGCGCTGTCGCCATGGGCGTATTGGCGCCGGCGGTGTTGTCTGGTCTGATGACGAATGTGGAACTCGATATTGCAGAGATTGGCTCTGCCGTTATCCGAGCACAGGAATTGCCGCACGATCCGGTGACGGATGCGGTGATTTTTCAATCTGTCAACACGATGAGCGCGCCAGAGTTTCTCCGCGACAAAGCAAAACGCATCGCGCTTGGTCTCAGCCTCGCCGATAGTTTTCATCGCGCCTATGCGTTGTCCCTGGTTTACGCCGATGAGATCGCAGCGCTTGAAGGCGCATTGTTGGCGCCGGATGAGGCGGCGAGTTTTGCGCTGGCGCGAATGGCCGTTGGCGATAGCGTTGGCGCCGGCGAATGGCTGTCAGCAATGATTGGCGTTAACGCCAGTGTTGCGGCGTTGCCAGAAGAACAAGCGATGGCGTTTATCGATCTGGTCAATTTATTGTCGGTGCTCGACCCGCAAACCGCGACGCAAATTGCCGGCGCTGCAGATGTCTCCTTACTGGATGGCGGCGAGGCGCCGCCGGTTGCGGCAAACGCCTATGCCGATCCTGCCATAACTGCGCATATTCTCGAAGCGGCGTTTGATGCGGCGCTCAACGGCAAAAAAGGCCAGGCGGCATTAGCCGCGCTTGCAGCGTCGAACGGCGCCGCGCCTGGCGGGCAAATCGAATCGGTATTGGTTGGCCAATCGCTGCGCACGGCTGGGCTAGGCGGTTTGCAGCGGCGTCACGAGTTTGAGCGCAAATGGGCAGTGACATTTCAGACCGCGCAAGATGTGGCGGCGCCAATCGAAGGGGTCGCCAAGGACGATGACCATGAAGGCTTTACGCCGCGTTTGAAACCGCGCCGTGGGCAATGACGGCGAGGTCTGCTTCGAAACATTCTTTGCCCTCCGTAAATGCGCGCCTGATTGAAACGTTTCTTGAAATGATGGCGGTGGAGCGCGCCGCCGCGGCCAGTACGCTGAAAAATTATGGCCGCGATCTCGAACGCTTTGCAGGCTTTGCTTTGGTCAACGGTGAAACGCTTGAAACCGCCGGAGCGGAGGATATCGCTGGCTGGCTTGCAGCGCTGGCAGCGGACGGTATTGGCGCTTCAACAGCCGCCTTAAAGGTCTCCGCGCTGAGGCAGTTCTTCCAATTTCTCTATGCGGAGGGCATCCGCGCGGATGACCCAAGTGCTATTGTCGAGCGCCCAAAAATCCGCCGGCCGCTGCCAAAGGTTTTGACCCGCAAGGAGGTTGGGGCGTTATTCGAGGCGGCGGTTAGAATGAAAGGCGCTGCGGGTCTGCGTCTGACGGCGATGCTGGAGATCATCTATGCTGCGGGCCTGCGTGTATCGGAACTGGTGGCCTTGCCGCTTGCTGCGGTGAGGCGCGGCGAGCGGATGGTGTTGGTGCGCGGCAAGGGCGGCAAGGAGCGCATGGCGCCTTTGACCCAGCGCGCCACCGACGCAACTGGCGCTTATCTGAAACAGCGTAAGGAATTTCTCCCCAAAAAGAACACCGCCGCCGCCTCGCACTGGCTTTTCCCTTCGCGGGGTAAATCCGGTCATATCTCGGCGGCGCGCTTTGCGCAGCTGCTCAAAGGCCTCGCCGTTGTCGCCGGCATAGAGCCCGCGCGCGTCTCGCCACATGTTTTGCGGCACGCTTTTGCAACCCATTTATTAGAGGGCGGGGTGGATTTGCGGTCGCTGCAACAGATGCTGGGCCATGCCGACATCACCACCACCGAAATTTATACCCATATCGCCCAGGGCCGGCTCAAAGATCTGGTGTTTTCAAAGCATCCTTTAGCAAAAAAACAGGGAAAAGGCGATTAGGCTTGGTTTGAACTTTATCCCTGTCGGCAGTAAGTTCATTGTAGTTTCGTATTCATAGTTGGACCCATGCGCACCTATCTCGATTTTGAAAAACCAATCGCCGAGCTTGAAGGCCGGATTGAAGACCTTCGCCAGACCAACAGCGCTGGCGACGTCAATGTCGGCGAGGAAATAGAAAAACTTCAGGGTAAAGCCAATCAGCTTTTATTGGACGCTTACGGCAAACTGACCCGGTGGCAGAAGACGCTTGTCGCGCGCCATGCGAGCCGGCCGCATTTTTCCGATTATGTCACTCGCCTGGTTGAGGATTTTACGCCGCTTTCCGGTGATCGCGCCTTTGGTGAGGATACCGCCATCCTTGGCGGACCGGCGCGGTTTCGCGGCCGTTCGATCGTCTTGATCGGGCATGAGAAAGGCTCCGATACGGCCGCGCGGGTCAAGCATAATTTCGG
>JAJFFX010000030.1 GCA_021776455.1 Hyphococcus sp. | reverse complement strand
TGTCGGCATAGAGGACCTATCTGCGCAAAAGATTTTGGGCTGGATTTTTGCACCGCTGATGTATTTGTTAAGCATCCCCTGGGCAGAAGCGCAGGCGGCTGGCGCCATTTTTGGCGAAAAGCTGATCCTCAATGAATTTATCGCCTATTTCAGTCTGATTGATCAGGCCGACACGCTGAGCCCTAAAACTGTGGCGATTGTAACCTTTGCGCTCTGCGGTTTCGCCAATGTTTCCTCAATCGCCATCCTTCTGGGTGGGCTAGGCACGCTCATTCCGGACCGGATGGAAGAAATTGCAAGATATGGCGTATACGCAGTGTTGGCGGGGTCACTATCAAATCTGATGAGCGCGGCGCTTGCCGGGTTGATTTTACCGTGATTGAAGGCGATTTTACGAAGATACAAACAGCGATTATCGGCTTGTGCAAATGAAAGTAATATGGCGCCATCGCTGATAAAACTGCTGAAGGAAATTCGCAGCTGTGATATTTGCGTTGAAGCGCCGCTAAAGACGCCGTTGCCGCACGACCCCCGCCCGGTTGTGCAGGCCTCGAAAAGTGCGCGGCTTGGCGTCTTCGGGCAGGCGCCTGGAAATCTCGTCCACCAGACCGGTGTGCCGTTCAACGATCCATCCGGCGAACGCCTGCGCGAGTGGATGGGGGTGACGCGCGAAGAGTTTTACGATGAACGCCGCATTGCCATCATTCCGATGGGGTTTTGTTTTCCGGGCAATGACGCCAAAGGCGGCGACCTGCCGCCGCGCAAGGAATGTGCGCCAGCGTGGCGCGTCCGGCTGATGGAGGCGCTGCCGAATATTGAAACCGTCATTCTCGTCGGCGGTTATGCGCAAAAATGGCATCTCGGCAAAAGCGCGAAGAAAACACTGACCGAAACAGTCGCGGATTGGCGAGACTTTACGCCGGCATTCTTTCCAACACCGCATCCGTCATGGCGCAATACCGGTTGGTTGAAGAAAAACCCGTGGTTCGAAACTGACCTTCTGCCCGTATTGAAACGGCGGGTGCGGAGGTTGTTAGCCTAGCGACGATAATTCCGCCAATCGTCAAACCGGGCGTAGATAACGAACACTGCGGACAGGATAATCAGCACAAACAGCGCAAACTGGATTTGCGCCTCGACCGCATGCACTTCGTGTTTTGATGGACGATCGACCTGCATTTCGATGGCTTCACCGGTTTGCGTGTCGGTCTCGCCGCCGATTACCGGATTGCCATTCTCATCGACGCCGACCGGACCATCGCGGTCCTTGGCCTGCGGATGTTCGGTTAGACTATGGCCGCTTTCGATATTGGTTTCCATCTGATTGAGTTCTTCAACGCTATCGCGACCGAGGGTTGAGGCGGCGGCGCCAGCGCCGCCAGCGACGGTGGCGCCCTGCACGGTTCGGCTTTCGCCAACACTGCCGCGGCGCGGGGAGTCTTCTATCGGCGTGATGCGCGAGTTTTCCGCGATCTTTTTGGGATCGCGCACAATCGGCGGATTAGAGGGGGTCAGGAACAGCGCACGCTCTGCCGCGCGCCGACGGGTCAGGCCAAACACTTCGCGCAACACGCCGCCGACGGTCGCCTTGTTCCACCATGTCAGCGCATCGGCCGCGCCGATACGGTCGCCGCGATTAAGCCGTTTGCGCGCCGTTGATCCGCCAAACGCATTCGCACCGATATTGTAGACGAAGGACACAAGCGCATCGAACTCATTTTGATTGAGGGAGACGGAAGCAAAACGGTCAACTGCGTCTTCGCGCGGTCTTAAATCCTTGCGCAGCAACGCTTCGGCCTCACGCTCGCTAATGCGCATGCCCGGTTCGACATCGTCGCCGGTATGCCCGTATCCGATGGTCCAGATACCGGCGATGTCCTGATAGGCCTCCAACTCCAGACCTTCAAAACTCTTCAATAAGCCTATGCCCCGTTCGGATATTCTCACAGTACTTCTCCACCCCCATACTCGCGGACATCATAGACGGAATTGTGGCGTAAGTGTAGGACCACCAAACACAGCTGCGTGAGCGCTTGCATGCGCGGGCACAGCTGATAGGCTCGGCCTTCATACTAGGCGTTTTCTGAGGGGATTATGTCCAATATATTGAATTATAAAACAATTCTGATCTTCGGATCGTTGATTACGTTACTGGCCGGCCCGGCGACCGCGCAAACGGCAGTAAGTAATCAACTACAATCCAACAGCGCTAAACATCACTTCAGTGCTAGTGAGGTTTCGGCCTTATTGGCGGAGTTCGAAATTACAACAACGCTTGCGCCTTATACGGGCGAGGGCGCGGCGACTATTCTTGCTCGAACATCAGGTGACGCCCGGTTTGTGATTTCGCTCTTTAAGTGTGATAATCCGGAGGACGGAACGCAGTGTGAAGGCGCCGTAATCTTCACCGCAACCTCAAATGCCGGGGTTGCCTATGATGATATCAATAGCTTTAACGCATCCACAAATGTCACGATTGCGGTCAACGTTGCCGAACAAAATATAATCCTGTTTGGGCGACAGCTTTTCTTTGCAGGTGGTGTGGGCCGCGACAATTTCAAATATATCACCGAGTTGTTTTTACGCGACATGCAAAATTATATGGATGCGCAGGCTGCTGTGGGAACATCGGTGTCCCTTAACGTTGCACCCGCGGCAGTCCATAAAACCGATAATGTCGTCAGCACGAAAGAGGCTGATGTGAGCGATGCTGTTGTGTTCGTCGCAAAACGGACGCCGAATGGCGGAGCGAACGACTATGCGCTTTCTGCAGCTATCGCAAATACCTGGCAGGTGTCGTTTATAAACACGAATGAGAAGTAAAGAGCCGGGGCGGCTTTGATGCGCGGGCCGGCATTGTACGAACATTGTGCGCAGGGGCTAAAAATTTTGCTGCAGCGCAGCGAACCTGAAGCTGTTTAGCGGCGCCAAAAACCGCCTATTCTCTCTGGGTTTTGCCATATGCCAACACCGGATCGCCAGGCTGGACTAATTTTTCATGCCAGAGCAACTGAAAATCAATAATTCATTTCTATAGAGGGGCGGTGCAAATCAGTCCTTGAGCCTTGCTAGCCTCACCGTTATATAGGCCGCGCTGCAGCTGCGGAGCCTGATGAGCGGCGGTGCGTAATCGGAGAGTAGAACATGTCGGCGAGTGAATTAGACGAATATTGTCCGTCCGCAGATGAGCCGTTTATGAATGACCGCCAGAAAGATTATTTCCGGCGGAAACTCGTGGACTGGAAGCAGGACATTGTCCGCGAGAGTCAGGGGACGCTGAACAACCTGCAGGAGGCAGACAACCAGCTGCCCGATGTTTCTGATCGCGCCTCAAGCGAAACGGAAAAAGCATTGGAGCTCAGGACGCGCGACCGCCAGCGCAAGCTGACATCGAAAATTGATGCAGCATTGCGCCGTATTGAGACTGGCGAATATGGCTATTGTGAAGAAACTGGCGAGCCGATCAGCCTGCGCCGGCTGGATGCGCGGCCGGTCGCAACCTTGTCTCTGGAAGCGCAAGAGCGCCACGAGCGCAATGAAAAAGTTCACCGCGAAGATTGAGCGTATATGTGCGCCAATGAGCGCGCTTCAAATCTCGAATTATGCGTCCTGGCGCAGGACCAGCGCCGTTGCGATCACCGCTGCGGCGAGAACAACAGCGGCGCTAATTTGCGTCGCCGCATCGATGCCGACACCGTAGGACGGTGGGATCTCGGCCAGATAAGGCGCCGCCAGGCGACCAAGATCAGCAAATTGTGACGCCGCAAAAGCCGCGCCGAGCCCACCGGCAAGACCGATAACCCCAAGCCTGGCTCGGTTTCTGGCAGTGAGCTTGAACTGAACCCGCTTTACAAACCGATCATTTTCCAGCCGGCCGGCAAGGTCGTCAAAGTCGGCGCGAAGAAGCGTTTCGATATTATCAGAGGGCATACATGACTCCCTTGTGGTTGGCGGTTGTTTCGGCTTTCGGGGGGCGTCGTTCGGCAACGCCGGTCAATGCCTCGCGCATCTTTGTTCGGCCGCGCGCAATATAGGTCTTCACCGATCCGAGCGGTGCGTTGAGTACGCGCGCCGCCTCGCTATGAGAAAGCCCGGCGGCGTCACATAATAAAAGCGTCGCGCGCTCGGTCTCTTCTAGGTCCAACAGCGCACGGCGTAGATCCATAGAAAGACCGTTTTCAATTGCGCCGCCAGAGCTTTCGATATTGGTTGCATCGCTCTGCAACGCATCTTTCAGTCGCGCCGCCGCCTTTTCGCGGCGCCGGTCCTGAAGAAATTCACGATAGGCAATGGCGTAAAGCCAACTTCTGAACGAAGCGCCGCCACGGAAAGTCGACAGTCGCTCATGCGCTTTGATGAAGGTCTCCTGCGCGATATCATCGGCAAGATGGTCGCTGCCGCACAGCCGGCGCAGAAACGCCCGCAACCGCGCCTGGTGTCTGCGCACCAGTTCGGTGAAAGCTGCGTTGTCTTGCGCAACCTTCGCCAACGCGACCAGCTCAACGTCATTTGGGCTCATTCGCGGCCTCCCGCCAGAACCATAGTCTAGACGGTTGGCTCTCTCGGGGCAAAGAAATGGAACGCCACATAGGCAAGGCCAATGAGACCGGGGAATGAGGCGACGCCGATCATCGGACCAATGGCTTCCGCCTCATCGATCATATTGCCCAAAATAATAAAGGCGAGACCAACGCAGATGAGGATGATGCCTTTTCTGAGATCGGTATTGGCGCCGACATTATCGCGCAGGATCGATTCGACCAGATGACCATCAACTGTTCCAGTTTTTTCAATCGACACCCGAATGGTGTCGTGGATGGCCTGGCGTTTTTTGTAGCCATAATGGAACGCTGAAACGAGAATGATTGCCAGCGATGAAAACACGATAAACGGGATTAAAATGTCTTCAGACATGAGGATTCCTTTTCTTGAGGTCGCGGGCGCACCCGCCCTTTTGTTATGACTGTTAGATGCAATGGAGGCGGTGTTTGGATGTGCGGCGGGGAAAGTTTTTTCAAAGGAAGGGCGGTGGCGGCCTGCAAAGCCAGGAACGCCGCTGTTTTCCGGATTCCAGCGCTTTGCATTGTGCCGCCGAACAAATCCCGCTTGTCAGGCCGCGAGACTCCGCTATGAAGGCCCATGGAGCGAGGCAAATCTTCCAAGCCGCCCAAACGGGCCGCACCGGCGAAAAAACGCCCGCGAAAATCCAATATCGCCAAAACGGCGCTTGGCGCGGAGCCGGAAAAGCGCGTCCGCAACAAGGCCGCGCCGATGCGGGGCGAGGCCCAGCCGCGGGCGCTAAAGGTTAATGTCAAAACCTCCAAGGACCGCGAGCTGAGCTCGACGCTGTGGTTGCGCCGCCAGCTCAATGATCCTTATGTGCGCCGAGCCAAAGCCGAAGGCTGGCGCTCACGCTCGGCGTATAAGCTGCTGGAACTTGATGAGAAATTTGGACTGTTAAAGCCGCGTGCGAGGATCGTTGATCTGGGTTGCGCGCCGGGTGGATGGCTTCAGGTCACGGTGAAGGCGACGGGCAAAAAGGGCCATGTTATCGGGATTGATTATCTCAATGTCCCGGCGGTGCCTGGCGCCGACATTTTGGAGATGGACTTTCTCGATGAGGGCGCGCCGGAGCGTCTGAAACAAATGCTCGGCGGCAAGGCCGATCTCGTCCTCTCCGATATGGCCGCGCCGACCACCGGCCATAAGTCGACCGACCATGTGCGCATTGTCGCGCTGGCGGAAGCCGCGCTCGATTTTGCCGAGGACGTTTTGGCGCCCGGCGGCGCGTTTGTCTGCAAAGTCTTCGCCGGCGGCGCCGAGGGCGAATTGCTGAACCGGCTGAAACAGAATTTCGACTTCGTCAAACACGCCAAGCCAAAAGCCAGCCGTTCGGGCTCAGCGGAGAAATATGTGGTGGCGATGGGATTTAAGGGAAACGCATGACTATACTCACCGTCATTGACGATGCTGCGAACGATGTCGTCTGGCTCGGCTCAAATGGGCGCGCGACGCTGGGCAGTCTGGTCGGCCCGTCAGTCGACAAAAAATGGCTGGCGCTCGGCGGCTGGCTGATCGGGATTACCGGAACCGGTCCGAAGATTGAGGCCATTAAAGCGCATACGGATAAGTTTCCAAATGATTCCGCGCATCCGTTTGAGGTTCTGACGTTCCTCAAAACCGCCTACGAGGATTTCGACATTGGCGAGACTGACGAAGGGTTGAAGCGCTATTGCGGCAGCGGCTTCCTCGTCCATAAGGGCGGCGCGATATGGGATTTCGACAATAGCTTCTGCCTTTCCGAAGTGCCCCGCGGCGCCTATTGGGCGCGCGGTTCGGGCATGGACCTCGCCATCGGCGCCGCGGCGGGCCTCAAACCCTATGTCAGCTCGACAAAGGAGCTGACCCGCCGGGCGTTAGAAATCACCATTGCTATGGATGTCGATTGTCCCGGTGAAGTTCTGGTGCAGACATTTGATCGCAACGGTGTTCTGTCGGACCCGATTACCTAGAGCCGATTATCTCACGACAAACGGCTCTAGGATTTTTGTATTATCGCGTTTTTATAACGGAAAACCGGACCCACTTTTCCTGAAAACGCTAGAGAAGGAGAGCTGCAAATGCAAATTCGTGAAGCGCTAACATTTGACGATGTGCTGCTGGAGCCGGGCCCGTCCGAAGTGATGCCGTCAGAAGTCGACGTCAAGGCGCGGCTGACCAATCAGATCACGCTCAACATCCCGATCCTCGCCTCGGCGATGGACACCGTCACTGAAGCGGAAATGGCGATCGCCATGGCGCAGCATGGCGGCATTGGCGTTCTCCATCGCAATCTGTCGATCGCCGAGCAGGCCGAACATGTGCGCCGGGTCAAACGCTATGAAAGCGGCATGGTGGTCAACCCGCTGACGCTGACGCCGGATGATACGTTGCGTACGGCGCAGACGATTATGTTTGACCGTAAAATCTCCGGCTTTCCGGTGGTTGAAGATCCTGATGCGAACGGCGTCGGCAAACTGGTTGGCGTCTTAACCAATCGCGACATGCGGTTCGCGCGTGATCTTGACCAGCCGGTGCGCGATCTGATGACCGCGGTCGATCTTGTCACTGTCTCGCCAGGGGTTAGTCAGGACGAAGTGCGCGGGCTCTGCCATAAACGGCGGATCGAACGCGTTATCGTCGTTGATGATGATTATTGCTGTGTAGGCCTGATCACGGTCAAGGATATGGAAAAGGCGCGCGCCTATCCGATGGCAGCCAAGGACGCGCAAGGTCGCTTGCTTGTCGCCGCTGCATCATCGGTCGGGGATGCGGGCTATGAGCGGGTCGAGGCGTTGGTCGAGGCCGGTGTTGATGTGGTCGTCATCGACACCGCGCATGGCCACTCCGCCAAGGTCATCGAACAGGTCGCACGCATCAAACGCAACTTGCCCGCAGTGCAAGTGATCGCCGGCAATATTGCAACCTATGACGGCGCTAAAGCGCTGGCCGATGTTGGCGTTGATGCGGTCAAGGTCGGCATCGGACCGGGGTCGATCTGTACCACGCGCATTGTCGCTGGCGTTGGCGTACCGCAGCTGACCGCGGTGGCGGATGCTGCGCGCGCCTGCCGCGAGGCCGGCATTCCGGTGATCGCCGATGGCGGGATCAAATTTTCCGGCGATGCGGCCAAGGCGATTGCCGCCGGCGCCGATTGCGTGATGATCGGCTCACTATTGGCCGGCGCCGACGAAGCGCCGGGGGAGGTGTTTCTCTATCAAGGGCGCTCCTACAAATCCTATCGCGGCATGGGTTCAATCACGGCGATGGCGCGCGGCTCGGCGGACCGCTATTTTCAGGCCGACGTCACCGAGCAGATCAAGCTGGTGCCGGAAGGCATTGAGGGGCGGATCCCCTACAAAGGCGCGATCGGTCCGATCCTGCATCAACTCGTCGGCGGCGTCAGAGCCTCCATGGGCTATGTTGGGGCGCCGACCGTTGCGGAAATGCAGACCCGCGCCAAGTTCGTTAAAATCACCAATGCCGGGCTGAAAGAAAGCCACGTCCACGACGTCGCCATCACTCGCGAGGCGCCGAACTATCCGACTACGAATTAATGACCTATGAAGAATATAATGCATTTTGCAAATCGCTGCCGCATACGACCTATGTTATGCAATGGGGCGGTGCGCATGTATGGAAGGTCGGCGGTAAAATGTTTGCGGTTGGCGGCTGGAACGATGAAGGGATGACCGGCGTGACGTTCAAAGTGTCAGAGATTGCCTTTGAAGTCCTGAAAGATCGCCCTGGTCTCCGGCCCGCGCCCTATCTTGCCTCACGCGGCATGAAATGGATCCAGCATTACGCAAAGCCGGGGCTCTCCGATAAGGATCTGCGCGAGCATCTTGCCGAAAGTCATCGCATCGTGTCGTTGGGCCTGACAAAGAAATTGCAAAAAGAACTTGGCCTCAATCAGGAAAAATGAATAAATCTCAGCTACCATTGGAAATAGAATTCAATAGGCCCGCAAAATATCGGACCATTAAGATGCTTGGCGAAGGGGCGTGTGGTCAAACTGTACATATTCGTGACGACGCGATGGCGTGTGACTTCGTTGTAAAGAAATATATTCCAAAAATATCGAATGCAATCAGTCCAGAACTCCATGATGATTTGCTTGGAAGGTTTCGTGAAGAAGCGCGTATTCTTTTTCAATTAAATCATCCCAATGTTGTTCGTGTCTTCAATTATTTTGATTATCCAGAATTTCAAACCGGGTATATTCTTATGGAATATATCGATGGTTCGCACATCCTGGACTTTTTATCGAAGAATCCGGCCTTAAGCGACAAAGTTTTCGAGAAAGTGATCGACGGATTTGTTCATCTTGAAGCTAAAGGAATACTGCATCGGGATATTCGACCAATGAATATTATGGTAGTAGAAAATGGGATACCGAAGATTATTGACTTTGGTTTCGGGAAGAATCTCAATTTCGAAAATCACGATCAAAAGAAAAGCATATCGCTAAATTGGTGGTGCGAAATACCGCCAGAGTTTGACGAAATAATATATGATTTCCAAACCGAGGTATATTTTGTAGGAAAGCTTTTTGAGAAAGCAATTGCCGACTGCACTCTGTCAGAATTTAAGTATTTGTCTATCGTTCGGAAAATGTGTGAGGGGGATCGAGACGTTCGGTTTTGTACTTTTGCAGACGTTCAACGTTCGATTGTGGAAGGTAAGTTTTCAGAATTAAAATTCTCAGAACGCGAAATCCAGACCTATCGCTATTTCGTCGATGGGCTGGTTAAGTTATTTTCATCTATAGGAGCGGACGCGCGTTACGAACGGGACACAAACAAGATAATCGATCAACTAGAAGTGCTTCATAGTAGTACTATGCTAGACGATTTTATTGCAGTGCCTGTTAAATTAGCCCGGGTCTTTGTGTCTGGCCCATTCAGTTACTTCAAGAATCAATCTTTCAGAGTAACTACGTTGCGTTATTTCCTCGATATGCTGAAAGGCTTATCGGCTGAAAAGAAGAATATTGTACTTGATAACTTACTGACCCGCCTTGATGCTGTTGAACGAGTGGTGCCAGATTTAGATGACGACATTCCTTTTTAAATTCTCAAACAATTCCAGAGTCAAATGAGCCATACATATGCGCCTTTCTGGCCGTCTCAACGCCACTATTGAAATCCTCACCGATTTTGACCGCCGCCGTGTGCCACTGAAAACCGCGATGGCGGACTGGGCGCGGGGCAACCGTTATGCCGGCGCTAAGGACAGGGCGTGGATATCGGGCCTTTGCCTTGATGTTTTGCGCAAGAGAAATTCTCTTGGCGCGGCGATGGGCGATGACAGCCCGCGTGCGCTGGCGCTTGGCGCGATGCGGTTTTTGTGGCGCCTGCCGGTCGAGGAGCTTGGTGAAGTTGCTGCAGAAGAACCGCATGGCGCCGGAGCATTAAGCGACGACGAACGCATGTGCTTGTCCGTTGAAGTTCCGGCAGAGGAGGGGGGTGCGCCTCATATCGCAGGCGACTTCCCTGAATGGCTGACGCCGCATATTGCCCGCGCCTTTGGCGATGAGGCGGCGGCGATCCTGTCGGCCTTCGCGGTGCGCGCCGACGTGGATATGCGCCTCAACACTTTAAAAACCGAACCGGAAAAGGCGCTGAAGGCGCTGAAGACTGTTAAGGGCGAAGCCATTCCCATACTGATGACGGCGGCGCGCATCGTCGCGCCCGACCCATCGGAGCGCGCGCCAGCGGTTACGATCATTCCGGCCTATAACAAGGGCTGGCTTGAGGTGCAGGACCTTGGCAGCCAAATCGCCGCCGCAGCGGCGGGTGCTGTCAAAGGCGCGCAGGTTTTGGACTATTGCGCCGGCGGCGGCGGCAAGACGCTGGCGCTGGCGGCGTTGATGGAAAACACCGGCCAGCTTTATGCCTATGACAGTGATGCACGACGATTAAAACCGCTGTTTCATCGCGCCAAGCGTGCCGGGGTGCGAAATCTGCAAGTACGCTCTCCAGCCGGCGGAGAAGGATTGGATGAGCTTGAAGGTAAGATGGATGTCGTCTTCATCGATGCGCCTTGCACCGGAGCCGGTACATGGCGGCGTCGCCCGGACACAAAATGGCGCCTCACGGAAACACAGCTCGCCCGGCGCCTGGACGAGCAGGACAAAGTGCTCGGCGAAGCGGCGCAGTTCTGCAAGCCCGGCGGACGTCTGGTGTGGGTGACATGCTCGTTTTTGAAAGAAGAAAATGAGGACCGCATTGGGGCCTTCCTCGCCGACCATTCAGATTTTTCCATGTCGTCCGTAATCGAACAAATCACCGCCAGCGGCATTCTCACCGAACAGGGCCGCGAGGCGTTAGCCTCATGCGCTATCCCTGACGGCGCGCTGCGGCTGACGCCCGACAAGATCCGCGCAGACGGGTTTTATGTTGCAGTGCTGACGAGGAGGTAGGTGGGTTTGAAAATCACTACTGCGTCATCCCGGATGCGCCGCAGCTCGAAGTGATGCGGTGCTAGCACGGGATGACGGCGGATATTATGGGCCCAATCCACACAACCCTCACACGAATCGAATCTTCGAAAATACAACCCAGAGAGGGTAGTTGGCCATAAAACCTATATTTGGTGAAAAGTTATCCTCACGGGTTTGGGCGCCCTTATATTATCGGCAGTTCGGACATGGAGAGGTGTGGACGCGAGTATTCTTCATCGATCCACTATTGCGGCCAAAGGAGCAAACCAGATGCAGCGCATAAAGACATCCCGGCGACAGGCGGCGCCACCGCCATCGGTGAAGGGGCAATCGCGGGAGAAAAATGTTGGACTAGATTCGGCTGCGGGCCCCGTGGTTTCTGGGCGCACATTCAACGCGAAAGTTATGCAAAGAGCCCTAGTGACGGCGGGCCAAGACTCCATTATGCGAAGGCGCCATGACCGTTGATCCCCATGAACGCGTGCTGATTGTCGATTTTGGCAGCCAGGTAACGCAGTTGATCGCCCGGCGCCTGCGCGAGAGCGGGGTCTATTGCGAGATTCATCCGTTTAACCGCGTCGACGCGGCGTTCTTGGCTGAGTTCGCACCCAAAGCTGTCATTCTCTCTGGCGGACCGTCGAGCGTGAAAAGCGAAACCAGTCCACGGGCGGTGCAGGAAATCTTTGAGCTTGGCATTCCGGTATTCGCGATTTGCTACGGCCAGCAGGCCATGGCTGTACAGCTTGGCGGTGCGGTTGAACCGAGCGACGAACGCGAGTTTGGACGCGCCGATGTTGAAATCCGCCAGATGAGCCCGCTGCTTGAGGGGGTTTGGGAGGTCGGCAAGAAATATCCCGTCTGGATGAGCCATGGCGACAGGGTAACCAGATTGGCGGAAGGGTTCCGGGTCATAGGAACCTCGCCAAACGCCCCCTTCGCGATTGCGGTTGACGAGGCGCGCCGGTTTTACAGTGTCATGTTCCACCCGGAGGTGATGCATACGCCCGATGGCGCCAAGCTTCTCAGGAATTTTACCCATAACATCGCCGGGCTTTCAGGCGACTGGACGATGGCGGCGTTTCGCGACGAGGCGGTTGCGGCGATCCGCGACAAGGTCGGCGACGCCCGGGTGATTTGCGGGCTTTCCGGCGGCGTTGATTCCTCCGTGGCCGCAGTTTTGATCCATGAAGCGATTGGTGAGCAGCTGACTTGTGTGTTTGTTGATACCGGGTTGATGCGCGCCAATATTGACGGCGTGGGCGAGGGCGAAGACGTCGTGCGCCTGTTTCGCGACAGCTATAATATTCCACTTGTTCATGTGGAGGCCGAAGCGCTGTTCCTCGACAAGCTGGCGGGCGTCGACGATCCGGAAGAAAAACGCAAAATTATCGGCGCGATGTTCATCGATATTTTCGACGAGGAAGCCGGCAAGATAGAGAATGTTGAATTTCTAGCGCAAGGAACGCTCTATCCGGATGTGATTGAAAGCGTCTCGTTTGACGGCGGTCCGTCAGTGACGATCAAATCGCACCATAATGTTGGCGGGCTGCCGGAGCGCATGAACCTGAAGCTGGTCGAGCCTTTGCGCGAACTTTTCAAAGACGAAGTGCGCGTGTTGGGGCGGGAGCTGGGACTGCCGGATCATTTTGTCGGCCGTCATCCGTTTCCGGGACCAGGGCTGGCGATCCGTATTCCTGGCGAAGTGACGAAAGAAAAGGCTGATATTTTGCGCAAGGCGGATGCGATTTATCTCGATGAGATCGCCAGGGCCGGGCTTTATGACGAGATATGGCAGGCTTTCGCGATTTTGCTCCCGGTACGGACGGTTGGCGTGATGGGTGATGAGCGCACCTATGACCATGTGTTGGCGTTGCGCGCCGTCACCTCAACCGACGGCATGACGGCGGATTATTATCCGTTCAGCCATGTGTTTCTCGGCGCCTGCGCAACCCGGATCATCAATCAGGTCCGCGGCGTCAACCGCGTTGTTTATGACATAACCTCAAAACCGCCCGGAACGATTGAGTGGGAATGATCCGGTGGCGCGTTTACAAAAAGTATATGCGCTCGGTTCTTTTGGCGTAACTGTCAGATCATGTATAAATTACTACAATTTACGCCTTTCTTGAATCGCGTAAATGCACTAGTCCTTCGTTTTGCGTGCTTCTTTATCCGAAAATCGGTTTCCACTTTCGAGAAGTGCTCTAGCGCTCCGAGAAGGCGCGGTTCAATGGGCGCAAAACCGGTTTGAGTATGTATTGCATTAACGAGCGAGATCCTGTGACGATTTCCGCCCGCACTTCCATTCCTGGAGATAGCAAACTTAAAAGATGGTCTGTGGCGCTGCTTTCATCGTCCAGCGCTACATAGGCAATGTAATAAGTCGCACGCGTGCTTTCATCGATAAATGTATCAGCAGATATATGTATGATTTTACCTTTGATTTTACCGTAACGATTGGGATCAAAAGCGGTCACGGAAACATCCGTATTTTGATTAATCGCGACATGGCCGATATCTTTCGGATTAACGCGCACTTCTGCGAATAAAGTATTGTTTACAGGTGTGATTTCCGCAACCAAGCCGCCAGGACGAACAACATCGCCGGCGCCATCGACGGCGACAGATTTTACGAATCCAGTAATCGGTGCACGGACAGCCAATCGTAGGCTTCTGTCCTCCAGCGAGCGCAACGGTCGGGTAAGTTCAACAAGCTCGGCAACGGCTTGGGCTCGTTGTTCTGCGGCGCGGGTTTTATAAGTGGCGTCTGCGTTGTCAAGTTCAGAGGAGGCGCTTTCAAGCGCACGTTTTGACTGCTCAAAGCGCGCAGTCGACATTGCCGCGGCCGCAACAGCAGCAGCGTATGCAGCTTTTGCTTCCAGGAAGGCCTGCTTTGAGGTGAATCCGTCTTCGATCAGCTCTTCTTGGATATGCAGTTGATCTTGGGCGTAGTTTACCAGTTGAGCCTTGGCCTTGTGATCGGCGCGCGCGCCTACAATATCTGACTCGGCAGAAGATTTTTTTGCCGTAAGTGCCGCCATTTGAGCTTTATGTTGACTAACAGAGGACCGAAAAATCGCCATTTGCTCAATGGCGAGATCTGACCATTTATCGCCGTCGTCAATAAATGTTGGAGACCGGCCTTCAATTTGTGCGGCCAGACGCTCGGCCTCCATCTGGAGGTTTGCGCGCCGTGAGGCAATACGCTCGAATTCGCCGCCGGTATTTTCCATGCGCATTTGCACGATCGTGGTTCCAGCCTCGACATGGTCACCAGGTTCAACCAGAACTTTTTCGACGATGCCGCCTTCAAGATGTGCAACTTCTCGGGTTGATCCGTAAGGA
>JAJFFX010000029.1 GCA_021776455.1 Hyphococcus sp. | reverse complement strand
GGCGCGGGTTCCGCGCGGGTTTCATGACCGGCTCGGCGCAGAGCTGACGGCTGAGCGCGATATGTTGGCGCGGATCAGCGCGGTCTATGAGGCGCATGGCTTTGACGCGCTGGAAACACCAGCATTTGAATATACCGACGCGCTCGGAAAGTTTCTCCCCGATGTCGACCGGCCAAACGCCGGCGTCTTCTCGCTCACCGATGATGACGAGCAATGGATGAGCCTGCGCTATGATTTAACCGCGCCGCTCGCCCGCTACGTTGCGGAAAATTACGATGGACTGCCAAAACCGTTCCGGCGCTATCAGGTCGGACCCGTCTGGCGCAATGAAAAGCCGGGGCCGGGGCGTTTTCGCCAGTTCACCCAATGCGACGCCGATACGGTCGGCGCCCCGGCGCCGCATGCGGATGCGGAAATGTGCGCGCTGTTTGCCGACGTGATGGAAGCGGCGGGGATTGCCCGTGGCGATTACATCATCCGCTTGAATGATCGCCGTTTGCTGGCCGGGCTGATGGAAATTACCGGGCTCGCCGGCGTTGCGGATGAAGACGAAACCCAGCGCATGACGGTGCTGCGCGCCCTCGACAAGCTTGACCGGCTTGGCGAGGCCGGCGTCCGGCAGCTTCTAGGATCCGGCCGCAAGGATGCATCTGGCGACTTCACCAAAGGCGCAGGGCTCGATGCAAGCCAGATTGACCGCGTCATCAGCTTTGTGACCGCAACGGCTGAAACCAACGCGCAAACCTGCACCCGTCTGCGCGAATTTTTCGCGGGCTCCGAGACCGGACTTGCGGGCGTTCAAACACTTGATGAGATGACCGCGCAGCTCGCCGTGCTTGGGTACAAGGAAAACCGTATACGTATTGATTTATCGATCATTCGCGGGCTTGAATATTACACCGGGCCGGTGTTTGAGGCCGATCTCACCTTTGAGGCGACGGATGACAAGGGCCGGCCGGTTCGGTTCGGTTCGGTCGGCGGCGGCGGGCGCTATGATGGGCTGGTCAAGCGCTTCAAGGGCGTTGAGGTTCCGGCAGTCGGCATATCTGTCGGCGTCTCACGGCTCTTGGCGGCGCTGGCGATAAAGGAAAATACGGCAAAAGTCGCGACAGGACCGGTGGTGGTGCTGGCGCTCGAAAAAGATCAGATGGCGGCCTATCAGCAGATGGCGGCGGAGCTGCGTGCGGCGGGCCTTCGGGCCGAGGTTTATCTCGGCGGGTCGAATTTCGCCAAGCAACTGAAATATGCCGACAAGCGCGGCGCCCCGGTGGCGATTATTCAGGGTGAAGATGAACGCATGAAAGGCGAGATCGCCATCAAGGACCTCGTCCGCGGCGCGGAGCTGTCGAAAAATATCGAAGACAACAAGCAATGGCGCGAGGATCAACCGGCGCAGTTTACGGTAAAACGCGGCGCGCTTGTCGAGGCGGTGAAACAGACATTGTCTCGAAACCCGCAGTAGCAAACCATCGAAAAGAATCCCCTTCGTCACCTCCGGTGACACTTCCCCCGTAAACGGGGAAAGAAAAAAGACTTGCGGCAAGCTCAACCTAAATTCCTCCCCCGTGGTAACGGGGGAGGTGTCGGCGAAGCCGACGGAGGGGGTTATTGCGCGAACAATGGAAGTACTAAATCCGAATAGTTTCTCGCACGCCTCAGACAAACACAATCAACACGCCCGAAATCGTCAGAACCGACAGGATGGTTGTAAAGCTCACCGCCGCTGCGGTCTCGGTTTCGTAAACGCCATATTGGCTGGCGATAATGAACGAGCCGACACCGCACGGCACAAGTACAAACAGCGCCAATGCGCCGAGATAATTCGGGTCGTTCACGCCGAGCAAGAAAGCTGCGCTGAGGGCTATCACCGGCAGGATGAGCATTTTCGCCACCGCAATAGCGGCGATCCGTCCCTGGATCTGTTTCATCGCCGGGAATGGGTTTGTAGCCAGAAAAAGCCCCATGGAAAATAAAGCCGTCGGCCCTGCCGCCCGTCCGAACAACGAGAAAAAAGTCTCAACCGGTCCGGTGAGGACAAATCCGAGGGCAGAGAATAAAAACCCCGCCGCCATAGCGATGACCAGGGGGTTGCGGAGCGGACCGGCGAAATAACCGGCGAGCCGGGCAAGGCCGCCGCCGTCGCGGCGCGGCGCCATTAATGCAGCGCCAATGGCGATGACGAATATGCCCTCGACCAGCATTAGCGTTACAAAAGGCCGGCCCCAACCTTCGACGTTCAAGGCAATCGGCAAGCCGAGAAACACCGCATTACCGAGCACCGAGGCGAAGCCATGGGCGCCAGCCTCCGGCTTTTGTAAGTCGAATAGCTTCTGCGAGGCAATGTAGCCGCCAAAGATAACCGCCAAAGCGGCGCCGGCATATGACAAGGCGATAGCGGCGTCTTCCTTGCCCGGCGGCGGCGTGGTTGCGGTCAGGCCAAACAATGCGGCTGGCATCGCGAAGCGAAAGACGAACTTGTTGAGCGCGGCGCTATCGTCCGCATTCATAAGCTTCAACCGGCCGGCGAGGAGGCCGGCGGCGATAATGCCGAAGACCGGCAAGGCGACAGCAAAGACCGCGTTCATGATTGTTCCCACATTGGCAGCGGATGCCGTCTGTCATGCGGTTGGGCGCACCGGTCAAGGCAAAAGGGGCGGGAAAAGAGACGCCGGGCGGGTGAAAAGCCTGATCTCCCGGGGGCTGGGGGCGATGGTTAAAACCGGAAACTCTTGCCATAGCGCCCGCCCGGCCCGGCTAATATGGCGGTCGAATGGGGCGCAGATTGGGGTCAATTAAGGCGATATTAAGGACGATATACGTGGCTGGGTTGTGCAAAAATAGCATTTCTAGGCTTGCCGTTTGCCGGCTGGCGGGTAAAAATCTTCGGTAATGCGTTCCATTTCTCCCGCTCCCCCGCCGCGCCGCCGCACCGAACAGATTGCTTTTAATCGGTCGGAGTTGACGCGGATACTCGGTGTTTACGGCCACTTCGTCGCTGCCGGGGAATGGCGTGATTATGCGATTGATTACCTTGAGGACGCGGCGGTGTTTTCGGTTTTCCGTAAAGCTGCGGAAGTCCCGCTTTACAGGATAGAAAAGCGCCCGCGCCTGGCGCGCAAGCAGGGCGCTTATCTGGTGGTCTCGATGACCGGTGCAGTGCTGAAGCGCGGGTCTGACCTCGGCCAAGTGTTGCGGATTTTTGACCGCCAGAAATTAAAGTTGGCAACCTGAACGCTGATATTAATGCGCGATGGTTGAGGCGTCTGCGGTGTCGGTAGCGCAGGCTTCAAACGTTTCCACGAAAATATGGCGCTGTGCATGGCTGCCGCCGATTTTATGCAGCTCACGGAGCAATGGTCCGAGCCCTGCCGCCGCTTCGCCCCGTCGGCCTTTGGTGAAATCAATCAGCGCAGCGCCAGTTGGGACGGCAATTTCTTTCCAGACCAATCCGGCATCGCCCGGCGCGGCGTTAGCTTTGTGTTGCATCGAGGTGAGAAATTTCTCCGCTTCGCCATCCGCGCCAGCTCTGGCGAGCGCATAAAGATAGTGGAGATCGTGAAACGGAAACAGGTGTTCGCCAACGCGCGCGCGGGCCTGTTCGACCACCGGCGCCCAGCGTGCGCCAACGTCGCCGCCGCGCAATTCAAGTCGCCACAACATCGAGGCGGCGCCGATTTGTTCCTGCGGGAATTCAGGCCATTCGCCCCACAGGCGCGTATCAAAAATCTCCAGCGCCTCGTCATAGCGTCCGAGCGACAGGCGAAACAGCGCCGCATGCCACCAATTATGGTCGCGAATGAAGACGCCTTTTTTCTCCCAAGTATGTGCGCAATGATCGAGCCAGCGCGCACCTTCCCTTGGACGGCCTTGGGTTTCCATGACATGGGCGACCGCATGATGCGCCCAGGCGTCGTCAATCGAAATCTCAACCGCGCGCAAGCCTTCCTGTTCAGCCGCCTCGAGCTGATGGTTTTGTTCAAGCGCAAAAGCGGTCATGCCATGGACATATTGCCCGTTTTCATGGGCGATGGCCGCGCGCCGGCCAAGTCGCAGCAAGGCCGGACTGTCGCCGAGATTAAAGGCGTGGTACTGGCCCCATTTGATCGCGCAAAGATCGGCCGGCCAGCGCACGGTCAGTTCGTCAAGCGCGGCGAGCGCGCTTGTAAAGTCAAGCTGCGACCAGGCCTCTACGGCCGTGCAGAACAAGCGCTCGCGCTCGCTCCCCGCGCTCATGGTTTGGCGCATACGGGCGAGATAGGGTGCGGCAAGCGTCCAACCCTCGGCGCCTTCAAACGCCATGTGAAGCGCAGCGGCATGAGCATTGAGCAGCGGCGCGCCCGGGTTTGCGTCCGCCACGCCAAACAGTGCGCGCAGCGCAGCGCCATAGCTTAAAAATTCACGCACATAATGGTCATAGCCGCGCGCCGCATCGGCGCCCGCGCCGGTCAGCGGCAATCCGTAACAATCTCGTTCACTCATAAAGACAACCTTAGGGGCCAGGGCAAGAGGGGGCAAATCGCAATTGATGACGCAAGGTCACAGGCCGGTCATAAAAAAACCCCCGCTCTTGCAAGCGGGGGTTGTCAGCTAGAGCCGGAGCCCGCTTTAGTCGCGCATGATCCCGAGAATATTGAGGATATGCACAAACAGCGTGACGAACGATCCGTAAAGCGCAAACGCGCCAAAGATCGCCGCACGTTCATTTGTGGCGCTGCCTTCCTGATACATCGATTTGATCATCTGCGTTTCATAGGCGGTGATAGCAGAGAAGACTAACACGACTGCGGATGAGGTTAGAAGGCTCATCATTCCGCTCTGGAAAATAAGCGCGTTGACGACGATGGCGATGAGAAGGCCGATTGCGGCCATGAAAAGAAAGCTCGCCATGGCGGAGAGGTCTCGCTTGGTTGTGTAGCCATAAAGGCTTACCGCGCCGAATACGGATGCAGTGATAAAGAACGCCCGGTAAATATCCTGCGCGGCCCCGGCTTGCTGAAAGGAATACAGCATCGGTGCAATCATCGCGCCCCAAAGCGCTGCATAAAGCCAGAACATGCCATGCGCGGCGATTTTAGAACCGGAGAAAATAATCCGCGGCGCAAGAAAGCCGATGCCAAGGATGCCGGCAAAGCCGACCCATTTCAGAGGCGTCGTCGCGATCTGAAACATCAGCGCTTCATTGCCGGCCATCAGCATCGAGATCAGCCCGGTGCCGGCGACGGCAAGCGCCATATAGTTGTAAACGCCGAGCATGTATTGGCGCAGGCCCTCGTCAATGACGGCGCCGGTGCGGGTGCTGGCGGCTGAGCCGCCAAACTGTCGTTGCGGGTCGTTCATGGGCTTTGGTCCTTTTCTATGTCTCCGCCAGAGCTGCAAGGGCCCGGCAAATTCTTTGGGTAATATCGGGGGTTGCGACCGGCCAATCAAGGGGCGGGGCCCCTAAATACGCCGATTTTGGGTCGATTTCGATTTGTCAAAGAGGCCTAATCATTAACGATAAAGCGGGCGGCGAAAAACCCATCCATGGCGCCGGCCTCGGCCAGCATCGCTGGCGTGGTGCGCAGATCGCCATGACGGTTAACGGCGCCGCCGAGGTCGCCAACCTCTTCCAGTAGGACCGGTTTGCGGGCGAGATTTTTGTGCCGCGCCAGTACCGCCTCGGCCTGTTTTTCACCCTCTTCCGGCTGAAGCGAGCAAACGCAATAAATGAGCAAGCCGCCGGGCTTCACAAAGCTGATGGCGTGACCGAGCATCCGCGCCTGCAGCGATGTCAGTGCGGCGATGTCGGTGTCGGACTTGGTCCACGAAATATCCGGGTGGCGGCGGATGGTGCCGGTCGCCGAACACGGCGCATCAAGAAGCACGATGTCGGCCTTCTCCTCCGGGCGCCATTTTAAAATATCTTCAGTGACGAGGTTCGCCGTAAGGTTTGTGCGCGCCAGATTATCGATCAGCCGCTCAAGTCGCGGCTCAGAGATATCAACTGCGGTCAGGTTTGCGCCCATGGCCGCAAACTGCAACGTCTTACCGCCGGGCGCGGCGCAAAGATCAAACACCGTCTTGCCGCTGACATCGCCGGCGAGCCTTGCCGGCAGGCTGGCGGCGGCGTCCTGCACCCACCATGCGCCTTCGCTAAAGCCCGGAAGCTGTGTCACATCGCTGACGCCGGCGCGGCGCAAAGACCCGGTTGGCAAATGCTCCGCCTCAAGACGGCTTGCCCAATCATCAATCGCGCCCGGCGTTTTCAAGGTCATATCAAGCCGCGGTTCGTTGCGATGGGCTTCGGCAATGGCGCGGGCGGTTTGCGCACCATAGGCGCGCTCCCAAGATCGCCACAGCCAGCCCGGCGTATCGCTGCGTGAGGGCAATTTTTTCACCACCGCCGGTCCGTTCTTGGCGACCTTGCGGCCGACCGCATTGACGAGCTTGGCGTAGCCTAGCGTTTCGCGGCGCTCTCCCGCCAGCGACACTGCGGTCGAGACCGCGGCGTGATCGGGGGTTCCCATAAATAGGGTCTGGGCGCTGGCGAGGCGTAAAATATCCATCACCCGGATTGCCCGCTTCGGCAACGGTCGGTCGATATAGGCGCCGAGAACATGATCGAGCGATCCGCGGCGGCGCAAAACGCAAGTCGCCAGCGCTCGGGCAAAGCCGCGGTCAGGCCCCTCAAGCAAGTCAAATGTGCGGCAGTCTTTCAGCGCGTCATCAAGCGATGCGCCTTTGCCGATCCGTTCAAGGATGTCGAGTGCGGCGCGGCGCGCTTCAATCCCGGCGGGACCAGCTAGCGGTGTGGGTTCGAGGGGTTGGGTCATCAAGCTCCCGCGTAAACCACGCCGCGCCCTCAAAGTCACTAAAAACAGGCAATTGGGCGAATATTTTGCGGCGTCGGTGTTTTTCGCCTATGCTGCCGGTAACCGGCGGGCAGGTCTGCGGGCATATACGGGGAAGGGTTATGGGGCATATGCATAAGGTTCTTGGCGTGATTGCAGCCACTGCGGCGGCGTTGTCATCGGCGGCGGCGCAAAACAGCCTTGCCGGTCCGGCAGATGGCCCGGCGGTGATTTCAAATCCGACGACATCCATTGCCAACTTTGACGCCCAGACTGTTGGGCCAATTCTCAACGAGCTTGGGGTGGCGTGGCGTGCGGTTGCGACCGATGACGGCGGTTCGGCCATTGTCGCTAATGCCGGCGGGGCGTTGAATTTTTATATGCAGCCAACTGCCTGTCAAGTGAATGGAACGTCGAATTGTATCGGCGTTTTGATCTTCTCCCCCTATGAGGGCGATGCAAATTCACAAACCGTCAGAGCGTTTAATGACCGCTACCCGTTCACCAGAACCGCGCTCAATGAGTCTGGCGGCGCCTTTATCACCCGCTATGAAATTGCTGACTTTGGCATTCCCCGCGGCAATGTTGCACATTCGTTGCTCAATTTTTTCACACTGGCTGGCCGGTTCCAAGATGAGCTGGCGAGCGCCGGACGCACAGTTTCTCTTGAGGGCTATGGCGACGACCTTGCCGCGTCGTCTCTCAACAATATGGGGTTGGTCAGCATGACCGGCGCCGTTGAGCACGCGCCCGCCTTGTCCGAGCGGCACAACAATAGCTTCGATGACGCCACTGGCGACATTTTGCGGCTCATCGAACTTGAAGACCTGCCGCGCAACAAGATTAAGAATATTAGGTAGAAAATTCGTTATCGGATGAATTGGAAGAGTGCGCCTGCCAGCTGCTTTCTTGTGCATCGGTGTGGCCGCCTTCGCTAAGGCTACGGCGTGACAGCCTTCGCCTGGCGTCATGTAGAAAAATGAATGAGTAACTGTCTATCACGCCGGCGTGGCGAGCCGAAGCCTACTTGTTGGCGAAGGCGCGCTTTTCATAAATGACCGCCTTCGCGGTCAGGCCGCCAGGTATCAAAGTCGCTTCCTTGAAAATGCGCGCCCTGATCCGGACTTTAGGTATTTTTCGAATTCTTGCGCGCGAACCGTGTCAGTGAAGCCAACATACGTCTTGAGCCGCCAGGGTGCATATTTGCTGGTATGACGAACCTGCCCGGCATTATGCTTTTCAACGCGCATATCTACATTTTCCGTGAGGCCAGTGTAATGACGATCTGGGTGGTTTACGCTTTCAAGAATATAGACAAATTTCATGAGAGGTCCGCCTTCGCTAAAGCTACGGCGTGACAGCCTTCGCCTGGCGTCAGAGTAGCAAACAAAATTGGCTACCGTTTCTTAGGCTGGCCTGCCGAGCCGAAGCCAACGTGTTGGCGAAGGCTGGTGGGCGCACCGGGTTTCGAACCTGGGACCTCTACCATGTCAAGGTAGCGCTCTACCCCTGAGCTATGCGCCCGGCGGCGGTGTTTGGCCGCTTTCGAGGGGCCGGTCTCTAGCGGCAATTTTTAAGGGTGGCAAGCCTTGAGGCGCGTGCACGGCGTCGGGATATCAGGCGGCGATAACGCGGTCGACTTCGCGAACCAGGTCTTTGAGGTGAAACGGCTTAGAGAGGACCTTGGCGTCTTCCGGCGCCTGATTGGCCGCATTGAGCGCCACGGCGGCAAAACCGGTAATGAACATAATCGCCATTTCCGGGTCGATTTCGGCGGCGCGGCGGGCCAGTTCAATACCGTCCATCACGGGCATGACGATATCGGTGAGCAGGAGGTCGAATTCGCGCAGCTGTAATTCGGTAAGCGCTTCATCGCCTTGCGAGGCGTCAACCACCGCATGACCAGCCCGTTCCAGCGCTTTTTTCAAAAAACGCCGCATTGAATCATCGTCTTCCGCCAAAAGAATCGCCGCCATCCGGTACCGCCTCATGTTCCGTTATCGCTCTGTTCGAGATCGGGACTGTTAACCCCCTTCGCTCGACTATGATAAGCGAAATGCAAAAATCGCTCCGTCTGTCCCCGTAATATGCCATCGGGTCTTAACGAATCCTGCAAACTCGCGCTAACATGCCCCAAGTCGTATCATTTTCAAGCCTGGATAGGTCATGACCGAAACTCACAAACAGCGTGGCCACTATCACGGGCGTGATGCGGTCGAAATATTAACGCCGGAGGCGCTGACCTCCCCGGTGATCTTCGCCTCGCCGCATTCAGGGCGGGACTACCCTGAGGATTTGCTGCGCAAAAGCCGCCTAGATCGGCATCAGCTGCGTCAGTCGGAAGACTCTTATGTCGATTTGATCTTTGACGATGCGCCGCGCCATGGCGCGCCGTTGTTGCGCGCTTTGTTTCCGCGCGCCTATGTCGATGTTAATCGCGCCCGTGACGAGCTGGACCCGCGAATGTTCGCTGACCGCTTGCCGCCGGGCGCTGACACGCGCTCCAGCCGCGTGATTGCGGGGCTTGGCGTCGTCCCGCGGATTGTCGCTGATGGCGAAGATATCTATGATCGCAAGCTGCATTTCGCCGACGCCAATCGCCGTCTTGCTGAGTGTTACGATCCTTATCATGTAGCGCTGGAGCGGCTTATCGATGAGGCGCGCGCGCAGTTTGGCTGCGCGGTGGTAATCGATTGCCATTCAATGCCGTCGGCCGGCTGTGCGCCGTTCAGAAGCGGCGAAGCGCCGATTGACTTTGTGCTGGGCGACCGGTTTGGCTCGTCCTGTGCGCCGGTGGTGACGGCGCTCGCCGAAGAAACGCTTGGCGGCCTCGGTTATGAAGTCGCGCGCAATGCGCCTTATGCGGGCGGTTATGTCGCCGTTTCCTATGGCCGCCCCGCCAAGGGCGTTCATATTCTCCAGGTGGAAATTAATCGTATGCTTTATCTCGATGAGCAGCGCATTACCCGCACCGCAGGATTTGGAGAATTACGCGAAGCCATGGCCGGGCTCATTGAGCGTATAACCAAGTTGCGCCCCGACGATTTATGGATGGCGCAGGCGGCGGAATAGAAGCAAAAACCGAGTGTTATATTGCAACGCAGCATAAGTCTGTGGTTTCGTGAATGCGGATTGCCAATCGGATGCGCGTGGACTACTCCAAGCGCCGCTCTAAAACCAAGCCTCGAAAGCCAGCCTTTAGAAAGTCCCCATGACCGAGACACCGCGCGAAGAAACGCCGAAACGCAAAAAAAGCGCCCTGCGCCGGCTCGGCTCCGGAGTTGGCCGGCTGACCCGCGCCAAACCGCGCTTCGTGATGCCGACGGTGGAGGGCGGGTTGAGGGTGGTGATCGCCACGGATGCGTGGAAGCCGCAGCTCAACGGTGTCGTGCGGACGCTGGACACGCTCGGCGAGATCCTCAAAGGCTTTGGCAATGAAGTGCTTTATGTGACGCCGAACGATTTTAAATCGATCCCCCTGCCGTCTTATCCGGAAATCCGATTGTCGTTGTTGCCGAACCGCAAAGTGGCGAAAATGATTAACGAGTTTCAGCCCGATGCGGTCCATATCGCCACCGAAGGGCCGATCGGACGGGCGGCGCGGCGGTTTTGTAAACGCCGCGGCTATCCGTTCACCACCAGCTTTCACACCCGCTTTGCCGAATACGCCAATGAACGCTGGAACGTGCCGATCAAGTGGGGCTATGCGATTTTGAAGGACTTCCACAATGCCGGCGAGACGATGATGGTGGCGACGCCGGGACTTCGGCAAGAGCTGGAAGAGCGTGGGTTTTCAGACATGAAGCTATGGACCCGCGGCGTCGATCTGAAAAAATTCACGCCCGGTGATCGCTCGTTATTCGACCAATATGAACGCCCGGTCTATCTCTATGTCGGCCGACTGGCGGTGGAAAAAAGCATTGAAGATTTTATCGAGCTGGATTTGCCCGGCACCAAAGTGATTGTCGGTGAGGGCCCGCAGCGTGAAGAGCTGGAAGAAAAATACAAGGACGCGGTTTTTACCGGGCCAAAATATGAAGACGATCTGACCCGACATTATCAGGCTGCGGATGTTTTTGTGTTTCCCTCGCGCACCGACACGTTTGGTCTGGTGAATGTCGAGGCGCTTGCCTGCGGCGTGCCGGTGGCGTCTTATCCGGTGCGCGGGCCGCTAGAAATTCTCGACGGCGCATCGTCGGGCTGCGGCGCGATGAATGAAGACCTGCGCCAGGCGTGTCTTGACGCTTATGAACACCGCGATCCGGAAGCGTGCCGCAAATGGGCCGAGAATTTTTCCTGGGAGGCCGCATCGCGCCAGTTTATCGCAAACCTTGAAATTCCGGGATTCGATGAAGAGTTTTGGCTGCGCTCAGCCAAGATGATCGATTGACACAAAAGGGGCCGTTTCTTGCGCTGCCTCAACCGCAACGTGTTTCAAACCTAAACACTGCCCGCAAAACGAGACATTCGCGCGCCCGCGACAAATGTCCGGCGCCGCTTTAACCATACCCTCCACGCTGATTACCGCCTTGGTTTTCAAGGACTTTAACCCGCATAGGGCGAACGCGGCCGGGAAACACCCCAGAGCGGCACGCGCTTTGCTGATTAACGGTCGAATAGAGCGATGGCGCGCGATGATGGCGCGGGGCTCGGCGACAATGGAGTGGTATATGGTGCATCCAGTAGACGTTCATGTGGGCCGGCGGCTTCGTGCGCGCCGACGTCTTCTCGGGCTGACGCAGGAATTATTGGCCAAAGCGGTCGATATCCGGTTTCAGCAGATCCAGAAATATGAAAGCGGCGCCAACCGTGTGTCGGCTTCCAGGCTTTGGTCGCTGGCCAAGGCGTTGGAAGTGCCGGTGTCGTTTTTCTTCGACGGCATGAACGGGCATGAGCCTGAAATCGAATGTGAGCTGAACGGCGAATACGGCTTTGCTGAAGCGCCGGCCGCTGAGCTTTTGGACGATAAAGAAACCATCGATCTGGTGCGTTATTATTATCAGCTCAACAAGGAGCCGCGCCGGCGGCTTCTCGACCTCGCCAAGGCGATGTCGATGGAGCACTGAGTTCCCTCAGCGAAAATTTTCTGCCCGGCCTGCCCTACATACGCCGTCTGACTTGCACAGCGCCGCAGCGATTGTCATGATCGCTGCGGCATGTCTTTTTCAAAACTGGAAATAACCCAATATACTGACTTTGCAACGCACCTTGCCGATGCGGCGCGGGCGCAAACCCTGCCGCGTTTTCGCAGCGGACTGAAAGTCTTCAACAAGGCAGGCGCTGACTTCGACCCGGTGACTGACGCCGACCGCGAGGCCGAACGCGTCATGCGCGAGATGATCGCCAAAACCTATCCCGCCCACGGGATAGTCGGCGAAGAATTTGGCGAGACGCACGGCGAAGGTCCATGGCGCTGGGTGCTGGATCCGATTGATGGGACGCGCGCATTTGTTTGCGGGGTTCCTAGCTGGACCACGCTGATTGCGCTTGAGTTCGAGCATCAGCCAGTTATTGGACTGCTTGATCAGCCCTATACGGATGAGCGCTGGATCGCGGCGAGTGGCGCGACATGGTCTCACCATCGTGATGGCGAGCATGGCGATGATGCGCGCGCTTGCCGAACCAGCGGCGTTAAAGATTTGTCTGCGGCGCTGATATCGACCACCGACCCGCGGCCGGAAGGGTATTTCACCGAGCATGAAGCATCAACATTTGCCCGGCTCGCAGGCGCATGCCGCCTTGTCCGGTTCAGCATGGACGCTTACGCCTATGGCTTGCTGGCGCAGGGCGCGCTGGATCTGGTCGTGGAGGCGGGGCTTAGCCATCATGACTACGCAGCACTGGTCCCGGTGGTTGAAGGCGCCGGCGGGGTCGTCACCAACTGGTCCGGTGCGCCGGTCGGCAGTGATGCGCGCGGCGAGACTGTCGCCGCCGCGACGCCGGCGCTGCATGCGGCGGCGTTGAAGGTATTGGCCGGGTGAAGACGGGCCTTGCAACGTCTACGGATTTTGTGTCGAGTGAAACGCAACCACTGATGGAGACGGGCCGATGGGCAGAAAAATCAAACGTAGCGGGTTCTCCAACTGGACGCCGGACCGGCTTGGCGACCTTGTGGGTAAAACCTATCTGATCACCGGCGGCAACTCCGGCATTGGGCTTGAGGCGGCGAAGATGCTTGGCGCCGCCGGCGGGGATATCGTCATCGCCTGCCGCAATCCGCAAAAAGCGGGCGCCGCGATTGATGAGATTGCCGCGGTCGCAAAAGGCAAAGTTGAGGATGTAACCCTTGACCTCGCCAGCCTCGCCTCGGTTCGTCAGGCGGCGGAGGAAATCAAGGCTCGTTTTGGCAAGCTTGATGCGCTGATTAACAATGCCGGCATCATGCAGACGCCGCAATTAGAGACAGCGGACGGGTTTGAGATGCAGATCGGCACCAATCATCTCGGGCATTTTTTGTTTGCGGGACTGTTGTTTGATCTCGTTGAGGCGGCGCAAGGGCGTATTGTTGTCCTGTCCAGCATCGCGCATAAATATGGCAAGATCCATTTCGACGATTTGATGCTGACCCAGGGATATGATCCGACAAAGGCCTATACGCAAAGCAAGCTCGCTAATATTTTGTTCGCTTTTGAACTGGACCGGAAATTAACGGCGGCCGGCAGTTCTGTCTCCTGCATCGCCTGTCATCCGGGTTATTCTGATACGCAATTGCAAAGCACAGGCCCTGCGGGCTTTTTGAACGCTTTGTACAAGGTTACAAACCGGGTGATGGCGCAATCGGCCTATAGGGGCGCCATTCCGACGGTATTGGCGGCGGCGGGCGAGGGGGCGCTTTCCGGCGCCTATTATGGACCCACAGGCTTTGCCGAGGCGCGCGGACCGGTTGGCGATGCGAGCGTTGCGCCGCGCGCGCGCAACAAGAAAACCGCCGCGCGGTTATGGGAAGAAAGCGAAAGACTTGTCGGATTTCAGTGGTCGCGCCCATAGCGCGCGGCGACAAACGCATCAAATGCTTTCCAGTAAAGCTCTTGCAGTGGGTCGCGCTCCATCATGATTTCGTGCAGAGCGCCGGGAATGGTGACCCGTTCAATACGCTCGCTTTTGGCGGCAATTATCTCGTGGTCGCTGCCGTCAATCAGCTTTTCTTCACCAGCTGTAATAATCCGTACCGGGATTTTTAAGTCGCCAAAAAATCCTTGTTGATGAATTTCTTTGCTGGTCTTGGTGGCTGCATGGACCCAGCCAAAGGTTGGTGCAGCGTTGGCGGCGCTCGGTTCAGTCAGCTGCAACTGCCGGAAACGCTCGTGGCGTGTCGGGTCGGAGGTGAGTATGTTGCCCTCAAACGCTTTGGAATCATCATCTTTGCTGGTTACCGGCGCAGCGCCAAGGCCGGCGGCGCTGGCGAGCATACTGACCGCGGTGAATACCGCATTGGCCGGCCCGGCGAACAGCCGGGTCATTGGAGCGCAGAGAACCGCGCGGTCAAAACCGTCATAGCCGTCCGCCAGCAGCATCAGTGCGGGCAGACCGCCCATGGAGTGGGTCATCAGCATAGTTGGCGCGTCAAAGCGTGGCTTGACATGCGCCTCGGTGAAATGGCGAAGGTCCTCACGGAGGATATGAAAATAATTTTTCCATTTCGCCTGATGTGCGCTCTCCCGGTCGGAAAGCCCCTGTCCGCGCCAATCCATCATTGCGACATTGAACTTGCGGGCATGAAGCCGGCCAATGGTCTCGAAATATTTCTCGATGAACTCCGCCCAGCCAGGCTCAAGGACAATTGTGCCGCGCGCATCGGCGACAGGGAAGAATGCGCCGCGCAATTCAGCGCTGTCGGGTGCGGGGAACATAAATGTCTCAGCGCCGTCTGGGACCGGATTGGATGGCATGCGAATAAAGTCTGTCATTTTACCTGCTTAAGGTTAAGGCGCGCCATCACGCTTAAATCGCCGGAAATCGAGAGCTGACCGGAGACATAGACGCTTTCAAAGGCGCGTTCGCCGGATATTGCGCGCAGCAATATATCTGGCGCTGCGCGCCAGATGCAATCGGCCTTGGCGCCGGTCTTTGCGGTGCTGACGGTGGGCGGGGTTTGGCGCCCGTCGATGCTGATGGGTTTATCATCATCGCTTTCAGCTAGCAGCATGATGACCGCCCCGAAGGGTTCGGTAAATGTTTTCTGCGCCGCCGCCAGGAGCGGATTGGTGGTTTTTGCATCAGGCATCCGGCAGCTCCAGCCCTATTCCAGCAATGCGCTGTCAGCAGCGATGGGTTTGCGAAATTTCAGCGTTATGCGGTCGCTCTCGCCAATTGCATCATAGGGCGTGTGGTTAAAATCAGGATCTCCCTGGCCGTGCATTTCCGCCGAGCGCCGCACCGGCGGTAATGTCCACACCCCAAACGGGTGGTCTTTGGTATCTTTCGAGTTGGCGTTGATTTCTGAAGCGGCTTCGAAGTTGAATCCTGCGCCTTTGGCCAGTGCGATCATATCCTCAGTATACACATAGCCGCTGCGTCCGTCGCGGGGAAGGTCGGCGCCGTCGGCGCGATGCTCGACCACGCCAAGCACGCCGCCGGGTTTCAGCGCATCATAGAATTCCTGGAAATAGGTTTCGGCAACACCGCTCGATTGCCAGTTGTGAACATTGCGGAAGGTTAAAACCACATCTGCAGAGCCTGCCGGCGCAATGTCGCCACCCTTGCCAAGGATGGTCAGCCGCACATCGCCATAAAGGTCAGGTTTGCCGAGATATGCCTTCTCAAAAGCGCTGAGCGAGGCCTGCACGCGTTCGCTGGCGCCGTCGGGCGAGAAGCCTGCGCCAGAATATGCGCCGCCGCTGGATTTCAAATAGGGGGCGATGATTTGTGTATACCAACCGCCGCCGGGCCACGCCTCGACCACCGTCATGTCCGGCTCGATCCCGAAAAATGTGAGCGTTTCGGCAGGGTGGCGAAAGGCGTCGCGGGCGCGTTCTTTGGCGGAGCGATGATCGCCGGCGAGCACCGCCGCCAGAATCGCGCCATTGTCAGGCGCGGCCGCCACTTCCTGGGACGCGGCGCCGTCCTGCTTGCCGCCGCAAGCCGTCAGCGCCGCCAGAGCAAACGCTAAAACAAAATCCTTAAGTCGCCTCATCTCATCGCTCCCATACTGACGGCCTCATTTACCATGCTTTCGGTCGCGGTCCATGCGTAACCGCACAATCTTGTGTGGGGTTGAAACCGCAAAATGCGGCGCCTATCTCAGAAGGGACGGAGGCCAATTGGCTCTGTTGGCGTGTTTGCGGCCATTTGGCGGAAGCACGCGCGAACCCTCGCTTACCCAAGGAGGATACAACTATGCGTACATTTGACTTAACCCCCCTCTATCGCTCGACGGTCGGTTTTGACCGGGTTTTTGATTTGCTCGACAGCGTCGGCAAAGCAGAATCGACTGGCTATCCGCCCTATAATATCGAGCGGCTTGATGACAATGATTACCGCATCACGCTTGCGGTCGCCGGTTTCGGCGATGCCGATCTCGACCTTGAGATTCGTGAAAACACGCTGACCATCACCGGCGCCCGCAAGGACGGCGATGAAGGCCAGGAATTTCTTTATCAAGGCATTGCCGGCCGCACGTTTGAGCGCCGCTTTCAGCTCGCCGAGCACGTCAAGGTCGCCGGCGCCTCGCTTGTCAACGGCCTGCTCAATATCGATCTGAAGCGGGAAATCCCTGAAGCCATGAAGCCGCGAAAGATTGCGATTAATGGCGGCGAAGCGGCCAATATCAAAATCCTGAAGGATCAGGACGCCGCTTAAGGCGACTAAGCTCAAGTATATTCCCTCTATACTTGTAAGGGTGCGGACTTCCCGCACCCTTTTTTATTTGCGCCCAACTTGCTACGATGGCTTTTCAGTAAAGCGGGCGCTGCGTTATCGCGTCCCGGTAAGGCGCCATCATGGGTGGGACTATCAAAGTTATCGCCGTCGTTTTAGTTGGGTTCGTGCTGCCGGCCTGTGTCAGTAATGACACAAATTACGCCGGTGCGGAGGCGATATCGATCCCCTACGATCCGTATGATTTCGACCCGAAGGACCTGCTTGCCGAAGCGCAGGCGCATTGTCAGGCCTATGGTCTGCGCGCGGTCTATGAAGACGAGACCGTCGATCCGCAATCGGTGCGCTGGCGATACCGTCATTATCGCTGCGTATGAGTGCGCCTTAACTGTCAGATAAGAGCGCTTTGGCGCGATCGTGGACATTTGTATTGGCGGCGAGGATTGACCCTTCGGTCAGGAATTTTGCGCCGCCCTCAATCTCACTGACGATGCCGCCGGCCTCGCGCACAATGAGCGCGCCCGCAGCGATATCCCAGATATTGAGGTCGCGCTCCCAGAACGCGTCAAAGCGCCCGGCGGCGACAAAGGCAAGATCGAGCGCGGCAGAACCAAACCGGCGCACGCCCGCCGTTTGCTCCAGCACCCGTTCGGTTTCTTCCAGTGCACGCTTGCGTCCGGGACGCCCAGCGAAAGGGAGCCCGCAGGCGAACACGCACTCATTTAGATTGCGGCGTTCAGAGACCCGGATGCGGCGGTCATTGAGAAACGCGCCGGCGCCTTTTTCCGCCCAGAACAATTCATCCGTGACGGGATTATAAACTACACCGGCATAGGGCTGGCGGTCGCGCTCAAGTGCAATCGAGACCGCAAATTGCGGTAGGCCGTGGAGAAAATTGGTGGTGCCGTCAAGCGGGTCGACGATCCAACGATTGGAATTGTCGACGCCCTCAATCTCGCCGCGTTCTTCCATGACGAAACCATATTTAGGCCGCGCCGCCGACAGCTCCTCATAGATAACCTGCTCGGCCCGGTGATCGGCAAGCGAGACGAAGTCCGCAACGCCTTTTTTGGAGACCTGAAGCTCCTGCACCTCGCCGAAATCGCGCACCAGACCGCGCGCCGCCTTTCTGGCGGCTTTGGTTATGATAGTAATCAGAGCGGAGGCGTGAGACATCGCGTGCGTCTTTCGCGTTTAGTTCGGTTTCAAGGATCGGATCGGCGGCGCACCATAGACGGGCGCGGGCGGCGCGCAAGGGCGCCCGCCGGATTTTCATACCAATGCCGGATTATCGCTTCCTATACCGAACTGCGCTAAGCGGGTGGCCCGCAAAACTCTCCGGTCTTATGTCCGATTTGCCACCATTGCCGCCGATTGCCGAAGAAGCCGCCCTGACCGGCCGGGTGGCGCGCGGCGCTGTATGGGTTTTTGGCGGCGGGCTGTTTGCCAGGCTTCTTGGCGCCATCAACACCATCATCGTCGCCCGCCTCCTGGTACCCGAAGATATCGGCCTGGTGGCGGTGTCGATTGTCTCAATGCAGCTGCTGCAGGGTATTTCTGATTTCGGCGTGTCACAGGCGGTGGTGCGGTTTCACGACGCTGACCGCGCCGACCTTAATACCCTGTTCACGCTTTCGGCGCTGCGGGGGTTGATGATCGGCCTTATCCTTGCGGCTGCGGCGCCAGTGATGGCGGTAGTCTATAATGATCCGCGTATGTTTGGGGTCTTTCTGGGTATCGCCATTTTTCCGGTTTTCAGCGGCCTGACGAATCCGCGATTTTATGAATTTGAGCGCGCCCTCAATTTCTCACGAGAATTTATCTCAATGGTTGCCAACAAATTTGTCGGCGTCATTGTGTCGATAAGCATCGCCATCATCTTTCGCACGTATTGGGCGATCATTCTGGGGCTGGTCGCCGGCGGCATTGTGCAGTTGATCCTGTCCTATGCGATGCGACCGTTTGCGCCGCGAATTGGTTTTCAATCCTTGAAAAAAGTCTTCGGGTTTTCCGGTTGGCTTGCCGGCGTCAGTTTTTTGGCGGCGCTCAACAACAAGCTTGATGTGCCAATTCTGGCGCGGCTTGTCGGCGGCGGCGGGGCGGGGATATTTTTCATGGGGCTCCAGCTTTCGGAAATGGCCGCCGGACAGATTGCTCGGCCGCTGACGCGGGCGCTCTATCCGGGCTTGTCGACATTGCAGGATGAACCTGAGCGGATGCGCCGGGCTTATTTGCGCGGCGTCGGGGTGCTCGGTGCGGTGGCGATGCCAGCGGCGTTCGGTGTTGCTTTTGTCGCTAATGATCTGGTGTATTTGCTGCTTGGCGAAAAGTGGTTGGGTGCGGCGATGGTGATTGAGATATTGGCGCCGGTGATCGGTCTGCAATCGCTGTTTTATGCAACCCAATCTTACGCCATGGCGCTCGGCCTGACGCGGCTGATATTTTTCCGTGAGCTGATTTTCCTGGTGATCCGTCTACCGGTCTTCATCTGGGCGGCCATGACCCATGGTTTGCCCGGCGCGGTCTGGGCGGGGGCGGGGCTCGGCCTGTTTCATGTTGGCCTCAACCTTGTGCTTTATGCACGAGCGAGCGAGTGTGGCTTTTGGCAACCCCTGGTGAGCGCGCAGCGCTCGCTTGTCGCAGTGGCGGTCATGGCGCTCTATTTTCTGAGCCTTCAACCCTTGCTCATTGGACCGGAAGGCCTGGCGCCGGCGATCCGTCTGGCCGCCGATATAACCGCCGGGGCAGGCGTCTATATAGGCGCCCATGCAGCGCTGTGGCTGGCGCAAGGCCGCCCTGATGGTGTCGAGCGCTATATTGCGCAGGAGATAGAGCGCCGCTTTCAAAATTAGGCGGCCGGGCTGCCGGTGATGGTTTGCCTTGGGCGCACGCTCGGCTATGAAGAGTGGCATGTCCGCAACCGTCAATAAACAGGGAGTGATTATGGGCGTACTGGCCCCGCTCGATCAGCAAAAACTTGTCGCCGCCGTGATGAAAATCCTGGTGGAAAACCCGCTCTTTAAGGTTGGGGAAACAGAAATTCGCGGCAATGTTTATCGCGTCTTTGAAAATGCTCCGCAGAGCCTGCCGGACCTGTTCGCGCATGGCGCGACCCATGGCGACAAGGAGTTTTTAATTTTCGAAGGCGAACGGCTGAGCTTTGCGCAAAGCTGGGCTATGGCTTGTCGTTTTGCGCACGCCCTGCAAGACGAATTAGGCGTTAAGCCAGGCGATCATGTGGCGATCGCGATGCGTAATTTTCCCGAATGGTGCATCGCTTATATGGCGATAATCTCGACCGGGGCGGTAGTGGTGCCGTTGAACGCCTGGTGGAAGGCCGATGAGTTAAAATATGGCCTTGAAGACAGCGGCGCTAAAATTGTTATCGTTGATAAAAGGCGCCTTGAATATTTGAAACCCTTCAAGGATGAGCTTGGCCTGACGCTTATTCTCGCAAGAGAAGACGGCGATGGCGCCGACTATCGCTATGACCAACTGCTGGAGGGCTCGCAAAATACCGCGCCGCTGGGCGTTGATATTCATCCCGATGACGATTTCTGCATCGTCTATACGTCCGGCTCTACCGGCAAACCCAAGGGTGTTGTCCTCACTCATCGCGGCTGTATTTCAACGCTATTTTCCTGGGCGTTTACCGCAACCGCAGTGAAGGAGGCGCGCGGCGGCGTTAGCCTGTTTGGCGATGATCCCGGCATATTGTTGGCGGTGCCGCTGTTTCATGTGACGGGCACGCATTCTATTTTCCTTTTGTCCTATCTGGTCGGTCGCCGTGTGGCGATGATGTATCGCTGGGACGCAAATGATGCTGCACGGATTATCAACGCGGAACGCCTTACCAACTTTGTCGGCGTGCCGAGCCAGTCCTTTGAGTTAATAGATGCGGTGGGAGAAGACGGCCTGCCGAGCCTTATCGATATTGGCGCAGGCGGCGCCAAGCGTCCGGCCGAGCATGTCAAAAAACTGGCCAAGACGTTTAAGCAGGCAAAACCCTCATCCGGATACGGGCTGTCTGAAACCAATGCGCTGGGATGCGTTATCTCGCTCGATGATTATCAAAAGCGGCCGGACTCGACCGGCCGTGCAGTGCCGCCGCTGACCGATATTAAAATCGTCAAGGATGGCGAGGAAGTTGCGCGCGGCAAAGTGGGAGAAATTTGGATCCGGTCGCCGGCCAATTTTCGCTGTTATCTCAATCAGCCGGAAGACACCGAAAAGGCGTTAACCTCTGACGGCTGGTTCAAGACCGGTGACCTTGCCCGCATGGACGAGGAGGACTTCATCTATATCGTCGATCGGATGAAGGAGTTAATCATTCGCGGCGGTGAGAATATCTCTTCGCTTGAAGTTGAAAACCGCGTCTACCAGCACCACGGCGTCGCCGAGGCGGCGGTGTTTTCCGTGCCCGACGATGTTTTGGGCGAGCGCGTCGGCCTGGTGGTTTATCCGATGGATGGCGCCGGGCTTGACGCTACGGAGTTGCGCGATTTTATCGCCGATGGTTTGGCTGCCTATAAAGCACCGGAGCGCATCTGGATTTCGCCGTCGCCCCTGCCGCGTCTTGGGACGGCGAAGTTTGATAAATTAACCGTGAAAAAAATTGCATTGAGCCAACCACCGACATTCTCTGTTTGAAGGCGACAAAAAGCAGCGGCGGCCGCCATGCCACTGCATGAAGGGCTTGCGCCAGAATCATAAGGCGTGGGAGAACGGCTCTCCCAGTTTCAGGCGCCCCCCAAGCTTCAGGCGCCCGGTGTCAGGTGAAAGAATGCTGCAGCTCAGACCCAATTGTGAACTTTGCGACGTCGATCTGGCGCCAGGGTCTGAACATGCGCGTATCTGTTCTTATGAATGTACCTTCTGCGCGGACTGTGTCGATACGGTGCTAGGCAATGTCTGTCCCAATTGCGGTGGCGGGTTTGTCGCGCGGCCCATTCGGCCAGCGACTGCGCGGCGCGAAGGCGTCAACCTCGCGCATCAGCCGCCATCGGGAGCGCGCGTTCATACTAAATACAGCCGTGAAGAAATTACCGCATTCGCCGCCACAGTGCGCGACATCGCGCCGCAAAATAGATAGCCGCTTTTGTCATGAAGTTTGAAAATGGAACAAAACCATGAGCGATCTTGAAATCTTCCGCAAAAACACACGCGCCTGGCTTGAAGACAATTGTCCAACGGAAATGCGCGACGGCGCCGGCGGCGAGGACAATATCTGCTGGGGCGGACGCAATTGGCAGTTTCAATCCGAGGCGCAAAAGACCTGGTTGGAGCGAATGGCCGAGAAAGGTTGGACTGTACCGGCCTGGCCAAAAGAATATGGCGGCGGCGGGCTTTCCAAAGAAGAAGTCAAAATTTTAAAAGGTGAAATGCGCGATATGAAAGCGCGCTCACCACTGGAGAGTTTCGGCATCTGGATGCTCGGTCCGGCGCTGTTGAAGTACGGAACGCATGAACAAAAATTGCATTTCCTGCCCGCCATAACGCGCGGTGAAATCCGCTGGTGTCAGGGCTATTCCGAACCCAATGCCGGCTCTGACCTGGCGTCGCTTCAGTGCAAATGTGAAGATAAGGGCGATCATTGGCTGGTCAATGGCCAGAAAGTCTGGACTTCCTATGCCGACGAAGCCGACTGGATTTTCTGCCTTGTACGAACCGATCCAAAAGTAACAAAACATAACGGCATCAGTTTTCTGTTGATTGATATGGCGGCAGAGGGCGTTTCAACCAAGCCGATCAAGCTGATCTCTGGCAAGTCGCCCTTCTGCGAGACGTTTTTTGACGATGTTAAAGTTCCCAAGGAGCACGCTCCCGGCATCGGATCGATAGTCGGCGATCTCAATCGTGGCTGGGATGTTGCTAAATATCTTCTTACCCATGAGCGCGAAATGATTTCGGCTGGCGGCGGCGGACTTTTTGGCGGGCGCGGGATGGGTGAGATTGCCGCCAGCGAGATCGGCCTTGAGGATGGCAGGCTTGCCGACCCGATGTTACGCGGAAAAATCGCGCAGGCCGAAATTGACGGCTGGGCGTTTCTATTGACGTTGGAGCGGATGAAAGATGAGGCCAAGGCTGGCCAAGGCGTCGGCGCCAATTCGTCGATGCTGAAATATTACGGCACCGAGTTTAACAAGCGCCGGTTTGAATTGCTGATGGATTCGGGCGGTTCAGAAGCGCTGGAATGGGAGGGCGAGCGCACCCAAGACGGCAAACTCGCGCGCTCATGGCTCAGAACCAAAGCAAACTCAATCGAAGGCGGTACGTCGGAAGTGCAGCTCAATATTATTGCAAAACGCATTCTCCAATTGCCGGGGGCGTAAAGGAATAACATGGCTCTCGTTTTAACCGAAGAACAACAAATGTTGCGCGATGCAGCGCGCGGCTTTCTCGATGAAAAGGCGCCAGTGAGCGCCTTGCGCAAGCTCCGTGATACGAATGACGAAACCGGCTTTAGCCGTGATCTCTGGAAGGAGATGGCGGAGATGGGCTGGGCTGGTATTCTGGTCGGCGAAGACTATGGCGGCGCTGATTTCGGCTTTGTTGGCGCCGGGGTTCTCGCAGAAGAAATGGGCCGCACACTGACGGCCTCGCCATTCCTGTCGACCTCAATCCTCGCTGCGACCGCCCTGCAAAAGCTCGGCGGTGATGCACAGCGTCAGGAGCATCTGCCGAAAATTTCCGCCGGCGAGGCGGTGTTTGCGCTCGCGGTCGATGAGACCCGCAAGCACGGGCCGCAAAAGACCGCGATGAAAGCGGAAAAACATGGCAACGGATTTAAGCTTTCCGGCGACAAGACCTTCGTCGCCGACGGACAGGTCGCCGACAACATCATCGTCGCCGCGCGCACCGCTGGCGCCCCCGGTGATGCGGAAGGGATAACGCTGTTTCTGGTTGATGCAGCAGCCAAAGGCGTCGCCCGCGAACGCACCGTGATGGTCGACAGCCGCGGCGCCGCGCGGCTTAAGTTCGACGGTGTTGAAGCCACCGGCGATGATGTCCTTGGCGAGGTTGATGGCGGCCTCGTGGCGCTTGAGGGCGTCTTGAATGCTGGGCGCGCCGGGCTTGCGGCGGAAATGTCGGGCGCTGCGCAAGCGGCGTTCACCATGACTATGGATTATTTGAAAGAACGCAAACAGTTCGGGACAGAGATTGGCGCCTTTCAGGCATTGCAGCATCGCGCCGCGCACCTATATTCCGAAATTGAATTGATGAAGTCGGTAACGCTGAAAGCCTTGCAGGATTTGGATGAGCATTACGGGATGGCGGGGATTATTTGCTCGCTCGCCAAAGCCAAAGCCGGCGAGGTCGCAAAGCTCGCCAGTCAGGAAGCGGTGCAGATGTATGGCGGCATCGGTATGACCGATGAGTTTGATATTGGATTTTACATGAAGCGCATTCGTGTCGCGCAGGAAATGTTTGGCGATGCGGCCTTTCACGCTGACCGCCTCGCGGCGATGCGTGGTTATTAATGCCCCCCGCGCGAAGGCGCGGATATTAAGGAGACAAAAAATGCCAACCGCTACCCAAGACGAGATCGCCGATTATATCGGCAAACAAACCGGAACATCTGATTGGGCGATGATCGATCAGGAGCGGATTAATCAGTTCGCCGATGTCACCGAAGACCACCAATTCATCCATGTCGATGAAGAGGCCGCAAAGATGACGCCATTTGGCGGCACGATTGCGCACGGATTTTTAAGCTTGTCGATGCTCTCCAAGCTCGCCGCCGGCAATGTGCTGGTCGTTGACGGGGTCAAAATGGGCGTCAATTACGGGTTTGAAAAAGTCCGCTTCATCAATCCGGTCAAA
>JAJFFX010000028.1 GCA_021776455.1 Hyphococcus sp. | reverse complement strand
CAACTATATCGCCCGGCGCCATGGCGTTCCGGCGGTTCATCCGGTAGTCGCGCGCATCGCGGGCGGTCTGGAGATCGTAACCGACGCGGCGACGAAACCGGCGGAGTAACGACGAAAAGAACAACACCAGCGCACACCGGCGTCGGACCGGCTCAATGCGCCTGCGACTATTGTCAAATTCTGATGGATCAAAACGCTTTTGAATTGGCGTTTTGCGGCTCTTCTGGCAAGCTTGTAACATCCAGACGGACCGGAGTTATGGCTATGGGCGTTGTCGTCCAGAACATCAAACGTGTTGCCCGCTCGACTGTCGATGCCTTTGCGGCGGGAAGGTATGGCGTTGCAACCGTCCATGAAGCGCTAGGGCGCAAGGGACTTCTCGCGCCGGACATCAAGCCAATTTACAAAGGCGCATATGTCGCCGGCACGGCGGTCACCATTTCTGCGCCGCCTTGCGACAACTGGATGATCCATGTCGCGGTTGAACAATGCCAACCCGGCGACGTTCTGGTGCTGGCGCCAACGTCTGATTCTGACGCCGGATATTTCGGTGACCTGCTCGCAACCTCTCTAATTGCGCGCGGCGTTAAAGCCCTGATCATCAACGCCGGCGTCCGCGACACTAAAGACCTCACCGATATGAAGTTTCCAGTCTGGTCAAAATGCGTGTTCTCGCAAGGCACGGTTAAAGAGACCTTGGGCCGTGTTAATGTGCCCGTAGTCTGCGCCGGCGCGCTGGTCTATCCGGGCGACCTCATCATCGCCGATGATGACGGCGTTGTTGTCGTCGCGCGCGAAGAGGCTGCGGGCGTCCTTGAAAAATCAAAACAACGCGAAGCCGACGAAGAAGAAAAACGCAAGCGCCTCGCAGCAGGAGAACTTGGACTTGATATTTATAAGATGCGCGAGCGCTTGGCGGCGCTGGGACTGAAATATATTGATCAGGCGGATACGGATTAACCGCCCATGCTCACTGCAATCCCGGCGACATTGATGCGCGGCGGCACCTCCAAGGGGCTGTTTTTTGATAAAAGCGCCCTGCCCGAGGATGAAGGCCTTCGTGACCGCGTGTTGCTCGCAGCGATGGGCTCGCCCGACATCCGCCAGATTGATGGCGTTGGCGGCGCACACCCGCTGACGAGCAAAGTTGCGGTGATCTCGCCATCCAGCCGCGACGGCGCTGATGTCGACTATCTCTTCCTCCAAGTCGTCGTCGACAAAAAAGAAGTCAGCGACAGTCAAAATTGCGGCAACATTCTCGCTGGCGTCGGCCCCTGGGCGATTGACCATGGGCTTGTGGAATGCGCCGGTGAGGTAACGCCGGTGCGCATTCATATGGTCAATACAGCAAGCATTGCGGTTGCGCATGTGCCAACGCCAAACGGCGTGGTCGAATATGAGGGCCATGCGCGCATTGACGGCGTTCCGGGGACCGCATCGCCAATCTTGATTGATTTTATCGACGTCGCCGGGGCAAGTTGCGGCGCATTATTTCCCACAGGCAAGCTCCGCGACACAATCGATGGCGTCGACATCACCTGTATCGACAACGGCATGCCGGTAGTCCTCTTACGCGCAAGCGATTTTGGCATCACCGGCGCAGAGACACCTGGGGAACTTGAACAAAATACAAATCTGAAAGAGCGCGTCGAGGCGATCCGGTTAAAGGCCGGCCCGATGATGAGGCTTGGCGATGTCGCCGACAAAACTGTGCCGAAAATGACGCTTATCTCTCCACCGGCCGGCGGCGGCATCATCTCGACACGGAGTTTTATCCCTCATCGGGCACACGAGGCCATCGGCGTTCTTGGCGCGGTCAGCGTTGCTGCTGCGTGCCTCGCGCTCGGCTCTGTCACTGACGGCATTGCTGCGGTTAAGACAAACGCTTCCGGCGTGCAACGCCTCAACATTGAACATCCCAGCGGCTTTTTTACGGTCGAAATGGATGTCCAAACCGCCGCCGGGTCGCTAGCGATCAAACGCTCCGCTCTATTGCGCACCGCTCGCCCGCTGATGCGCGGCGAGGTATTGATCCCGTCAACCCTATGGAGCGCTCGATGACACTATTGCGTATCGCACTGATCGGGTTTGGCGAAGTCGGGCAAATCCTCGGCAAAGACCTCGCCGCAAACGGTATTGATGATATCTCCGCCTGGGACTTAAAATTCGACGATGCCGCTAGCGGCCCGTCGTACGCACTGACCGGCAATTATGTCACGGCCTGTACGAATGCGCAGGATGCGGTCAAATGCGCAGATCTCGTGATCTCCGCCGTCACCGCAGCACAGACCTTAACAGCAGCACAAAGCGTCGCCGGCGCCATCGGGTCTGGCGTCTTCTTTGCCGATATGAATTCGGCATCCCCGTCGGTGAAAACCAAAGCCGCCGAGATCATTAACAACGCTGGCGGGCGCTATGTCGATGTTGCGGTGATGGCGCCAATTTCGCCGAAGCGGCTGGCGACGCCGATGCTAGCGGGCGGACCGCATGCGCAAGCGCTGATCGACGCCTTATCTAGGCTCGGCTTTGACGACGTGGTTTTCTTTGCTGACGAATATGGCAAAGCTGCCGCCGCCAAGATGTGCCGCAGCATCGTCGTCAAGGGTATGGAGGCGCTGCTCACAGAAGCGCTTCTTGCCGCGCGGCATTATGGCGTGGATGCATCGGTGATCGCATCGCTTGACGATCTCTTTCCGGGCCGGGACTGGAACCGGCTTGCGCGTTATATGATTGCACGCTCTCTGGAGCATGGCGCGCGGCGGGCGGAAGAAATGCGCGAGGTTGCGCAAACGGTTTGCGATGCTGACGTCGATCCGCTGATGAGCACAGCTTGCGCCGAACGACAGAACTGGGCGGCGATGCGCAAAGTAGCTATGAACGAGGCCGCGCTGGCGCCCATGCTTGATGCTATCCTCAAAACTATTCAGTCGGACAAGGAAGTGGCCTCATGTTGATTATTGATTGCCACGGCCATCATACGGTCGCGCCACAAGTCCATCTTGACTATCGTGAAGCGCAAAAGGCGCGATTAAAAAACCCTTCTCTGCCGCGTCCCGACCGCGCCGCTATCAGCGATGATGAAATTCGCGAAGGTATCGAAGCCAATCAGCTGAAGCTGGTTAAGGCGCGCGGCGCCGACATGACGATCTTCAGCCCGCGCGCCTCTCGCATGGAACCGCATATTGGCGATGCAGAAACCGCGCTCGACTGGTCCATCGCCTGCAACGACCTTATTCACCGGGTAACGGAACTTTACGCCGAGACATTTATTGGCGTGTGTATGTTACCGCAGACGCCGGGCGGATCGCTCGACAATTCGATTGCCGAGCTTGACCGTTGCGTCAACGAGTTGGGCTTTGTCGGTTGCAATCTCAATCCGGACCCATCCGGCGGGCACTGGACATCGCCGCCGCTGACCGACCGTTACTGGTATCCACTCTACGAAAAAATGGTTGAGCTGGAGGTTCCAGCGATGGTGCATGTTTCCGGCTCTTGCAATCCAGCATTTCATGCAACCGGCTCTTATTACATTGCCGCCGACACCAACGCCTTCATGCAATTTATCGAAGGTAATCTGTTTGCAGATTTCCCTGACTTAAAATTCATTGTCCCCCATGGTGGCGGTGCGGTCCCCTATCATTGGGGACGTTATCGCGGACTCGCCGACATGTTAAAGCAACCACCGGTCGAGACCCATGTCATGAACAATGTCTATTTCGATACATGCGTCTACCATCAGCCCGGAATCGACCTTTTGTTCAAGGTGATCGATATCGACAATATCCTCTTCGGCTCGGAAATGGTCGGTGCGGTGCGGGGTATTGATCCCCAGACAGGACATTATTTCGACGACACCAAACGCTATGTCGACAATCTCAAACTTAGCGAAGACGCTCGGCGCAAAGTCTATGAAGGTAATGCAAGGCGGATCTACCCGCGTCTCGACAAAATGCTGAAAGCGTTCGGCAAATGATCCAAACGTCGACATTCAAAAAGACGCTTGGCTGGCTCGACTGGCGCCCTGCCCCGTCAAAACCAAGCTTTGTTCCGCCGCCGGGCGCCGTCGATGCCCATTGTCATGTCTTTGGTCCGGGCGGCGAATTTCCGTTTGCGCCGGAACGCAAATATACGCCCTGCGACGCTTCGGCCGAACAGCTATTTGCGTTGCGAGATCAGCTCGGCTTTTCGCGCAATGTGATTGTGCAGGCGACTTGCCATGGGTCGGACAATCGCGCCCTCATCGACGCCATCGCAAAATCAAATGGCCGCGCGCGCGGGGTGGCGAGTGTCAGGCCGGACATTTCCGACAAAGACTTATACGCGCTCGACGCGGCGGGCGTGCGCGGCGTGCGCTTCAATTTCGTCAAACGCCTTGTTGACGCCCTGCCCCGCGAACCGTTGATGGAAATCGCCGAACGCATTCGCCCGCTTGGCTGGCATATCGTGATCTATTTCGAGGCGCCGGAACTGCCCGAACTCTATGATTTTTTCACGTCGCTGCCGACCCCCGTCATTGTCGACCATATGGGCCGGCCCGATATATCAAAACCTGTCGATGGGCCAGAGTTTGAACTCTATATCAAACTGATGTGCGAAAATGAAAACTTCTGGTCAAAGGTCACATGCCCCGAAAGGCTTAGCAACGAAGGTCCGCCGCATTACGATGATGTTGCGCCGTTTGCGCGCAGAGTGGTGGAAGAGTTTCCTGACCGCGTCCTGTGGGGCACAGACTGGCCGCACCCCAATCTTCAATCCCACATGCCAGACGATGCCTGGCTTGTGGATTTCATTCCAAAAATTGCGACAACACCGATACTACAGCAAAAACTGCTGGTGGATAATCCAATGCGGCTTTATTGGCCGGAAGAATAAAGAGGAAAAGCGCAATAATGGCACTCGAAAAACCCTATAAGGATGTTCCGGGCACAATTATTTTTGATTCAGAAATGGCGCGCAAGGGTTATCATCTCAATCAATTCTGCATGTCGCTGATGAAGGCGGAAAACCGCGTACGCTTCAAGGCCGATGAACACGCTTATCTCAGCGAATGGCCCGTGAGCGAGGAGCAAAGACAGGCCGTCCTTGATCGCAACTACAACGCCATGCTCGCCCTCGGCGGCAATATCTATTTTCTTGCGAAGATTTTTTCATCGGACGGCAAGAGTTTTCAATATGCCGCAGCGCTGATGACCGGCATGAGTGAGGAAGACTATAAAGCCATGATGGTCAGCGGCGGGCGCTCGCCGGACGGCAATCGTTATATTAGAGAAAATAAATAATGGCTCGGATCACCGCCGGCATCGGCGCCTCCCATGTCCCGCTAATCGGCAGGGCGATCGATACGCAAGACACACAAAGCGAATATTGGAAGCCGCTGTTTGACGGCTTTGATTTCACAAAAAAGTGGATCGCCGAAGAACAGCCGGACGTCATCTTCCTTGTCTATAACGACCACGCGACAGCGTTCAGTCTCGACATGGTCCCAACCTTCGCTATTGGCTGCGCGGAAGAGTTCGCGCCCGCCGACGAAGGCTTCGGGCCCCGGCCAGTGCCCATGGTTGAAGGCGCCCCGGACCTTGCCTGGCATGTTGCCCAGTCAGTCATCCAACAGGACTTTGACCTCGCCATTGTCAACAAGATGGATGTCGACCATGGTCTCACCGTGCCGTTGTCGTTGATGTACGGACAGCCGAAGAAATGGCCGGTGAAAGTTATTCCGTTCGCGGTCAATGTCGTTGTCTATCCGACGCCGAGCGGAAGGCGCTGTTATAATCTCGGCAAAGCCATCCGCAACGCGGTCGACTCTTTTGACGAAGACTTGAATGTCCAGATCTGGGGCACCGGCGGCATGAGCCACCAGCTTCAAGGACCGCGCGCCGGCCTCATCAACCAAGAATGGGATAAGCGATTTCTCGACCGCCTGGCCGACAAGCCTGAAGAGCTCGCCGATATTGCGCATGTAGAATATATCCGCGAGACCGGCTCGGAAGGCATTGAGATGGTGATGTGGCTGGTGATGCGCGGCGCGCTGGGCGACAACGTCACCGAATTACACCGTCACTATCATGTCCCGGCGTCAAACACTGCCGTTGGGCATATTATTCTGGAAAGCCAGAACTGATCGCAATTTGGAGAGCGAATCCATGAAAGTCATTCTCGCCGGCGCTGGCGCCTTTGGCCTAAAACATCTTGACGGCATCAACAACATCGACGGCATTGAGGTTGTCTCGCTCGTTGGACGCAGGCTGGAGCCAACGCAAAAGGTTGCGCAGGATTACGGTGTCGGCCATGCAACGACAGACCTTTCAGAAGCGCTTGCTCAACCCGGCGTCGAGGCGGCGATCCTGTGCACGCCGACGCAGATGCATGCTGCACAAGCCATCGAATGTATGGATGCCGGAAAACATGTTCAGATAGAAATTCCGCTGGCCGACAGCTGGGAAGACGCGGACGCGGTCAATAATAAACAAAAGGAAACCGGCCTCGTCTGTATGGTCGGCCATACCCGCCGCTTTAACCCGTCGCATCAATATATACATAACAAAATCACGGCCGGCGAGCTTTCAATCCAGCATATGGATGTGCAAACCTTTTTCTTCCGCCGCCAAAACATGAACGCCATGGGCGAGGCTCGATCCTGGACCGATCACCTGCTTTGGCACCATGCCGCACATACGATCGATCTGTTCCAATACCAGACCGGCGAAAAAGTAGTGGTCTCAAACATTGTGCAAGGCCCGCCACATTCCGAACTCGGCATAGCGATGGATATGTCAATCCAGCTTAAAACTGAGAACGGAAAACTTTGCACGCTCACGCTGTCGTTCAACAATGACGGCCCTTTCGGCACGTTCTTCCGCTATATCTGCGATAACGGAACCTATATTGCGCGCTATGACGATCTCTTCACCGGCCGCGAAGAAGTGGTCGATGTTTCTAATGTTGATGTCTCAATGAACGGCATCGAATTGCAGGACCGGGAGTTTTTTGCCGCAATCCGTGAAGGCCGCGAACCAAACGCAAGCGTCGGGCAAGTGTTCGCCTGCTACGAGACACTGCATCGTCTGGAACAGCAATTGAACACGCAAGAATAAAAAAGGCTGCAATGAAAACTCGCAAGATCGGACAGTGTGACGCCGGCGAAATCGGCCTTGGCTGTATGAATTTGAGTCACGCCTATGGCGAACCGCCTACGCCGGAAGCGGGCATCAGAGTGCTCCACAAAGCGTTCGATCTGGGTGTTACGCATTTCGACTCTGCCGCGCTTTACGGCTTTGGCCGCAACGAGGCGCTTGTCGGCCCGGCGCTCAAACCGTTTCGCGACAGTATCTTTCTGGTCAGCAAATGCGGCATGCAAGGCGTTGACGGCAAGCGCGTCATCGACGGGCGGCCGGAAACATTGCGGGCAACGCTGGAGATGTCACTGCGCCGGCTCGATACCGACTATATCGACCTTTATTATCTCCACCGCTGGGACAAACAGGTCCCTATCGAAGCCTCGGTTGGTGAAATGGCGCAAATGGTAGAGGAAGGAAAAATTCGTGCGATTGGGTTGTCGGAAATATCCGCCACAACACTCCGCAAAGCCCATGCAGTGCACCCAATTGCCGCCGTCCAGTCGGAATATTCCTTGTGGAGCCGCAATGCCGAAATAGCGATGATCGATGCCTGTGCAGAGATCGGTTCGGCGTTTGTTGCATTTTCTCCCTTGGCGCGTGGCTACCTTGCGGACACCGCGCTTGATCCAACCGCCTTTTCCGCAAAAGATATCCGTCGCACCATGCCGCGATTTCAGTCCCCGCATCTTTCAGCCAATGCAAAGCTCTCACCCGAATTTCAGCGCATAGCCAACGCCGCCGGCTGCACGCCAGGCCAACTGGCGCTTGCCTGGGTGCTACAAAAGGCGCCGCACATTCACGTTATCCCCGGCACCACTTCTCTCGCCCATCTCGAAGAAAACGTCGCCGCCAGCACGGTCACGCTGAGCCCGGAAATCATCGCCCGCGTCGAGCAGTTGATTAATCAGAACACCATCAGCGGGCCGCGCTATCCTGCGTCTGTACAAGCCGAGATCGACACCGAACAATTTCCCAATGAAGTCTAGCGGAACCGCCCTCAAGGCAGACCAGGATAGCTTGTCACTATCTGGATTTTCAAATCAGGAAAGCTATCCACATACTGAATTTTTACGTTGGGAAAGCTTTCAACGAATGTCCACTCGCCGCATTTATCAGCAAAGCTCGTGACCACCCTGACTTTCAGGTCCGGAAAACTGTCAACGATTTTAACCTTGATGTCAGGGAAACTCTCGACGATTTGTATTTTTCCGTGAAGCGCAAATCCCTTGAATGTACAGTCATCATCGACCACGCTAGCCGCATAGACTGTCGATGGCGCCATCAAAAACACTAGCGCTGATCCGCATATCAAGCATTGCTGTCTCATCTAATGATGATTTTAGGCCACACTCCGCAAAATCACTAATCCGCGCGCGCCCTATTAATTGACATTCTACAGAAAGCCGCCTATCTCGCGGCCAGCAATGATGCGATGCAGCGCGCGCAATCGGCCATATAATATGAATTATGCGGCCCCAAGATAAGACGCAGCGCTTTCATTCAATCGCATAAGCCATTGCTTTTGATGACGCATCGCTTCCATCGGCGGAAGAGCGGGGCGTTGGATTGAAACCGACCCGCCGATGCACAAGCCGGATAATAGATCCTCGCAATAAGCAGATCGCCGGCAATATAAACCTTACGGAGAGCGAATGTCGTTTGCCGATCTCGGCCTTGAGCCGAAACTTCTCGATGCTATTGCAGCTGCAGGCTACGAGACCCCCACACCGATCCAGAAAGAAGCCATCCCGCCCGCGCTTGAAAACCGTGACGTATTGGGCATTGCCCAGACCGGTACGGGCAAAACCGCATCTTTCACCCTGCCAATGATCCAGCGCCTCGGTCGAGGCCGGGCCAAAGCGCGCATGCCGCGCTCGCTGGTTCTGGCGCCAACACGCGAGCTGGCGGCGCAAGTTTCAGAGAATTTTGAAAAATACGGCGCCAATCACAAACTATCGATGGCGCTCTTGATTGGCGGCGTTTCTTTCGGCGACCAGGACGCCAAACTAACTCGCGGCGTTGATGTCTTAGTCGCAACCCCCGGCCGCCTGCTTGACCACTTTGAGCGCGGACGTTTGTTGCTGACCGGAATTGAAGTGATGGTCGTCGATGAGGCGGACCGGATGCTCGATATGGGCTTTATCCCAGACATTGAGAGAATATTTAAACTCACCCCAATGACCCGGCAAACCTTGTTCTTCTCTGCAACAATGCCGCCGGAAATTCAGCGCATCACAGATCAGTTCCTACACAACCCGGTTCGTGTCGAGGTCGCCAAACCTTCAACCGCCGCTGACACAATCAGCCAGCGCATCGTGCGCATGCCGGTAAAAGATGACAGAACAAAACGCGCCGCACTGCGCCAGTTGTTGACGCACAAAGATGTTAGAAACGGAATTATTTTCTGTAACCGTAAATCAACCGTCGATGTGATCGCCAAGTCCCTGCAAAAACATGGCTTCAATGCACGCCCGATCCATGGCGACCTTGCTCAAGCTTTCCGGACGGAAACCCTGGATAAATTTCGCAGTGGCGAGGTGCAGTTTCTTGTCGCCTCTGACGTTGCCGCCCGCGGTCTCGACATTCCCAATGTCAGCCATGTTTTTAATTTTGACGTGCCGATCCACGCCGATGATTATATACACCGCATTGGTCGCACAGGCCGCGCCGGCAAAAAGGGCGCGGCGATGATGTTGGTGACGCCTGCTGACGTCAAATTTTACGCAGCGATTTTAAAAACCACCGGCGCTGACGAAATTGAGTCGCTCGACTTCTCTGCATTCTTCGAAGAACACGCCGCTGGTGGTGGACAACGTCGTTATAATCGCGACAAGCCGGAAGACAGCCGAAGCCGGCCCCGGCGCCAGCCAAAGAAAACAGAAGAACCAGAATCGAAACCAGCTAAAGTTGACGCTAACAGCGAGGAGCATAATGTCGCAGCGAACAGAGAATCGCCAGCGCCGCGCCGCAGGCGCACAAGCCAGGACACGTCGCCAAAGCAACGCGAAAGCGCCGATCCGATCATCGGCATGGGTGATCATGTACCGGATTTCATCACGCGGGCCGTAGCGAGTTAATAACGTCTTAAGACATTAGATGCCGTCTTTGCTCGGCTTTAGGCATTCATTTACGCTGATTGGGCTAGGATACCTCCCGTCGTCGTCACCTGCATGAACAAGTGGCGCGAGGGGGTATAAGATATGTCGGCCTGCGTGGAAGCCACCCATAGAATTGCAGAGATAGCGCTCGGCGCCTTGAAGAAGATCGGCTTGGCCGCAATCCCACGCAACTTCGAGCTATGGTATGCGCATGCCGAGGGCCGCAGCCCGGAATTGTCTCGCGCTATTCAGGTTGCGACGGATACAAACGGTAAGGTCAGCCAAGAGGCAGCCGACGAGCTCTTTAAAGAGCACATCCAGCATGCCGATCTCTCAACCGACGTCATTGATCTTGTTAGCCGGTTCCAGGCGGAAATCTCCGACCTATTTAATGCTATCGAGCAGACCGGCGAAAATACTAGCGGCCATCACCGAAAATTGAGCGACCTTTCCGTTCAGCTAGGCCAAACAACTGAGGAATATCCAGCGGTTGGAAAACTTTTGGAAAGCGTTATTACAGTCGCCCAGGACATGCGCGCTGAAAACGAAAAGCTCGAAAACCGGCTCGCCGATTCAGCCAATGAGATCAGCACGCTTCAACGCAATGTTGAAAACATTCAGGCCGAAGCAATGAAAGATTCGCTGACCGGCATCGCCAACCGCTCGATGTTCGATAAATCGCTGGCACAACAATTGGTCGAGACGGTCTCGAGCAACGAACCCCTGTCCCTTGTCATGGCCGATATCGACAATTTCAAGAAGTTTAACGACAAATGGGGCCACCAGACCGGTGATCAGGTTCTGCGCCTAGTGGCGGAAGTGATGAACGCCAATGTCAAAGGTCAAGACGTGCTGGCGCGTTATGGCGGTGAAGAATTTGCGATTGTCTTGCCGGGCACATCGCTCGACCACGCTCACATGCTTGCCGACCGCATTCGCACAGCTATCGAATCGCGACGGCTAAAAAAGCGCCGGACAAAAGAAGACCTCGGCGTAATCACGATGTCTATGGGCGTCGGCGCTCACCGTAAAGGCGACACGTCGGAAACCATCATTGAGCGTGCCGACGAGTGTCTTTACGCCGCTAAAGCCCGTGGTCGCAATCTCGTTGTCAACGAGGAAGACATCAAGGAAGATGGCAAAAGCCAACGCGGCAGCGCCGCTTAAGCACCTAGCTTTTGGCCTCTTCTACCAGCAGGTCAAACCGGTCATGCCCCCAATATTTCGACGCACCCATAACCGCGAAGGGCACGCCAAACACACCGTCCTCGGCGATCTGATCGCGTTGTTTTTGTAAAATCCCGACGATGTCAGCGTCTTCCAGAGCGCAGCGCAACGCATCAGCGCTCCATCCGCATTGCTCGGCGCAAGCTTCAAGCACTAACATATCAGAGACGTTCTTGCCCTCGCCCCAGCGCGCATCGGCAACGCTGAGTGCGAATGCCAATCCCTTACCATCGCGAACTGCGGCCACGGCGCCTTTATTCGCTGGACCAAAATCCACGTCGAACGGGCTCGGCCGTGTAATCGCCAGCCCCATGCGCATGGTCATGCGCGGTGCATCAATCCCGTAATAGGCAAGCTTTGGTTTATTCGCCATGGGATCGCTGAACGGCGCACCTTCCGGCGGCCCGGTAAAGGGGATCAAATCTACATCAAGCACAGCACGATCAATAATATGTAGGCCAAGCCGCGAATAGGGACTGCGAAAGGCATGATAGACACGGATCGAAGACATGCACTGGCTCCTGAGCGTTGCGGTCTGAATTATCTGACAATCTGAATTTGCAGCTTAACGCCAACACGAGTAACTTGCAACTTTAAAGTTACTCGAATGAGGCCCCATGGCCAAAAGCACCCATGTTGAACGCTCAATCTGTCCGATTGCGGTGACGCTCGATATTCTAGGCGACAAGTGGACCTTGCTTGTTGTTCGCGACCTCCTGCTCGGTGCCACCCGCTATAATGATTTCCTTGATACGCCGGAAAATATCCGCACCAACATCCTCGCCGATCGTCTGAAACGCCTTGAAGAACACGGCCTCATAGCCAAGACTGCCTATCAGGCTCGCCCGGTGCGGTATGAATATAGACTGACGCAAAAGGGACTGGCGTTAAGGCCGATGATCCGACAAATCGTCAAATGGGCCAATGAGTTTTACCCGCAAACCTATACGCCGCCTAAAAAAGAGCGCGCGAAAAGACCTACGAACAAAGACGTTGCACGCCGCTGAATCAAAGCGAAGAGATCATTTCGATTTGGATTTTTTGCGGGTTTTCTTTTTGACCGGCTTCTTCGCACGGCGCGATGCGCCCAACGCCAGTTCCGTCCAGCGGGTCAGCACATCATTGTCATCGTAAATTTCATCCGGCGCGTTGTAGTATGACATTGTGCCAGCATTGCCATTAGCAAATTCAACGGTGAACGGCGCGAGTTCCACCGCCTCGAATTCCGCCCGCGTTACATCATCAACCTTCAACCACAAGTCGTCGTCACCAATGATTGCGAAAATCGCGCCATCACAATAAACCCCCGCGCCGCCAAACATCTTACGAATAGTGATGACGCCGAAGGGCGCGAAGAGATCTTTGATATAGTCGAGATAGGATGAGGACAGGGGCATCGATAAACCTTACTATCGTCCATCATCCTGAGGGATTTTTCTTTGGAATAGAAAGATCGTCTCGAAGGATCGACGATAAGAACACCACTCGCGGCTTATCCTCCGTGACACAACACGCATTTATGAAATGCGTGTTGCTCCTCAGGACGAGGTTTTACTGTATCCGAGAGCCCGGATAACGTCATTATGCATCCGCCTTGCGCGGCACAATCGTTACGCTCTCGCCGCAACCGCAGGCGTCGGTCTGGTTGGGATTGTTAAAAACGAAACGCTGGGACAATTTTTCCGTGACGTAATCGATCTCAGCGCCGATCAGAAATAGAACCGCCTTCGGATCAATCAAAATCTTGATACCGTTTTCTTCAACCACCTCGTCAAGCGGCGCGACATTGGTGGCGTAGTCCATCGTGTATTCCATGCCGGCGCAGCCGCCGTTTTTAACGCCAATCTTAACACCGATATAATTCTCCTCGGCGTCAGCCATAATTTCCGCCATACGTGTGGCAGCGACGTCGGTCAGCGTTACAACCTTTGGTCTTGGTCTAGCCATCTAAAGCCACCCTAGTTCCAACTTCGCCTCGTCCGACATCCGCTCCGGCGTCCATGGCGGATCGAACACCATATCCACCTTCACATCCTCAACGCCGTCAACGCCGCGCACGGCGCCTTCGACCCAGACCGGCATTTCACCGGCAACCGGACAGCCCGGCGCCGTCAGCGTCATATCGACGGTCAGCAGCCGGTCGTCGTCCAGATCGACCTTATAGATGAGGCCGAGCTCGTAAATATCAACCGGAATTTCCGGATCATAGACCGATTTGAGTGCAGTGATGATGTCCGCCGTGATACGCGTCAATTCATCTTCAGGAATTGACGAGGCGCCCGATGTCTCAGCTTGCGGGGCATTTTCCGGCGCCGTCTCCGGTTCGCTGATCTTCACATCAATTATGTCGCGTTGATTATCCATCTTCTCACTCAGCTAAGCATTTCATGGGTTTTTTTAAGGCCAGCGATCAGCGCCTCAACATCTTCATGGGTGTTGTAAGCGGCGAAGGAAGCGCGCGCCGTCGCCGTCACGCCAAGGCGCTTCATCAGAGGCTGGGCACAGTGATGCCCGGCGCGTACGGCGACTCCGGTGCGGTCGAGGATCGCCGAGACATCATGCGGATGCGCACCCTCCACCGCAAAGGCTATAATCGGCGCTTTTCCCGGCGCCTGACCGTAAACCCGGACGAAAATGAACTTCGCCAATTCTTCCAGCACATGATCTTTAAGCCGCGTTTCATGCGCTGCAATCGCATCAATGCCCTTGGCATTCATCCATTGCAGCGCCGCGCCAAGGCCAATCGCTTCCAAGATCGGCGGCGTTCCCGCTTCAAACCGATGCGGAGGATCGTTATAGGTCACCGCCTCGGTGGTCACCATATCTATCATCTCGCCTCCGCCTTTGAAAGGCGGCAATGCTGCGAGTACGGACTTCTTGCCATAGAGAACGCCGATGCCGGTTGGACCGTAAAGCTTGTGACCGGTCATCACATAAAAATCACAATCAATCTCGCGCACATCCACCCGGCCGTGAACCCCTGCCTGGCAACCGTCAAAGAGAATTTTAGCGCCATACTCATGGGCAATCGCCGCCAATTGCTTTGCTGGTGTTAGCGCACCTAGAACATTTGACATATGAGTGACAGCGACAAGCTTGGTGCGCGCAGTAAACAGCGCGCGATAGGCTTTTGTGTCGAGTTCACCGTCGTCTGAAATATCGATCCATTTCAACACTACGCCCTTGCGATCACGCAACAGGTGCCAGGGGACAATATTGGAATGGTGTTCGGCCAGTGACAGGATGATTTCATCACCCTCGCTTATGTCGGCGACGCCCATGGCATAGGCAACAAGGTTAAACGCATCGGTGCCTCCAGAGGTGAAAATAATTTCGTCCGGTGAGCCCGCATTGATGAACGCCGCAATAGTCTTGCGGGCGTCTTCATAAGCTGCCGTTGCTTCATTTGAGAGAAGGTGCAAACCGCGATGCACATTCGCATAGGAGTGCTCCATCGCATGGCTCATCGCATCGATCACCGCGTGTGGTTTCTGCGCCGAGGCGGCGCTGTCAAGATAGACCAGCGGCCTGCCGTAAGCCTCGCGCGCCAGAATAGGAAATTCCTCGCGCAGCGCCGCGACATCCAGTTCATTTATCGGCGAACCATCGCTCATTCGTACACCAACCAGTCCGCAACCTTGTTGCGGAATACCTCAGCGAGGCGCTCGTCATCAATGCCGTCCAGCACTTCGCCCAGAAACGCCTCGACCAGCAGCGCGCGCGCGGCAGCCTCATCAAGCCCGCGCTGGCGCAGATAAAACAATGCATCCGCGTCCAGCGCGCCGCAGGTCGAGCCATGGGCGCACTCAACATCATCGGCGTAAATCTCAAGCTCCGGCTTGTGGTTCGCCTCCGCTGTATCCGACAGCAACAGCGCATTCGCGGTCATCTTCGCGTCAGTCTTCTGCGCCTCGCGCTCGACTTTGAACTTGCCCTGGAAAACATTGCGCCCATGATCGCGCGCAACCCCTTTATGGAGCTGGCGGGTCCGGCAATGCGGCGCCTTATGCACAACATGGGTTGTAAAATCTGAATGGCAATCATCGCAAACAAGCGCTGCGGAATTAATTTCCGCCGAACCGCCCTGCGCCCATAAATGTACTAGCGTCTCGTGGCGCGACAATCTTGAGCCCGTCGACAGGCTGGTTTGATTGAACACCGCATCCGCATCGATTTTTGCAGCGCAAACCGTGTTTACAATCTGGTCGGCGCCAGTCTGGTGGACTACTGTGCGATGAAACTGCGCGCCGTCGCGCACCACCATATGGAAAAGATGAGAATAAAATCCGCTCCCCTCGCCCTCATAGGTTTCAATAAGTTTTACACGCGCATTCACCAATATCCGCATCAAGGTTTGCGTAAATGCGAACGCTGTATGGGTGTTGATATGCCGGATCAAAATCGGACGGTCCGGCGCATCCTCGCCGATCTCAATGCCGAGCGCCTTGCGGGTCATCGCCACATTCAAGGTTGCAATCGCATGGCGCTCCAACTCAGGAATGGCCGCCACGGGATCAACAACGCCATAACGCAGCCCGTCAGCTAGCTCGCCTTGCGGTAGTTCAATCCGCCCGTTGATGATCCGAAACTCCAGCGGGTTGAGTGCGGCAAACTCTGACGCCGCAATATCGGCTTGCGCCTCGGCGTCATTGGCGGGCGTAAGCTTTCGCAGCGCGCCGTTAAAATCGGACCACTTCCATCCTTCGATGCGACGATTTGGGAAACCTAGTTTCGCAAAACGCTCAAAAGCGGCGGCCTGCGCACCAGTGGCCTTGGCGCGCCCGGCAAACGCCGCCTGCAAATCTATCTCAAACGGTGTTGGGTTATGGAATAAAGCCTCGTTCACTTAAGCCGCCTCGATAAACTGTTCGTAGCCCGATTTTTCAAGCTCCGCCGCAAGCCCGGCAGCGCCGGATTTCACGATCCGCCCGCCTGCCAGAACATGCACCCGGTCCGGTTTGATATAGTGCAACAACCGTTGATAGTGGGTGATAATCAAAAAGCCGCGCTCTGGTCCGCGCAACGCGTTCACCACATCGCCGACCATTTTCAGCGCGTCAATATCAAGGCCGGAATCAGTTTCATCCATGATCGCAAATGCCGGTTCGAAAATCGCCAGTTGCAACATCTCCATACGTTTTTTCTCGCCGCCGGAAAAGCCTACATTGAAAGGGCGCTTCAGCTTAGCGTCATCGAGTCCGACTAGTTTTGCTTTCTCGCGGATCAGCCGGATGAAGTCGGCGGCGGAGACATCCGTCTCTCCGCGCGCCCGGCGCTGGGCGTTCAGCGCTGTACGGATGAATGTCATGGTCTGGACGCCGGGAATTTCCATCGGGTGCTGAAACGAGAGAAACAAGCCCTTCGCCGCGCGCGCATCCGGCGCGAGCCCTAAAATATTTGCCTCCTCAAGCATCACCGCGCCGTCCGTCGCCTCATAGCCGTCACGGCCCGCAACCGTATAGGATAGCGTCGACTTGCCGGACCCGTTCGGCCCCATAATCGCGTGCACCTCGCCTGCCGGCACGTCGAGGCTCAAGCCTTTGAGGATTTCATTACCGCCAACCGTGGTGTGAAGGTTTTCAATTTTAAGCATGCTATTCTTTCACTGCGTTCTTGGGTTCGACGATCACATAAACCGTCGTCGCGTCGCCAATATTCAGGACCTCGTGCCACGCAACACCGTCTGACCACCAAGTTGCGCCAGTGCGCGTTTGTAACTCACGGGTTCCGGTTGCATCAGTAATCTGCATGGCGCCGCCTTCGACGATGTAGCCCCAATGCGACGGGTGGTAATGTCGCTCATGACCGACGCCCGGCGGAAATGTACAGCGCGCCGCGCGCACCTGATCATTTTCAAACAAGAGCTCGCAGACCGGCTCGCCTTTCCAGCCCGCTTCAACGGGGTTGGGAAGCGTGGAGGCCTGAAGCATTACCGCAAACAATAGTATCATTATCACCCGACACTCCCCTCAAGGCTTACGCTAACAAGTTTTTGCGCTTCAACCGCGAATTCCATCGGTAGTTTTTGTAAAACATCCTTGCAGAAACCATTAACCAGGAGCGCGACGGATTCTTCTTCTGATAGTCCGCGCTGGCGGCAGTAAAACAGCTGGTCTTCGGAAAGGCGCGAGGTGGTGGCCTCGTGCTCGAGGATTGCCGACGGGTTTTTCGCTTCCACATAGGGTATGGTGTGAGCGCCGCATTCATTGCCGATCAGTAGCGAATCGCATTGCGTGAAGTTTCTGACACCCAATGCTTTACGGTGAACGCTAACCAGCCCGCGATAAGTGGAATTGGATTTGCCCGCTGATATCCCCTTGGAGATAATCCGCGAGCGTGTGTTTTTTCCAAGGTGAATCATCTTCGTGCCGGTGTCTGCCTGCTGATGATTGTTAGTGATGGCGATAGAGTAAAACTCGCCTTGAGAATTGTCGCCCTTCAGTATGCAGGACGGATATTTCCAGGTTACCGCCGAGCCGGTCTCAACTTGAGTCCACGAAACCTTGGCGTTCGCCCCGCGACAGTCCGCCCGTTTGGTGACGAAGTTATAAATGCCGCCCTTGCCGTCCTTATCGCCAGGGTACCAGTTTTGTACCGTCGAATATTTAATCTCGGCATCGTCTTCGATAATCAATTCAACAACAGCGGCATGGAGCTGGTTTTCATCGCGCATCGGCGCGGTGCAGCCTTCAAGGTAAGATACGTAAGAGCCTGGCGCTGCAATAATCAGTGTGCGCTCGAATTGCCCGGTGTTTGCCTCATTTATCCGAAAATAAGTCGATAGCTCCATCGGGCACCTAACGCCTTCGGGGACGTAGACGAATGTGCCGTCGGAAAAAACCGCCGAGTTAAGCGTTGCAAAGAAATTATCCGAGGTCGGGACCACTGTACCGAGATATTTCCGCACCAGTTCTGGATGCTCACGCACAGCTTCGGAAAACGACAGGAAGATAACGCCGGACTTGGCAAGCTCGTTCTTGAACGTCGTTGCAACCGAAACGCTGTCAAATACAGCATCAACGGCGACTTTGCGCCCGCCGTCATCGGCCTTTGAAGCCTCGCCAATGCGCGCCTCCGCCGCCGATGCCGCCGCGCCCTCCACACCAAGAAGGACTTCCGCCTCCCTTAGCGGGATGCCGAGCTTTTCGAAGTCGGCGAGAATCTCCGGCGGCACATCGTCAATGGATTCATATTTGGCGCCGCTCGCAGGCTCGGAATAATAATAGGCGTCCTGATAATCGATATTCGGGTAATCAATCATCGCCCATTTCGGCTCTTCCATGGTCAGCCAGCGACGAAAAGCTTCAAGGCGCCATTCCAGCAACCATTCCGGCTCTTCTTTTTTGGCGGAAATATACTGCACCGTGTCCTCGTTCAGACCTTTTGGAGGCTTGGCGGATTTTACATCCGTGGTGAAGCCATATTTATAGGTTTCGAGCGACTCTGTCGCTTCGACAGTTGCTTTATCTATTCCCTCTTTATACGTTGTTTCAGCCACTATCTTGCGCCATCCGTTTTCATTTTCTCGGCGCTCATAGCCTCAGAATGTTCATCCACCAAGCGGGACAGGTCGGGCAGTTGCGCACCGATAGTGCTATCTCGCAGCGCGCTGGAAACGCGCCGCCTCGCCGCCTCCGGCTTGTTCTGGCTTAACTTCCAGGTTGCATCAATCGCCTCGACCGCTATTTCCAGCGGCAAAATAGATCTCTGCATACGCGCATATACATCTGCGTCCATTTTGGATGAGGCCCAGGGTATCTTGGGTGAAAGGCGCCCCTCAAACTGCGCAGACAAGCGTTCAACAACGCCCGGCAGTTCTTCCTGGGGCAACATTTTCAATACGCCACGAATATGGACAGCAACATAATTCCAGGTTGGCACCTGATTGTTATCTAGCCCATACCAATCCGGCGAAACATAACCATCAGGCCCATTAACGGCCAACAAACATTCCGTGGACTCGCCCATCTGTTTTAGAATTGGATTGGCGCGCGACAGATGCAACTCAATACGAGCGCCATCATCGCAAATACAAAACGGAACATGGGCCGCCAGCAATCCTTCATCACCATTGATGGTGAGCATGCCAAATCCGCGCGCCTCGGCGAAGGCAAGGTTTTCCTTTTCATCTACGGATCGAAATAGTTTGTTCGGATGCATCTTGAACGTGACGGCTAAGCCGCCCTTTCTTTTATTCGCCCATAGGCGGCGGGCCATTCGCGGATAAACGCATCCGCATCGGCATCCGTCGAATTCCAACCCAGCGACACACGAACAGAGGTCGTTGCTTCTTCCTCGCTTGCGCCCATCGCGGTCAGCACATGGCTTGGTTTTGACTTGCCTGAGGAACATGCCGAACCGGCCGATATAGCAATGCCGGCAAGGTCCATATTCATCAACTGCGTCGCGCCGGAAAACCCTGGGGCGCTAAGACATAGCGTGCCCGGCAGGCGTTCAACCTCTGCGCTCCAGATTTTGGCGCCAGCCTGAACCGCAGCCGCCTCTACCCCGTCGCGCAACCGCGCAATATCGATCGCCCGCGCAAGGCTGTCTTGCGCTAACTCACAAGCCTTGCCGAGCCCGGCAAGGCCCGGCGTATTGGTCGTGCTGGCGCGGCGGTTCATCTCCTGACCGCCGCCGCGCAATACAGGCTCCAACGCCAGGTTAGGCCCGGCGATGACCGCGCCGACGCCGAGCGGCCCGCCGAACTTATGGCCGGTAAAGCTGAGAATATCAGCGCCCGACATAACGAAATTGACCGGGATTTTACCCACCGCCTGCGCCGCGTCAGAAAACAACAGCCCGTCAAATTCATGGATGATCGCCGCCGCTTCCGCCACCGGCTGGATCGCGCCGGTCTCATTATTGGCGAACATTAAACAAACCAAAAACGCCCCGCTATTGCTTTGCCTGTAGCCGCACAACTGCTCGCGCAACCGGTCCAGATCGACAACGCCGGCGCTATTGACAGCGATGGTCTCGGTTTCGACGGCCGTAGCCATAGCATTCGCCGCAACCGCCGGATGCTCAATCGCGCTGATAAAGATACGGTTGAGTTTGTGGGCCACGACCGCGCCATGCAACACATAGTGGATGGATTCTGTGCCGGAGCTGGTAAAGACGACGCCGTTCACCGGTGCATTGACAAGACTCCGCACCTGCTCACGCGCATCTTCAACAATCTTGTGCGCGCGCCGGCCCTCTTCGTGTACGGACATAGTATTACCGTCCGCTGCCATCGCCGCCGCTACAGCGTCGATAACTTCAGGCCGCACTGGAGCGGTCGCGTTATGATCTAAGTAATGGCGCATCATTGAATGGCCTCGCCTGCGTACAGAAAGCGAAACACCGATGGGTGACCGATTTTGGTTTGCGCACCTTCGCGCATGGGCGCGTTATGGTCGAGATAATGCCGCATCACTCCGCCGCTCCCTTATAGGCGCGTTCATCCGGCGATTGTTCATTCGGCGCATTTACCGCCGCCATGCCCAAAACGCGCTTTTGGAGAATGTCTTCGAGGCTGACCGCATTTAAAAATATCTCAATTTGCCGACCCAACTCATCCCACAAATCATGGGTGAGGCATCGCGTCGTCGTACCCTGACAGCCGAGCACCGACCCGCCAGCGCAGGCAGTGGTTTTGATTTCCTCGTCAACGGCTGCAATAATATCGGCAACGCGAATATCGGTCGGCGCATTAACCAGCCAATAGCCACCCGCCGCACCGCGCATACTCTCAACCAGACCTGACCGTTTTAATTTTGCGAACAACTGTTCCAGATAAGACAGGGAAATCCCCTGGCGCAACGCCACATCCGACAGCGCCACCGGAACCCCTCGCCCCGTAGCGGCAAGGTCAGCCATCGCCGAAACCGCATATCTGCCTTTAGTGGTGAGCTTCACATCAAATCCTTTTGACGCAGGTAATTTGCGCCGCACGAATGCTGGCGCCGCCGCGAAAACATGCTATACGCGCCCGCCGGTCGGCCCTTTCACTAACGGAAATAGGAAACCTCACTAATCTAGTCAACATTATCGCCATCAAAAAATGGGCGAACTGGCTATATTCTATCGCATTTTCGCTTGTTTACCGACTAAATTTATTGGATATGGACGACCGCAACCGATGCGGCAAAAAAGGAAGCCTATGCCTGAAGTGATTTTCACCGGTCCTGAAGGACGCCTTGAAGGCCGCTACCAAAAGGGCAAAGGCGACAACCCGCCGGTTGCGCTTGTTCTCCATCCGCATCCGATGTTCGGCGGCTCAATGAATAATCGGGCGACATACGAGCTATACCAAATGTTCGTGCGCCGGGGTTTTTCGACCATGCGTTTCAATTTCCGGGGTATTGGCCGCAGCCAGGGCGAATATGACCAGGGCCAGGGCGAACTTGCCGATGCGGCGACTGCTCTCGATTATATGCAGCAATTGAACCCAAATGCGCCCTTCGCCTGGGTTGCCGGGTTTTCCTTCGGGTCATGGATTGCCATGCAGCTGCTGATGCGGCGACCTGAAATTGTTGGTTTCATCTGTGGCTCAACGCCAGCGAATCTATATGATTTTTCGTTTCTGGCCCCGTGCCCTTCTTCCGGGCTCATCATTCACGGCGAGCACGACAAGATATGCGTACCGGAAGAAACCAAGAGCATGGTCGAGCGCACGCGCACCCAGAAGGGCCGCAAAGTTGAATTTGCGGTGGCGCCAGGCGCTGATCATTTCTTTGAAAGCCACATGGAAGATTTTCTTGGCATGGCCGAGGCCTATCTTGATGCACGCCTTGCCAATGAACGCCCCGAGGGTGATTATCATGGCGAGAAATAGCATGATGGTCTTGCGTTAAGCCGTTGGCGGGCCGTATCCGGCTGCGCCTAAATGAAAGTCGTCGTCTTTTACTATCCATCATAACACGGCGACAGAGGTGGCGGACGGGGACGATGTCAGGGTTTCCATTTCACACTAGGCGTGCCCGTCACACTAGGCGTGCCCGGGTTTCGCTGAATTCCAAACTTCAAGGCGTGAACGGCTTTACCGGTTATGGCAATGTCGCGTTTTTGTTCTGGCGCAGCGGTGCAAAAAAAATCGACATAAGTCTTCGCGGCATCGCCGGACGGACAGCAGATGTTTTTATTGACGACGCGCACTATCAAGCGATACCGCTAGAAAATGGGGTGGTTCGATTTACCGTCAAAACATCATCCGGCGATATTATTCCTGATCTTGCGCCGGGCGCACGAGTTGAAATACGCCAAAATGACGAGACCATTCTCGGCGGCACTCTTGGCCCCAAGCCGCCAAACAGATTATTTCAATTGCTGCTGAAAATAATCGACCATTTGCAGTCAAAAATAGGCTAGAGTAATTTCTGGCCATATTGACGCTAGCGTAAGGCATTCAACCACTCACAGCTCTGGGCGCACCCGCCAGAACGCGTGAATTCGGCTGATAGAGGGAGGCTGCATTGAGCAGACAAGACGCCGATGAAGTAAGCGATGCTGATGAAGCCGGCCACGGCCAAAGCCGCGATGGCAATACGTTGCTGATCGTTTCAATGCTCAGCGCTGGAGTTTTATTGTTGATAGCACTACTATACTTCGTCTACTGAACAACAACATGTCGCCTTACGACAATCCGGTGCGCCCGATCGCAATAAATTTCTCGCGCCGCTGCGCGCGCAGCTCCTCCGGCGACAGGCTTTCCAGCTCGCGGATGGCCGTTTCCACGGCGTCCCCTAGCCTTTCTATCGTCGCATCGGGATCGCGATGGGCGCCGCCAACGGGCTCTGAAACGATCGTGTCGATAACCCCCATCTCCATCAAGTCCTGTGCTGAAATTTTCATCGCCTCGGCCGCTTCCGGCGCCTTGCTCTCGCCCTTGCCGGCTGCGTCTTTCCACAAAATTGACGCGCATCCTTCAGGCGAAATGACGGAATAGACCGAATGCTCAAGCATCAAGACCCGGTTCGCCGCCGCCAGCGCGATGGCGCCACCGGAGCCGCCCTCCCCTGCAATTACCGAGACTAATGGCGTGCCGAGGCCGAGGCATTTTTCCGTACAGCTGGCAATCGCTTCGGCCTGTCCGCGCTCCTCCGCGCCGCGTCCGGGATAGGCGCCGGGCGTGTCGATCAAGGTGACCACCGGCAGGTTAAACCGCTCGGCAAGGTCCATCAGCCGCATCGCCTTGCGGTAGCCTTCCGGGCGCGCCATGCCGAAATTATGCTTGACCCGCGCGGCCGTATCGGAGCCTTTCTCATGCCCGATCAAGACGATCGAACGGCCGCGAAACCGCGCCGGTCCGCCAAGGATGGCGGTATCCTCA
>JAJFFX010000027.1 GCA_021776455.1 Hyphococcus sp. | reverse complement strand
TGTCGTCAGCGTGAATCCCAACACGACAGTTCGAGAAATAGCGCTGCTGCTGTCGAACAGAAAGATCAGCGCGGCGCCGGTCGTTGACGGCAAAAAAATCGTCGGCATCGTAAGCGAGCGTGATCTCCTGCAGCGGCGGGAACTCGGCACCGAACTGACTCTCATGGGGCAGGGAGAATCGGATGTGGATCTTGCCAAAGCGTGCGGCATGCATGCGTGCGATGTGATGTCTGGCGACGTCATTACAGTATCAGAGGATGCATCGCTAGCCGAAATCGTTGAGATCATGCTGACGAAGAAAATCAGGCGGGTGCTGGTGACGCGAGATGGCGAGCTTGCTGGTGTCGTTAGCCGTAGTGATATCGTCCGTGTGCTTGCGGCGAGACCAGAGGGCGCCGGTGAACCAATGAGCGATGACGACGACATCATCCGCTTCAAGGTTATCGAGACGCTCTTGAGCATATCAGGCGCCAGCCCGTGGCTCGGGGACGTAACCGTGTCAAATGGCGTTGTCGAACTCGATGGTACTGTCGAGGATGAAGCCGCTCAAGAACCCTCTCGCATCGCTGTTGAAAACATCTCAACCGTCATCGACGTGAAAGACCATCGAAGCGTTGTGCAATCCTACTGAGCTAGTGCGTGCTCACAAAAGACTATCTGCAAACGCGCGAGCATCCATACGTCTTGCCCCCCTATAACTGAGCCATAAAATTCGTGATATTCTACGAAGAAGTGAAGGTTATTGGATGGCAAGACAACGCAGGAAAAGACCCAAAAGCCGCAAGATATCGCCCATAGCCTATAGCGAACATGAGTCGCAGATCGTTGCCAATCCTACCGGATAGGGTTTTTGGTAGGGACAGGCGGTTCTCATCGGCCATCGACTTTAGCTCAGACATCATCGACGCGTCCATGCCACCAAACTTCGAGCGCCATTTGTAAAACGACGCACTGCTCATGCCGTGCTCCCGGCACAGCTCTGATACCGGCACGCCGCCTTCTGCCTGACGCAGAATACTCATGACCTCAGCGTCGCTATATTTTGATTTCTTCATTCAGAACCTCCTCTATCATCTTGGTGAGAAAATTCTACTTGTTCAAACCCATGATTTCAGGGGGGATTACCCAGGACGCGCGTCTTAACGCGCGGACATATTTGAGTTCAGGAAAAGACGCACCGCTCTCACGACAGAAGATGTCTCACGGTCCTATTATGCAACGTCGCATCCAGGCGGATTGCGCTACGAATACGCCAGATTCTTATTTTCAGCAGGGACTAAGGACAACCTGTCGCCAGAGTGACAGGAGCCGACATTATGCCTATTGTGTCGCAACACGCAGTAAGGGACATATTGGAACGCGATGAGACGTTGGAACGGTTGGGGTGACGATTCAATCGATGACCCCATAAGCGAAAATGCGCTGAAATTTCTGGCGGCTGCGTTGGGCGACGGTGCGCCGCCCCAGGACGCAGATTTGGCACAGGTTTGCGCAGCGGTTGAGCGTCAAAAAAGCCGTCTGCCTTCGCACCCTCTTGTCAGCACTGAGGCCGAATCACGCCTGCGGGCGAGCTTTGGACAAAGTTATCGCGACTGGATAAGTTTGCGCTTTGGCAAAATTCCTCTGGTTACGGACGGTGTTGCTTTTCCGGAAGACAGCGATGAAGTGCGCACACTCCTTGATTGGGCCGCTGACATTGGCGCGGTCGTCATTCCTTGCGGCGGCGCGACCAGTGTAGTCGGTCATCTGACGCCGCCTAGCGACGACCGCCCTGTGTTGACAATGTCGATGGCGCGGATGAATCGCCTCCTGGCGCTGGACCCTGTTGCGCAACTTGCAACGTTTCAGGCGGGCGTTTGCGGTCCTGACCTTGAAGCGCAATTGCGTGAACGCGGTTGGATGCTTGGCCATTTTCCCCAGAGTTTCGATTACTCCTCCCTCGGCGGCTGGATCGTTACGCGCTCATCCGGACAACAATCGGCGCGTTACGGCCGCATCGAGGCGCTTTTTGCCGGAGGCAGCCTTGAAACGCCGACGGGTCAATTATCCCTGCCCTCTTCCTTCCCGGCATCGGCTGCTGGGCCAGACTTACGGGAATGGGTGCTTGGATCAGAAGGCCGGTTGGGTGTTCTCACCGAGGCGGCGGTGCGGATATCGCCGCTTCCTCAACGGGAATTGTTCGTAGGCGTCGTTCTATCGAACTGGCGGCACGGCGAAGCGGTGGCGCGGGCGCTTGCCCAGGAGCGCGCCGGATTATCGATGGTGCGGCTGTCGAACCCGGTCGAAACAGCGACAACACTTACAATTGCAGGGCGCGCAGGCGATAAAGCGCCATTCGGCAGCGTTTTATTGATGTTAGGGTTTACCGGATCACAAGCGCAGGTTGATGCGATGCGCCAACACGCCGCCGACATATTAAAGTCTCACGATGCGGGCAGCGCTGATGATGAAATGGCAATTGCACTTGGCCAGGCATGGGAAGCAAACCGCTTCCGCGGCGTATACTTACGCAATGGTCTTTGGCGTCACGGCTATGCTGTCGATACGATGGAGACCGCCATCAACTGGCCGGATGTAGAAGGGACGATGAACGCCGTTGAGGCGGCGGGGCGCGACGCGCTGGCTAAATTCGACGAGAAAACCGTCGTTTACACCCATCTATCCCATGTCTATCCGCAAGGAAGCAGTGTTTATACGACTTTCATCTTCCGTGTCGGCGCGGATTTTGAGACAAATCTGTCGCGCTGGCTGGCGCTAAAAGACGCCGTCAGCGAGGCAATTATAAGCAAGGGCGGAACGATCAGTCACCAACATGGCGTCGGCAAAGATCACGCCCGTTATCTTTCGGCGGAAAAAACTGAACACGGCATGAAGGCGCTGGAAAACATGGCGGCTCATTTCGATCCAAATGGGATAATGGCGAGCGGAAATCTGCTCGGCGTTGCCAAACATTAAGCCGCCGCGAGAAATGACCGATACGCGTCAACGAACGCTAGCGCAGTTTCAGGGGGAAACGCCCCTTGATCTGCTGGTCGTCGGCGGCGGGATTATCGGCGCCGGGATTGCGCTTGAATCGGCGCGGGCTGGCCTGCGCACTGGCTTGATCGAAGCGCGTGATTTTGCCAGCGGAACCTCCTCGCGTTCATCAAAACTCGTTCACGGCGGCTTGCGCTATCTGAGACAGGGGCGGCTTTTGCTCATGCATGATGCTGTGCGCGAACGGACCGCGCTGTTACGGGACGCGCCAGGATTGGTTGAGCCGCTCGATTTTATACTGCCGATCCGTCAGGGCGACCGACCGGGCAGACATATCTATGGCGTCGGCCTTGCAATCTATGATTTGTTGGCCGGCAAACGCACCCGGCGATGGCTCGACGCTAATCATTTACGCAATCGCATCCCGTCTCTGCGCGCGGACGGTTTGACAGGCGGTTGGAAGTACACCGATGCGCAGACAGATGACGCTCGATTGGTCTTTCGCGTCCTTCGAGAAGCAAGATCACTGGGCGCGACAACCATCAATTACGTATGCGTCAAAGATTGGCTGCGCGGGCCGGATGGCAGGGTTTGCGGCGCCAAAGCCCTGGATGAGGAGACCAGCCAGGAGCTGTCGATTGAAGCGCAGTGCGTCATCAATGCATCAGGAAGCTGGACGGATAGTCTGCGCCGGTTGCTTGGCGGCGAAGAAAGAATTCGCCCCTTGCGCGGCAGTCACTTGCTGTTTCCTTATGCGCGGATCCCGCTCAAGGAAGCCGTGGCGTTTGCCCATCCGAAAGATCGCCGCGCTGTTTTTGTCTTGCCTTGGGAGGGAGCCATTTTGGTCGGCACGACTGACCTCGATCATCGCGAAGATCTTGATCGGGAGCCGGCGATAACCGTCGAAGAGACAGATTATTTGATGGCAGCGCTAATCGCGCAGTTTCCCAAGCTTAATCTCAAAGCGTCGTATGCCTTGTCGAGTTGGTCAGGGGTTCGCCCGGTCGTATCATCAGGAAAATCGCGCGCGCCATCGGACGAAGCGCGCGAGCATTTCATTTCCGATGAAAATGGTTTGATTAGCGTGTGCGGCGGAAAGCTCACCGCCTTCCGAAGCATGGCGCTTGATGTGCTTAAACATGCCGCGAACAGACTACCGCAACTTAAAAAACTAAAGCCGGCTAACATTTTTGCAGCGGCTACAGCGACCGATCCGCCGCAAGAGTGGCCGGTTAAAACATACCGGCGCATGTTGGGCCGGTATGGCGATGGGCTAACGACGCTGATCAATTGCGCGAAGGCCGGCGAACTATCGCTTATTCCAGATACCCAGACGCCCTGGGCGGAATTGCGATATGCTTGCCGTCACGAGCAGGTGCTGCATCTCGATGATTTGCTGTTGCGGCGCACACGTATTGGCCTCCTGCAGCCGAATGGCGCACAAGCGCTATTGCCGCGTCTGAAGGGAATGATCCAAACGGAGCTCGGCTGGGATGATGCGAAGTGGCAATCAGAAGCGGTGCGTTATCAGAAAATATATGAGCGGTGCTATTCGGTACCGCAAACATCCCAATGAATGATGAGGTGACGAAAATCGCCGACACCGGGAACTCTGACGAGTTACTGCTCTCGATCGACTGCGGGACGCAAAGCGTACGCGCATTGCTGATTGATCTGTGTGGTGATGTTGTCGCTAAACAATATCAAGCCCTGGAAGACTATACGATTCCGCAGCATGGCTGGCTTGAGCATGATGCTGACATATTTTGGCGCGCGACTGCAGGCGTTTGTCAGGGATTGTGGAAAGCCGATGCGCGTTGGCGCGCGCGTGTGTGCGGCGTCACCGTCACTACACAGCGCGGCACGGTGATGCCGGTTGATCGCAGCGGTCGCCCATTGCACCCCGCCATTATCTGGCTCGACCAGCGCCAATCCGGCCGAGCGCCGATCCTACCTATTCTTTTGCGTATCACCGCCAAAGCCACAGGCGCTGATGAATTTGTGCACGGCTTCATCAGCCAGGCCGAGATCGCCTGGTTTGCGGAAAACCGACCTGATATTCATGCGTCTACGCACAAATATCTGCTGCTTTCCGGTTGGCTAAACTATTGCCTCACAGGAGACTTCACGGATTCAGTCGCCTCCCAGGTCGGTTATCTGCCATTCGATTTTCGCCGCCAGGAATGGGCGGCAGATAGCGACTGGCGATGGCGCGCCCTCGATGTTCGCCGCGACCAGATGCCGGACCTTGCTCCATCTGGAACAGTACTCGGTGAAGTCACGCCGGCTGCAGCTGAATTAACGGGCATTCCTGCCGGTGCGCCCGTCATCGCCGCGGCCGGCGACAAGGCATGTGAGATTATCGGCTCCGGCGCGATCACGCCCGAGATCGGCGCCGTCTCCTATGGAACGACCGCAACCATCAACATCACGACGCCGCGCTATTTTGAAGCAATAAAGTTTGCGCCGCCCTATCCGGCCCTGATGCCTGCGCATTACAACAGCGAGATTCAGATTTTTCGCGGCTATTGGATGGTAAATTGGTATAAGGAGCAATTTGCCCATAAGGAATGCGAAGCAGCGAAAATTGCAGGCGTCGCGCCTGAAACGCTGTTTGAAGAGTTGCTGACGTTGGCGCCGCCGGGGTCAAATGGTCTTATCCTTCAACCTTATTGGGCGCCGGGTGTTCGAACACCGGAACTTTCGGCGCGCGGTGCGATCATCGGTTTCACTGAAGCGCACACGCGTGCGCACATCTATCGGGCCATTCTTGAAGGATTGGCCTATGAGCTGCGTTTTGGCAAAGAACGGATCGAAGCGCGAAGCAAGGAAAAAATACGCTGCTTACGGATCGCCGGCGGTGGTTCGCAATCAGATGCGGCGATGCAATTGACAGCTGACATATTCAATCTCCCGGCCGAGCGGCCCCATAGCTATGAGGCGTCCGGCGTCGGCGCCGCCGTCGCAGCCGCCGTTGCGCTTGGTTTTTATCCTGATTTCCCGACTGCCGTTGCGGCCATGACGCGTATCGGACGCGTTTTTGAGCCAATTCCCGACAATGCGGCGATGTATGATCGTTTATACCGCGAGGTTTATCTTCGCATGTATGAAAGACTTGCGCCACTTTATCACAATCTTCAGACCGCCCTTAAGAAGGGCGATTCTTCACAAAGCTGATGCGATCGACAATTTGCGTTTGCAAATATTCGTGTCTTTCTGCATCACACAAAAATCTTGTGAGGATTAAGAATATTGTTCGGATCTAGAGACTTCTTCAGCTTACGCATCAAGTCAATTTCCGCCGGGCTGCGCGAAACGCCTAGATAGTTGCGTTTTTCCAGCCCAATACCGTGCTCGGCTGAAATCGACCCGCCAATTTCCTGCAGCGGCGCATAGACCAATTGTTCCATTTCTCGCTGTGTATCCTCGCTGTCGTCGCCGACCGAGACGATGATATGGAGATTGCCGTCGCCAAGGTGTCCGAAGACTATGATCTTCGCTGTGTCGCCCCAGCGATTTCGCACCGCCAATCTCAAATTGCCGACATAATTCTCCATCGTCCGGATCGGCAGACTGACGTCGAAGGTGCATAACGGCATCAGCGCACCCGCAAGGCCCGCAATATCTTCCCGAATATTCCATATGGCCTGGCTTTGCGCTTCGGACTGGGCAATCACCGCATCATTGATTAAGCCGCGATCGGTCGCAAGCGAAAGCGCGCGGGCAAATTGCTCTGCATCTTCATCGGCGTGCGATCCTTGTACCTCGATGATGACATAATAAGCGTGATCGCCGGACAGTGGCGCTGTGTGCCGTCCGGAATCAACGGCGATCAGACGGTAGTAATCTTGCCACATCACTTCAAAGGCGGTGAGCGCGCCCGCCAATTGTTCTCCCACAAGGCTGAACAATCCAATTAACGCTTCGAACGAAGAAACGCCGATCAAGCTTGTGTTCTTGCTCACCAGCTTCGGGTGAAGTCGAAGCACGGCGCGCGTGACAATACCAAGCGTGCCTTCGCTGCCAATAAAGAGCTGCTTTAAATCATATCCCGCATTGTTTTTGAGCGATGTATTCATTGAAGACATGATTGTGCCGTCGGCGAGAACAGCCTCGAGGCCGAGAACCTGTTCGCGCATCATGCCGTAGCGCACCACCTGATTTCCGCCGGCATTGGTCGCGATGTTGCCGCCGATGGTGCAAGCGCCGCGTGCGCCAAGATCAAGCGCAAACTGCAATCTCTCCTCCGTCGCCGCTTCTTGCACAGTCTGCAGCACCGCGCCGGCCTGGGTGATCAATGTGCGTCCGATCGGGTCAATTTCTTCAATCGCTCTCATGCGTTCGAGGGAAAGCATGATCTCATTCGGCCCTGCATCCGCGCCATGAACAAGCCCTGTCATGCCGCCCAGCGGGACAATTGGCTGTCGGGCCTTGTTGCAGGCGCGGAGAACAGCAGAAACTTCCGCCGTTGAAACGGGACGAACGATCGCAAGGGCTTGACAGGCTCCCCGACCCAGCCAGTCTTCCGGGCGTTGGCGAACATCGTCGCCGACCAACAATCCTTTGGCGCCGACAATTGAGCTGATTTCGTCAAGAAATTCCGTCATCGAACAAGTCCCTCGCAAATTTCAATTTACGTCTTATCGAGGCTGCCGCTCGAAATATCGGCAATCGTCGGCGCACCCGTAAGCGCCATGCAAACGTTCAATTCTGCTTTTAATGTCTTAAGCAGGGTCTTAAGGCCGCGTTCACCTTGCGCAGCGAGCGCCCAAATCCACGGCCGCCCAATCAGCACAGCCTTCGCGCCATAGGCGAGCGCCGTCACCACGTCTTTCCCGTTACGCACGCCGCCATCCATCAGAACAGCGACGCGTTCGCCAACCGCATCGACGATACGAGGCGTTACGATAATCGACGATGCGACGCCATCGAGCTGCCGACCGCCATGGTTTGAAACAATAACGGCATCAGCGCCGGCGTCTGTCGCCGCTGCCGCGTCTTCGGCGGTCATGATGCCTTTGATGACTAAATTACCGTCCCAAGACTTGCGAAGCCACTCAATGTCTTTCCAGGTGACACTTGCGTCGAACTGCGCGTCTACCCATTCTTTAAATTCCGACGGAGTTTTTGCGTTCGGAACATAGTCGGTGAGACTGCCAAAGACATGCGGCTTGCCCTTAACGCCAACATCGTACGCCCAGGATGGATGCGTCAGATATTCGGCGCCGGCGCGAAGTTTTCCGAGCATGCTGACGCCGCCGCCCATGCCGTTTCTGATATCCCGGTAGCGCGCGCCAACAACCGCAAGATCGACCGTAAAAACCAGCGTCTCGCACCCGACAGCCTTAGCACGCTGCAAAAGTTCGCGCACATGGCCGCGGTCTTTCATCATATAGAGTTGAAACCAGAACGGTTTGGCGGCGGCTTTTGCGACTTCTTCGATAGAACAAATCGCGACCGTGGATAAACAAAAAGGGATGCCTGCGGCTTGTGCAGCGCTCGCGGCTTGCGTCTCGGCGCGACGCGCCATCATGCCGCCAAGCCCAATCGGCGCGAGCGCAAGCGGCATTGACCATTCTTCGTCGAAGAGTGTGATTGACGCATCAATCTTCGATACGTCGCGCATGACTTGCTGGCGCAGCCGGATTGCTTTGAAATCGGCTATATTCGCCGCAAGGGTTATTTCCTCACCGGCGCCGCCGTCAATATAATCGAACGCCATTCGCGGCAGGCGCTTTTCTGCAAGCAGTCGATAATCGCCCGTAGAGGCCGGCGCGAGGCGCATCGTCGGCAAAGTTAATCTCCTGAATTTTGCCGTTTCATCAGTCTACGGCTTAATGATCGCCTCGACGAGGCGAGGACCTTTGTGGGATAACGCTTCTGCAAGCGCCTCTCGGAAAGCCTCAACTGTATCGGCGCGTTTTGCAGGGACGCCCATACCTTCTGAGATCGACACCCAATCAATTTCCGGATTGGTGAGATCCAGTAATGAAAGCGCTTTTGGACCAGGATTGGCGACCCCAACGCGCTGCAATTCAATATTCAAAATTGCATAACTGCCATTGTTGAAAATGACGGTCGTCACGTCGAGATCTTCGCGCGCCATCGTCCACAATGCCTGAACCGTATACATGGCGCTACCATCCGCCTGCAGACAGATCACCTTGCGATCTGGGGAGGCGACCGCGGCGCCGATCCCAAGCGGCAGGCCTTGCCCGATTGAACCGCCCGTCAGCGCCATCCAGTCGTGTTTTGGAGCGCCTGCTGTGGTCGGAAAGAGCGCAAGACCCGCCGTCGCCGCTTCATCGGATATAATTGCGTTTTCGGGTATGAGTTCTCCAAGAACGGCGCCGATCCCCATGGGGTCAAGCTTGCCGGTCGGCGCCGGGAGCGTCTGGCTGGGCTGCGCAAAATTGTGTTGCGCCGGCGCATCCAGTTGATCGGCGACCGAACGCAAGGAAAAAAGCGCATCTTCACGCGGCTCCGCCAGAACGGTGATTGTTGCGGTTTCAGGACTCAACCAACCAGGCTTTTCGGGGTAAGCGAAAAACGCGACAGGCGGTTTCGCGCCGACCATGATTATTTGCTGGAAATCTTTCAAATAGTCGCTCGCCATCTCTCCAAAATACGGAAGGCGTTCAACCGCAACCCTGCCCGCGCCGCGCTGAAGCCGCGCCGGAAAGGTTTCACAAAGCAGTCGGGCGCCCGTTGCTGCAGCGATGCGACCGGCTTGATCCAGCGCATCTTCGCGAAGCGCCATGCCGCCAAGAAAGATTGCTGTTGTCTCGCCCGATTTAAGCGCGGCGCAGGCGGCGTCGATTGCCGACTGATCCGCCTCTTGCGGTTTTGGCGGCGCAATAGCCACTGCCGGTCCCGCCGCCGCGGCCCAGGCATGATCTGCTGGAACGATCAACGTGGCGATTGCGCCTGGATATTCCTGCGCCGCTGCGACTGTCGCTGCGCCATTCGCCGCCAGTTCATTTGCAGAAGACGACATGCAAACCCAATCCGATACGGGTTTTGCGAACCCCACCACATCTGACGTAAGTGGCGCATCATATTTCAAGTGATAGGTGGCGTGATCGCCGACAATATTGACAATTGGCGAGCGGGCGCGCCGGGCATTATGAAGATTAGCCATGCCATTGCCGAAACCTGGACCGAGATGCAGAAGGGTTACCGCCGGTTTGTCGGCCATGCGGCCATATCCATCGGCCGCGCCAGTGACGACGCCTTCGAAGAGGCCAAGAATGGCGCGCATGCCGTCATGCTTGTCGATGGCCGCAACAAGCTGCATTTCCGATGTGCCCGGATTGGCGAAACAGACTTCAACGCCTGCGTCGATCAGCGTCAAAATTAGCGAGTCAGCGCCGTTCATATGTTCTCCGTTGGCAAGCTTGCATGTCGCTGGGCTATTGACGAAACTTTCCCCTCAGGCAACTAATTTCTAGTGTAATTATAGTGCAATCCGCCTAAGTGTGGAAGCGATAATATTCGTCCGAAACGTTGTCACAATCATTTATCAGATACTTGTGCCTACCAAAATCTAGATTCTTACGTATTCGTAGTGAAGACCTGTGCTTACCGAAAATTAGATTCTAGCATATTCATGATGCAATCCACCAAGATGGGAGACCGATTTTATCGCTCTAAATGAAGTTATATAGCGCGATTGGTGTATTCGTTCCCGAAGACAGGTGAGTCCGCGCTTCGTTGTAATATTTTGCATAGACCTTCAGTACACGGTGCAGATGAGCCGCATTGAAGATGATCATATGATCAAGGCATTCCCGACGGATTGACCCTATGAGACGCTCGACGAAGCTATTTTGCCAAGGGCTTCGCAGCGCCGTTGGACCATCGCGAATGCCCATGGCGCGTAGCTGTTTTTTGAATGCTGCTCCGTAAATCGCATCATTGTCCCGGATCAGATGATCCGGCGCCTCAATCCAAGGAAAGGTTTCAACAACTTGTCGCGCGGTCCATTCCGCCGTCGGGTGATCCGTAACTCCTATATGTAGAAGCTTTATTCGCCCGCACCCCAAAATGACAAAGGCATAAAGCAGCTTGAGGCCGATCGTTGGAACATTCAAAAAGTCAACAGATGCAATGCCGTCGCCGTCTACGTGGTTGCATAAGAATGTCTTCCAACTTTGAGAAGGCGGTCCGCGCCGCTTGACCATATATTTGGCGATGGAGGACCGGGCAACATCAATCCCCAGCATCTTGAGTTCGCCTTGTATTCGTGGCGCACTCCACAATGGGTTGGCAAGGCTTATCTCGCGGATCAGATCGCGAATTTCTGCGTTGATTGCTGGCCGGCTACGGCGCCGACGAGACTTCCAACGCCACAGCATTCGAAAGCCCATCCGACGCTAGCGAATCCGTGTTACCGGTTGAACGATAAAGAGTGACCTCACCGTTTTCGGATGCAGGGCATAAAGAAAAGCGAAAATGATCCGATCAATTCTGGTTAATCGGGTTCGCTTTGGTGCGTTACGCCGCAAAACGACGAGCAGATGTCCGAGCAACACGATTTCGCCTTCAGTGCTACGCGCGTGCGAAACATGTCGCGTACTAAAAAGCCCAAAATCGTAAGAATTCCAACATGACCCTATGTGAACACGAGTCGCTTTATGCGGCGAATCCATCCGGATAGAGTTTTCGGTAACCACATGTGCGCA
>JAJFFX010000026.1 GCA_021776455.1 Hyphococcus sp. | reverse complement strand
TGAGACAGTATTTTATCCATCAATAAAAGCTCATAGGCTTTAATATCACGCACTCTTATTGTGAGGATATAATCATTTGGCCCGGTGATCGAAAAACATTGCATGATTGCCGGCGTCTCGTCGACGAGTTTTTCAAAAGCGTCGCGATGTTTTGCCTCATGCGAGACGATATTCACATAGACGAATGCGCAGACCGTGTGCCCGGTTTCTTCCGGGTTCAAAATGGTGACGCGACCGCGAATGACCTTATTGGCTTCCAGCTCCTTTAGCCGGCGCCAAAGCGTAGTGTGCGAGACCCCGGCGGCGGCGGCGACCTGTTCCAGCGTCGCCGCGGCGTCACGCTGGATCACGCGTAGAATATTGATATGCGATTTAGTGAGCTTCATAGCGCCTATGTTATTTCATAAATAAGCAGATAATGGATAATTTATATCATAATCTTTAAAATATGGGTTAAAAAAGAAACAAAATTAATGATATTAGGTGTATTTTTCCAGCACGAATTCCGGGTAACCGGCGAATCAGCGCTCTCATTGCGCGAACAGATGAAGTGGTATGTCGAGCAATCATGCAAAAATAGGACAGGCCGTTATTGGCGCTGCGGATACGCGCACAGGTCATCTCGATCTATCGATCGACTGGGAACGGGTTGCCTATCTGGTCCACCTGTCGCGCGGGCTCGACGCCTTGGAAGAGACCCGGCTGGTTCCGGAGCGAAAAATTTTCTATCAGTTCTCGGCGCGCGGTCACGATATGGCTCAGGTGCTTTTGGGAACGCAGCTGACCCACAAGCACGATGCGATTTGTGGGTATTACCGCTCGCGGCCGATCCTGCTTTCGCTTGGCGTTGATCTTGTCGAAGCACTTGGCTCATCAATGGCGCGGGCGGGCGGCTATTCTGACGGGCGCGATATCGGCGTTGTGTTTAACTATCCCAATCCAAATGGCGCCTGCGCCTTGCCGATGTGTGGCGGCGTCGGCGCGCAATATACGCCAACTGCCGGTTGGGCGCAGGCTGTCAAGTTTCGCAGCGAAACCTTGGGCGATGAACAATACAACGGCGCCATTGGCGTCGTTCTTGGCGGCGAGGCGTCGGTTGCGACCAATGGGTTTTGGTCGGCGCTGACTATTGCGACGACGCAAAGTCTGCCGATGTTGTTTTATGTCGAAGACAATGGCTACGGAATTTCAGTTCCTTCGACCATGCAAACGCCGGGCGCCGATATCGCCGCTAATCTTGCAAGTTTTAAAAACCTGAACATTCTTTCCGGCGATGGAACGGATCCAGAAGCGGCCGGACGTCTGATTAAGCAAGCCGTTGCTCATGTCCGGGACGGGCAGGGTCCTTGTCTCTTGCGGCTGATCGTTCCGCGCCTGCAGGGGCATAGTTTTCAGGATACGCAAACCTATAAAACCGATGATTTCGTGAAATCGGAATGGGCGCGCGACCCGTTGCCGAAATTGAAATCATATCTGGTTCCGTCTCAGATGAGCGAGCGCCAATGGGATGCGCTTGCCAAGCGGGCGGGGGATGAGATTGAGAAAACCCGCGAAGCGGCTGAGGCGATTGGCGTTGCCGATCCCGCGACCGTCACGCGCTTTATCTTTTCTGAAGACCAGCCGCAACTGATGGGCGGCCTTCGCGGGTGTGTGGATTTGCCGGCGGGCGAGGCGGCGCCTTCTCCGGAAGGCCCGCGCATCAATATGGTAACGGCGCTGCGGAGAACTCTGGATCATGAGTTATCCATTAATCCGAAGATGGTGTTGTTCGGCGAGGATGTCGGACCGAAGGGCGGCGTTCATGCGGTGACTTTGGGTTTGCAAGACAAACACGGGAGCGCGCGTGTTTTCGATACCAGCCTTTCAGAGGAAGGTATCATTGGTCGTGCTGTCGGCATGGCGGTCAATGGATTGCTTCCGGTGCCTGAAATTCAGTTCCGAAAATACGCCGAGCCGGCGATGGAGCAACTGAGCGATTGCGGCACGATGCGCTGGCGCACCCATAACCGGTTTGCTGCGCCGATGGTGGTGCGGATGCCGGTTGGATTTTTTAAATGCGGCGACCCGTGGCATAGCCAGACCAATGAGGTTCAGTTCGTACACTCACCCGGCTGGCGGGTTGCTGTTCCGTCGAATGCCGAAGATGCAACCGGGCTGTTGCGTGCGGCGTTGCGCGGCGATGATCCGGTGATGTTTTTTGAACATCGCGCAATGCTTGATGATCCCTGGGCGCGGCGCGCCTATCCCGGTGACGAATATGTGCTGCCTTTTGGCAAAGCGAAGCTGACCCGTGAGGGAGACGACATCACGATTGTTACCTGGGGTGCGATGGTAAAGCGCTGCGAGGAAGCGGCGGATGCCTCGGGCAGGAGCGCTGATGTGATTGATTTGCGCACGCTGGTTCCCTGGGACAGGAATGCTGTGCTTGCCTCAGTTGAGAAGACCGCGCGCTGTCTGATTGTCCATGAGGATTTACGCTCCGGCGGCTTTGGCGGCGAGATTGCCGCTGTGGTCGCTGATGAGGCGTTCCTCGCCCTCGATGCGCCTGTATCGCGCCTGACGATGCCGGATATTCCAAGCCCGCATAATCCGGTGCTGCTCAACAGTGTTGTGCCAGATATCGATATGATCCGTAATAAGATCGAACAGCTTTGCGCGTTTTAGGCCGGGATCGTTATGACCGAGATTATTGATATTGTCGTGCCCGTTGAACAGGAGGGCACGAAAGCTGTCGTCAAGAGCTGGTATAAAAGCGTCGGTGAGGCGATCACTGAAGGCGAGCCGCTGGTTGAGCTTGAAACCGATAAGGTTGCCGTGGAAGTGCCGTCGCCGGCTACAGGGATCGTTCAGGAAATTTTGATTAGCGCAGACGGCGAGGCCGAGCCCGGCGGTGTGCTCGGGCGCTTGCGTCTGGGGCATTTGCACGAAGGGGCAAGTGCTGATGCAGCGCCCGCGAAAGTTTCCGAAGTCAAAGTGCGCGCGCCGCAAGGGGTGAGCGCCGATGCGACGTCGCATGAACATCGCCTGTCGCCTGCGGTCCGGCGTCTGGTGCGCGAGCATGACCTTCAGCCCTCGCTGATCACGGGCACCGGCAAGGGCGGGCGGCTGACGCGCGGCGATGTTCAGGCGTTTATTCAAAATGGCGGGGCTACACGCAGCCCCGCGGCAGCGCCTGGTGCAGGTCCGGTCCGGCAAATCCCTCATGATAACATGCGCCGCCGCATTGCTGAGCATATGTTGCGGTCGGTACAGACGGCGCCGCATGTGACGGCGGTGTTTGAGGCTGACTTTTCGGCGATCATTGCTCATCGTAATACGCATAAGGATGACTATAATAGCCGGGGCGCCAAGCTCACCTTTACTGCGTATTTTATCGCCGCCTGCGTTGAGGCGATGAAGGTGACGCCAACCGTCAACAGCCGGTGGCATGATGATTACCTTGAGGTGTTTGAAGATATTAATATCGGCGTCGGCGTCGCACTTGGCGACAAGGGACTGATTGTACCGGTGGTCGGGCAGGCGCAAACGCGTAGTCATTTCGAGATTGCAAAAGAGTTGCAAACCCTGACCGATAAGGCGCGCAACAATGCACTGGCGCCCGCTGATGTTCGCGGCGGCACCTTTTCGATCTCGAACCACGGAACCTCAGGCTCGATTGTTGCAACGCCGATTATTATCAATCAGCCGCAATCGGCGATCCTTGGCGTTGGCAAGCTCGAAAAACGCGTTGTCGTGCGCACGGTCGACGGCGCCGACTCAATACAGGTACGCCCGATGGCGTTTGTCTCGCTCACCATCGATCACCGCGTTCTCGACGGTGCTCAGACCAATGCATGGCTGACAAAATTTGTCGATGGTATTGAAAATTGGCCTTTGCAGTCAGCCTAAGCGCAAAAAAAGAGGCGACGCAAGCGCCGCCTCTTTCGCAACTGTTTTAGCGTAGCTTAGAATTCGTAGCGAATGCCAAGCTGGAGGCGCCACAGTGTGTCGTTGGTGTCAACGACGACTGTCGGTGGGGTGAACGTGTTGTAGACATACTGATTGCCTACGATTGTTGCATCCACTAGCGGTACGGTTTCTAGCGTGCCGCTTGTGTTGATGAAGCGGTTAACGCCGAAATCATCGCTAATAAAGTTCAGGAAGTTTTCAAGATCGATGAAGAGTTTGAATCTGTCTCCGCCGAAAAAGCCTGGAATGTCTTGTTGGAAGCGTAGGTCGAGATCGAATGCATCATCCTGATCCAGAGAACTTTTACCGGCGATTCCCCCAGCATATTCGTCAAGACCATTTTCTTCAATGAAATTAAAGAATGCTGCCTGATCAAACCCTGGCGCAAAGCTGACCAACGGGTCGCTTGGTCCGTCTGGAATATAAAGCAGGCTACGCGCTCTACTACTTGGGTCGCCAAACTGCGGCTGCGAGAAGGTCGGGCTGAGTGGCGTGCCGCTACGATAACGGAAGAACGCAGTCAGGCTGGTTGGGTAGTCATTCATGAACTCATGAGAGAGCGTTGATGACAACACAAAGTTATTAGTGACGTTCCGTGGCGACTCGCCGAGTGGAACATTGTTGAAGTCAAAGGTTGGAACTTCACGGAAGTTTTCATCGGCCGTGAAGAGAGAGCCAGCATTTCCGATTACGGATTCATTGTAGGCGTAACCAAGGTTCAAGCTGAGCGAGGTGCGATCAGAAAGTTCAAAGTCTTTCGCTGCCTGGGCTGAAACACTGAAAGTGTGCCCGCCGCCATTTATGGTGTTGGTGAGCAAAATGGCTTGCGGACTGCCGCCACAATTGGTTGTGTCGCCGCTAAAGCCCTGGCGCAAGCCAATGAACGTGGCCGCACAACCGGCCGCCAGCGGGTCTACGGTTTCGAAAAGCGGCCGACCGTCAGGCGCAGTTCCGGATTCGTTGATTCTCAGATCAAGGAAGTCTACCGCATCGATGAGGTCAGAATAGATCACATCAAATTGTAGGTTCCAGTCACTGAAGAACGCAGAACTGAAATCGGTCCGATGGGAAAGATTGCCGCTATAGCGGTGAATAGTCGGAATTTCGAAGTCTGGGTCCGTCGCCGCGACGCCGCCGTTAAAGTTCAGGGCTTGCGCCTGGCCTCCATCAAGAACGCATTGCGGAATACCACCGAAAGAACCGCCGCTCAGCACCATTAGATCTGCCGGGTTGCACGAAGTCAGTGCATCGCCGACCCCCAGGGCGCCGCCGAAATTCTGGAATGAGTTGGCGAACCAGACGCTCGGATCGCCGCCGGAGAAGGCGGCAAACCCGGCAGAGACCCGCGTGTCGCCGAATTTTTCTGGCAACGTATAATTGAGGCCGATCCGTGGTTGCAAGGCGTCCAGCCCATCAAACGCCTGGGTGTTGGAAAAGCCGTAACGCGCAATGAAGTTCGGATTTTCTAAAGGCGCGGACCCCGATTTATAAAAATCGTAACGCAGGCCGAGCACTACCTCCAAGTTATTTGTAACAGACCATTTGTCCTGCGCATATAAGGTATGAACCGTGCGCTTATATTGTGCCGCTGCGTCGCTCGGATCTTGTGTGAAGGAAACGCCGGCGCGAATATTCGATGCGGTCCCGGAGGCGAGGTCTGCTATATCGTTGAAGAAAACGGTGCCGGTTGCGTTGATGATGAACAGGTTGAAAACGTCAACGCGTTCGAGTTCATAACCAGCAGTAAACAGATGGTCCCCGTGGGTGTAATCAGCCTTGAATTTGAGCTGGTCGGTTGTGTAGTTCAACTGGTTAGCTGAACGAAAGGTGCCTGGGCCAGAAACAAAATCCTGTCCGAAGAATTCCCCGGGGCCGCCCGAGAAAAAGCCTGCGCTAACGGCGATCCGTGGAATATTGTCCAACTGCGCTTCGCCGCCGCCAAACGGGTCTTGAAGGTCATCGACATCTTGTCGTGATACTCTGATCTCTGTGGACAATTTGTCGGTCCAGTTCGAGAATATCCTCAAGCCATAGGTTTGGGACATGGAACCACGACGGTGGAAGTTGTCCGAAAACGTAAACTGTCCGCGGCCGCTATTGATGTCGTCGCCGATGATGGTTTCTTCATTGAGGCGCGCATAGGTCGCCTCAAGGCGATGCTCTTCGTTGATGTTCCAGTCGACACGGCCGAAAATACGGCGCGACGTTTGCGGCAGATTGCGAATAAGCTCGCCCGGGTCGCGACCGTAGGAATTGGTCAAAATACTACGGATTTGATCGACTTCAGCGCTTGTAAGCGTTGTTTCTATTGGAAAACCGCTTCCCGCCGGGCCGACGCTACTGACCGCAGCGGTGTCCGTTTCCTCATACGATCCGTAGAAGAACAATTTGTCCTTAATGACCGGACCGCCAAACTCGCCGCCCCAATTGTAGCGGTCGAAATCGCCTTGGTCGAACTCTACGTCTTCAACCGAATTACCGGTGAGTGAGTCGTTGTTATACAAAAAGAAGCCAGAGCCATGAAATTCGTTGGTGCCGGATTTGGTGACAACGTTGATGTTACAGCCGCTGAATTGTCCGTACTCAACGTCAACCGGCGAAAACTCAACGGCAGCCGCGGCAAGCGTATCGAATGGAATAGGAAAAGTATTCCGGGCGAGGTTGCCGGATGTATTCAAGCCAAATCCATCATTGGCGCGCACGCCATCAATGGTGAAAGAGTTGGTGCGGTTTGAAGAGCCAAGGCAACTGATGCCCGTGCCGCGGCCGGCGGACGGATCTTGTTGAGAGCGACCGATCGTTACGCGCGGGTCTACGCGGATGATGTCGCGGATCTGTCTTGAGGTTGAAGGCAGGTTCGTGAGGTCTTCAAGATCGAAGCTGGAGCTTGGTCCAAGCGCCACATTCGAAAGCCGCAGCGCCGTCGCTGTAACAATAATTTCGTCGTTGGTTGCGGTGGCGGGGGACAGAACAACCGGAATGGAAACATCGCTGGAAAGGTCGGCGCGGATGTCTGTGATGCGTTGATCTGAATAGGACGGCGCGGAGATGCGCAGCGTGTAAGGCCCGCCAACGATGAGGCTGGAAAAGCTGAACGCGCCCTGAGAATTTGTGGATGATGTCTGCACCCTACCGGTGCGCGTATCGGTTATAGAAACTGTCGCGTTCGTCACCGCCGCGCCATCGCTAGATGTAACCCGACCGCCGACAGTTGATGTGGTTTGCTGGGCGAGAACAACCGGCGAGGCCATCATCGCAGCGAGCGCCACAGACGTCATTAATCCATATCTATTAGAAAACATAATACCCCTCAGGTGTTTTTATCATGAGAATGAAACCATACGAAACGAACTCTTTCATCGTTTCCCCAACGCAAGCGATTCGTAAATCGTAACGCTATATAATGACACTAATATGACTAAGTTCAAAGGCGTAGGCGCAACGAAAATGAAATTGCAATTTGCACATTGCGAGGAGCGATGATTGGTGCGGGAACATATTAGATATTCTGGCGCGCATTGAGTACGCACAAACATGTTGCGATCATGTGATGGAATTGATGCGCCCCTTGGGGGAAGTTTCAGAAAGTTGAAATTATCCAAATAGTTGAGCTGACATCGGGGTGAGACGACGCGGGCCCAGGCAGTCGTTTCAAGAATTGTTGGTGGAGCGCGTCGTTATCGCTGCCAATTTGCCCGCGCGAGCCGTTTTTGCTAGATGAGGCGCGGTAAGCGAAGTGCTTAGCGTACATGTTTAAAATCAATAGGTTAAGCTTGATTGTTGGCTGCCTCGCGGATTCCGAGCATCTGCCTGTCATTTTCGGCGCGCAGTTGCAGCCCAGGATATTTCCGCCGGTCCTTGACGACGCGTGGAAATGGTTTACCTAAGCGCGTATCTTCTGAAAGCTTCTGGAGACTGCTAGCGTCAATACGGCGCACGAGCCCTGGTATCTGTAAGTCAGAAGATATTCAGGCAGGCGGCTTCAGACGGCGAAAGCGTGGCAGGAAATGGCGAAGAAAAAGAAATCAGGCGGCGATGCGCCTGTGATTGAAGGTAAGGCTGACGAGGCGAAGAAAAAGAAAAAAACCAACCCATTCGAATTTGTTCAGCAGGTTCGCAATGAAGCCTCGAAAGTCACCTGGACGTCGCGCAATGAAACCATGGTGTCGACGATCATGGTGTTGATCATGGTCGCGATCATGGCCGTGTTTTTCTTCATGGTGGACCAGGGTTTGCGGTTTGGCGTTTGCAACATTCTGCCCATCGATTGCGTTTCGCTGGATAATTAACAGATAATAACGGACTGCGACATGACTTCGAAATGGTACATTGTTCATGCATATTCGAACTTCGAAAAGAAGGTCGGCGATTCGATCCTGCTCTCTGCCAAGGAAAAAGGGCTAGAAAGCCTGATTGAAGAAATCTATGTGCCGACTGAAGAAATCACCGAGATGCGGCGTGGGCGCAAGGTCAATACTGAGCGGCGGTTTTTTCCGGGCTACGTTTTGGTCAACATGGTGATGAACGACGAAACTTATCACCTGATTAAAGATACACCCAAAGTCACCGGCTTTTTAGGTTCCGGCAATAAGCCGATGCCAGTGCCGCAAAAGGAAGTGGATCGTATCCGTGGCGTTGTCGAAGATGGCGAGGCCGCGCCGCGCCTGACGATTACTTTCGAGATTGGCGAGACCGTTCATGTTACGGACGGGCCGTTTGCTTCCTTCTCGGGCCTTGTTGAGGATGTCGATGAGGAAACTGCGCGACTTAAAGTGGCGGTTTCGATTTTCGGTCGGGCGACGCCGGTCGAGCTGGAATTTACGCAGGTTGAGAAGTCAAACTAGAATATCGGGCGATAAGAGGTACCGACTGATATTATAGCCGCTTACTGCGCGCCGGGGCATCGAAAAAATTGGTTCCTACTTTTTCGCCCGGCGCTTTATACGCGCTTTAATGCACCCAGATATTGGCGGCGCACGCGTTTCAGCATCACGCAATCATACCAGAAATTAACCGGATCCAGGCGTGGGCGCAGTTGGCGAATATTGTCGCTTGAATAAATTTCATAAATATTATCCGGCATCACCGCGACGCCATCCTTTTTTAACAGACGATAGAGAATAATCTTTTGAAGATGGCGTTCAGAATATCGAAACAGGCGGCGATGCAGGGTTTGTATATCGCGCCAGTTTGGTGCTAGCGAGTCATACTCAAATGTCGCCTCTTCGGCGATCACGATACGGTCGCGATGACTGTCGTCATTGCCGCCGATTAAGTCTGTCAGCAGAATATAAGAAATCAAACCGTCCTCGCCCTTAGCGCCGAAGGGCAGGCGGATGTCGCGTGCGCGGATTGCGCTGAGGGCGCTCCCGTTCAGCGCGTAAAGATTGCCGCTGAGATAATGGTTGGAGATTAAGCGCGCTGCCCAGGCGCGGCGACTGCGGCCGGTTGCGGGCAGCGCGGCGGCCCCATAGGCGCGTGGTGCGCGCTGTAAGGCTTGCGACAGTGCGGGAAATGCGCCGGCGCTCGGTCGGATGTCGCCATCGATAAAAATATGTGCGCTGGCCTCCGGTGCGATCCGGTAGACATAATCGTTCCAGGCGTTGGCCTTGTCAGCGACGGGCAGACAATGTGCGGTGATCCGGCGGTCGGCGGCGGCGAGCGCTTTGGCAACGCTATATGTCTCGTCCGTCGATCCATTGACGAGAATATGCGCACGGTAGTCTTCGCCAGCCGCAGCGGCGTCCAGTGCGCCTATACACTGATGCAGCAGCCACTGCTCATTATGTGCGAATATGCAAATCGATAAAGTCATGTGGCTAGCGCGGAGCAATATTCATGCAACACGCGCAAACTAAGGCGGATTATCGTTAACGCGCTGGCGTTGCTGTGGGCATGGAGGGCATTTTGGCGGCCGCTCTTCGAGCGGGCTGTTGGCGCTTTATGCGCAGAGGACGCTGCTCGTATCTGTTCGCGACGGTTGAGCCGGAGGTGGACGCGGGTGTAAGCTGTTAAAAATATTGACCAGAGTGAGGCCGCTATGCCGGATCATGGAGATATCAACCCGCAACGCGCAAAATTTCGCGCCATGAGTGAAGGCACGCAGGAAGACTGGCAGCAGATCGCCACGCAATTTGGACCGTTTGCAGCGACCGGCGGTAAGCGCGTGCTCGATCATTTGCGATTGCTTGACGGTGATTATGGTGGATTTCCCATCGATCGTTTACAGCATTCGTTACAAACCGCGACCCGGGCGCAGAAAGATGGGCGCGATGATGAATATGTTGTCTGCGCTTTGCTCCACGATATTGGCGACACGCTCGGCGCCTATAACCATCCCGATATTGCAGCGGCGATACTAAAACCTTTCGTATCGGAGAAAAATCTTTGGATGGTAGAAAAGCACGGAATCTTCCAGGGCTACTACTTTTTTCATTATCTGGGTCTGGATCGCGATATGCGCGAGGCCTATCGCGATCATCCAAATTTTCAATATACGGCGGAGTTCTGCGAGAAATATGATCAGGTCGCCTTTGACCCGAACTACCAGTCGATGCCGCTTGAGGCGCTTGAGCCGATGGTGATGAAACTGTTTGAGACGCCCAAAAACTCCGTTTACGGACCGGCCATCGGTCAGGAGTAGGGCCTGCTTATTTTAGCGGCGGAATCTTCTTGTCGCTCGCAAGCTTAATTTCAGGACTTGCCTCAACTGACGGCATGTCGATTTCAGGTATTTTGCCGCCAAGCTCTTCAATCATGGAGACAATCTGACGCGAGGAGGCGAGGATTTGCCTGCCGCCTTCAGATTTACGTTTTGTCAGCTGCGCGGTGTCCTCCAGCGCATCGACGGCGCGGTAAGTTTGCTCAACGGCAGTATTGAGATTGCGCAGCAGCGTTTTGAGGTCCGGGTCATCACCGCTGAGCTTATTTTGCGCGACCATATGCATACGCGCGATTTCACCGCTAAGCTCTTTAACCCGCGACCGCGTCTTTCGTCTGGAAAAAAACGCCGTCAGCAATGCTCCAACAACAAACCCGCTAAACGCCGCGCCCCCGCCAACAAAAAACAACTCTGACACCACCACACCCCATTTTTAACCCACATCTACGATTTTTGGCGAATTGGCGGCATTTGGCAAGCTCTGGCCAAATTCGCCCGTAATATATGGCCTGCGTGGCGGCGGCATGGTTAACACCCGCCATCCGGCGAGCAGGCGCCGCCGCCGGCCATGCGCGTATCCGTGTAGCCGTAGGACCAGCCATCCTTGTGGAGAACGGTTTGCGGGCGCGCATACCAGTCAATCGGTTCAAGCGTGTGACCCTTGGCTTCAAGAAGCGCCTTGGTGTCGTTGCTGAGCCCGGGCTCATAGAGAATGTGATCCGGCAGCCATTGGTGGTGAATGCGCGGATGGTCCATCGCATCGCCGATATTCATGCCCCGGTCGATGACATTGATGATAACCTGCAAGACAGAAGTAATAATCCGCGACCCGCCCGCGCCGCCAATCGCCATGAAGGGCGCGCCGTCTTTAAATATCAATGTCGGCGTCATCGAACTTAACGGACGTTTGCTTGCGGCGATGGCGTTTTTGTCGTTGCCCACCAGACCGTAATAATTTGGAACGCCGGGCGCGGCTGAGAAGTCATCCATCTGGTTGTTTAACAAGATGCCGGTTCCGGGCACGACGACACCGGATCCAAAACTCAAATTCAACGTATAAGTGTTGGAGACCGCATTGCCGTCTTTATCGATGACGGAAAAATGTGTTGTATCGTGACTTTCATAGGCGGCCGGATCGCCAGGCCCGATCTCAGCGGAATTGCCAGCTTTACTCAGATTGATTTTTCCGGCGAGCGACTTTGCATAAGCCTTACTTGTTAATCCCCGGGCCGGGACTTCGACGAAATCGCTATCGCCGAGATGTTCCGCACGATCAGCAAAAGCTAGGCGCATGGTCTCAGCGAGAAAATGCAACACATCGGCGCTGTCGCCATCGGATCGGTTGGGCGCGCGCGTTTCTAAAATGTTGAGCATCTGGATGAGGTGAATACCGCCTGAGCTGGGCGGCGGCATGGAGTGTATTTCGTAACCACGATAGGTTCCGATCACTGGTTCGCGTTCTGCGACTTTGTAGTTGGCTAGATCGTCGCGAGTGATAAGCCCGCCATTTGCGGCCATATCGTCAGCAATGGCGTCCGCGACCCAACCATCGTAAAACCCAGCGTGGCCGTATTTTGAAATCGCCTTTAGTGTCCTGGCGAGCCCTTCGCGTCGATAGGTATCACCGGGGAGGTAGCCCGATCCGTCGGGCTTGAAAAATTCAGCGCGCGCCGCAGCATTCCGCGTCAGCGCTTGTTTTTCCGCTTCGAACATCGCGGCGTTGAAATAGGGAAGGGCAAATCCCTTCTCGGCAAGGCGGATCGCCGACGCCATCACTTTCTTGCGGGAAAGGACGCCAAATTTTTCATGCGCATGAAGAAGACCGGCGACAGTTCCCGGCACGCCAGAGGATTTGTGTGAATGGCGAATAGCATCAATATCGACATTGCCTTCCTCATCGAGATACATATCCTGTGTCGCAGCAGCGGGCGCCATTTCGCGATAATCGATGGCGATGGTTTTCCCCTCGTCTTGCATATGCACCAGCATGAAACCGCCACCGCCAATATTGCCGGCCCGTGGGTAAGTGACCGCAAGCGCAAAGGCGGTCGCGACCGCCGCATCGACCGCATTACCGCCTTGCGCTAATATGTCAGAACCAACCTTCGCAGCGATCTTCTCTTCAGCCACGACTATGCCTTCGCGGCCTGCATTGGGATTGTGGATGGCATCAGCAAGCGCTGGGGTCGTTACGGACTGTTCGGCATAGGTCGGCGCCATCGCAAGGCCGACCGACACAACGCTGCTAAAGATAAACCTAACGAACCGGCGCATGCTGGCTTCTCCTCATCTGAACATCATTACAGCCTAGAGTGCCGGGCGAAAAAGTGGAAACCGTTTTTCGCACCCGACCGCGAAGGCGGTCGAGTCATGAGTTAGCGCCCCTTCGGGCGCGGATCCGCGAAGGCGGTCAGATCATAACCTGCGCCCCATCGGGCGCGGACTGGCGCGCAACAAAGACTCTGGAGTGTCGGGTGATTCCTATTATTCACCGGACACCCGAACCAATTCAATTGATTCTTCGGGAACGCGAGACGGCGGCATTGCGGGCGTGTTCTGGGGAATAATGATGGCGGCTTCATCATTTTCCTCTGGCGCCATAGGAAACTCAAGGAGTTTGCATCGCAGCAAAAAGTCTCGAGATTGACTTTGAGTTTATTCAGTACTCAACTTATTGCGTCTCCACGGTTGTGGGGAAACAGCTGACGGGGGATCGCAGCATGATATTTGAACATATCGAAAAAATTGCGTTGGCAATAGCCGCGTGCTTCGTGCTTTCCGGCGCCGCTATGGCGCAAGATGCCGACGAGCCGAACTATACGGATGTGGATTTGGGCGAGCGTGAGGCTGGTCAGTCTTATCCACTTGTTCTTGGTGCGGAGAACCGCAATTGTTCGCAACTCCTGGATTTTCGTTTTTCGTCGAAGACGCCATGGCTGCGCATGCCGGCCGATCCGGTCGCGCGCCAGGTTTCGGCCGGGCAAGTGAAGAGGATAGAGGCAATGCTGGATCTGACCGATGTAACGCCCGGTCAGCATGAAGGGTTCGTGGATGTTGATTGTGAAAATTGCGGGTTCTTCATTTTTAAAAATTGCAAGATTGACAAACAGCAATTGCGTCTACTCCTTCTCGTCAACGCTGCTCCCGCGCCTCTGGGCGGCGCACAGCCAGCGCAAGGCGCTCCCCTGCCGCCGGGTGGTCCGCTCTTAAATCCGGCGCCGCCGCAAGTCGATTACAAAGACAAGAGAATCCCTAAAGGTTTGCGCAGGAAAGCCAAAGCCGCCTATGAGGCATGGACGTTGGCGCTGAAAAAAGCAAAGGACTGCGCCGACGAACTTGCAAAACTACAAGCAGCAGCCAAGGCGGCGAGGGACAAAGCTGACAAGGCAAAAACAGCTGCCGACGCGGCGGCGCAGAAAGCCAGCGATGCGAAGGCGCAGAAAAAAGCAGCGCAAGAAGAGCTGAAAAACGCCAACATTGAAGCAAACAAAGCGCAAGATGCGATCGACAAGGCTAAAAGCGAACTGGAATATGCAAACGGTCCCAATGGCATCACAGCCGAACGCGTAGCGGCAAAAGCCGCGCTAAAAAAAGCCAAGGCGGCAAAGAAAGCCGCCGACAAGCGTGTGGCCGATGCGGCGAAGGCTAGCCGGTTACACTCGCCGCGTGACCTGGCTAAACTCGATAAAGAGGCCAAGAAAAAGCGTGCGGCAGCGGATAAAGCCGCGGCCGCTGCAAAAGCGGCGGAAGACGCTGCTGCGAAAAAACAAGCCGAATGCCTGAACCTGCAACAGGCCGCCGCCGCCGCGCAAGCCGCGAATGAAAAGGCGGAGAAGGACGCTAAGGACGCCATCCCCCCGGCGCCTGTCGATCGCACAGCTGAAAAAATTAAGAAGCAACGCGAAAAAGTCGGCAAATGCGCTACCAAACTCGGACAGTTGCTGGAGGCGCAACGCCTGGCGATTGAGGCGATGGCCAAGCTGGGTGCGTTGGGCGACGGCAATGAGAGTGACCTTAAGGACTGGGCCGAGGCCGTAGATGAGGCCAAGAAATTTTTCGAGGACTTGCCGCCAATTGGCATTCCGTTTGTTGACACAGTTGTGAGCGGGCTCACGGCCGTCCGCTCAATTTTGGGTGTTGTCAGCGCCCTGGATAACCTTGCAAATACAGTTCATACGCCAAAGTCCGGAAACGATGTTAAGAGCCCGGCCGATACGAAACTATGGATTATTAATAATGGATTCACCAAAGACCCTGCTGAAGCCGAACGCATCTACGAGCAAATGAAAAAATATTCTGAAACCGATTCAACCGAAAAAATGCAAAAAGAACTGGATTACCAGAAAAAACTTTGCAAGGCCGAGGAGGACAAACTCGACGCGATGACAAAAGCGGCGAAGGGGAAGTAACGCGGCGGCCTTAAAAAGGCAGCCGCCGAAGATAATCTCGGTCGGGCCGAAAAGACATAGGTCACCTAATACCAGACACTATTGCCAATAGTGTAAAATAGCGCCGATGCGAATGGCTGAATTCCGACAAACATACGTCATTGCGACCGCGATGATCGACCGCGCAATTGTGGCCTTTGTCGGACTTTTGGCGCAGATGCACCAAGAATAAAAACGACTTACGCGGCGCATCGATCTAACCTCGCCTCATGGAAGGCGAACACCTGATACATGGATTGCTGCGCAAGCGTGATGATTTCGCTTGGCGCGTCAAGCTGGCTGAGAAGGCGCTGGACAAAGCTAAAGTCGAACTTGAAACGATTGACCAGACACTACGGTTATGCGGCCATAAGGGTGAGTTGAACGACCGAAAGGTGCGTGGCCGGTACAAGCTTCTGTTCGCCCGTGGCGAGCTTCAGCGGATGATATTGAACGCCTTGCGTGAGGGGCCGAAAGACGACCGCGCGCTTACAGATGTCATCGCCGCCGAAAAAAGCTGGCAACTTGAAGGCGACCAGCAAAAAGATGTGTTGAAGCGCGTTCGATGTACAATTCAGCGTTGCCAAAAGACGGGCATCATCGAAATGGCCTTCGGGCCGGATGGGAATTTGTGGCGACTTAACCAGCGTTAAACACAATAAGATGTGTTCGCACTCATGCTGCAACTCAAGATGTCGTAGTAATCCCGTATTATTAACCTCGGTTAATATCCGTTTACTCATTAAACCTCTGTTTAGGCTACTTTTTCGCAGAAAAGCGGGGCTCAAAATGTCAAATCGACTATTCTTCGGTGACAATTTAGATGTGCTACGTGAGCACATTGTCGATGAAAGCGTGGATTTAGTTTACCTTGATCCACCGTTTAATTCTAAAGCCCAATACAACGTCATTTTCAAAAGCACGCCAGACGATCAAGCAACTGCTCAGGCGGAAGCCTTTCGCGATTCTTGGACTTGGACCGATGAAGCGGAGTGGTCATTCAAAGAAGTTATGCGGTTTGGCGGGGGCCCTGCACGTATTTTAGATGCGTTAAGAGGCGGGCTCGGCGAGAACGATTTGCTTGCTTATTTGGCAATGATGACGCCTCGTTTAATTGAATTACATCGTACGCTAAAAGACACAGGTTCTTTGTTCCTGCACTGCGACCCTACGGCCAGCCACTATCTGAAGATTATTACCGACTCGATTTTTAGCCCCGAAAATTTTCGTAATGAAATAGTATGGAGGCGAACTGGATCACATAATTCGACAAAAAGATTCGGGCCGATTCACGACACAATTTTATTTTACTCAAAGTCCAAGAATTATTTTTGGCGTAGGCAAACGCGGCCGTATATGGTCGGTCACGTTGAGAAGGCATTCAAAAAAGAAGGCAACAGATATCGAACGAATTACTCTGGAAATGTTCTTACCGGTTCGGGGCGTCGCAATGGAATTTCGGGGAAGACCTGGCGGGGGTTTGACCCAGACAAAAAAGGACGCCACTGGGCTGTTCCGAGCAAGCTTCTTGAAGGATTGCCAGACGACATTTCTCACCTAAAGCAAAATGAGAAAATGGATTATCTTTTCGACAAGGGTCATATTACCATCAAAGAAGGCGATGAATGGCCTAGATATCAACGCCACATCACAAAACAAGACGGGCAATATCTTTCTGATATATGGGCCTATCAGCCCTATACAGAGGGTACGGTATTCGATGTTGATGAAGGCATTGACGATGATGTTCGATGGATGGGCAGCAAAGATAGCGAACGAATCGGCTATCCCACCCAAAAACCATTGGGTTTACTAAACAGGATTATTGAGTCCGCTTCAGACGAAGGGTTTATTGTTCTTGATCCTTTCTGCGGGTGTGGCACGTCCGTGGCGTCGGCGGAGAGGTTGAAAAGGCAGTGGATTGGAATTGATGTTGCATTTCATGCGATCAAGGTAATCGAGGCACGCCTAAAAGAAAGATTTGCAGTAACGCCAGAATATAAACTTGAAGGCATTCCGCGAGATTTCAAATCAGCAGCGAAATTAGCTGAAAAAGACAAGTATCAATTTCAATGGTGGGCGAATTATCTTTTTGACCCGCACGCCCTCCGTGAACAGAAGAAAGGTGCTGATAGAGGTATTGATGGAGAATGCTTCTTTGCCAACGGTCCCGGACGTCCGTATGGTCGAATGCTAACATCAGTTAAGGGCGGTAATAACGTCGGCCCCGCAATGGTAAGAGATTTTCGTGGGACACTTGAACGCGAGAAGGCGCAGATGGGCTTGTTTATCTGCTTAAAGCGACCCACCAAAGCTATGATGACGGAGGCAAGCGCTGGTGGACTAGCTGATACTGTTCATGGGGATATTCCAAAGCTACAAATTGTTGCGATTGAGGATTGGTTTGAGGGAAAACTTCCCAAGCTACCGCCGCTAGATCATTTGCCTTCTGCAGCGCTGTCTTCGATAAAACGTCGAGTAGCGTCAAAGAAGAAGGCAAAACGGCCGGACCCCAAAGCTCCAGAATTTATGTTCGAGTTTTCGGACAAAGATGAGGAAAACGTTGTTCGCCACATCAATCCTGCTGCCGTGATATCACGTAAGGCTGGCTGACTTCTGCCAACGTCCCGTCCACGTCCGGCTGATTGGAGCAGCAAGTGCATTGCGTAGGATACGGCCAGCAAGACAGCCATTGGTCTCGCGACGGTGATCTTCGAGCCATGCCGCGTGCGCAGCATACTGATGAAGATGTTGCGGACTAACCCAATGGTGCTGACCTGAAACCATTTTGCGAAGACGTGAGAAATAGCTTTCAACAAAATTTGTATGCACACCGTTTACCGAATATGCCTCACTGTGGTTGATGCGCTCGGTTGGGAAAAAAGCGTTTAGTGTATCCCAATGGCTCGCCTCATCGGCGTTGACAACAGTACCGCGTGCAATACGAGCTTTCGCGATAGCAACGCCCTCATGCTCTTGCTTGCGAACAAAGGTCAGCGTCCGGCCTTTACGTTCGCGAATAGCAATAACCACGCGGCGCTTACCGGTCTGGTGACGCCCCTTGCGGCGATCAACACGCTTCTCAGCGACATTGGCGGGCCGGATATGGCCGCCAAAATATGCGCCGTCAATTTCGCATTCGTCGTCGAGTTTAATTTTATCGGTTTCATCGGCCAGCGCTTCGCGAAGTTTGTGCGCTAAAACCCAAGCGCTTTTTGCGTGAATGCCGAGATCACGAGACAGTTGGAGAGCGGATAATCCCTTTGCGGCATTCGCGAGCAGGCAGATCGCGGCCAATAAATCAGTGAAGTCGAGTTTGCGCGAATGCAGGATGGTGCCTGACGTGACACTGAATTGCTTACCGCAAGCGGCGCATTTGTACCGGCGGCGCGTAGTGATGAAATAGGATTCACAGCAACCGCAATGCGGGCAGACCGCTTCGCCGTCCGTTTCGGGCCAGCGCAGTTTGCAGAATTGGGCGTAAGCCGCATCTTCTCCGCCTTTGTAAATATCCTTTAATTTCAAGGTTCTGGCGGCTGATGAGAGAAGAAAGTGTTGTGTCATGGTACTGTAGTCGGTTCCTTATGTACCGAATATAGTACCTAATAGTACTGTTTACAATACCATTGGTGTCGATTATGATAAAAAAAGTAATACAGGCGATACTATGGACACGAAAGAATGGGAGAAGCGCGTCAGCAATATTCTAAAAGCTGAATTGAAGCGGGAAGGCATCACCTACGCACAATTGGCTGAGAGATTGGTAGCTGTTGGCGTTGCCGAGAAGGAAGCCAACATCAAAAACAAGCTTTCGCGGGGTAAATTCTCAGCGGTTTTTATGCTGCAATGCCTTGATGCAATTGGCACTCACGAATTGAGATTTTAGATGGTCGAGTTTCAGCACAAGAAGGAAGGCGACAGGGTAATTGTCGTTATTGATCCTGGCCAGCCAATAGAACTCGGCGATTTGTCGGAGAGCTTCGCTGCTCTAGCGCGTATCTATGAGCGCCATTACCGAACATCGTCAGACGATGCGCCGAAGCTATACGTTACGAAGCTGGAAACCGGCTCTGTAATAATGGAAATCGCACCGCTCGCAGCGTTTATGGGCGCTGTGACCATGATGGATGGTGGAATCATCGTTGCAGATTTCACGAATAGACTCTGGCGCGGCATAAAAGCGTTTTCTGGCGATCCTGACAAAGCGCCCAAGCTTGAAATTCCTTCAAAGCAGGACGCTAAGGACATCAAAGAATTTGCCAAACCACTGCTGGGAAAAAGCGGCGCAAAGTTGGGTATCCAGCACGCACGATATGAAAAAACGGACGGCGAGAAATCTACCGTGGTCGAATACACATTTGACGAAAATGAATTGAATCGCGCCGCCATAAACATTGATCGCGCGCTCGAATTGCCGCCACCGAGCGCTCAAGAGCCTGAGAGTGGTAAAACACACCGAGAGGTGATGCTCTTTCTTGAACAAGCTAATAGAGCGCCGGGAAAACAATCGGGGCGCACTGGCGATAAGGGCGTTATACCGGACATATCCGAAAAAGCGTTACCAGTGTATTTTCGCAAGGGGATTCAGGAATTGAAAGAACAAATGGTGCGTTCCGAAACCAATCCGCTTGAAATGACTTTTGTCGTCGATGTCCACACGACAGTTTTGAACGGCGAAGTCAAAGGCTACACCGTTTTAGAAATTCACGACAGTTTTCCGCGTGATGAATAAAGTTGGTGCATCTGCGCCAAAAGTCCGGCCTTTGTTGACATGGCGCTTTTGGTGGGAATGACTGGATTGAGTATCTTTTCCGTCACTTGGACCAACCCAGCCGAATTCACATCATTCAAACCATCCGTCGTAGTTGCCAATGGAATGTAAGCATCCGGCGAACATGGATTGTCGTTGGCCCCGACTAATTTTGAGATTCTAAAATCGCGATCGCCACTGCGTCGTCGCTCTGCGAGTGGATGTCGATAGTTTGCAATATATTACATTAACTGACTACTTTCGTATCCTTGGAATCTATTTTATCATTGGCAAAACAGAGTTAGAAGGACGGAGCCAAATGAAAGAACCTGCAAAAACGTAACGTTCTTGACGCCGATTGCGGACATCTGACCCGGAGCCCGTGACAATCTCTGACGCTTTGGAGGAATCTGCCATGAACACACACCTAATCGCGATGCTGACCGCGGCGGTAGCCGCTGTGGCCGCATGCACCGGCGATGACGCACCTACTCGGGCGGACAAACTGCAGGCCGACAACGCGTCGCTTGAGATGCAGGCTTTGGATCCCTTTTGGCGAAACGCTACAGTATATTTCCTCATGACGGACCGGTTCGCGAATGGCGACCAGACGAACGATACATCGGTAGGCCGGAAGCGGGACGCCGATCTGCTTCGCGGTTTTGAGGGCGGAGACATTCGGGGCGTAACGGAAAAAATTCGCGCGGGCTATTTTTCGTCACTCGGCGTGGATGTAATCTGGACTACGCCCCTGATCGAGAATTCGCATGGCCCGGTGGTCGAAAACGAATGGGGCAAGACATACGCTTATCATGGCTACTGGCCGCGTGACTGGACGAAGGTTGACCCGAACTTTGGATCGGAGGCCGATCTCGCAGCGATGATTGCTACCGCCCATGAGCATGGTATTCGCGTTCTGGCTGACGTGATCATCAATCACGCCGGCGCGCCAACGCTTGTTGATCCCATCTGGCCGGAAACCTGGGTGCGCCGCGGACCCACCTGTGATTACAAAACCTATGCGGGAAGCGTGCCGTGCGAACTGTCGTTCACGCTGCAAGATATCCTCACAGAATCCGAGGCGCCGGTGGAGGTGCCGGACTTTTTGATTGAAGCTTGGCGCGCCGAGGGACGGCTGGACCGTGAGATGGCCGAGCTAGACGCCTTCTTCGCTCGCACCGGCCATCCGCGCGCCCCAAAATACTACATTGTGAAATGGCTGACAGACTGGGTGCGGGAATATGGAATCGACGGGTTCCGAGTGGATACGGCAAAGCATGTCGATCCCGAAATCTGGGCTGTTCTGAAGCAGGAGGCGAGCCTTGCGCTGAAAGAATGGAAGGCTTCGCACCCGGATGCGAAGATTGATGACCGGGAATTCTACATGGTCGGCGAAGTGTTCAATTACGGGCTTTCAGGCTTCGCGAGCGCCGTCGATGGCGGGCGCGCGTATGATTATGGAGACCGGCAGGTCGACTTTTTCGACTACGGGTTCGACGCGCTCAGCAACATGGCCTTTCCCACCCACGCACAAGCCTCTGCTCGCGTACTTTTCAATCAGTACTCAGACGAGCTTGAAGGCGGGCCATTTGCAGGAAAGGGCATTCTCAACTACATCACGTCGCATGACGACATGAATCCGTTCGACCCGAACCGCAGCATAACGTTTGAGTCCGCCGCCAAGCTGATGCTCGCGCCGGGCGCGGTTCAGATTTATTACGGTGACGAAGTTGGCCGCGACCTGACGATAGAAGGCACGATGGGCGATGCAACGCTACGCTCGAACATGGACTGGACCCAGGCAGAGACCCCAGCCGGCGCCGCGTTGCTGTCGCACTGGCGCAAGCTCGGCAAGTTTCGCCAGGCCCATCTCGCCATCGGGGCAGGCCGCCACTCAGAAATCTCGGCATCCGCGCCGTATGTATTCAGCCGCATTCTGGACGAAGCCAGTGAAGCCGACCGGGTCATCATTGCAATGGACCTCGTCCCGGGCCGGACTGCCATTCCAGTAGGCGATACCTGGCCGGAAGGCGCGCATGTGCGAGATGCGTATTCCGGTATGGCCGGTGTGGTACAGGATGGATATGTGAGCCTTTCGGACGCCGGCACTCTTGCCCTTCTCGAAGAAATTCGCCGCTAGTGATCGGCTTCCGGAAAAACGGTCGTTTGTCGATGTGAGATGAATGTCGCCTTGGCGACGTCTGGCCAGTCAATTCAAACGAATTTTGGGCGCGACCTGGCCCCAAGCGGTCAGTCGGTGGCTTTCATCGAAAGCCTGTTATTGGGATTAAACAGACGCCAGATGTCAAACCCAGCCCCTAATGTTCCTTGTTCTTGTCATCCCAGATTTTCGGCTCCCACAGTTCAACCTTGTTGCCATCGGGGTCCATGATCCAGGCGAACTTTCCATTCTCGTGTGACTCCGGTCCTTTTTGAATGTCGACGCCGCCTTTCTTCAGCTGCGCGATCATGCCGGCCATGTCGTCGATGCGGTAGTTGATCATGAAGTTGGATGCGCTCGGGCTGAACCACTCGGTGTCTTTCTCCGCTGCGTGCCAGACGGTCATGCCGCCATCTTCGGCTTTGTCGTCGCGCCAGTTCATGATGGCGCCGCCGAAGTCCTCAAGCTTGACCCCAAGGTATTTTTCATACCATTGGGCGAGCGCCTTGTTGTCATTGTTTGATTTGAAGAAGACGCCGCCGATGCCGGTTACTTTCGCCATAATGTGCTCCTTTTGATCGTGTCAGGGATGACCCGGGCAGAGACTACCACAATTTCAACGGAGAAAATCGCCTCGTTCAGGAGTCCGTCTTCATCCGCCAGTTCGGGCGGATGAAATTGCAAGTGTAGCCGTCGTGGTCTTTTGAGACGACAACTAAACAACGCATCGGCTAGAAAGCGGACATACAAAACCCATGGTGCGCGCGGCACAATTGAGGCCCATTGAGCAGCCGCCATTGAACGGCGGTTCTGTGCAGAATTCCCGATGCTGACCATCCAGATATTTGCGACAATCTAAGTTGTGTGGCGCAAACACGAAGACGCCTGCCTCATCAAAGCCCAAACTTTTCCAACGCCGCCTTGGCGATAGGCTCGCCCCATTCCTGCACGAAGTGGCCGGCGTCTGCGACTTCCATTGGCTCCGGGCAGCCTTTGATGATGGATTTGAGGCGTTGCATCGCCGGAGGGCCGAGCACCGGATCCTGCATGCCGATGGCCATGAATGTATCACCGGCCCAGTCTTTGGACCAGAATTTGCGCGCCATCAGCGAGGTCTCAACGCCTTCGCTGGAAGATGGCGTCAGCGCTTCGCCTTCGGCGCTTTTGAGCATCACCAGTTCGGGAAAGCGGCGGACGCCGGCTTTGTAGGATTGATCTGGAAACGGCGCGTCATAGGCGGTGACTTCTTCCTCGGTGAGAATTGGCGTTGTCTGTTTCATCAGCTTACCAACTTTTAGGTCTGGATTAGCGCGGTTGAACGCCCGCCACGCGGCGAAGCCCTCGCCGGCGTTTTCTCCCGCGGGCAGGCCGGTGTTCATGACGATCAGCCGCGTATAGCGCTGCGGCGCCGCCATCGGCAGTGTCAGACCAAGCAGCCCGCCCCAGTCCTGGCAGACAAGGCAGACATTTTGAAGATCCAACCGCTCGACAAAAGCGAGTAGGGCGTTCCGGTGAAAATGATAAGTATAGACATCATCATCCACTGGTTTGTCCGAGCGCCCGAAGCCGAACATATCGAGCGCGACAAAGCGATGACCTGAATTAGTAAAAACCGGCGCCATCTTGCGGAAGAGATATGCCCATGACGGCTCGCCATGAATGCAAAGAAACGTCACGCCATCTTTTGGCCCCTCATCTACAAAATGCATGCGCAACCCCTCATAGCCGGGAAGGTCGTCAACATAATGTGGCGCGTAATCCCAGCCAGAGAGGTTTTCAAATCGGTCGTCGGGCGTGCGCAGGGCTTTGATGGTCATGAGCTTTGTCCTTGGTGATCATGGGCAAAGCATGTCGCGCTTTACCGCGACATGCAAAGACCTTTCGCACATTCATACATAAACAATTCAGAAGCCCCGGCTGGTTGTGCCGCGCGTCTGCACATGGCCAGTGTCTACTGGATAGCCGACTTCAACGGCCGGGTCATAGAGCGGGTCGTCGTCATCGCCGCTCTCGCCAAGGCCGTCGATTGTCTCCGTCGCGCGGGCGAGGGCGCGGATCAGCCGCTCATGGGTGGCGGCGATCCAGTCGAGACGATCGCCAGTGTCGCCGGTTATGGTTCTTGCGCCCTCGCCGTAATGGTCAAGGTCAATGGCTCTGTCGAAATCCTCATCAGAAATCGGCCGCACGGCCTCGTCATAATGGCTTCTGACACTTTCCGCGCGGTCGCGCGCGCCGCTGAAGTCAAAAGTCCTTTGTGCGAGCACCAGCGGGCTGGCGTCGGTGCGGAGCGCCGGGTTTTCAAACGCGGCGTAACGTTTCAGCCCGCCAATATCGGTGCGTTTGCCGATGCGGTCGGTGACCCAGGTGAAACCCTGATTATCGTAGCGCTGAGTGAGAAACGCGCCGCCGGCCGGGTTCGGAGCGCCATATTCGACGCTGGCGAAAGCGTAGGCGGCGAGCTTTGGAAATTTGCGCAAGCGATAAGGCTCGACATCGTCGCGATAGCTGGCCCGGATATAGGCGCCGTCGGGCATCATCATTTCAACGATCCGGCCCAGCTCATCGCGCGCAACGGAAACCTCTTCACCAACCAAAATCTGTATGCGGGTTTCGCGGTAGTTCTCTGAAAAATAACGGATGTGATAGCCGTCCGGGTGCCATGACCAGCGTCCGCCCGGCACGCTATCGTCTGCGCTGCGTGGCGGATCGCCTCCGAGCACAACGATCTGTTCAAGGTCTTCATAGGTGGTTCCGGGGCGCCGCGCAGCCTTGCGAAGGCGATCGCGCGCATTAAGCGCCCTCTGGGCTGAGTGTGGCATCTTGCGCAGCGCCTGTGAGGACAGTTCCGGGGGAACCCAGCTCGCCGCGCCGCCATCGAGGGCGAGATATTGCTCCGGCGACAACAGTGCGCGTGCGGTAGCCTGCGATTTTGGCACAACATATTTCAGCTCAAGCCCGCTGAGAACACCCCATAGCAAAACCTGAATGTCGCGCTGTTCAATGTCGGGATGTGCGTAGCTGTTTTGCAAGATCGTCGTTACATAAGGCGCGTATTTGCCGGTGAGGGCGCCAGTGAGATATCCGCGCCCGCCCGTGCGTTCATGGGTGCCCATTTTCAAGCAATAGCTTTGCGCGTTGAACTCCCACAGGCCCGGCTGCAATTTGAAAGCGCCCGCGGCGGTGCGCGCTAATGACGCCATGTCGCCGCTGGCGCCAAAATCCCATGCGTCGAGATGGGGCGATTGCCGGCGAAACTCGGCGTTTTCCATCTCCAGCGGAAACAAGGCCTTGGCGACGGCGGTCTCTGCGGCGTCTTTGACTTCCTGTTCGGCGCGTTTCTTCGCCTTGTTGAGAACGCCGCCGAGTTGCGCAGCCGCCGGCGGTGCGGCGATGATGGCGGTTGCAGCGACCAGCATGGCTATGCTGCGAACTAGCGCGGTTACCAATGTCATGTGAAATCTCCCCGTTCACGGCGGCAGGCGCGCCTGCCGATTCTATCGGATCCGATTGAGGCTAAACCTTTCCGTCCGCCTTTCCAATCGCCATGAAATTTCTTGCCTGATGTTTTATTCTCAGACCGCGCCGCTATAGTCGCGCCGAAAGTCAATCGCGCCAGTCCTTTGGCGCAGACTATAAGCATTCTGGAGACGTTCATGACGGAGCATTCTTGCGATCTTGTGATTATCGGGTCGGGGCCGGGCGGCTATGTCGCGGCGATCCGGGCCGCACAGCTGGGGATGAAGACTGCCATCATCGAGCGTGATGCGCTGGGCGGTGTCTGTCTCAACTGGGGCTGCATCCCGACCAAGGCGCTGTTACGCACCGCAGAAGTCTACACCAATATGAAGCACGCATCGGACTTTGGCCTGACAGCGGACAATATCGGTTTTGACATTGATGCGGTCGTTAAGCGCTCGCGTAAAGTTGCGAACAAACTTTCCGGCGGCATCGGCTATCTGATGAAGAAGCATAAGGTGCAGGTGATCGAAGGGACCGCGCGGCTGGAAAAAGGCGCCCCAAATTCGTCAACAGCGCCACTGGTCCGGGTCAAGACCAAGTCCGGTGAGGACACGGTCAAAGCCAAACACGTCATCCTCGCGACTGGCGCCCGCGCGCGCACGATCCCGCAAGCCGGGCTGGAGCCCGACGGCAAGTTCGTCTGGACCGCAAAGGAAGCGATGGTTCCCGATATTATGCCGGCCTCGCTTTTGGTGATCGGCTCGGGCGCCATCGGCATCGAGTTTGCGAGTTTCTATAACGCCCTCGGCGCGAAAGTGACGGTGGTGGAAATGCTGGACCGCGTGCTTCCGGTGGAAGACGAGGAAATTTCCAAACACGCCGAAAAACAGTTCAAAAAGCAGGGCATGGATATCCTCACCGGGGCGCAGGTGCAAAGTCTCGACAAGTCGGGCAAGCTTGCCAAAGCGACGGTTAAGCTGAAAGACGGCAAGACTAAGGTGATTGAGGCTGAGCGCGTTGTTCTGGCCGTCGGGATTGTCGGCAATACGGAAAATCTCGGGCTCGAAGCGGTTGGCGCGAAAATCGACCGCGGTCATGTGAACGTCAATCAATGGTTGGAGACCGGCGTTAAAGGCCTCTACGCGATTGGCGATGTTGTCGGTGCGCCATGGTTGGCGCATAAGGCGTCGCATGAAGCGGTCATCTGTGTAGAGAAGATTGCCGGGCAGGCGGGCGTCCATCCGCTCGACGTTACAAAAATTCCGGGCTGCACTTATTGCAACCCGCAAGTTGCCTCCATCGGTATGACCGAAGCGGCGGCGAAAGCGGCGGGCCGCAAGATCAAGGTCGGGCGCTTCCCGTTTAACGCCAACGGCAAGGCCATCGCGCTCGGCGAACCGGAGGGCCTCGTCAAGACGGTGTTCGACGCCGCCACCGGGGAATTGCTCGGCGCCCACATGATCGGCGCGGAAGTCACCGAACTCATTCAGGGCTTTGCTATCGCCCGAACCATGGAAGCGGTCGAAGAAGACCTGATGCACACCATCTTCCCGCACCCGACGCTCAGCGAAATGATGCATGAAAGCGTGCTGGACGCTTATGGCCGGGTGATGCATGTTTAGTGTCGATCAAGCTATTCGATTCTTGGTGATAAGAAGAGAACAGAACCCCCTCCGTCGCCATTGGCGACACCTCCCCCGTGAACGGGGGAGGAAAAAAGTGTAGAGCTTGAGGTGGATATTTCCTTCCCCCGTTTACGGGGGAAGTGTCAGCGGAGCTGACGAAGGGGGTGCTTTTGCCACCATCACCCCGGATGACACGCCTACCGCATATCGCGGATGATTTCCTTGGCGGCGTTGTGTCCGGGCGCGCCTGTGACGCCGCCGCCGGGGTGGGTTCCTGAGCCGCATATATAGAGGTCTTTGATCGGCGTGCGGTAATCGGCATGGCCGAGCGCCGGGCGGGCGGAGAACATCTGGTCGAGGGACAGCCTTCCGTGGAAGATATCGCCGCCGGTGAGGCCAAAGACCCGCTCCAGATCGAGCGGCGTCAACACCTGCCGGCCGAGGACGGACTGCTTGAAGTTAGGCGCATACTGATTAACTGTCTCAATGATGTGATCGGCGGCTTCCTCGCGGACATCGTCCCAGCTGCGTCCCTGGTTCAGCTCTGGCGAGAATTGCTGGCAGAAGAGGCTCGCCACATGGCCGCCTTCCGGGGCCAGCGTCGGGTCCATGGTCGAGGTGATCAACATCTCCACCACCGGCGCGCGCGACCAACCGAAGTTGCGCGCATCGAGATAGGCACGGTCGAGATAATCGAGATTGGGCCCGATGATGATGCCGGCGCGGTGATGGTCTGCGGCGTCCTTGCCAGGCAGGCAGGGAAAATCCGGCAGCTCCGACAGCGCGACATTCATCCGCAAGACGCCGGAGCCGCAAGCAAAGTTTTCCATCCGGGTGCGGAATGGCGCGGCCAGATCCGCCGCGTCGGTGAGTTTTGTAAACAACAGCTTCGGGTCAACATTGGCGGCGACGGCGCGCGCGTAAATTGTCTCGCCGCTCTCAAGCTCAACGCCGGCGGCGCGGCCATCCGACACGAGAACGCGCTTGACCGGCGCCTCGGTGGTGATTTTAACGCCGCGGCGCTCCGCCACCCGCGCCATGGCCTGCGTGATCGCGCCCATGCCGCCAATCGGATGGCCCCAATACCCGCTCTTGCCGTTGAGGTCGCCAAACACATGATGCAGCAGCACGTATGCGGAGCCGGGCGAATGCGGCGAGGCGAAATTGCCGACGATGCCGTCAAATGCGAAGGCGCCAAGAATGGCCGGGTGCTCAAACCACGGGGCCAAAAACTCCGCCGCCGATTTGGTAAACAAATCGAGCAGCAATTGCTGGTCGGCGAGCGACAGTTTGCGAAACTTATTGCCGGTGCGGATCGCGCGCCAGATATCGCGCAAGCCGCCGCCGGCGTTTGGCGGCGTTTCCAGAACCAGACTGCGCACCACTGCGGCGGCGCGCTCAATGGTTTCGTAATAGCCGGGAAGGGCGGCGGCATCATGTTTGGAATAGCGCGCAAATTCGGCTTGCGTCTCGGCCATGTCGTAGGACAGTTTCAGATACTCGCCGGGTTTGTTCCCCAGCGGCCAGAAATTCGGCATCGACCGTTCAACCAGCTGAAGGCCGTTATTGTAAAGGTCGAGATCGGCGATGACTTTCGGGTTCAAAAGGCTGACGGTGTAGCTGGCGACGGAGTTTTTGAAACCGGGATGAAATTCTTCGGTCACCGCGGCGCCACCGACAATGTGGCGGCGTTCAACGATGTGGACGTTCAGCCCCGCCTCGGCGAGATAAGCGGCGCAAACGAGACCGTTATGGCCGGCGCCAATGATGACAATGTCGGTGGCGTCGTTCATATCAGTGTCTTTCGCATGGTCGCGCGGCAACAGATTGGCCGCAAAAGATTAGTTCGCCACGGCGGTTTAGCCGCCTCGCGGCCGGGACACAACGGGCAAGCATGGCTGGCGGGCGCCTTGCGATTGCGAAACATCCACAAAGAGCGCCATTGACGCGCAATCGGCGCACGCGCGATAAGGCGCAGATGATGAAACCGGACGCTACCGACAGCGAAATCGAACATGGCCATGCGCCGCAAGCGATTGCCGAGCGACTCGAACAGGGGCCTGCAGTCAATTACCTCCGCGACTGGGTGTTCGGCGGCATAGACGGCGCCGTCACGACGTTTGCGATTGTCGCCGGCGTCGCCGGGGCGCAGCTGTCCACGTCGATTATCCTCATTCTCGGCGCCGCGAACTTGTTGGCCGACGGGTTCTCCATGGCGGCGGGGAATTATTCCGGCGTGAAAGCCGAAAAGGACGACTATGAGCGTCTGCGGCAGATGGAAATCCGCCATATCGCGGTAACGCCGGAAGGCGAGCGCGAAGAGGTGCGGCAGATTTTTGCCTCCAAAGGCTTTGAAGGCGCGGACCTTGACCGCGCGGTGGAGATTATCACCGCCAGCCACGAGCGCTGGGTGCGGGTGATGCTGGAGGAAGAACACGGCGCGCCCAAGGTTGACCACTCGCCGCTCAAGGCGGGGCTGGTGACGTTTGCGGCGTTTTTCGTTTGCGGCGCCGTGCCGCTTTTACCGTTTGTATTTGGCGGTCATGTGGCGGCCGGTGGTAATGCACTTCTCGCCGCGACGGTGATGACCAGCGCAACGTTTTTCGCCATCGGCGCGCTGAAGTCGAAATGGTCGACCGCGCCGTGGTGGAGGTCAGGGCTTGAGACCTTTAGCATTGGTCTCATCGCCGCCGGCGTCGCCTATGGCGTCGGCGCGTTGCTTCGAGGTTTGGTTGGGGCGTAGGGCGGGGACAAGGATACAGCGATGACTAGACCCCGAAATACTGGTGCGCGCGCGGGAACATGGTCAGAATCTAAGGCCACAAACATGCGGGCGTACGATCCACAACATGAAGAAATTAGCCGTGTGATTGAGAAATATTACGACGAATATATGAATGTTGATGAGCCCATTTTTCGGCAAATGAGGTTGCATGATGCATTTATAATGCCTGTTACTCTCTCCGAAATTCAGTCGGTTTTTCAAACCATACCAAAGAAATTTACAGATGGTTTGTGGGCAGTGTTCTTATTAGGCGGCGCCAGGAAACAAGAAAAATCATGGAGTACTTTTACTTACGGGCGATATGGCGGTAACAAAATTTATTTGCATCCTTACCCTAAAAAATATCTTGTTCGAGAATATTCTAGCCCGCCAAAGCCGCACATTTTGATGGAGTATAAAAGGGCTGGCGCATCGGTTACGGAAAAACCTGGGAAATTTATTGTAGAGTTTACCCCAGGTGCGTTGCGTCAATTTTATTTGCGGGATGTTTTAATGCATGAGATTGGTCACCATGTTGATCGGGAAAATTTCGGAAAGAAACCCCGGCGCAGAGAAGAAAGCTTTGCTGAATGGTTTGCCACAGAATACGGGTTTCGTTTAAGCACTTAATGCTGCACTGAATGGTAAAATAGCAATGAATATCACCAACATCCTCACTCGCCTCGGCGTTGACGAAGGCGCCTATGCCAAAGGCGATCTTATCGTTGAAACGCCGATTGACGGTACGGAAATTGGCCGCGTTGCTGTTGATGATGCAGCAGCGATTGATGCGAAACTCGCCGCCGCGCAGGAAGCGTTTTTGCAATGGCGCGCGGTTCCGGCGCCGCGCCGGGGCGAGTTGGTGCGGCTGCTCGGCGAGGAGCTGCGTGCGCATAAGGACGACCTCGGGCGGCTCGTCACCATCGAATGCGGCAAGATACTCTCCGAAGGTCTTGGTGAAGTGCAGGAGATGATTGACATTTGCGACTTCGCGGTTGGCCTGTCGCGCCAGCTTTATGGCTTGACCATCGCTTCGGAACGTCCCGGACACCATATGCGCGAGACCTGGCACCCGCTGGGCGTCGTTGGCATAATCTCGGCGTTTAACTTTCCCGTCGCGGTGTGGTCATGGAACGCCGCCTTGGCGCTGGTCTGCGGTAATTCATGCGTGTGGAAACCATCGGAGAAGGCGCCGCTGACGGCGCTGGCGGTGCAGGCGCTCTATGACCGCGCGGTTTTGAGGTTTGGCGATGCGCCGGATGGCTTGTTGCAGGTCATGATTGGCATGCGCGAGAGTGGTGAACAGCTGGTCGATGATCGCCGCGTGGCGCTTGTCTCTGCCACTGGCTCCACCCGCATGGGCGCCGGCGTGGGGCCGCGCGCGGCGGTGCGCTTCGCGCGCTCGTTATTGGAGCTTGGCGGCAACAATGCGGCGATTGCCGCGCCCTCCGCTGACCTTGAACTCTCCGTGCGGGCGATCTGTTTTTCCGCCGCTGGCACCGCCGGTCAGCGTTGCACATCGCTGCGGCGTTTATTCGTGCACGAAGATATTTACGACAGCCTGGTTCCACGACTTAAAAAAGCCTATGCGAGCCTGCCGGTTGGCGATCCTCTGGAGGCGGGCAGCCTTGTCGGGCCGTTGATCGATCATGCCGCGTTTGACTGTATGCAGTATGCGCTTGACCGGGCGAGAGCGCAGGGCGGGACCATCACTGGCGGCGAACGCGTTGGCGATATGGGCTTTTATGTGCGCCCGGCGATTGTTGAGCTGGCGGCGCAGGAGGGGATTGTCTGCGAGGAAACCTTCGCGCCAATCCTTTATGTGATGCGCTACCGCGATTTCGATGATGCGATCACGATGCAGAACAGCGTCGTGCAGGGCTTGTCTTCCTGCATCTTTACGCGCGATCTTCTGGAGGCGGAGCGTTTCCTTTCCGCCACGGGCTCTGATTGCGGCATCGCTAATGTCAATATCGGCCCCTCCGGCGCGGAGATTGGCGGCGCTTTTGGCGGCGAGAAAGAAACCGGCGGCGGGCGCGAGAGCGGTTCCGACGCCTGGAAGGTCTATATGCGCCGCCAGACCCAGACGGTGAATTACTCATCCGAATTGCCGCTGGCGCAGGGCGTTAAATTTGATGTTTAGAGGGTTTAGATTCCGGTAGCTTTGTCGGCGGGGAGGCACATTCCGATGGAACATGAAAAGTTGGTCTAGGATGTGCCTTTGCCAAGGTCGAGTTTTTTTAATCGAGGATGTATAAACCAGATTCCAATCGGAAAATAAAAAATCTGGAAAAACGAACCGATAATATTTAGTGCGGTCGCGTTTTTGCCTTTTTCTGCTTTTTCGAGAGAGAAAGCCGCCATTCCTATTAGAGTAAATGCTGAAAGATTGCCAGCCATCATACCGCCCGCGAGCGCACCCAATAAAGTATTATCGGCATTTTGAATCCATCCAAAAGTACCGCTTAAAATTACCAAGCTCATGATCGAATATCCGATTAAACCCAGGAAAAATATCATTTTTGGGAGGGTTATCTTTCCGTGTGAAACATCTTGATCCTTTCCCCTGACAAAAGCACGAATGTTGAAGGCCCAATACATCTGGAAAGCGACTGCGGTGATAGGTATGATGATGCCGACTAGGAAATATTGTGGCGGCATCAACAAATTCCATATACCGATTAAGAAGAAAACACTTACATATAAAACGACTATCCAAATCGGTTTTATGAATACAATAGGTCGTTTCACTGGATTCCTCGCAACATTGTATATGAAGGCTTACATTTAGCGTAGGTCGATAACCCGAGTCGACTATGGGTTTGGGCGAAAGCGGACGTGCGGGCTTATTTTGCCCCCTGTACATTCCCTCCTATCGTGCTAGAGCCGCCTTGTTTGGTCGCCTAATCTGGAGCACCGCCATGGATCACGGAAAAAATGAATTCGCCTCGAATGAGAGCCTGAAGGCGCGCCGGGATGAGGCTTGCCCGGTTGGTTTGCCGTCGAAATCGGGGATATACGCCGCGCGTGCGCAAGGCGCTGAACTCTGGGACGTTGAGGGCAAGCGCTATATCGATTTCATCGGCGGGATCGGCGTTTTAAATGTCGGCCACGCTCACCCGAAAGTGGTGGAGGCCATCAAAGCCCAGGCGGAGGCCTTCGTTCATACTTGCTTCGGCATTGCGCAATATGAAGGCTATGTTGAGGTTTGCGAAACGCTCAACCGATTAACCCCGGGCGAGACGCCGAAAAAAACCGCGTTGTTTAACGCCGGCGCTGAAGCGGTTGAGAACGCGGTGAAATTTTCTCGCCAGATTACCGGCAGGCCGGGCGTCATTGCGTTTGCCGGCGCGTTTCATGGCCGCACGCTGCTGACAACGACGCTCACCGGCAAATCCAAACCCTATAAAGTAGGCTTCGGGCCTTATGTTCCGGCCATCTTCCATGCGCCGTACCCGGATGAATATCACGGCGTCTCAGTGGGTGAAGCCCTCGCTGGCGTTGATCATATTTTCAGGACCATGATCCGCCCGGAAGAGGTGGCGGCGATGATTGTCGAGCCGGTGCAGGGCGAGGGCGGGTTTAACCCGGCGCCGACGGAATTCCTGAAAGCCTTGCGCGCGAAATGCGATGAGCACGGGATTTTGCTGATCGCCGATGAAATCCAGTCAGGCATGGGCCGGACCGGCAAATATTTTGCGTTTGAAAAAGCCGGCGTTGAGCCTGACTTTGTCTGTATCGCAAAGTCGATCGCCGCGGGCCTGCCGCTTTCAGCGCTGACCGGCAAGGCGGAGCTGATGGACAAGGTCGTGCCGGGGTCCATGGGCTCGACCTATGGCGGCAACCCGGTCGCCTGCGCCGCGGCGCTGGCGGTGTTTGAAATCTTTGAAGAAGAAGGCCTGCTCGCGCGTGCCGAAGAGATTGGCGCCAAGACAGAAGCGCGCTGGCGCGAACTACAAAAGGGCGTAGCCAAGGATGTCATCGGTGACGTCCGCCGCGTCGGCGGCATGTGCGCGCTGGAGTTCGTCAAAGACGGCGATGCGTCAAAACCCAATGGCGACATCGCCGGAAAAATCCTCCTCGAAGCCCGCCAGCGCGGCCTCATCATGACCACAGCCGGCGCCTATGCACAGTGCCTGCGCAGCCTTGTGCCGCTGGTGATTTCTGACGAGATGCTCGACGAAGGGCTCGACATTTTCGCCGATGCGACCGAGGCAGCTTTGAAGGGGTGAGTTGTTTACATTAGTGGGCTGGAAGAAAATTTCAGCGCGCTTTGTATTGACCAACGGCCATTAGTTTTTTCCTCGATCCATTTTGCCCAGGAGCGCATGGTTGTAATCTTTATGGCTGGCGCCTTGACCGTTGAGAAACGGACGCCATTAAAAATAAAGAAAATTTTATGTGGCTCGGCAGTAAGCTCGTTTAAGGGGATTACTATCCGGTGGTGACCTGGTTGAAAAAGAAACATCAAAGACAGTGCGAGATTATCCGCGTTGACCTCCAAGGTAACAATATTGCTATAACCCACGTCCATAAATGTGCCGCTGCCCATGCTCATTGATTGAAGGTGCTTCTTTGAGCCATTAAGAGATTGATCGGATTTGTAGTGGTCAACCAGTGTGGACCAACCGCTTAGTCGTGATAGTGAACTGAGTATAAAAATCCAGAAAAGTGCAAAAAATACAGGGAAAAGAAACGGGAATGCCGCCTCAAGGTTTTCCATCTCTAGTCCTTCTTCCAAACGCTACCCTTGCGCAACGCATCGGCTACCTTCCCGGTGCGTTTTCCTTGCGTCGGGTGATGCGCCCAGAAGACGTCGTCATAGGACGGGGCTGGCGCGCGGTAGATGACGCCGAGCGGCATGGGGTGGCTGTCTTTTGGCAGGGTGAGGAGCATTTGCGCGATG
>JAJFFX010000025.1 GCA_021776455.1 Hyphococcus sp. | reverse complement strand
GCGTCGGTATATTCAAATGCTGGTGTTTCCAGCGCGTCAAAGCCATGCGCCTCATAGACCGCGCTGATCCGCGCCAACATATCGCGCTCAGCCGTCAGCTCTGCGCCGAGCCGGTCATGAAACCCGCGCGGAACCCGCGCCCTGGGTCGGAATGTTTTTTGTTTCTTGGCCATGCCATTTTCCACTTTATTGATGTGGGAGATAGCCGATGGCGGGCGGCGTAGCAATGCGTCGTGGTTATTCGCCCGGCGGCGGCGGTGCCGCATCGACGCGCAATATCACTACCGGCGCTACCGGAACCTCGACGTCAAACGGCCCGCCTTCGCCGGTCTCCACCGCGCCAATCGCATCGGCGACGTCCATACCCTCAACCACCCGGCCGAACACCGCATAGCCGTAAATGGTCCCGAGATCGGTAACGCGGTGGTCGAGTTCTGCGTTGTCGCGCAGATTGATGAACCATTGCGCCTGGGCGCTGCCCGGTCCGTCGCCGCGGGCCATGGCGATGGTTCCGCGGGTATTCGCCAATCCGTTATCGCCCTCATAGGCAATCGGGTCACGGGGGCTGCGCTCGTTAAAATATTGCGAAAACCCGCCGCCTTGAATGACGTAGCCTTTCACCACACGGTGAAAAATCGTTCGGTCAAAATGTCCACTCTTAGCATATTGCAAAAAGTTCGCAGTGCTCTCCGGCGCCTTATCGGTATATAGCTCAACGGTGATATCGCCCATGGAGGTTTGAATTTTTGCGTAGGTTGCCTGCGATGCGAAGGCGGGCGCGATGGTGAGGAAGAATGAAACGATAACGCCGACAAGTTTTAGCATTTCGACTTCCTGTTTGGTTACGCCCGTGACCAACTCTTGCAACCTAGAATTTTTAACGCGGCAATCACCTGACCTTACCACGCATTGCATTGACCTTGTTAATCAGACCATTGGTGGACGCATCATGCGCCGTCGCTTGCGGTTTATTTTCACCGGCGGCGGCAATTTCTGGCAGAATATTCCTTGCCAGAACCTTGCCCAGCTCAACCCCCCATTGATCGAATGAATTAATTCCCCAAATGACGCCCTCGACAAATATCTTGTGCTCATAGAGCGCAATCAACCCGCCAAGCGTTTCCGGCTCAAGCCTTTCCATTAAAATCGAATTGGTCGGGCGATCTCCGGGGAAAACTTTATGCGGACTGAGCGCGTCAATCTCAGCGTCGGCCATGCCTTCACGGCTGAGTTCATCGCGGACTTCCGCTTCCGTTTTGCCGCACATCAGGGCTTCGGTCTGCGCCAGAAAGTTCGACAACAATTTTTCGTGATGGTCGCCAAGTTCGCGCTGGCTGATCGCCGGCGCGATAAAGTCGGCTGAAACGATATCAGTTCCCTGATGCAAGAGCTGATAGAACGCATGCTGACCGTTTGTGCCGGGCTCGCCGAACAGAACTGGGCCTGTGGCATGGGCGACATCGGAGCCATCAGCGCCAACGCGCTTGCCGTTTGATTCCATATCCGCCTGCTGCAGATAGGCTGGTAGCCGCGCCAGATGCTGGTCATAGGGGAGAATGGCGTGGGCGGCCGCGCCGATAAAATTGCGGTTCCAGACGCCGACCAGCGCCAGCATCACTGGCATATTTTGCGCCAGTGGAGCCGTTTTGAAATGGTCGTCCATGCGCCGAGCGCCGGCGAGTAGCTTTTCGAAATTATCGAACCCGGCCTGCAAGGCGATGGAAAGACCGATCGCCGACCACAAGGAGTAGCGCCCGCCAACCCAGTCCCAGAACTGGAACATATTGTCCCTATCGATGCCGAAGGCCGCAACCGCCTCTGCATTGGTCGACAGGGCGATAAAATGCTTTGCGATATCGCTTTCGGCGCCGCCATTTTTCAAAAACCATGCCCGCGCGCTGGTTGCATTGGTCATGGTTTCCTGAGTGGTGAATGTTTTCGACGCAACAATGAACAGCGTGTGTTCCGGATCGACAGCATCCAGCGTGTCGGCGAGATGCTGGCCATCGACATTGGAGACAAAAAACGTCCGCCGACCGTCGATCCAATAAGGCTGCAACGCCACCGTCGCCATTTGCGGGCCGAGGTCCGACCCGCCAATGCCGATATTAACGACGGTGTCGAGCGCCTTGCCGCTATAGCCCTTGAACGCGCCTTGATGGACCCGCCTGCAGAAGCCTTGCATCTTTTTCAGCTCAGCGCACACCACCGCCGAGACATCAACGTCCGCCACTTTGTAACCGTCCGTCACGGCTGCGCGCAGCGCCACATGCAGGACAGCACGGCCCTCCGTCACATTTATCGCCTCGCCGGCAAACATCGCCGCGCGGCGACCTTCAACATCTGCTGCTGCTGCGAGCGCCAGCAGGTGGTCGACGACCTCATCGGTGAGTTTGTTCTTGGCGTAATCGAGAAACAGCCCCGCCGCCTCGATAGAATAGCGTGCAAAGCGCTCCGGATCACCCTCAAACAACGTCCGCAGCGACATGCCCGCCAACCCGGCGGCGTCATTTTCAAGAGCATTCCATTGCGGCGTTGAGGAAATTCCAGTCATCGGCGCGCCTTTTTGAATTGTCGGCATTTGATAGAGATTTTAAGCGCCGCCCTCAATGCGTTTTAACGATGAACGTATATTCACGTTGTTATGAGCTCCAAAACCACCCCTATGAAACTTGCCAAGCGTATCGTCTCAAGCGTTGCGGCAATTGCCGCTGTTTGCGTTATTTTCGGTGCAAAAGCGATGGAGGCCGAGCGCCGGGCGGAGACGCCAACGATGGCCGTGCCGGCCGCAAATACGTCGCCAGCCAGCGCCAGCACACGCGAGGCGCGCTAATCCGCGCGGTTAAGCGTATCCACCACAATCTTGCGAGAGAGCGTCTGAGGCAATATTTGCGCCGCGCCGCCGGACGGATAGTAAACATATAGCGGCACGCCGCTGGCCCCATAACTTTGCAGCGCCCTTGTGATTACAGGATCGCGCACTGTCCAGTCAGCGACCAGAAACACCGTACCGGTCTGTTTGAACGCATCGACAACGTCCTTGCTCTTAAACACCGTTAATTTGTTGAACTGACAGGTCACACACCACGCCGCGGTAAAATCGATAAATACCGGCGTGCCGGCGGCGCGATTGCTTGCAAGGACTTCATCGCTATAGGGCTCGGTCACAATCGCGCCATAAGCGCTGTTTGATTGCGCGCCGGTTCCGGAGGGCGCCTCATCAATTCGGGTGAGCGGCGCGATCGCCAGCACCGCCGCCACGGCAGATGCCGCGCGCAGGAAAAGCGCCCGTCGGTCGTCGCCCTTGCTGATTTCAAACAGCCATGCCGCCAGCGCCAGAAGGATGCCGCCAAACAGCAGCGTCGCCAGCCCACTGTCGCCGGTCTGGCGCGCGAACACCCAGAGGAAATAGGCCGCCGCCGCAAAGACCGGAAACGACAGCGCCTGTTTTAAGACAACCATCCACTCACCAGGCCGCGGCAGATATCGCCCGAGCGCCGGCGACAGGGATAGCGCGAGATATGGTGCGGCAAGCCCAAGCCCCATCAGGACAAAAATCGCCATTCCAACCGCAGGCGGTTGTATGAGCGCGGCCCCCAACGGCGCACTCAATAGCGGACCGATGCAGGGCGCCGCGACCACCACCGCGAGCGCGCCGGTAAAAAACGCACCCGCCGCACCGGGTTTTGTCGCCAGGCTTTGGCCGGCCCCGGCAATGTTCTCGCCAACCGTAAACAACCCCGCCAGATTAAGGCCAACCAGAAAAAGGACGTAGGCGGAAAGCCCGACCACCAGCGGCGATTGAAGATGAAAACCCCATCCAAGCTCTTCGCCGCCTGCGCGCAAAGCAAGCAGGAGGCCGCCCATGAATATAAATGTTGCAAGCACGCCAGCAGTAAACAAGAGACCATGCGCGCGCACCGTCGCGCGGTCTTCCTTGGCGCTTTGCATGAGCGCGGCGGCTTTGATGAAGATAATCGGGAAGACGCATGGCATAGCGTTTAAAATCAACCCGCCTAAAAACGCCATCACCAGCAACAGGGCGACATTTGCATTGGCGGCGCCCGCAAAAGCGTCCGATGGGAGCGCCAACGACCCGGTGATCGCCGCAGAAATTTGATAGCCCGCCCGCCCGCCGTCGGCGCGCTTATAGGCAAGGACGCCATCTACCGTCTCAGCGTCGCTGACGTCGGTCCAGCCCGGCTCCATCGACACCGTCAACACACCATCCGCCAAATTAATGATTTGCGACGCGGCAGGCGTGATTAACCCTTCCCGCCTTGGGAAAAAGAATGCGTCCGCTGGCGCTGCGCCATCCCAATTATCGATGGTCAGCACATAAGCACCGCCGCGCCGCTCAAAGCGTGCGGGTTTATCCAAGGTGATCGGCAACGCCGCACGGGCGCGGGCGAACAACGCAGCTGTTTCGCTGCGGGTTTCGGCGACCGCCAGGATGGGTACAGAAAATTCAAACTGGGTTTCTTCCGGTACGCAAATTTCCTCACAAGCCTGCCACGAGGCGTCGATAACAATATTAACAATCTCGCCCGGAACAGCGTCTGCGGGCGCAGCAACACTGACCAGAAATTTCGGCTCGCCTTCATGGGCAAAACTCGCGAGCGGACCGACGGGAATGAATTGCGGGATCGGGTGAAGAATTTCGCCGACCTCAAAACCGGCCGGTAACGACCAACCCAGGTCGAGTGGCAGACCGGCGTCGCCTGGGTTTTCCCAGAACACATGCCAGCCGTCGATGACCTTTTGATCGACCGCAAACCAGGTTGTCTCGCCGGGGACAAATCCCTCGCGCTCGGCGATGATCCGGGTTTGCGTATATTCGGTCCGCACCTCAGCGCCGGCCCATGCCGGACCGCCCGCAACAAGTGTGGCCACGAAAAGCTGAAACAAGCGCAACATCATGCCGCTCTAACTAGCGGTGCAATCGCCTCACGCCAATGAATATTCGCCCTAACAAGCGCCGGCTCTAGCAATTGTGACCAAAATAGAGGCCGGACGCGCTTTACCCGGCGGCCGGCCTCTATTCATGCCTGATCTGGCGCCAATAGTTTAGTTATCGACGCGATTCAAGATATCCGCTTCGGTCATGTTAAACCGGCGCGCCCGGCGCTGCAGGAGAACGCGCCAATTGCTCATCGACATCAACATCGCATAAATTAACGGCAGCATGCCTGCTTTATGCAACTCAAGAAACTGATCGTCACTGAGCGCCTGGAGTTTCTTTTCATCGACGCCAAAATATTCGGCGAATGTTTTCTGCTCCTCAGCGCCCTGCGGTGTAAATTGCGCAGACTGGCCCTGGATCAACTCAAGTTGATTAAGGCGCTCGCTAAATCCATTTGTAGCGATACGATCCTGCTCAAAGGCTTTACAAAATTCAATCGCTTGCTGGGTCGACGCACTCGGTTCATCGTTTTCAAACAGCGGGAACTCACCGCCTTCCTTCAGGCCTTTGTAGGCCGTGTCTATAACTATGGCGAGACGCTCTCCGCTATCTTCGGAGGCGACGCCAAACGGATAGCGGCGCACATAACCGGGGATATATTTATCGGTCTCCCATTTGCCGTCTTCATCGACAAAAAGATTCACTTCATCCACGATGCCCATAACGGCTAGCGGCGCTGGGTTTTCACGGTTCAAGAAAATAATCGGGTAATCTTTCATCGCCACCATTATTTCCGAAACCGTAATCGGAATGGCGCGCGCTTTTGCACAATAAGAGAAGTTCTTCTCTGTCGCGTGAAATCCGAGCTTGCCGTGCGTTTCTTTGTTCATCAGCTCGGGGCTCTCAAACAGGAACATATTTCCTGTCAGCTTCGGCGTCTCGACCGTCGCAACCATGGTAAACCTTTCTGTCTTTCTGCATCGACAGCGCCCGCCCTCGCCAGCCAGCCGTCATGAAATTTAGCGGCACGCTTAGCAAAAAGGTTCGCCCGGTCCAAGCCTTCAATCGCCAAAGGCTAAGATTTTAGGCCTGTGTTACTCGCCTGCGACGAATTGAGCCGCCAAATCAGGTCTTTCCATCGCAATCAGGTGAGAAACCCCGTCCTGGAGCGCCACTAGCGCACCGATTCGCACAAAACGGCGCCGGGCGTCCGCCCAAACGGTGGATGATTTATGATTTGCGGCAAGCACCCGGACCAGCGCCGGCGCGGCGCGCACAGCCCCCCAGAAGTCATTGTCATGGGCCTGGAATGTCGCCGCCTCCCAGGTCGGTGCACAAGCGAGGCGTACGCCCCCATCATCGTCCGCTAAACCGTCTTCGAGGTAATTATCAAGAACGCCCGGCGCCCAATTTCGAAACACTGGCTTGCGCCCATAGGCCGCCGCCACTTCTTCTCGCGCCGGCCATTCTGACCGTCGCCGCCGCGCCAACCGCGCCAACGAAAAGCGTTGCGACAGCCATGGCCAAATCGGCGTGCGCGCAACCAGCGCCATCACCGGCGGCATCGCCACCGGCTCAATCAGCGCAATCGCGGCGATATCAGTGCGCCCGCGCGCCGCCATCGCGACAACGACGCCGCCCATGGAGTGACCGGCGAGCGTCCAGCCGTTGCGGGCTTCAAGGCTTAAGAACTCTGCGATATCGCCAGCGTAGAGGTTCCACGAGCGCAAACATTCAGGATCGGCCGCCAGACGGGTCTTTCCATGGCCACGCATATCGAGTGCAAAAATGTCAAACTGACCGCTTAAGCGTTGCAACATTTGTTTGTATGCGGAGGCGCAAAAACCGGTCGCATGACAAAACAAAAGCGGCGGCAAATCTTCCTTCGGCCAACGCCACCCGGCAAGCACGCCGCCCGCGCACGCGACTTCGAACCGGACGGGTCCAGGGGCGCCTGTATTCACGTTCATAATGTCGTCATTCATCACAGATTTTTCGCTATTTTGCGTTGGGCTCAAATGCGCCGCCGCTTCGAAAAAATCAATTTCGATCAGCAGCTAGAGCATTTCCGGATAAGTGTGGCGCGGTTATCCGATAGAAATGCGACAAACAAAGACTCTAGAGCAAATCCGTGATTCAATTTAACTCGGATTTGCTCTAGCGGTCGCCAGATCAAATATCTTTTTCATATGAAGAACATCTTCGCGAGCGCGGTGACGATGCGGCGATGAGATTTTTGCCTCCGCCACTGCCGCCGAAACGGTTTGCGGCGGCAGCTCAGAAAGCAAGTCGCCAAAATCGTGCAGTGAAAAGCGTTGACGCACACCCGCCGCCACAAACAGCCGATAGAGCCAGAAGCCGTCCCAGTCCGGCGCGTCTGAATAAACCGCGGCGCCCTCAAGCGCCTGATTAAGGCGCGCGCAGACCTCGCCAACGGACAGGCCGGACGTCTTCAGCGCATCATAGGCTAGCCCATGAAGGCTCGCCGCGTGATCGTCCCACGCCTCACACGGCCACTCCTCCACAGGGCGGATAAGCATGGTTTCCGGCGCGCCGTCGTCAAAGCACCAGCCGACCTCGATTGGCCACGAGGCAGGGCCGAGCCCGGAGGCTTCAAGATCAAGGAAGGCGATTTTTTCCACACGGTCTCCGTGGCGGCGTCCTGGCTTGATCGGCGCCAGGGGACGGCCCTGTTAACACAGTTCCAGCCCGGTTGCGCACAACCCGGTAAATTTCACCCGCAAGGCGCTTAGTTTATAAGGTCTGAGGGAAGCCCGTAAGCCGAATGGAATATCACAGCGCATCACCCACAATATTCGTGCACGAAGTGTCGTCGTCTTCAAGATTTTGGCTTATAAACGCCGCTTGCCGGATCGCGTTCATAATCGATCACTTTGCCGTCCCGCGGACCGCTGGCGCGGGCTTTAGCCTGGTTGAAAATTTCCGTGAATTCGCGCCGCTGGCGGTTCACAAAACGAAACAGCGCTACGCCGCCGGCAGCCGCCGCAATCGTCACCGCCAAAGTGGTTACTGCACCCATAGATCAAACTCCTTGCCGCCGACAAAGACCGAAGCGCGCCCAAACCGACCGGCGCTCAACGGCGTCCAATATCGCATCCGCATCCATCAGCGGCCGGCCGGCGCCAAGCTCGCCCATCGTGCTCTGCGCGCCGCCCGACAGGAGCCTTTTCAAAAGCCCGCCGCTATCGGGCGAAATCCGCTTGATCTTAACATCTTTTCCGTAGCGCGCGCGCAAAAAATCGCCGAGTTGAGCGGTTCCGTCGATAAGCCCCAGCTCTTTGGCCCTCGGCGCGGTCCAAAACGCCCCGGAAAAGATTTCCTCATCCTCCGCCAGCTTGTCAGTCCGGCGCGTTTTCACCAATTCGATAAATTGAATATGCAGGTCGTTAAGGATGTTTTTTAGGCGCGCAACATCTTCCGGGTCCTCCGGTTTGAACGGATCAAGTGTCGATTTGCTTTTCCCGGCGGTGTGAACACGGCGCTCAACGCCGAGCTTTTCAATCGCATGCTGAAAGCCAAAACCGCTGGCGATGACCCCGATGGAGCCGACAATCGAACTTTCATCGGCGTAGATTTCATCACCGGCAATCGACAGGATATAGCCGCCTGAGGCGCCGACATCTTCTATGAAAGCGAGCACTGGAACGGCCTTATCCTGCGCCAGCCGGCGGATCGCACTGTAGATTAACCGTGACTGCACGGGCGAGCCGCCCGGCGAATTGATCGCCAGCGCCACCGCGCTCAGCTTGCCGGGCTTGAAAGCCGCCTCAATCGACTTTTCAAGACGCTGCAAAGAAAGCCCCTTGCGCCCCGGCCCGGCAGCGCCGATGACGCCGCCAAGTTCGATCACAGTTACGAGAGGCATGCCATCGCCGATAAATGGAAGTGCGCGCCATAATTTCGTCAGGAGGTTTTTATTTTCGGACATCCGGTGGAGTTAGGCGTCCAAAGCCTCCGCTTCAATCGGAAATCTTCCCCTTCAAGCAAAAATCGGCGCTAAAAAGCCGCTGCCCGGTTGTCCCTGTCAAGCTTGACCGGCAGGCGCAGGGCCCCCAAGCTAGTGTGGACGTTGAATTTCAAGCGCGAGGACACGAACCTTGTCTGTCACACTGGCGGCAACCGCAGAACCGAGGACAGCGCCGGACAGCCCCTCAACCTTTAAGGCGGCGGTAGCGTCCTTGCGCGCGCTGCTGGCCGATGATCTGGAAGCGGTGAACCGGCAAATCCTTGAGCGCATGGATTCACCCGTCGACCTCATCCCCGACCTCGCCGGGCATCTGATCAATTCAGGCGGTAAGCGTATCCGCCCGATGCTGACGCTGGCAACCGCGCGGTTGTTTAGCTTTGGCGGGGATGAGCACATCAAACTCGCCGCCGCTGTTGAGCTCATTCACGGCGCGACATTGTTGCATGATGACGTGGTCGACGCCTCTTCTTTGCGCCGCGGTGCAGAAACCGCAAACACGATCTGGGGCAACAAGGAAAGCGTGCTTGTTGGTGATTTTATTTTTTCGCGCGCCTTTGAGCTGATGGTCGCCGCCAAAAATCTCAGCGTGTTACAGGTTCTGTCGCGCGCCTCAGGCGTTATCGCCGAGGGCGAAGTCTTACAGCTAGCGACGCAAAAAAATGTCGGCGCCACTTTCGAGATGTACCTCGCAGTGGTCGAGGCGAAAACTGCGGCGCTGTTTGCGGGCGCGACGCAATCGGGCGCATTGATCGCCGGGACCGCGCAAGACCAGGAGGCCGCGCTTAAAAGTTACGGCCACTATCTCGGCATTGCCTACCAATTGATCGACGACGCGCTTGACTATGCAGGCTTTGAAGCCGACCTCGGCAAGTCGATTGGTGATGATTTCCGCGAAGGAAAAATGACACTGCCGGTGGTTTATGCGGTCGCTCGGGCAAAGCCGGAAGAAAATAGCTTCTGGCGTCGGGTGATCGCCGATGGCCGTCAGGAGGCTGGAGATTTCGAGCGCGCCTGCGATTTGATGCGGCGTGATGACGCCATCACCGATACCGTTGCCTGCGCTCGGCGCTTTGCTGATCGGGCGATGGCCAACCTTCTAAAAGCGCCGGAAAACCAGTATTCCCAAGCGCTCGCTGAGCTGGTTACAACCTCGGTGTCGCGCGCGTCTTAGATCTGTTTATTCTGCAGCCTGACGCACGGCGCGCGCAACCGCTGGCGGCGCAGTAATCGCGCGGCCTGTCGTCAGCAAACCCGCCCTAAAAGCGGATACATGTATGTAGACGGCGCCAATCGAAAATAGCACACACAACAAAACGGCCGCCAGCCATTGCGCGCCAGGCGATAGCGCCAGCATAAAAATCGCGACAGCCGTGCTGAACGCCGTCAGCGACATATACAGGACGGCGATTTTCGTGTGCGAGAAGCCCTGCCGCAAGAGCAACTGGTAGAGGTGTTCACGATGGCCGGCGAGAATGTTCTGTTTACGAATAAAACGATGCGTCAATGTCCAGCCGACATCGAAAATAAACGGTAAAAAAATCACCGGCATAAGCATCGCGCTCGCATGCCCGGCGGTAGCATTGGCGGCGTATATGCCGAGCGTGGCGATCAGAAAGCTCAACGCTTGACTGCCGCTGTCGCCCATAAACAAACGTCCCTTACCGAGATTGGCCGGCAGGAATGCAAAACACGCAATCGCCAACAAAATCGCCAGCACCGCCGCGACCGGCGCGCCGGTAAACAATGCGATGACGGCAAAGGCGACTAGGCCCGTTAGCGCGCTGCCGGCGGCGATACCATTGACGCCGTCCATAAAGTTGAACGCGTTCATGAACCCGACGATCCAGATAATCGTCAGCCCATCGCCCCAAAGCCCGAGCGAGACCTCGCCAACAAAGGGTATCGGCGCGACCTGCAATGGCCCCAAAAGCCAGGTAAAAAGCCCCGCGGCGACAACTTGCCCGGAAAATTTAACCAGTGGCGATAGCGCCCATTTGTCGTCGGCCAATCCAATACAAAACGCCAACAGCGAAATCCCCGCCAGTTTAACCGCGACAAAAGTCGCCTCGGTCGACCCTGAAAACGCCGCTAGGATAAAAATGCCTGCAAGCCAACCGCCAAAGATGCCGATGCCGCCGGCGCGCGAGGTGACGCGAACATGGCTGGAGCGGCCATTCGGGTTGTCGGGCAAAAATTTCGCGTACATCGCAATACGGCTCGCTGCCAGCGTTGCCAGATAAACAACCAGCGCTGCAATACCAAGCACCAGCGGACTGTCGGTAAAACTAACCATTCTCTGTTCTCGCACCCTGTCACGCGCAACATGCTGAGCCGCCGCTCAGCTTTGTTAGCCTAGCGCAGGATCAATGGCGAGGCCATCGCCCACCACCCCTGTTTACGCGCCTCCGCCTGAGCGTGCTGCGCATCGGCAGCATCAGCAAAAAGCGCAAAACACGTCGCCCCCGAGCCCGACATCCGCGCGGCAAGCGCGCCGCGGCTATGCCCCAGCCGTTTGATGATGTCGGCAATTTCAGGCGCACGCGCTATCGCTGCCGGCTGCAGGTCGTTGCGCGTTGCGCCCATCAGCTGCGTGAGGGCGTCATAGGACGCCTCCGCCAGCGCCGGTGCGGTGGGCGCGGCCGGCGCCGGGTTTGCCGCATCGAACGCTTGAAACACCGGGCCCGTTGCGATTTCAACGCCCGGATTAACGAGGCACGCCCAGAGCGGCGGCAAGGCCGGGCCCGGCGACACCTCTTCGCCGGCGCCGGCAACCAATGCCGGGGCGCCCGCGAGGCATGCAGGAACATCCGCCCCCAGATGAAATGCGAGCTGCGACAGCACGTCATTAGTAATTTCAATGTTCCAGAGTTTAATCAGCGCGCGCAACGTCGCAGCAGCGTCCGCCGATCCCCCGCCGATCCCGGCGGCAGTAGGGAGGTTTTTTTCAAGGCCGATCGCTGCGCCCTGCGATACGTCGCAAGTTTCGCGCAACAACTCGGCCGCTTTCCAGATTAAATTATCCGAGTGCGGCATATTGGCAAGTGCGCCAGCAGACGGGCCGGAAATCATTAATGAAAGGTCGCGCGCCGGGTTGACCGTGATGACGTCGCCGTCTTCGGTAAAAGCAAAGAGACTGGCAAGTGCATGACGGCCATCGCGTCGTACCGGCCCGACATGCAGATAGAGATTGAGCTTCGCCGGCGCCGTCTCGCGTATCATTCGCCGTCGCCATTAAGGCCAGTTTTGATTTTTTTCTCGACCGCTGCCCTTAGCTCATCTTCTGGCTCCAGCTCCAACACTCGCCGCCATTGATAGCGCGCCTCAGTCTTTCGCCCAAGACGCCAGTAAACATCTCCGAGATGATCGGTAACAGTTGGATCGCCAGGCTCCAGCGAGGCCGCCTGCTCAAGGTGGCCTACCGCCACATCATAATGACCACGCTGGTAATTGGCCCAGCCGAGACTGTCGATTATGGCTCCGGAACCAGGATCGAGGACGACAGCTTTTTCAATTAAATCAAAGGCTTCATCGAGGTTTTCACCACGCTCGGCCCAGGAATAACCGAGATAATTGAGTGCAATCGCCTCTTCCGGCGCGAGTTCCACGGCGCGCTTCAGATCAGCCTCGGCCCGCGGCCAGTCATCAACCTCCATCAGCGAGGCCGCGCGCGAAAGATATAATCGCCAAGCATCAGCCTGTGGGTCTGTGGGAAGCTCCGCCAACAGAACATCCAGGATTTTTACCGCCTTGCGATGTTCGCCTTGCGCCGCCACCAGACCCGACAGAGCGAGGCGCACATCATAAGAATCTTTCTCGTCGCGGGCCGCCTTGCGCAACGTCGATACCGCCTCATCGCCGCGGTCCAAAGCACTCAAAGCGCCGGCAATTTCGATGCGCGTCTGTTGGTAATAAGGTGAGGACGGACTAATTTGCGATAACAGCGCAATCGCTTTTTCACTCTCGCCATAAACATTCAAAATCGAGGCGGCAAGCCGGCGGGCGCCATCGAAGGCTGGGTCGAGATAGAGAGCCAGCTGCGCAAAGGCGAGCGGCATATTGTAGTTTGCATCACCAACCTTAAAGCCTGCCTCTTGCGCCGCTGCGCGTTGCGAAACGGTCTGCTGAAGGATGCCGTTGGCGAGCGCGTAAAACGCAACCGCAACGCCTTGCGACGGCGATGATGCGGCAACGGGCGGCGGCGGGGCGCCGGCGTCAAGGCGGGCAAGACCGGCACGCGCAGGAATACGCGCAAGCCCCGGGGTTTCGGCCATCAACTGATAAAATTCACGCGCCGCAGCATGGTCGCCGACCCGCTCCAAAAAGCCGCCATAAGCGGCAACCTCAACCGGACCGCCAAAGCTCACCACTGACAGTTGATAGGCCGCTCTGGCCTGATCCATCTGTCCGGCTTTTTCCGAAAGGAACGCCTGCTGCAGCGGATAAAAGCCCTTATATTCGTCGCCGGCATTTTCTCGCAACGACATCAACACCGCTTCCGGCCCGCCAGAGGGCTCCGCCGCCCAGGCGCGAACGATATTGGCAGTTGCGGTCATATATCCGGCGAACTCAACGTCAAGAAACGCCGCTCGTGATCTAGCGTAATTCTTGTTTTTGATCGCGTGGGCGGCAAGCACCATCGCCGCAAGACCGTCATCGCCCTCGCCTTCAACCGCAGCCAGCCGCACTGCCAGAAGTTTGGCGGCATCGATATTGCCGGCCGCCAATTGGAAAAAGAACGCATCGCGTAAAATCTGGGCAGAGCCGGGCGCCTCGGCTTGAGCGGCTGCAAAGGCCTGTGCTGCGGCGCCAACATCATTGGTTCGCGCCGCCAGCCTTGCGGAGAGATAGTCCCCGACGGTTGATTCCTGATGCGGGCGGCTGACGCAACCGGCCATTAAAATCGCTCCGGAAAGTACGAGCAACTGCAGCTTCTGTAATTTAATACGCAAACGAATAATCCTTACATATTCGGATAGTTGGGGCCGCCGCCACCTTCCGGCGTTGCCCATGTGATATTCTGCGAGGGGTCTTTTATGACGCAGGTTTTACAATGGACGCAATTCTGGGCGTTAATCTGGAATTTCGGATCGCCGCCGCCATCTTCGATTACCACCTCATATACGCCCGCCGGACAATAACGCTGTGCGGGCTCAGCATAGACTGGCAGATTAACGCCGATTGGGATTGACGCATCCTTAAGCTTGAGGTGCGCGGGCTGGTCTTCTTCGTGATTTGTCGCCGAAAAGGCGACATTAGTGAGCCGGTCGAAGGTAATCTTGCCGTCGGGCTTCGGATAATCAAGCGGCGCGTACTTTGCCGCCGGTTCGGTGGCTTGCGCATCGGTCTTGCCATGGCCCAGCGTGCCGAAGATGGAAAATCCGGGGATAATCGTATTGCTCCATAAATCGAAGCCGGCAAGGGCGATGCCGCCGACAAGAGTGCCAAATCGCGACCAGAGCGGCTTGGCGTTGCGCGCTTTTTTCAGCTCCATCTTGACGCCTGACGCGTCATAGGCATCGGCATAGGCGGCCAGTTCGTCGCCCTCACGGCCCTCGCCCACAGCGGCGAAAGCCGCCTCAGCCGCCATCATGCCGGTCAGCATGGCGTTATGGTTGCCCTTGATGCGCGGCAGATTGACGAACCCGGCCGAGCAGCCGATCAGCGCGCCGCCCGGGAAAATCAGCTTCGGCACCGACTGATAGCCGCCCTCCGTAATCGCGCGCGCGCCATAAGCGATGCGTTTGCCGCCCTCAAGCAACTTGGCGATATCCGGATGGGTTTTGAGTTTTTGAAATTCTCCATACGGATTAAGATATGGGTTTTTGTAATTCAGGTGAACCACAAGCCCAAGCGCGATGGTGTTGTCGCTATAGTGATAACAAAACGACCCACCGCCAACATCATTTTTCAGGGGCCAGCCAAAAGTGTGCTGGACATGGCCAGGGCGCGATTTTTCCGGCTCTATCTCCCATAACTCCTTAAGGCCGATACCGAATTTCTGCGGTTCACTATCCGCATCGAGATTAAATTTCGCAATCAGCTGCTTGGCGAGCGATCCGCGTACGCCCTCGCCGATCAGAACATATTTGCCAACCAGCTCCATGCCGGGCTCGTAGCTGTCTTTTTTCTCGCCATCCCGCCCTATCCCCATTTCACCGACAACAACGCCACGGACCGAACCATCCTCGCGATAGAGCAGCTGCGAGGCGGCCATGCCGGGATAGATTTCAACCCCCAGCTCTTCGGCCTGTTCAGCGAGCCAACGGCAGACATTGCCCATGGAAACTATGTAGCAGCCATGGTTTTTGACCATCGGCGGCATTGCGAAACCCGGCAGCGGCAGCGAGCCTGACGAACCCAGCACTTTGAAACTTTCAGAAGTGACGGGCGTATCAACCGGCGATCCCATATTGCGCCAATCAGGCAATAGCCGGTCAAGACCCAACGGATCGAGCACCGCGCCGGAGAGGATATGCGCGCCAACCTCGGAGCCTTTTTCGACGACGACGACATTGATATCGCCGCCCTTTTCCGCCGCCAGCTGTTTCAGGCGGATGGCGGCGGACAGGCCCGCAGGCCCTGCGCCGACAATGACAATATCGAATTCCATGGCTTCGCGCGTCACAGCTTCTGTATCCATCTGGCGTCATCTTCCCTTCGGTCGCTGGCTTAGAGGGTTTTTGGCAAAGAACGCAAAAAAAAGCCATGATAAGCAGCGCCGCGCATAAGCGCGACCATTGAACCCAAATTGGGGATTGGCGATTTCATGGCAAACAGCTTGATCCTCGGCTTTGGCGCAACCTGTGTCGCCATCCTGTTATTTGCTGAATATCGCAGCAGCGACTGGCTTCGGTGGCTCGCCAAGCCTGCTGCCTCGGCGGCTTTTATGGCGCTGGCACTGGCTAACGGAGGGCTGGAGAGCGCCTATGGCCAGCTGGTTTTGGCTGGCCTCGCCTTTTGCATGCTCGGCGATATTTTGCTGATCGCTCGGGGCCGACAGCTGTTTCTGGCCGGCATGGGCGCCTTCGCCCTTGGCCATCTCGCCTATGCTTGCGCCTTCGCCGCCATCTGGGCCGGGTTTGGCAGCCTCGCGATTATGGCGACCTTTGTGATAGTGCTCACAATTGGCGTCACTTTACAGCGGCTTTGGCCTCACCTCGGGGCGTTTCGCGCGCCCGTCGTCGCCTATTGCCTGATTATCGGCGTGATGACGGCGATGAGCTTCGCCACCGCCTCGCCTGATGGCAGCGCGCCCTATTGGCTGGCGGCGGGCGGCGCTATCGGGTTTGCCATATCCGATATCGCGGTTGCCCGGGACCAATTTGTGAAGCCGGAATTTATAAACCGCCTATGGGGCTTGCCGCTTTATTACACCGCACAAATGATGCTCGCAGCTTCTATTTCCATTTAAAGTCCTGCTACACTCATCGTGTAATGGACAGTTCCGAACAACACTCGGCGAAAGAACGCGCGGCGATCGCGCTATTGCGCTGGTATGCGGATATGGGCGTTAACGAGGCGGTCGCCGCCGCGCCCGCCGATCTTCGCTCATGGGGCGCCAAACCGCCCCCCTCGCGCCAACACGCCGTCGCGCCGGCGACGTCAACGCCGGTATTCAGACCCTCTGCGGCAGCACTTCCGGCTGACGAAGCGGTTGCAGCGGCGAAAAAGATTGCCGCCGAGTGCGATAATTTCAAAGCGCTTGAAGCGGCGGTCAAAGCCTTTGACGGCTGCCCCCTAAAAGCCGGCGCCCACAACACAGTTTTTGCCGACGGCGCGCCGAGCGCCGACCTGTTGGTGATCGGCGAGGCGCCGGGGCGTGATGAAGACCGTATCGGCAAACCGTTTGTTGGCAGGGCGGGGCAACTGCTGGACCGCATGCTCGCCGCCATCGACTGCGACCGGACGCAAAATACGCTGATCTCAAACGTGATTTATTGGCGCCCGCCCGGCAACCGCACGCCAAGCCAGACCGAGACTGCCATATGTCGGCCGTTTGTCGACCGGTTGATTGAGCTGACCGCGCCCAAAGCGGTGTTGCTGGCCGGCGGCGCGCCAATGCAGGCTCTTTTGGGCGTCACCGGGATCATGCGCGCCCGCGGCGTCTGGCGCGAAATTGAAACCGCCAGCGGCGCTGGCTACCCCGCTTTGCCAATATTCCACCCTGCGTTTTTGTTGCGCCAGCCGGCAAACAAGCGTCTCGCCTGGGCCGATCTTCTAACGTTGGAAAAACGGTTAATGGAAGATTAACCTGATTTAATGCAGCCTTTCTTGTTGGGAATTTATAAAAGCGGGGTCTGCTAAAATACGTCAGAAATAGCGGTCGTCTGTTTGTGACCGACCGTCGCTTTTTTAATTGCGCCCGCATCAGGGCCAGTACCGGGAATATATATGTTTCGACTTTGCGCCATCGCGCTGACACTTGTGTTTTGTTTACCGGGTTTGAGTTTCGCTGCAACACCAACGCCACTCGCCGCAGACGCAGCAATGGTCGATAGCGCTACAACAGCTTCGCTTCAGATCCTTAGCGATAGCGATGCGGCGTTGTACCGTGAAATTTTCGCCTTGCAAGAACACGGGCGCTGGGCGGCGGCGGACAAAAAGATCGCCGCGCTCGACGACAAAATCCTCCTCGGCTATGTGCAATTTCAACGCTATATGCACCCGACGGCCTATCGCTCGAAATATAGCGAACTCAAACGCTGGATGGCGTATTATGCGGATCACCCGGAAGCCAATAAAATTTATCGCCTTGCCCGCAAGCGCCGGCCGAAAGGCGTATCCTCGCCTGCCCGTCCGATCCCCCGCAAATGGCGCAAGAGCGAAGACCCGGCGCTCGATCCGGCGCTAGAGGCTGATTACGCCCAAAAAAGCCGCCCGCGCCTGCGCCGTATTGAGGGCCGGGTGCGCTATCTTTCTAACCACAATCAAGCCTTGCGGGCGCTCAAAGAAATCGACAAGCATCATGCCCGCCGCGTCATCACCGAGCGCCAATATGACCGCATGCGCTCATGGATTGCAGCAAGCCTTTATTATCAAGGCTATGTTGACCGCGCCCGAGAGATTGCCGGTCAGTCTGCTCGGCGCAATGGAGACAGTGCGGTTCTGTCTTACTGGATTGCCGGGCTGATCGCGTTCCGCGACGGCGACATGGAAACCGCGCAGGAATTTTTCACAGCGATGGCGGCTGTTCCGTATCAGGATGATAGTCTTCGCGCCGCAGCCGGCTTCTGGGCCGCACGCACGTCCCTGGCAACCGGCGCGCTCAGCGATGTGGCGCCAAACTTGACGATTGCCGCCGCCTATCCGTTCACATTTTATGGCCAACTTTCTTTGGCGCAACTCGGGCTCGATTACCACTATGAGTGGGACGCGCCGGTTGTCACCACAGATGGTCTTGAAAAACTTCACGAGGCGGCGCCGCGCGTCAAACGCGCCATCGCATTGAAGCAAGCAGGGCGCGACATCGACGCCAATACGGAGTTGCGCTGGGCCAATGGCGTCATCCCGCCGGAGCTTGATTATGACCTCCTCGCCATCGCCACAGCGCTGGAGCTTCCCGCCGCGCAAATCGATATTGCGCTGACGGGCGAGGGAAAATATCTCGAAGCCGGGCTGTTTCCGATACCCGACTATGCGCCGCAAAGCGGGTTTAAAATCGACCGCGCGCTGCTCTATGCGCTGATGCGTCAGGAATCGAAATTCAAGGTTGAAGCCACAAGCCGGGTGGGCGCGCGCGGCCTGATGCAATTGATGCCGCGCACCGCAAGCTATGTCGCCAAGGACCGCTCCTTGCGCTACCGCAAGGGCCGCAAACGGCTTTACGAGCCTTCCTATAATCTCGAGCTTGGCCAGAACTATGTCGGCTACCTGATCGACGGCGCCGCCGATGGCGACCTTTTCCATCTTGCCGCCGCCTATAATGGCGGACCTGGAAATTTGCGCCTCTGGAAACGTAAGATAAAGATCGAAGATCCATTGCTCTTTATCGAGAGCATACCCAATCACGAGAGCCGCGATTTCGTCGAAAAAGTGCTCACCAATGTCTGGGTCTATCGCGCCCGATTGGGCCAACCAGCACCGTCGCGCAACAAAGTCGCCGCCGGAAAATTACCGCTTTACGAGGCGCTCGATCAAATCGCCGGCGAGTAGGCGACTGGCGCTAATCAGCATTTGAGATTTTCTATCTTGCATTGGCGCCGCCAGGCTCGGCATAAACACGCCTAGCCGGCGAGAAAAACCTCAAAGTCTGCGCTAATGCTAAGGAGAATAACAATGGATCTTCAAGCTGAGTTGAGCTTGCTGGCGGAAGCCGACGCGCGTGCAGCGCAATACCTTAAGTCGATCAATGTCCGGCCTGCATTTCCCTCCCAGCAGAGCATTAAAAATCTGGATGCGCTGGTCGGCGCGTTGCCGCAATCTCCATCCGATCCCAAACAAACGCTAGCGTTACTCGATGAATATGGCGGACCGGCAACGGTCGCCTCTAACGGCCCCAACTATTTTGGTTTTGTGATCGGCGCCTCCCTGCCGGTCGCGGCAGCAGCGGAGCGCTTGGCCGCCTCGTGGGATCAGTGTGCATCATCTCATGTCAACTCGCCTGCGATGGCCGCGATTGAAAAAACAGCCGGGACATGGTTACTGGACGTCTTGGATTTACCAAAACAATCCGGCGTCGGTTTTGGCACTAGCGCCACCGCCTGCGGGTTGTCCTGCTTGGCCATCGCCCGCACCGGTCTTCTCGAAAGGCTGGGGTGGGATCTCTCCGCAAAAGGCCTCACCGGCGCGCCAGAAATACGCGTCGTGGTCCCTGTGAGCGTCCACATCACCATCAAAAAGGCGCTGCGACTCCTGGGCTTCGGCATGGACCGGATTGTCTATGCGCCGGTCGATCAAAATGGCCGGGTTATCCCCGATCAATTGCCGCCACTGAATGACCGCACCATTTTGTGCCTACAGGCCGGAGAGGTGAACACTGGAGAATTCGATCCGTTTACAAATATTATTCCGGTCGCTAAAGCGGCGGGCGCCTGGGTGCATATCGATGGCGCCTTTGGTTTGTGGGCGCGCGCATCGCGGAACTACAACCACCTAACCAATGGCGTTGAACTTGCCGACAGTTGGACAACGGACGGGCATAAATGGCTCAACACGCCCTATGATAGCGCCGTTGCCATATGTCGCGACAAAACACTGATGGCGAAAACACTAAACGCCGACGCCGTCTACGCTCAAGGAGAAGAAGACGCGCAGAAAAATCTTACCTTGGAGTTTTCACGAAGAGCAAGGGGCTTGAGCTTTTGGGCGGCGCTTCACTCACTGGGGCGCGATGGCGTTGAAGAGCTTGTGGATCGCTATTGCAATCTCGCGACACGTTTAGCCGCGGGGTGTAGAGAAATCGGCGTTCCCGTTCACAACAGGGTCGTTCTCAATCAAGTCTTATGCGCCCTCGACAACGAGGAAAAAACGAAAAGTTTCGTCAGCGCGGTTCAAGCCTCTGGAAAGGTCTGGTTTGGCCCGACGGTCTGGCGAGGGAAAGCCGCCTTCAGGCTTAGCGTTTCATCGTGGAAAACGACCGAAGATCATATTGATGGGCTGATCGAAGAATTTGTCCGATTCTTGTAGTTCAAAAATACAATTGACGCCGTTGGCTTACACAATCCGGGCCTAGAGTCGGGTGATGCATAGGATGCACCCGATACTCGATTCCTTGCTGTGCGCGGGTCCGCGCCCGAAGGGCGCAGATTATGATCTGACCGCCTTCGCGGTTGAGTGCAAAAAACCGGTTTCCACTTTTCGCCCGGCGCTCTAATCCAGGCTCATAACCGTCATGATCGCCGGGCCGAGAATAACCGCGAACAAGACCGGCAGAAAAAAGCCGATCATCGGTACAGTGAGCTTCGGCGGCAAAGCGGCGGCCTTTTTCTCCGCCTCCTGCATACGCAAATCGCGGCTTTCCGTCGCCATAACGCGCAATGCCTGGCCTAGCGGCGTTCCGTATTTCTCCGACTGAATGAGCGCGGTCACGACGCCCTTCACTGAATCAAGCCCGGTGCGTTCGGCAAGATTTACATATGCTTGTTTGCGTTCCTGCAGATAAGACAGTTCCGCCGTCGTCAAGCCAAGCTCTTCGGCAAGCTCAGAGCAACTCGCACCAACTTCTTCGCCAACTTTTTGAAATGCAGCCTCAATCGACATCCCCGCTTCAATACAGATCAACAATAAATCGAGCGCATCAGGCCAGTGCATCTGAATCTTTTGTTGACGCTTGCTGACCGCGTTGGAAATATAAATACTCGGCAGATAAAACCCCATGCCAAACCCGCCCACCGTCACCAACAGACGGCCGAAACTCTCAAGCTCAAATCCATCGAGTACGTAGACATAAATGCCGACAACAAGCGCCATGACAAACGGCAAACTCAACCGCGCAGCCATGAATGTAAAAACCGGACCTTGACCGCGAAAACCAGCCATCATCAATTTCTTGCGGGCGGCGTTCTCGTCAAAAACCTCCAACAGTTTGAGGCTTTCAACAACTTCCTTGATCATGCCTTGCGGCGATGCATTGCGCAGTCGCGGATTATTTTTCTTTGTCAAGGATTCCCGCTGGCGATCGCGCAACATGTCACGATGGGCGCCAACCGACTTCATCCGTTCACGCAGCTTGTCTTTATAAAGCAATGGCTCAAGCACGGTGAAAATCGTCGCGATCGCCGCCAACGACACCAGAAGAGCAATTTGAAAATTGCGATCTGTTACAGCTTCAACAATAGCATTCATTGGACGCTCTCTAGACCTTAATTGCGATCATTTTTTTCATCACCATGACGCCCGTCAACATCCACATGCCGGCGCCGATCAAAATGAAATTTCCCATACGGGTTGTGAATAGCGGATCGAGATAGTCGGGCGACGCGACCTTAACTGCGCCCATAACCAGAAACGGCAACGAGCCGATAATATAAGCGGACGCCTTCGCCTCGGCGGACAACGCTTTGATTTTGCCTTCCATCAATTTGCGTGAGCGCAAAACATTGGAAAGGTTACCCAGCGCCTCAGCAAGATTGCCGCCGGTGGTCTGCTGGATCAGCAGGACGATGCCGAAGAAATTGACTTCTTGCACCGGCATGCGTTCATACATGCGTCCCAGCGCCTGCTCCAGCGTCATGCCAATCCGCAACGCTTCATTGAGCATGTGAAATTCGTCACCGACCGGGCGCGGCGCTTCGCGAGCGATGATCTTCAGACATTCATTGACCGGCAAACCGGATTTCACGCCGCGGACGATTACGTCTATAGCGCCGGAAAACTCTTTAATAAATTTCTTCTGCCGCCGGGTGCGCAGAAAGTTCACCGCCCATCGCGGAAACCCAAGCCCGCCAACACCGAACAACAGCCCAGTAATCCATAGTTGTTGGCCGGAGACCAGACCAACAAATCCAAAAACCAACGCACAGATCGCCGATATCATGTAAAAATTCTTCGGCGTCAAATCGAGGCCTGCTTGCTCAAGCATCTGGCTTAACGAAACACGCTGTTTCTTTTTCAGGTTTTTGGTTTTGTTGTCGAGCGCCGCCAGCGACTCGGTAAGTTTCCGGCGACGCTCTTTATTTTGGGCGTCACTACTACCCTGCGTACCGCCGCGTAGACCGCCCCGGCCGGTATTCAGGGATGCAAGGCGTTTATTGGATTTGTCCTTTTGCGTCGGCGCTAAAAACGCAAACGCAAGCGCAGCAAAACTAACGACGCCGAGCCCGACGATGATGAGAAGCTGTTGATCCATCAACGTTACTCCGCAGCCGCATCAAGAGCCGCGGCCAATTCTGCTTCTCTGCCATAGTAACGCGCACGATCCCAGAACGCCGGACGCGCGATACCGGTAGACCGATGGCGCCCAAGAATCGCACCGTTCTCGTCTTCACCGGCATCCATGTCGTAAACAAAAAGATCCTGCGTGATGATCGTATCCCCCTCAGTACCAAGAACTTCGGTAACGTGCGTGATACGGCGCGAGCCATCGCGCAGACGCGCAGCCTGAATAACGATATCGATTGATCCGACAATCATTTCACGAATTGTTTTTGACGGCAGGTTATATCCACCCATTGTGATCATGGATTCAATACGCTGCAAACCCTCGCGTGGAGAGTTGGCGTGGAGTGTTCCCATCGACCCGTCATGACCCGTGTTCATCGCCTGCAAGAGATCAAACGCCTCCGGGCCGCGAACCTCGCCGACGATGATCCGCTCAGGGCGCATCCGCAGACAGTTCTTGACGAGATCGCGCATAGTCACCTCGCCCTGCCCTTCAAGGTTGGGCGGGCGTGTTTCAAGGCGCACCACATGTGGCTGCTGCAATTGCAGCTCAGCGGCGTCTTCTGCGGTGATAATGCGCTCATCATGCTCGATAAAGCCAGTCATGCAATTCAAAAGCGTTGTTTTACCGGAACCCGTACCGCCTGAGATCAAAGTGTTGATCCGGCAGGCGCCGATAATTTCAAGCACTTTCGCGCCTTCCGGCGTAATCGATCCAAAATTGATGAGATCGGCCATCCGCAACTTGTCTTTTTTAAACTTACGAATGGTCAGCGCGGCGCCGTCAATGGACAGTGGCGGCGCGATAACATTGACGCGCGATCCATCGGGCAAGCGCGCGTCGCATATCGGGCTGGCTTCATCGACGCGACGGCCGACCTGGCTAACAATCCGTTGGCAGATGTTCATCAGCTGTGCATTGTCGCGGAAGCGCACATTGGTCAGCTGAATTTTACCGCCAACCTCGATAAAGACGCTGTTGGCGCCGTTGACCATGATATCAGCGATATCATCACGCGCCAGAAGGGGCTCAAGCGGTCCATATCCAAGAACGTCGTTGCAAATGTCTTGTAGTAACGATTCCTGTTCCGCGATCGACATCTGAACATTTTTGATCGAAATGATTTCATTGACGATGTCGCGGATCTCTTCTCCCGCTGTTTCGGTATCAAGCTGGGAAAGTTGCGACAGGTCAATTGTATCGATCAGCGCGTTGAAGATCGTAGTTTTTGTCTGAAAATATTCATCCGACCGGCCTCCAATTTCAACCGGCTGCGCATTTTCCGCGCAATCATTGGACGGCTTGACTACGCGCGGCGGCGCGACGGGCGGCGGCGCACTTGTTTTCGCTGGCGCAGCAGAAACTGACGCCGGCTTTTGCGCCGTCACGGGCTTGCGTTTCGCGCCAGACTTTGCTGGCGCCGCTGGCGCGTTTACAGGAGCGTTTCTACGTCCGAACATACCCTAGATTACCGTTTCTTTTGAAAGAGACCTGACAGGCTGAATTTTGGTTTCGCGATATTCGCATCGGCGCGGCCGATCAAATGCGCAGACAGCTCACGGATCGCGCCGGCCGCTTTTGATTTTGGGCTGACATCAACAATCGGCGCAGCGTTAGTGGTCGCGGCGCCAAAAATCTGCGGCTCCCAGTTGAACACGGCGGCTGGCTTCAGGCCTACATGCTCGACAAACTGATCGGGTTGGACCGCGGACATTTTCGAATCGAATTGATTAATCACCAAAGTCGGCGGCGCATCATTGGGGCGCGCGGCGCTTAGAATATCAACCAACTGTTTGGTGTTGCGGAAGGAGGCCAGATCCGGCGTCGCCGTGATGATGATCTCATCGGCGGTCGTCAATATCCGTTTCGACCAGCTGCACCAGACATGCGGCACATCAACCACAACTGTCGGCGCCGAACCACGCACCACATCAAGCACGGTTTCGTAGGCCTGATCGTCTACATCATACTCTCTGTCGAGGGCGCTCGGCGCTGTAAACAGGCTCAAGTGGTCGGTGTGCTTTTGCAGCAGGCGATCAAGCAAGACATCGTCCAGCCGCTCCGGCGAACTTAACGCCTCATAGAGGCCCGCAGATGCTTCCTGATCAAAGTCGAGGCTCGCCGTGCCAAACGCCAGATCAAGGTCGAGAATAATTGTGTCGCTCTGATATTCCTCTGCAGAGCACCAGCCAACATTATGGGCGATGGTCGATGAACCAACGCCGCCGCGCGCGCCGACAAACGCCAATGTGCGCCCAATCGGCGGCGCAGACGGGTCTATGTACAGATCGGCAATCGCCTTGATGATTTGAAGCGGCGAGTGTGGACGAACGATATATTCGCTGATGCCTTGCGCAATAAGCTCACGGTAAAGAATAATATCATTTATCTGACCAATAATAACGACCTTGGTCGACGGATCGCAAACTTCGGCAAGCTCGCCAAGCTGGGCGAAAATTTCAGCCCCGGATGCAAGCGTTTCCAAAATAACGAGATTGGGCGTTGCTGCAGTCTGGAATTGATCGACCGCTTTGGCCAGCCCGCCCATATGAATGGTGAGGTGCGCTTTGGAAAGACGGCGGTCAATCGCGGCTTGTTCAAGCAGCGTTGTCATCGCTGGCGTTTCACAAAATGCATGAATCGAGATCCGCGGCACAGGCCGATGGTCGACTTCAATATCTTCAATGCCGGTCATTGCCCCGCTATAAGCGTCCGCATCAGCCATTGCGCCGCCAGCAGCGACAAGCGCGCCTGCAGTATTGGCGGCAGCAACGACCTCCTCTGAAGCGGCAACCTCAGCACTGTCCTCCACCGGTGTCGCAGGTTCCGTAGCGATGGGCTCGTCGTCATCGCCATCGAAATCAGCGGCATCGAAACTGACGTCCGCGCTATCAGCGTCGGGCTCCTTTGACGGCGTCACAACAGTGTCGGCGTCGCCTAATTCTTCACTGACATCAAACGACGCATCAATATCCTCATCTAAAAGATCTTCGTCGTCAAAATCCTCATCAGACAGATCAAGATTAGCAAGATCTTCGTCGTCGAAGTCTTCTTCGCCAAGAGCGGCTAGCTCTTCATCTGAAAGCTCTTCGTCAAGCCAGCTATCGTCGGACAAACCCTCTAGCTCATCATTATAAGGCGCAACCTCGTTTGCCGATGACTCTGCGGGGTCTACCTCATCGCCGCCAATCGTTGGGCCCCCATCCGCACCGAGAGTTGCAGCGCTGTCGGCGACGCCCTGCTCCTCATCTTCACGCTGATAGGCTGTTTCAGCTGCGTTTTTCATCGTCATCTCCCTGCATATCCCCTTGGCGCCGTAGCTCTGCTACTGCCCTCCAGAGACCTCAGTGCTAATCTCATTATCAATCTCAGAGGCCTTAACCTCGCCCTCACGATAGGCTTCAAAACTCCGCACGGCGGCTGTCGCATCACGCGGCGTCACACCTGCGGGCGCAACAAGATCATGCGGATCGGCCAGCAACACCGCGATATTGTTCATTGATGCACAACCAAAGTTTTTTGACCTTAAATTTCGGTATTTCCGATTCATTCCGCCAGTCCAGTCACCACATTCGCTAGGTGTTGCTACATAATGCGTATAGGAAGCAATGATCTGGTTGCCATTCGCGTCACCCCCCGTACGATAGGTGGCGCCGGCGAGCGCAGACCAAGGCACTCCAGCCTCATTCAACGCTTTGCGAATATCGGAAGCCATTTCCTGGCCGTCAAAATCTTGCTCTGTGCCGGATGGCGCCGTGATCGTCAGCGCCCCGTGACCGCCGCGCAGATACGCATCAGCGAACGCCCGAAGGCGCGCCCTGTCCATGTCGGATAAATCGGTTGTTGTTTCATCGGCGTCAATTGTCAGTGTCACGGTCTGACTATCAACCGATATTGGATGCTCTTCAGCAACGGACATCGCTTGTTGCGGCCCGTTGAAAGCACTTGCACACGCACTCGCCGACAAAGCGAGTATTGAGAGGAGTGCGTATTTGCCTGTTGATTTCAACATCGTCGGTTATCCTCTTAGTCTAAAATAAAGCCCATCGGCCCTTGCAACGAGGCTTCCTTCACCCCGGAGCCGGCCAGCCCGTATGTCGACAGTAACTTGCCCATCAAAATGGTCTCTGCGTCCGACGCCAAAACCAGACCTTCCGCAGGATCGCGCAAATTGGACTGGTGGGTCGCTTCGACGAGATAGGGCGTGACGATGATTACAAGTTCAGTCTCGTTGTTTTGATAATCTCGGCTGCGGAAAAGTTGCCCCAAAACAGGGACATCTTTCATGCCCGGCACGCCATCAATGGTTGAGCGCATATCCTCTTGGAGCAGACCCGCCATAACCAGACTGCCGCCGCTCGGCAGTTCGACGGTCGTATTCGCGCGGCGCACCGTAAGCCCCGGTATCGACAAGCCCGCCGTAGTGATAAGATTACCGCTACCATCAACTGTCGTCACGCCCGGGACAAAGAATGAATTCTCAGTCGTGACTTCGCTGACCTCAGTTGAGATATTAAGATTGATCCGACCCTTGCTAAGCACCAGAGGGGTAAAGCCAAGGCCGACGCCGAACTCCTTAAATTCGATCGATATGACGCCGTCATCTTGGCCAACCGGCACCGGAAATTCTCCGCCAGCCAGAAACTTTGCTGACTCGCCGGACACCGATGTCAGGGTTGGTTCCGCCAGGATGCGGACCAGCCCTGTCGACTCAAATGCCTGCAATGAAGCATCGATCCGCTCAAGGTCGCCAACATTGGTATTGGTGCTGTTCAGCCCCAAACCGCCGGTCGCGCCAACCGTATTGACATTGGAAAATGCGAGCGCCGCGTCGGAAAGGACAACCGATCCGTTTGTTGAAACGCCAAGTTGCTTGAGCACCTGCCGCTGCATCTCAACGATGCGCACCTTTAGCATAACCTGATCAGGATCACGGATTTTCAACATATTAATCACTTTTTCAGGATCATCGACAAACCGACCGGCGAGCGAATGCGCATTCGCTGCTTCCGCCGCCGTTTGCACTGTGCCGCGCAGAATGACATTGTCGTTAAGCGCATCAATTTCGATACGGCTGTTTGGCATTACCCGGCGCATCACATCAGCGAGCGCCACCATGTCTCGTTCAACACGGATTTCCAGGTTGAGGATCTGTCGACCACGAGAATCAAAGAAGAATGCATTTGTCTGACCGGTCGTCAGCCCCAAAAGATAAACCCGGCGCGGTGAACGGACAACAGCATCGACAACGCTTGGTTGCGAGACCAAGACATCAACGGCAGGTTCCGGCAAATCGACAATCGCCGCCTTATTGAGCGGCAAGACGATGCTTTGCGAGACATTGCTGACGCCGCCAGTATCAATACGTACGTTCTGCACGCCACGTTGCGCCGCCGCTGGCGACATCACAGCGGAAACTACGAGACCGCCGGCCAGAACCGCAACGATTGTGCGTCCGACATTTGCATAGATTGCCTTGAAAGCGTTGGTTACGAATGTCATCTCAAACCTCTGTTCGCCAATTATCTTAAGAACGCCCATATCGAATTACATTTACGTTTGATGAGCGCCGATTATTCACAACCGCATCACCATCGGGCTTGAAGATACTGCGCAACACAATACTCATAGAACCGTTCGCCCTTGCTGACGTAAATTCTTCCGCATCGCGCGGCGATAACTCCAACGTCACATTCACGCCGTCTATGTAAGGTGTTTCAGTAGTCTCTGAATAAATCGTATTGACAGCGAGCACCCGAACCTCTTCGAACAGAACTTGCGTTCTATCGCCATCCGTATTGAAAATATCGACACGATCGCCAGGCAAAACAAAACCGCCAGACGCCGTTTCCGGCGACACTCTCATGGTCACCGCACGCTGGCCTGGCGCAATGATCGCTGCCATCAATCCTGAGTGACCCGCCTTGACCACTTTTGCGTTAACAAGCGGTTCGCCAGTGACGATCAATGATCGCGCAACAGCTTGCGTCAATTCTTCACGCTGCTCAGAGTGTGCATCTGTGATGAAGGTGGGTTGAATTGCCTTCTTCGGCCACGCCACCCAGTTTGTATCTTCCAGAGCCAGCCTTTCACCACGCTGAATATCGCGGGTCGAGACCAACACGCGAACTGTTTCTTCTTTAGTCCGTTCAATAATTTGAACTGCCGGACCTTCGGGTGATTTCCCCATCATCAGAAAAAATGCGGCCGCGCCCGCGACGAGCGCTATGCCGAGAATAGCTATGCGACTTACATTCATCTCGAACCAACCTGATTGTTACGCCACTGAAGAGCAAATAATAGACAGCCCATGGTGTTCGAAACTCCTCAATACTACGTTAACTGATCTTATTAACCGCCAAAGACCAATTGAAAGAACGCTGTTTGTGAAAAGCTAAGGAATCCACCCGCTGCGATGGCAACCGCATAAGGTAAATCCTTTTTCCGCCCATGCAGCTCGATTAACCATGGCGCATGTGCATAAACCGGCAAAATTGGAAGTTTGCGAAACAGCGTCATGAAAATCGCCAGCACCAATCCTGACAACGCTGTATGGAAAAGAAATACGTCGAGCGCATTCGCGCCAACCCATGGCGCAACTGCAGCGAAAAGCTTTGCGTCGCCACCGCCGATAATTTTACCTGCATAAAGAGCGAAACCAAGCGCCAAGGCGCCGGCGCCAATCAAAAAACCTTCAGCAATGACGCGCGGCGAGGCCCCAACAGCCACGCCCGCGACCGGGAAGGCGCATATTAAGATTATAGAAACCCAATTCGGAATTTTAAATTCGTAAATATCGTTTGCGGCCGCAACCAACAGCGCCGCAGGAAAAACTGCTAGTACCAGATAAGTTATCACCGGCGGCCTCCACATTCTACCGGCGCAGAAACTAAGCCCGTCCCCTTAATGTTCCGTTAGACATAAACAAAAAAAGGAGGCCATCTGGCCCCCTTTTTGAACAGTAATGTTTGCGCAACAATGCCGCGCAATCAATGCATCGACGACTAAATTGCGGCGTCGATGCTGTTGAAGGTCGTGCTCAACGACGTACCTACAGCACGAACTGCTGCGATAATAGCAACAGCAATAAGCGCCGCAATCAAACCATATTCGATTGCAGTAGCGCCGTCTTCATCGGCCTTAAAACGTTTAATCAAAGCTTTCATTTGTCGACTCCTGCTAACTCTACACTTGCACCGCTGAAAGAGTTTTCTTCCAGACGACTATACATTATGCCCGATGCGTAAATGAATGATGAATTTTGAAAATAAAATTTGCTCAGTACACTAATGTTATAGTAAATCGCCATTAACCTATTTAGCAAGATCGTTAAGGCGATTGAGGTCATCTATAATCAAGCCAGGATAATCTCGCCGGGCTATGCCGTCCTGAATAAGCATGGCAAGTGCGGCCGCTGTCGTAGATTCCTCCACGCCGGCCTCCTCCGCTAACGCACGGTGTTTTGGCATATGCGGAACACGCCATTGCCCAGTTACACCATCCCGTTCAACGAATTTTAAAAGTATAGTAAAGACACGCTGCTCGGGCCTTGCTTCTGCGGTCATATTCCGAAATCTTCGCGCCGCCAGCTCGCCGGCAAAGTGCATCGCAACATTGCGCATCAAAGACGGCCGCCGATTTGTAAGCAAGCAAAAAGATTCTGCGTCAATTGCAAGGATCACGAGATCCTCGTCAGCAGTGACAGAGACGTGTTGAAAGGCGTCACTGGCGCCGCGCCCAAACACAAGCTCCATGGCAAAGATAGCACCCGAACCAACTTCTTCAATAAGCATAGCCCCGGTCTCGGGCTCAAATGTCGAGACCTTCATGCTCCCAGATATCACAGCAAAAAACTCACTGCCGTCAAACTGGCCCAGTGTGTATACCGTCTGACCCGCATCATAGTGACGTAAGTCAACACTTTCACAGATGTTGCCAAGTATTTTGTCAGACAAATCATGAAACAGGGGGAGCGTTGCAAGCGATTCCAAAAGATCGCCGCTCTGTGCATGCAAGCTGGTCGCGGTCTCTAACATCATCGCTACTGAGTTCTCCAAGCGGCGTTTCATATCAGATGCGGTTTAAGGCCGGGTAAACCGAGAATGTTAAATATCCGCCGAAACACATAATCTGTACGGGGTTTTTAAGTAATCATTGACGGATCGGCCATAATATCCGCCCCTGGAATTGATGAGGACAGATTCATGCGCACATTTTTTTCTGCAATGGTAATGCTCTTTGCTCTGACGGCTGGCGCAGAAGCCGGAGAAGTGTGGTTAACCATGGATCAGGTGCGCCCCTACAAACTTAACGCGCCCGCCGAGAATATTGCTGTCGGCAACCCGGCAATTGCTGACGTTACCGTACAAGATAACCAGAATTTGCTGCTTTTCGGAAAATCGCCCGGCTTAACCAACATCTATATATTCAACGAATCTGGCGAAACTATCGAAAACATGATCATTCGCGTGCGCTCCCCCAATTCCGATATGCTGACTTTTTATCGTGGTGCAGAACGCACGACCTATAATTGCGCATCAAATTGCGAGCCTACGGTTACGGTTGGCGATGCGCCGGAAGTCTTCCAAAGCCTGACCACACAAGTGCAAAAGAAATTTGATCAAGCCAAGAACGCTGCAGGCAGCAATTAGGTTTTATCTTTCGCCCTTGGCGTGATTCACGCATCGCACATCTTGGCGGCGGCTATCTCTGATTCAAAATGGAAGATACGCGGGCGCTCCTGCTGGCGCAGCTCCGCCCGGCACCAGACATCGATTTCGCGCGCGGTGCGCTCATCCGGCTCAACACCATCTTTAAGAACGATATGGGCGATCAAACGATCGACGCCATCGCCGCGCCGCCCGACGCTGATGACGCAGTCTGCGATATGGGCATGACCGCATAAGCGCGCAGCGACATCATCTGGGATAACGTTAACGGCACCAATTTGAATTGCGCCGTCGCGCCGCCCGGCAAGATCAAACGATCGATCGCTTTTCCATTCCAGAAAATCAGGCGCCTCAACATCGCGCTCTTCGCCGTCTGGCGCGAGCCGGATGAGACGTTCATTGTCGCAACGCCAGTGATCGAACAGAACAAACGGCTCGCCCGGTGCATCGCGCCACGCGATCAGGCCGGTTTCTGTGGAACCATATAATTCTCTTAAAACGCCGAAGCCGGCTTTACGCATGTCCGCAGCGAGTTCCTGGGTCATCGGCTCGCCAAACGTCACTGCCATCATATTGTCAGGCGCAGCAAGTTCCTCGCGCATCATGTATCGCCATAAGGTTGGCGTCGCGACCAGGACATCGCCATAGGCCATTGTTTGCGTCAACACTTCCGGCGTCATGCCGCGAGCATCGAGGGCTTCAATACGCTGTAGGTTAGGGGTTAAAATCGTCAGCTCAAAGCCCAGCAAACTATGCGGCGCGACAAACGACAACATCCGTCGCCGACCATAAAGGATGTTTGCCGCCGCTGCCGCATCTTGGAAGAGTTCATCCGCCTTATGCGCACGAGACGCCCTTAATTCATCGCGAGCAGCAGATTTGAACGTATATCGGTCGAGCTTTTGCGATATCGCCGCCGAAATTACTGCCGCCCAGTCCGCAATTATTATCGCAGACTTGTTTTCAAGAAAACTGCGCTCCAGCCCAAAAAACTCCGCCGCGCGCCACCCACAGGCTTTTATTTCCTCAGCCGAAAGCGCGATGCCGCCTTCGCCAAACGGCGTCTCGGCGGTCCAGGAAGCTATGGTGAGAAAATCGAAATGCCGATTAAAGCGGCGCGAGACTTCGTCGGCCGCTGCGCCGCCGATCACACGTGCGATTTGTTCTTCAGTTATAAGAAAAGATTTCACGAGGCGGGCGCGCTTTCGATCAGGCTGCGATGCAGGCGATCTTGATACCATGCCTCTAACTGATTGAAAATTCCCACCTGTAGCAGCGTCGGCGTGCAACCGCCGCCTTTCAGCCGCGCCTGGCGAAGGCCAATCAAACTATTCGTCAAAAACGGGGCGCCCTGCTGCAAAAGATCGAAGCCAAGCGGTGCTTCAGATATGTTGACGCCAGCTTCCGCAGCGCAGCCCAGCAACAATCTGCGGACAATCCCGTTCAGCGCCCCTTCGCTGCAAGGCGGGGTCAGGACATCGCCGTCCTCTTTGATCGTAAAAATATTCGCGCTTGACGCACAAGCAACGCGGCCACGGCAATTCATCATGATCGCCTCGTCGGCGCCAGCCGCTTCTGCTTCATTACGGGCAAGGATATTGTCGAGGTAATTCGTCGTCTTGTACCGGGAGGCAATGCTAGCCCCGCAGCGAGTATACTGGCTCATCACGAGATTAAGTGGTTTGTTGACAGTGTTCGCTGGCGCACGCGTGAGCGTAACAAGCAATGTCGCCGTCATGCTGTCCGACGTCGCAAACAGCAGCCCCCGATCAGACCGCCCTCGCGTGAGGGTGATGCGGGCTGAGGCTTTTTCACTGCCAAGATCGTTTTTCTCAGCAAGGCCGGCGATAATATCACCGATATTATCGAGGATCGCCGCACTGATCGATAACGCGGCAAGTCCGGTTTTCAATCGATCAAGATGCGCATCCAAAAATACGGGAATACCGGCTTCAACCAATAGCGTCTCAAAAACACCGTCGCCGAGCAGAAACCCACGGTCCGTGATATCAATCGCCATAGGGTTTTCTTGATAATCGCCGTTTAGCCAGAAAATCATTGCCGGTATAGCCTAACAATAGCGTAGGAAATTATTGATCATGACGCGGCCCTGCGGCGTCAACAAGGATTCGGGGTGGAACTGTACGCCAAACCACGGGCGTTCGTTATGTGCGACGGCCATAACCTCACCCTCTTCACTCCGTGCGGTTTCCACCAACGCTGATCCGGTTGGCAATAGCGATGCCAGGGAATGATATCGCCCCGTGGGCGTCGGCGAGGCGACGCCGTTAAAAATACCAGTTCCGACATGGCTAATCATGCTGGCCTCACCATGCAACGGATATTTTGCGCGCACGGTACGACCACCGAAAGCCTCAACCAGGCATTGGTGACCGAGACAAACGCCGAGAAGCGCCATATCCGGCGGCATTGTCTTAATCAACTCTAGCGACAACCCCGCCTCACCCGGCGTCTTTGGCCCTGGCGAGATCACAACAGCGCGCGGCCCCAATGCCAGACATTCACCAACCGTGACAGCATCATTGCGTACGATCTTGGTTTGCGCGCCACATTCGCGGAAATAGCGTGCGAGATTATGCACAAAAGAATCGTAATTATCGATAACCAGGATCATTGTGGCGCCTGCGGCGACAAGACATCCAATGCGCTTCTTGCCTTAATCATGGTTTCTTCATATTCCGCTCGCGGATTAGAGCGCAAAGTAACGCCACCGCCGACAGGCGCAAAGACTGAGGTCGCGGTCTTATTTATTATCAGTGTACGAATTGCCACTGAAAAATCAGCGCCGCCAGCATCGTCAAAGAAACCAATCGCTCCACAATACGGCCCGCGCCCGATCTTTTCGATCTTGGCAATAGCGCCCATCGCCTCTATCTTTGGCGCACCTGTGATCGAGCCTGACGGAAAAAGGGCGCGGAAAATATCGCTCATCGAGACACCCTCGCGTAACTCACCGCCTATGCGCGAGACCAGATGATGCACATTTGTGAGCGTCATCAACTCACAAATCGCCCTTTCATCAATCGAGCCGTCGACGCAGATTTTGGATAGATCGTTGCGCATCAAATCGGCAATCATAATGTTCTCGGCGCGATCTTTTGGGTCGCTTAGCAAGGCTTCGGCAAGCGCTGCATCTTCAGCCGGGTCGCGGGACCGACCACGCGTTCCTTTAATCGGCTCGACAACAATACGCCGCCCGCCGCTTTGCGGCTGGACTTGAAAAAACCGTTCCGGCGAATTCGACAGCACTGCGCCGTTCGAATATTGCAAAATCGCGCCAAATTGAGCATCGCTCTCACGCGCAACCGCCCGATAGAGATCAAACGGAGAAAACTTGTCTTCGACTGTCATGTGCAAGGATTGAGCGATATTGGATTGATAAAAATCCCCGGATTTTATTTTCCCGATAATCGACGAAACCGCCGCTTCATACTCTTGCCGCGAAAAATTCGACCGGGCTGCCGAAAATTCTGGCAAGGCTGGCGGCGCTACAGGCTCGACGCCAAGCGCTTTTGCCAATTGATCGCATACCCCCTCATCGCGCCCGACCACATAGGCGCGTTGGTCGTCGCGCGAAAAAACCGCCGCCGCATCATATACGCCAAAGACAGCGTCAGGGAGGTCATACGGGCTGGGGGGCAGGTCAAGGCTTGGTTCAATGCTCTTCAGCGCCTCATAGCCGACAAAACCAACCAGGCCGCTATGGAAGGGCGCATGCGTTGGCGCCGCGCGCGCATCCACCGTGCGCGCATCGATGGCTTCCTGCACAGCGGCGAGCCAGACGGCGCCGTCATTTGGCTCGGCCGTTATTATACGCGTAGGAAATGCAACCAACACCGACCAGTCGCCGCGCGTACGGTCGCCCGCGCTGAGAAGATGCGCATGCGCTTCGCCCTCCAGCGACGCAAACGCATCACAAGGACATCGCCAATCGATTTCCGAGCAGATCATGAGCCTACTGGTAATGCGCGCGCGGGGCGATGAAAAGTGGTTTCACGTCGCTTTTCCAGGCTGGCGGCGGCGCGCGAACCGCCCTATCGACAGGTCCAAAGCGACTGGGAGAAAGAAATGGCCGACATCTCTGAAAACGCCGGCATGGCGCGTACATTCCACAGCCTCACAATCGCCGTTCTGATCGGCTTTGTCGCTTATATCGGTCGCGGTATTTTAATCCCGCTGGTCGTCGCCGGATTCTTGTGTTTCCTGATTTATACGCTCAAGGAAAATGTCCGCCATACGCCTTTCGTCGGGAAATACATTCCCAATTGGTGCGGATTTCTGATCGCCTTCATACTGATCGGCGCGGGGGCGATGCTGTTTGTTGAAATCATCAAATCCAATGTTGAAACTTTGCTGGGGGAATGGCAAAACTACGAAGTGCGGTTGAGCACGATTTTTACTAACGCCCTTGCCTATGTCCGCTCTACTGATTTTCTTCCACATGAGGTTATCGGCGGCGTTGAACAACTGCAGCAATCTGCTGTTGGCCTCATTCGCCCGCTTCTGGCGCAGATTGCCGGCAGTCTCAGCAGCCTGACCTCAAATTTTCTGACCTTCATTACGATTTTCCTATACCTTGTCTTTATGCTGATCGAACGCGGCCGCATCTTTAAGAAAATAAATCTTCTCGGCGCCGATGAGCGCCAACGCCGCGTCATCAATGAAACCCTCGCCGATATCGCCGCCATGGTCAGGCAATATATTACCGTCAAAACCATGAGCAATTTAATCACCGCCGGCCTTAGCTATGTGATCATGCTAGTTATCGGCATTCAGTTTGCCGGATTCTGGGCGCTATTGATCTTTGTGTTGAATTATATCCCGATCTTCGGCGCGGCCTCGGCTATGACACTGCCGGTAATGCTGGCGCTGGTGCAACCTGATGACGGCGGCCTACGCCTGGCGGTGATTACATTGGTCAGCCTCCTTGGCGTTGACCAGTTGATGAGCAACGTGATTGAGCCGCGCCTTGTCGGGCGGACTTTAAATTTGAGCCCTCTGGTTATTTTATTTTCCTTAAGCGTATGGGGTGCGCTTTGGGGTTTTACCGGTCTTCTCCTCAGCGTACCGATAACTGTAACGGTGATGATTGTTTTGACGCAATTTAAATCAACGCGGCCGATTGCGATCATGCTTTCCGATGACGGGAAAATATCCGACATCAAACATCCCGTTTAATGTCCCTGTCGCGCAGTTCACGCGGCGTCAAAACTTTCCCTAATGATCTCGACAATCGCGCGCGCCTCATCTCCGCGCCCTGAACCTTTGCGCCAAGCGAGGCCAATTTTTCGCGACGGCGTTGGTTTGGCGAACGGGATGACGACAAGACACGCCGCCTCGGCCAGTCCTTGCTTGACCGCCATATCCGGTAATAGGGTGGCGCCTAGACCGGAGCGGGCCATCTGCGCCAGGGTAAACAGGCTGGTGCCGTCAAAGCACGCATTGCCGCCACGCTCTGAAAGGCCGCAAGCATCTAGCGCATGTTCACGCAAACAATGCCCATCCTCTAGCAACAACAACTTGCACTCTTTAAGATCTTCCTTGGCAAGCTTGCGGCGCTTAGAAAAACGGTGTTCCGCATTGCACGCAAACCAGAACGGATCATCGCCAATCTCGATAATTTCCGTACCCGGCAAATCATAAGGCAAAGCCAGAAGCGCCGCATCAATCAGTCCCGCCGCTAGCCTTTCTGCTAGCGCCGCCGTCAGATCTTCACGCAAGAAGAGTTGCAACTTGGGATAGGCTTCGTGAAGGCGCATGGCGACGCGTGGTAGAATAAACGGCGCAACCGTCGGAATGACGCCAAGATGAAACGCCCCCTCAAGCGGACGGCGAGTACTTGCAGCGCGCGCCAAGTCTTCCGTACACGCAAGAATGTCCGGCGCTCGCGCAGCGACTTCCTCGCCCGCCGGCGTCAGGGCGAAGGCGCGGGTTGTCCGGTCCACCAACTGTTGGTCCAGCAACGCCTCCATCTCCTTAATCGCCGACGACAAGGTCGACTGGGAAACCAAACATTCCTCCGCCGCCTTGGAAAACGACTGACGGCGAACCAATGCCATAAAAAATTGCA
>JAJFFX010000024.1 GCA_021776455.1 Hyphococcus sp. | reverse complement strand
CCGCGTTGGTGAGGAAGACGGCGTGGAGGCAGGTGCAGTCGCGCAAGCAGCAAGGCCCACCGCGCCGATGGCGAAAAGTATCAACCCAGGCAAACGCATCCCGAATACTCACTCGATTACCAGCCCATAGACTATACTGCGCGAACAATATGGTAAAGTTAAGGCAGTGTGTACGCTTGTCGTGATCTAGATTCTTTAATGGCCGCGTTCGGTGCATCCTCGCCTCACTCGAACCCAAAAACCGCCCACACTTTTTGTGAACACGCTCTAAGTTGCGTCGTTCACTCAACTTGCCAGCGCGAGGCAGTAGAACTGTGCTGGACTTCGGCTATCGCACCTTCGACGAGTTCAGTAGTTGCTTTGACACTCAGCCGATTATTTTGCAGCGGCTTTTTTCTTCGCAGTTTTCTTCTTTGCAGCTTTCTTGGCTGGGGCTTTTTTTGCCGCCTTCTTCTTGGCGGTCTTTTTCTTCGTTGCTTTCTTCTTCGCCGCTTTCTTCTTAGTCGGTTTTTTCTTCTCGCGCGCGGCGAGGAGTTCGAGGGCGCGCTCCAGAGTTATATTTTCCGGCTCGATGCCCGCCGGCAATGTGGCGTTGGTTTTTTGGTGTTTGACGTAAGGCCCGTAACGCCCGTCCATGACATTGACAGGATCGCCGGTTTCCGGATGGGCGCCGAGTTCTTTCAGCGCTTGCGCCTGCTTGCGCCCGCGGGGATTGGCTATTTTCTCTGCGATCAGCGTCACGGCGCGGTTTAGCCCAACCTCGAACACTTCATCGACGCTTGGCAGATTGGCGTAGGTTTTGCCGTGCTTGACGAACGGTCCATAGCGGCCAAGGCCGGCGACAATCATTTCGCCATCTTCCGGATGCGGGCCAACATCGCGCGGCAGCGCCAACAAGGTCAGCGCTTTTTCAAGGTCGATGCTGGCTGCATCCCAGCCCTTGGGAATGCCGGCGCGTTTGGGTTTTTCTTTCGAGCCTTTTTCCTGCTCGCCAATCTGCAGGTAAGGCCCGAACCGGCCGGACTTCAAGGCGATGTCGAGACCGGATTCCGGGTCCTTGCCGAGAACCTTGTCGCCCGTCGTCTCCGCGCCATCGCCATCGCCGAGTGCGGTGAGCTGCCTTGTGTGTTTGCAGTCTGGATAGTTTGAGCAGCCGATGAAAGCGCCATAACGTCCGGTTTTGAGGGAGAGCCGGCCTTCCGCGCGGCCATCTTCCTTGCAAGAAGGGCAGGCGCGCGGGTCCGAGCCGTCCTCCTTTTGTGGAAAGATCAGCGGTCCGAGGGATTCATTGAGCGCGTCCAACACCTCGGTGATGCGCAACTCGCCGGTGCCTTCAACCGCGGCATGGAACTCAGTCCAGAAATTGCGGAGAAACTCTTTCCAGTCTGCGTCGCCGGCGGAAATTTTATCAAGGGTTTGTTCCAGATCCGCGGTGAAATCATATTCAACATATTTGCGAAAATAGTTTTCTAAAAACGCCACCACAATCCGGCCCTTGGAATCGGGGATAAAGCGGTTGCGGTCCATGGTGACATAGCCACGGTCACGCAATGTCGACAATGTCGAGGCGTAGGTTGATGGCCGGCCGATGCCGAGCTCTTCGAGTTTTTTGACGAGACTGGCCTCGGAAAAGCGCGGCGGCGGCTGGGTGAAATGCTGGTCGGCGGTAATGTCGGAAATCGCCGCCGGCGCGCCTTGCGTCAGTTTTGGTAAAACGCCGCCGCCTTCGTCCGCATCGGCGTCATCGCGGCCTTCTTCGTAGAGCGCTAAAAATCCGTCGAATAAGATCACCGATCCGGTGGCGCGCAGGCCGGTTTTTTTATCCGCCGTCAGAAGATCGATGACGGTGTTTTCAAGCCGCGCCGATTGCATCTGGCTGGCCATGGCGCGCTTCCAGATCAACTCATATAATTTGTGTTGGTCGCTATCGAGCCCGCGGAGCTTATCCGGCGCCCGCGAAAACGATGTCGGGCGAATGGCTTCGTGCGCTTCCTGCGCGTTCTTGGCTGTGGTGTTGTAAACCCGGGCGCTGTCGGGCACGTATTTATCGCCGAACTGACCGCCGATGGCGCGGCGCGCATCGCTGATCGCTTCGGGCGCCATATCAACACCGTCGGTGCGCATATAGGTGATGAGCCCGGTGGTGTCGCCGCCAATATCGATGCCTTCATAAAGGCCCTGAGCGGTGCGCATGGTGCGTTGGGCGTTAAAGCCAAGTTTACGCGCGGCCTCTTGTTGCAGCGTTGAGGTTGTGAATGGCGGCGGCGGGTTGCGCCGCGCGGGCTTGGCTTCCACCGCATCGACGGTGAAGGTTCCGGCCTCAACAGCGCGCTTGGCGGCCATTGCCGTGGCTTCAGTGTTGAGCGTGAATTTTTTGAGTTTCTCGCCTTCATGGACAACGAGACGCGCTTCGAACGATGCGCTGCCTTGCGAGGAGGCCTGGCTTTTCACCGACCAGTATTCTTCGGCGACGAAGGTTTCAATTTCCAGTTCTCGCACGCAAATGATGCGCAAGGCGACCGACTGGACGCGGCCGGCGGAGCGTGCGCCAGGCAGTTTGCGCCACAGCACCGGCGACAACGTAAACCCGACAAGATAATCGAGCGCCCGGCGGGCGAGATAGGCGTTGACCAGGGCGGTGTCGATTTCACGCGGATGCGCCATCGCTTCCTGAACGGCGGTTTTGGTGATGGCGTTAAACGCGACCCGGTCGATGCGCACGCCCTTTAGCGCTTTTTTCTCCGCCAGCACCTCAAGCAAGTGCCAGGAGATGGCTTCGCCCTCGCGGTCGGGGTCAGTCGCCAGCACCAGGCGGTCGGCGGATTTCACCGCAGCAGCAATCTCGCTGACACGCTTTTTCGACGCCGCATCAAGCTCCCAGACCATGGCGAAATCATTGTCGGGATCGACCGAGCCATTTTTCGACGGCAGATCGCGAATATGCCCGTAAGAAGCCAGCACCTTAAAGCCGGAGCCAAGATATTTGTTGATGGTCTTGGCTTTGGATGGTGATTCGACGACGACAACTTGCATGTAGCGGATACCCCCGGCGAAACGTCATTGACTGGCGAGTGGGGCGGGTTATTGCGTCGGCGCCCCCTTGTCTGTCAACTCCGGCCCGGCTCGGGCCACAACTATATCTTTACATTGGCTACCAATAATCTACTATAGGTTGTAATTTGTACAGTAAACATACAAACACTATTTCATTTCGGGGAGATTTGAAAATGGTTTTAAAACATAGGGTTACCGAGTTTCGTCAAGGTGACCTCAACGGATTTCGAGATCAAACAGCGGCCTATATTTTCGATATGCTAAAAGAGCTGGAACAAATTGCCGGGCGCGAACATATCGAGCCTTTAGATCAGTTTCTGAAGATCGCCCGCGAGGAAGCGGGCCGGATTTCCAACACCGCGTGAGGGCCGCAGACAAGGCTGACGCGGGTTGGCCCGGAACGGCCATTCGTTTGTCAAAGTCGAAGAGCTGTTTCATCCTAGAGGTAGACAACATGACAGACCGATTGTTGGCATGGCACAGGAACGACACAGACAGGCTCTACTGCTTTCAAACGAGTAAGAGGCGAAATCTCAAAATAACACCTATATGCTCGAGGAGCTAAAGAAACACCAAGACGCATATAAAGTAATCTGATGACTGAAATTGGCAACCTTTTAAGGGACTGGCTTGAAAAACAGCATTCCGAAGAAGATATTTCCGAGGATGCAATACTTACTACCGCGAATGAGTTTTTTGAGACTTTCTATTCGTCATTAAAAGGTAACGCCAAAGACGTTCTTTTTTCCGATGCGCTTGGAAATACAAGATTTATCAAGAGAAATATTCGTCGCTGGGAAAAGGGCTTTTTTGCTCTCGATATGCTTGTTTCGGTTTGTCGCGAGGCGGGGCAAGAGTTTCAAGAAGAGTTTTTGCAATTCGAAGAGTATGCAGTTGATATTCAGCTGGGAATGCTCATGCGCATTCATGCACGCGGGATTCGAATTAGTTCCGAGATCATTGCCCTAATGAAGTCAGGCTACGCTGATGGTGCCCTTTCGCGATGGCGATCTTTGTATGAATTGGGATTGGCCGCACTTTCAATTTCAAGAATCGGACGTGATGCCGCTATCGATTACTATCTTTCAGGGAAAGTAAAGAATCTAGAAGGAATGAAGGAGCATCGAAAGTGTGCTGACAAAATGAAGCACGAAACTTTCTCAGAAGCAGAGATTCTAAATGCGACGGCTGAAGTTGAACAACTTCTCCAGCAATATGGCAGGGCTCTGGATGATTACGTCGGCGACTACGGATGGTTAAGAAAGCATATTGGTTCAGGCAAGCGTCACAAGGTCGAGGAATTTCTGGATCTATCTCACTGGAGTCATGACTTTAAGTGGGCAAGCCAAGATGTTCATGCCGGATACCGTGGAATGAGATCATTGTTAGCAATGAGCGAAGCCAGACAGGATATACTTCTTGTGGGACCTAGCAATTCTGGGATGACAGACCCGGCTCACCGAACAGCAATTTCCTTATCGTGGATAACGACCGCTTTTACAAATTGTTACTTGGAGCGAGAGGATTATCCATTCGACTCATCTGGGTGTTTGATTTGGACGAAAATAATCGACCGGCTTTGCGCCGAGATTGGTGAAGCATTTTTATCTGGGGATGGTGTCGAGAAATAATTCTCGCCATCAATATTGATTGCAGCGCAATGGTTGCATTTTGTCCTATTGGCGACATCCAACCGCTTCGTGGCGAACGCGACCACTCCTGGCGTATTCCCACCATTCTGATTGCGTACGAACCCTATTCCGGCGCGGCCAGAGAAAACTGACCGCCGGCGTGTTCTTGGGCTTCGCCGGCTAGCGTCAGCTCCAGCAGTGCGTCGGCGAGTAGTCCTGGCGGCGCGTCAACCTCGCGCAGGATTTCGTCGCGGTGGAGCGGGGTGTAGCTTAAAATTTCCAAAAGCTGGCGGCGCAGAGAGACCAGCGCGACGGGATCGGGCTCTTCGCTCTCGCTCATCGTCCAGTCAAACACATCGCGCCGGTCTTCGCTGACGCCGCGTTCCTGTTGCGCCAGCATTGATAAAATATCTTCCGCCCGTTCGGTTAGCACCGCGCCGTCGCGGATGAGCCGGTTCGCGCCCTGACATCGCGGATCGAGCGGTGAGCCGGGAACGGCGAACACTTCGCGGCCCTGTTCCAGCGCGAAGCGCGCAGTGATGAGGGTGCCGGATTTGGCCGCCGCCTCAACCACGACGACGCCGCGCGCGAGGCCGGAGATCAGCCGGTTGCGTTTGGGAAAGTCCCGCGCCGTCGGCCGGTAGCCGATGGGGCATTCGGAAATCACCGCGCCTTGTTTTGCAATCCGCGCGGTTAAGTCGTCATGCTCGGGCGGATAGATGACGTCAACACCGCCGGCGACAACGGCGATGGCGCCGGTTTCAAGCGAGGCTTCGTGGGCTGCGCCGTCAATGCCGCGGGCGAGGCCGGAGACGACGACAACGCCGGCTTGCCCAAGATCGGCGGCGATGTGTCTTGCGATTTTGCGGCCAACGCCGGAAGCGTTGCGCGCGCCGATGATGGCGATGGCGGGCTTTTCAAACAGGTTGGCATGGCCGCGCAGGTAGAGGATTGGCGGCGGGTCGGCGATGGCGGCTAAGGCCTTTGGGTAATCGTCCTCGCACAGCGCGATGGCGCGGGCGCCCTGGCGGTCGGCATTGGCAAGTTCCGCCTTTGCAGCGCCCCGGTCGGCGGCGCGCAGTGGGTTTTTGCGGCCAGCCTTGTGCGACAATTCCGGCAGCGCCTGCAACGCCGCGCCTGCATCGCCATAATTGGCGATCAGGCGATGAAAGGTGATCGGCCCAATCGATGGGGTGCGGATTAACTGTAGCCAGTCGAGGCGTTCACTGTCGTTAAGTGCTGGCATCGGCGTCTTCTTTGCGATCAATCTTCGGCTCCGCGCCATCCAGCAGCCGGGCGATATTCGCCTTATGGCGGATGAAGATCAGCACGGTCATGACCAATGCGGCGACCGCAAAGTCCGGCCTGCCCAAAGCGAACAGAACGAACGGCGTTGCCGCGGCGGCCAGCAATGCAGAGAGCGACGAGTAACGCGTGAGGAACGCGCTGGCGAGCCAGATGACGCCGGCGAAAAGCCCAGCGACCACATGCAGCGCGAACAGCGTTCCCATGAAAGTCGCAACGCCCTTGCCGCCCTTAAAGCGCAACCAGACCGGATAGCAATGGCCTAAAAATGCCGCCGCACCGGCGACTTCCGGCCGCCAGCCGAACGCCAAAGCGACAACCACCGCGATGGCGCCCTTGCCGCCGTCGAGCAACAATGTCGCTAGCGCCAGATCCTTACGGCCAGTGCGCAAGACGTTGGTTGCGCCGATATTGCCGGAGCCGATGGCGCGTATATCGCCGAGGCCCGCCAGCCTGGTCAGGACAAGGCCGAACGGCACAGAGCCGAGGATGTAACCAAACAGCGCCGCCAGTGCTATCGTCATTGATCGCTCCTAAACGACGCCAAATTCTATCATGCTTTCCGCCATGGAAACGCTCATCTCTTCAAGCGAGCGCGGCTGCCAGTCGAGGACGGATTTTATCTGCGCATTGTCATAGTCGCGGCGTTTGCCGAGGTTGGGAATGATCTGTTTTAAAACCGGATTAAAATGCTGCATGACCCGGGGAACAAAGTTCGGAAGCTCTCCGGTGGGGATTTTATACCCGTCTTTGCGAAAACGTTTATCGAGGATTTTCGCGATGTAGCTAAACCACGCATACTCAATCGCGCAGACAAATCTTTTTCCGGCAGCGTCAGGCGTTGCCATGGCGGCCAGATGAGCGCTGGCGACATCGCGAACATCGACACACGCAAAGCCGACACGCGGGCAGGCCGGCATGGCGCGCGTCATCAACTGCCGCACGATCTCGCCCGAGGTGCCGCTGTCTGAATTGAGGATCGGCCCGAGAATGGCGCCCGGATTGATCACCGCCAGCTCCATGCCGGCGCCGTCGCTTTTGACAAAATCCCAGGCGGCGCGCTCGGCGATGGTTTTTGATTTCTCATAAGCGCCGATCTCCGGGCTGTCGGTATTCGACCAGTCGTCCTCGTTGAAGATGTGCGTCGTATCGCGATCATGTCCGGCGGAGACGGCGGCGACCGATGAGGTCATGACAGTGCGTTTAACGCCGGCTTTGGCGGCGGCCTTCAGGACCCGCAGCGCGCCGTCACGCGCCGGAATGATGAGATCATCTTCGTGTTTGGGCGCGCCGATGATGAAAGGCGAGGCGACATGAAGCACATAATCGCAGCCCGCGATGGCCTCGTCCCAGCCGTTATCACTCAAGAGGTCGCATTGATGCAGCGACAGCCGGTCACCGGCATCCACATGGCGCGCAATGCTTTCGCGCACTTCCGCCTCGCGCTTTGGCGAGCGCAGCGTGCCGCGTACGACATGGCCGTCTTGCAATAGCTGAATGACCGTGTGCAGGCCGACGAAACCAGTCGCGCCGCTGACAAGGACGGTATGTGTTGTCATGGATTGGTCCTGTTCATGTGGAGGGAAAAGCGTCAAGCAACATCTTAGCGAGAGGGCAAGGTGTACTTGGTTGGGGCTTTGAAATCAAATATTCAAATATAATGATGCGGCGACAGGTTGAGCGGCTATCCTTCGCGACGCGATGCTAAGCGTCGCTCCTCAGGATGGGGGGTGGGTCATTCCCACAAATATCACCTCATCATGAGGAGCGGTTTCTGTGAAGGCAGAAAGCGCGTCGCGAAGGATGGCCGCAAAAAAAATTCAAAAATTTTCAAAGGGTGCGAGGCATAGGCGCGACGGCACAGACCACCGTCGCGCCGATGCGTTTTAAGGCCCGACAATGTTGGCGATATAAAGATCGCGCACAAGATTGCGCAAAGACGCCCCATTTGGGCCTATGGGGGAGTTGGTGAATACGGCGATGTCCATGCCGTCTGGCATGAACAGAACATCGCTTTGCTCTGTACGCTGAGCGCCGTCACGCCATAGGCCGTTTTTGCCGTAAAGCTTCCCAGCGCTGGTTGTGGTGATGCGGTCAATGCCAAAGCTGGCGTCAAGTGCAGCCTGGGATTTTGACATCGGCACAATTTTGTTGGTGCGGCGATAGGTGTGCATCACCGCCAGCAGTTCATTGATCGACATGTGCCAGGCGGCGCCGCCGGTCATCGATCGGAGATTGCCGGAATTCCAACCGCCGCCGGAGACCGGCCAAGGATAGGCGCGCGCCGGATTGTTGGGCTTGTCGAGATCCGGACCGCTGACGCCCGCGGGCGCGAACACTTTGTCCTCGACATATTGCATATAGGCCTGGGTGGTGATCACGTCCCACATAACGTTATTGATGAGGGCGGGAAACATCGCGTTTTTACTAATGTTTCCATTAATCACTGCGAGAAGAATGCGGCAAAGACCGAAATTCATGTTCTCATAATCGTAGCTCCCGTTGGCGCTGGGCGAAACGCCGATCGCCACCTGGGATTTCATAAACAAGTAGTTGGAGCTGGAGCCGCCGGTTGAGAAACCAGATCGATGGGTCAGCAATTGACGGAAGGTGATGTCGTCAATGTTCGGCCCTTTTTGCCAGTGCGTTGGCAAGTAGTTGATGATTTTTGCGTCGTAGGAAATGTTTTTTGCCTGCAACAGGTCGACCATCGCCATTGCAGTGATCAGTTTACTGACGCTTGCGATATGCATGCGCCGGCCGGGGTTCCAGCCGAGCGAGGCGTCGTTGGGCGTCTGCGCCCAGTTCCATTGCAGCGTGTAGATGGTCTGTCCGTTTTTTCCGATCCGCAGGGCGTAACCGGCGACATTGTCTTTAATGGCGGCGTGGAACGCCTCGCCAAACGCGTTGAGGTCAAGCTTTGGTTTTGGCGGCGTGGCGATGCCGCCAGGGCCAGCGGCGCCAGGCGTTACCGGGCCGGACGGTGTTGCGCGCGCAAGCCCGCGGGGGCGTGCAATGACGGCCTTGGTTTGCGGCGTCATCTTGGCGATTTCAGCGCGTACCGCAGCGGCGGCGGCGGAGCCGCGCATGGTGCGTCGCGATTTCGCAATCAACGCACGCACTGGCGCGGCGGCCTCATTTTCATCCATGCCATCATCGGAAACCGACCCGGTAATATGCGCAGGATTAATTTGGTGGCGCGCGACGGCATCCGGATCAATCGTCACGCCACGGACATCTTTCGCCAGCACAGCGCGGGTCTGACTGGAACGCGCAGCCACGGCTTTATCATCGGATTTGGTTGCGCGGACAGCTTTCACCGGCGCCTTGCGTGTAACGGTCGCACGTTTGGGGTCTTCGGTACTGGCGCCTGCGCGGGTTTGCGCATTGACGGCCGGCATTGCGTAGAACGTCGCGCCGGTAAATAACGCAACTGCCCACAGTTTAGAAAATTTCATGGTCCTCTCCCTTATTTTCGCCCACGGCGCGGAGCCTAACCCTCCGTACCCGGTCCGTCACGGTGCGTATTGTTGTGCGCTGCCGAACAAACGCGGGCGACGGTAAGGTTGACTGGGGAAAACTTTGCAAGACTGCGGCGCTATGCGGTTTTGGCGTGGCGACGCGCGGGGTGTTGTGAAGCATTACCAATCAGTAATGAAGCGTAATTTGATATCAAGCCGCGCCGAGCAACGCATCCAGCACGGCCATGCGCGTAGCAACGCCATAAAATACCTGTTGCAGGATGAGCGAGCGCGCTGGGTCGTCGGCGAGGGCGCCGTCAATTTCGACGCCGCGATTCATCGGGCCAGGATGCATGACAAAGGCGCCGGGTTTGGCGCGTTTCATGGTTTCATGGGTGAGGCCGAAAGTTTCGAAATACCCTTGCGTCGCGTCCTTGTCGCCAGATTGCATCCGCTCGAACTGCATGCGCAATCCCATCACGATATCGGCGCCGGCGAGACCGTCTTTGAGCGTTGTGCAGCGTTCAATATCCGTAAACTGATTACTCTCTGGCATCAGCCCCGCCGGCCCGACAAATCGGACGTTCGCGCCCAGCCGGGTGAAGAGCCGCGCATCGGACCCGGCGACGCGGGAGTGTTGAACATCGCCGCAAATGGCAATCGTGAGAGCGCGAAGGGTTTTGAATTTAGAGCGGATCGTCACGGCGTCGAGCAGCGCCTGGGTCGGGTGTTCGAGCGCGCCGGCGCCGCCATTAATGACGACGCAATCGAGCAATTGATCGAGACGCTCATGCAAGCCCTGTTCTTTTGCGCGCACAATCATCACGTCAGCGCCCATCGCCGCCAGCGTTTGGGCCGTGTCGATCAGGCTTTCGCCTTTATGGACAGAAGAGGCGCTGACCGGAACATTGACAACATCGGCGCCAAGTTTGCGGCCGGCGAGATCGAAGGAGAGATTGGTGCGGGTGGAATCTTCAAAGAACAAATTGATCTGCGTGCGCCCGGCAAGACATTGGGGCGCCGGCTCGGAGCGTTTGAGAAAACCGGCATAGTGTTCGGCAAGATCGAGAATATAGCCGATCTCAACGTCGCTCAAATCATCGATACTGATCAATCGGCGCGCCGTGATGCCGTCGGCAGGCGGCGAGGGGGGAGAACATTTTGTCATTAAAACAGGGCCTATACCCCTCGCGCCCTCGCCCGGCAACGGATTTCAGCTTTTCGCCCGTGTCTTCATCAGCCACACTGCCCCGGCGGCGATGATGGCGACATCGATCACGAACATAATCGGCAGCGCCAAGGGCCCGCCATTGGAGAGGTAGTTTGAGCCGCCGAGCCCGAGGCCGAGCAGCGTGACCGCGAGGGTTGCGAGAATGGCGTTGCGGCTATGGCTCTTCGAGCCGTCATTAGTGTCCTTGCGGACATAAAAGCTGAGCGCGATATAAAGCGCGCCGAACCCCGTCAGCGGCCATGTTAGCCCCGGGGCGACGCCGAGCAGCGCGACGGCGAGGTGAAAGATGCCGGTAGTCGTTAGCAACGCAATAATGAGATGGCGCAAGGTTTGCGGTTTCATGGGTTCAGTCCTCTGATTCTATCGATCGCGCCCTGGAGTATAAACGTCGCCGCCATGGCGTCGATCATTTCCGCACGTTTGGCGCGGCTAGTGTCGAGCGCAATCAAATCGCGCTGCATCGCCATGGTCGACATCCGCTCATCCCAGAAGGCGACCGGGAGCGGCAGGATACGGGCAAGGTTGCGGGCGAAGGAGCGCACCGACTGGACCCGCGGACCTTCTGTTCCGTCCATATTAAGCGGCAGGCCGAGGATTAAACCGACGACATTGCGCTCGTCGGCAAGGGCGGCGAGCTGCTCCGCATCGGCGGTGAATTTTTTGCGGCGGACGGTCTCCACCGGCGTCGCCACCATACGCGCGGGATCACACACCGCCACGCCAATGGTCTTCTCGCCAAGATCAAGGCCAAAAAGCGCGCCCATGGGCCCGAACGCCGCTACTTGTTGTTCAAATGTCTCCGCCATAGCTTTATGATAGCATGGATCGTCAAGGGCTAGCCAAGAGGGCCTGGCCAGTAGGGATATGTACATTCGCCTGACCATGAATTGTCATCACCGGATTTATTCCGGTGATCCAGAAGCGAAGGTGAGTTGCTTGCCTCCCTGGGTTGCCGGAACAAGTCCGGCAATGACATTGGCGTGAGTATCAAGGTGTCATTTTTGTTTCAACTCTTTGCCGGCCGTTTAAACGTCAAGAGCGCCATTGTTCTTCTGTGCGCATTGGCGCTTGCAGGGGCGGCGCTGGCGCCAATGGCGCTGGCGTCGGATCGCGCCCGACCGGCGGATATTCGCGTGGGCGTAGAGCAGCAGGGCGACGGGGCTTTGCAGATAAGCTACGATTTAAAAAAGCCTCGCCGGGCGCTACTCTTTGGCGAACTTGCCGCCGGTCATCGCGTGCGCCGCTGGGAGATTGAAACACCGGGCTTTGTGCTCGACCGTCTCGATGATGGCGACCGGATTACCCGCATTGACGGGGCGAAGTTCGACCACGTCGTCATTTCCGCATCGCCCGACCTTATCCGTATACAGAAAAATTACCAACCCGTCACGGCTTATGGCGAGGGCGGGGTGATGGTTTATACCGGCCACTTCTGGCCGCTGACGGCGCGCGGCGAACGGGTCAATACGACGTTTGGTTTCACTCCGGAGCCGGGCGCCAAGGTGGTTGCGTTTGGCGCCCGCGCCGACCGTCTCACCGGCTGGCGTAGCCCGATGGCGCATCCCGCTTTTGTTTATATGGGCCCGCTGGCGCCGGTTGAGACCCGCGAGGTGATGGCGGTGGTTGATCCTGCCGCACCACAATGGATTAGCGATGAGTTCTATATGCTAACACCGCGGGTCTTCGCGCATCTTGCCGGTGCGCTGGATTTTTCACTGGCGGTCAAACCGAACCTGTTCCTGGCCGCGCCGCTCGGGCGAGAAGTGGGGCGCTTGAGCTACTCCGGCGACGCGCTGCCGGCACAATTTCAAATCACGCTGGAGGGCGGCGCCTGGCGCGCGCCATCCGCCAAGGCGCGCGCAATCTTCCGCCGCTCGACCATTCACGAAGCGGTGCATCTATGGCAGGCGGCGGCGCGGCCGGGTTCAGACGAAGTTGCCGGGTGGATCCATGAAGGCGCCGCCGACGCCATCGCCGCGGAGACTTTGCTCGCCCTCGGGCTGTGGGACGCGGCGGATTTTACCGCCGATTTTGATCGTGCACGGGGCGAATGCGCCGGCGAGCTGCGCGACGGGCCGCTCTCGACGGCGGCTATGCGCGGTCGCTTTCGCGCCCTCTATGCCTGCGGCCATGTCATCGCGGCGGCGGTGTCCTGGGCCGAGGAGGAGACGGTTTTAGACTTCTGGAAGGGGTTTATCGCCGAGGCGAAGACCGGCGACGGCTATACGGAAGAGGATTTCTACGATTTTGTGCGCGACCGTGGCGGCGACCGCGACTTTGTCTCAGCGCTGCGCTATTTTGTGCGCACCCCGCTGGCCAATCCGACGCGCGAAGTGGCCCGGCTGCTTGATGCTGCGGGTGCGCCGTTATAGCCGATTGAGGTGAATTTTGATTTTAAATGGGCGCAACTGCGCCCCGGCGCTTATGCGCCGCGCACGCCCTTGCGTAGCAAGGATTAGCCGTGAGCGAAAACAAGGGATAGTGAAATCAATACCGATTGATTTCACTATAGCGCCCTCTTGAACCTTTTGACGCCCGTTGATAGGCCAACACTAACGAGACAACGGATTGGAATCCCATGGCTGTCGATAAAGAGACCGTGCGCAAGGTGGCGCGCCTTGCCCGCATTGCCGAACCGGAAGAGCGCCTGGAGCCTCTGGCTGAGGAAATTTCCGGCATTCTCGGCTGGATTGAGCAATTGAACGAGGTTGATATTGAAGGCGTCGAGGCGATGGCTTCCACCGTCGATGTCAGCCTCGCGCTCCGCGCCGATGCACTGCAAGAAGGCCCGACCGGCGGCGGCCAGCCGGACAACATCGTCGCCAACGCACCCAAGACCCAAGACCATTTCTTTGTGGTGCCGAAGGTGGTGGAGTGATGGCCCGTTCTTCGTTATCCCGTGCGCAATGCGGCGTGCAACGCCGCTTTGCAGACACGGGATCGCTCTCAACCGATCAAAACTCGATAACGATCCCGGACCAGCGTCGCAGCACCCGACCGCGAATGCGGTCGAATCATATTGCGTGCCTTCGCACGCGGGTGCCGCAACGCATCCGGGATGACGGGATAATTTAATGACGGACATTACCAATCTCTCCCTCGCAGACCTTCGCGATGCGCTGAAGGACAAAAAAGTCTCGGCGTCGGAAACTACCGACGCCTATCTTGCGCGCATCGACGCGGCAAAAGATTTGAACGCCGTCATCACCGTGACGGCGGACAAAGCCCGCGCCATGGCCAAAGTGTCAGACGACAAGCTCAGCCGTGGCGAGGGCGGAGCGCTTGAAGGCGTGCCGCTCGGCATCAAGGATCTTTATTGCACCGAAGGCGTCTTAACGACGGCGGGCTCGCATATTCTCGATGGGTTTAAGCCGCGTTACGAGTCAACCGTCACCGGCAACCTATGGCGCGATGGCGCGGTGATGCTGGGCAAGCTGAATATGGACGAGTTCGCCATGGGCTCGTCAAACGAGACGAGTTTCTATGGCCCGGTGGTCAGCCCGTGGCGGCGCGCGGGACCCAATTCCCACAAGGATGTGACGCCGTTGACGCCGGGTGGGTCTTCCGGCGGCTCGGCCGCCTCGGTCGCCGCCCGGCTGTGCGCCGGCGCCACCGCCACCGATACTGGCGGGTCCATCCGCCAGCCGGCCTCGCTCACCGGCACGGTCGGCGTCAAACCCACTTACGGGCGTTGCTCGCGCTGGGGCATTGTCGCCTTTGCGTCATCGCTTGATCAGGCGGGGCCGATTGCGCGAGACGTTCGTGATGCGGCGATTATGTTGCGTTCCATGGCCGGGCATGATGCGAAAGATTCAACCTCGATAGATTGTCCGGTCCCGGATTATGAAGCTGTGCTCGGTCAGTCCGTTAAAGGTCTCAAAATCGGCGTGCCGAAAGAATATCGCCTCGACGGCATGCCCGACGAGATCGAGAAGCTGTGGGCCGACGGCGTCGCCTGGATGAAGGACGCCGGTTGTGAGATTGTCGACATCTCCTTGCCGATGACAAAATATGCACTGCCAGTTTATTATATCGTCGCGCCGGCGGAAGCCTCGTCCAATCTTGCGCGCTATGACGGCGTCAAATTCGGCCATCGCGCCAAGGACTATGACGATATCCTGTCGATGTATGAGACCACCAGAGCGGAAGGCTTTGGCGATGAGGTCAAGCGGCGGGTATTGATCGGGACCTACGTTCTCTCGGCGGGCTATTATGACGCCTATTATCTGCGCGCCCAAAAAGTCCGTAAGAAGATTTTCGATGAATTCAGCGAGGCCTACAAAAAAGTTGACCTTATCCTCACGCCCTCAACGCCGTCGGCAGCGTTTGGTCTGGGTGAGAAAGACGGCGATCCGGTACAGATGTATTTGAATGACATTTTCACGGTAACGGCAAACCTCGCCGGACTTCCCGGCGCCTCGATACCCGCCGGTCTCGACGCCCAAGGTCTGCCGCTGGGTTTGCAGCTCCTGGCGAAGCCGTTCGATGAAGAGACGATGTTCAAAGGCATGCACGCGCTGGAACAAGCGGCAGGGTTTAGCGCCCGGCCGGATGAGTGGTGGGGGTAGATGACAAGACGCCGCGTATCGTCAAACAGTCCGCTTGAACCGGTCATCGGGTTTTCACGAGCGGTTCGTATCGGCGATTTCGTCTGTGTGTCCGGCACGGCGCCAATTGGCGATGATGGCCAGTCACTTTTCCTTGGTGACATGGCTGGGCAGACGCGCGCCTGTTTTGGAATTGCGAAGCAGTCTTTGGCACAGCTTGGCGCATCTTTACATAACGTCATACGCACACGCATTATGTTGACGGATGCGAGCCGATGGAAAGAGGCGGCCGAGGTTCATGGAGAATTCTTCAGTGACATCATGCCGGCTTGCACTTTTGTTGAAGTAAAAGGGTTTATCAACAAAGAGTGGCTTGTCGAAGTTGAAGTGGACGCCGTCGTGCCAAGCGATCGCTGATGACCCGCGCTTACCGAGAAATCACCTACACCGCGCCGCTGAGCCAGCCGCTTGAGATCGATGCTTATCTGGCGCCCGATCCTGGCGAGTGGCGCGTCGTCGTGTTTCCGGGCACGCCCTGCAACAAGCTGCTGTATACGCGGTTTTTGCGCACCGCGCCGCGCGGGCTTGAGGTCGTGGTCATCACCCGGCCGGGCTTTGGCAAAGGCCATGATGGGGTGATCACCGACTTTTCCGAACAGGTCGCGGCGATCAAACCGTTCCTGCCAAGTTCGGAGGAAGGGGGCGGCGCTTTTGCGGAAAAAAAGATCGTCACGCTCGGGGTTTCCTATGGTGGCGAGTTGGCGCTGAAGGCTGCGCTCGATTTCCCTGAGGCCGTTAAAGGTGTTGTCACTGTCGCCGCGTTGATAGACGAGCCCCATGATTATGCGCTGCGCTTAGAAGAACTTGGCGGCGCGCCGGGGCTGGAGCCCTATATGCCAAATCGCTGGCAGAAAGTGCGTGCGGAAGTCGCGGGGCGGCGCGCCCAGATCGGGCCGCTACTGGAAGCCATCGGCAAGCTCGACAAGCCCGTGGAGGTTCTGCATGGCGATTTCGATGCGCTGGTGCCGAGATCGAATGCGGAAAAGCTGATGGCGGCGCTCGGCCCTGGCGCTGGCATCGATATCATCACCGGCGGCACCCATTATCTGGAACTGCAATATCCAAGACGGCTGCATCGCGCGATTGAGCGGGTGATTGAACGGGCCGACGCTGGCTAATCGTTTAGGACCACCTCCCGCCATTCGAAATCTAGATGACGGCAAACGGTATTTTGAATTTGGATTTACGCAGCATCGGCGACATAGTGCGCCCGCACCGAGCTTACGTCCGCACGATCCGGACGGAGAATGTGATTTTAAAACAGCAGGAGATATCCCATGTCGTTGAAGGGCTCGAAAACACAAGAAAACCTTGCCGCCGCCTTTGCTGGCGAGAGCCAGGCCAATCGCCGTTATCTATATTTTGCACAAAAAGCAGACATTGAAGGCCACAATGATGTTGCCGCCGTGTTCCGCTCAACCGCCGAAGGCGAGACCGGCCACGCGCACGGCCATCTGGAATTTCTCGAAGAGGTCGGTGATCCGGCGACCGGCGAGCCGATTGGCGACACGGTCGCGAATTTGAAATCGGCGATTATCGGCGAGACCCACGAATATACCGATATGTATCCGGGCATGGCCCGCACCGCACGCGAAGAAGGCTTTGATGAGATCGCCTCATGGTTTGAAACCCTCGCCAAGGCGGAAAAATCACACGCCGGCAAATTCCAAAGAACGCTCGACGAAGTCGGCGAGTAGACTATCGACGAACTGCGGGCGGCGTGTCGCCGCCCGTATCCGGCCCCTTTGCGGTGTCGGCCGATATACTGATCCACAACTGAGAACGGAGCCCCCGCATGTCATCAGATGAGCGCGCCGAGCCTGTTCGCGCAAAGCCTGTCCGAGAAGGATCGCTGGATGCGCCGACGCGCCATCCGCTGGCCTGGCGTGATGCGGAATTCTACGACGAGGCGGCGTTCGACAAAGAGTTTCGCCGGGTCGCCGATATCTGTCATTCCTGCCGCCGCTGTTTCAATCTCTGCGACAGTTTCCCAACGCTGTTTGATCGCATCGATGAAAGCGAAAATGAGGCGGTAGAGGATCTGACCGCCAAAGACATCAAGGACACGGTCGATGGCTGCACCTTGTGCGACATGTGCTTCCTGACCAAGTGTCCTTATGTGCCGCCGCATGAGTTCAATGTTGATTTTCCGCATTTGATGTTGCGCTATCGCGCTATTCAACACCGCAAGGGTGAGGTGGGTTTCGCCGATACGCAGCTGGTCAAGACCGACCGCAATGGCGCGCTGGCGCGGCCCGTCGCCGGTATTGTCAACTGGGCGACGGACAAGAAGAACAAGAATGTTCGCACCCTGATTAACACACTGGGCGACATTCACCCGCAAGCCGAGTTGCCGAAATTCAACACCCGCACATTAAAGCAGCGCGCGAAGAAGCCGCGGGACATCGCGCAGGATGCGCCCGCTTACGGCAAACGCAAGCTCGCCGTTTACGCCACTTGTTTTTCCAATTACAACAAGCCGGAAATCGGCGAGGCGGCGCTTGCAGTGCTCGCCAAGAACGGCATCGATGCGGAAGTGGTCTATCCCGCCTGTTGCGGCATGCCGGAGCTGGAGCAGGGCAATCTCGACAAGGTCGCCGCCAATGCGCGCAAAGTCGCGGCTGCGTTGCGTCCCCTGGTTGATGACGGCTACACCATTATGGGGCTGGTGCCGTCATGCTCCTTGATGCTGAAATTCGAATGGCCGCTGATCCTGCCCGAGGATGACGATGTGCGTGCGCTGTCGGCGGCGACCATGGATTTTGATGAGTTCCTGATTGATGTGTCGAAGACAGAAGGCCTTGCCGACGGGCTGGCGCCCGTCAAAGGCGGCGTGACACTGCATCTTTCCTGTCATAGCCGCGCGCAAAATATTGGACAGAAATCGACCGAACTGCTCAAGCTGATACCGGACACCGAGCTGACCGTCATTGAGCGCTGTTCCGGCCATGGCGGGACCTGGGGGATTAAGAAAGACCATCACGAGACGGCGATAAAGATCGGCAAGCCGGTCGCAAAAAAAGCGCTCGAAGTCCACAATGCGTTTGTCGTCTCAACATGCCCGCTCGCCTGCGATCACATTCGCACCGGCGTTGATGTGCTGGAGGATGGCGCGGCGCCAGCGCGCTCCTGGCACCCCATAGAAATTTTCGCCAAGGCCTATGGTTTGTAACCGGGCGGCTATCAAAGGTGTTGCAATGAGCAATGTTATTCAAATGAAAATGCCCCACAATCGTTTCGAAATCACGCGCGCCGATGTCATGGCGATGGCGGATTATGAAAAAATTCGCGGCGAGAAACGCAAAGCCATTATTGAGGCGAAAAAAAACCGGCGCGCACCGGTTGGCCCCAATGCAACTTTCTACTTTGAAAGCTACGACACGATGTGGCTGCAAATCCACGAGATGCTCTATATCGAAAAAGGCGGCGAAGAACAAATCACCGATGAGTTGGCGGCGTTTAGTCCGCTGATCCCCAAAGGCCGCGATCTGGTCGCGACCTTGATGTTTGAGATCGACGACGAGGCGCTGCGAAAACGCATATTGGGTACGCTTGGCGGTGTTGAACAAACCGTCTCCATAAAATTCGATGGTTATGAAATCACCGCCGAAGCCGAAAAAGATGTCAACCGCACGACGGCGGGCGGCAAAACATCATCGGTGCATTTCCTGCATTTCCATTTTTCGGACGCGGCAGCGGAGGCATTTAAAAATACCCAAGGCGACGTGATGTTGAGCATCAGCCACCAAAACTATCCGCATATGACGATGTTGTCGGCGGAGACTAAAGCGGTGCTGGCGGGCGACTTGGCCTGACATTGCTCGTCAGAAGGGCGCCGTCATCCCGGCTGCGATGCAACACCCGCGCGCGAAGGCGCGTAATTTATGATTCGACCGCCTTCGCGGTCGGGGTGTTGCTTCGCTGGGCCGGGATCGCTTACGGCAAGTACGGGTCCAGCTAAACCGATCCCGGATCAGCACCGCATCACTTCGTGCTGCGGTGCATCCGGGATGACGCTTGATTATAAGACCAGCAGACTCAGCTTGATCCACTTCCCGAAAGACCGCTATGTCATCGGTTTGAAGCGAGGATCGAGAGAAAATGAGCGAGCCGCGTAAATTGCTGCAAGGGGCGACCGGCGACTGGGAGATCGTGGTCGGGCTTGAGGTTCACGCCCAGGTGAAGTCAACCTCGAAGCTGTTTTCCGGCGCCAGCGCCGCCTATGGTGCTGGGCCGAATGAGAATGTTTCGCTGGTTGATGCGGCAATGCCGGGCATGCTGCCGGTGATCAATAAATATTGTGTCGAACAGGCGATCCGCACCGGTCTTGGGCTTAACGCCAAGATCAACCTGTGGTCACGCTTTGACCGCAAGAATTATTTCTATCCCGACCTGCCGCAGGGCTATCAGATTTCCCAGTTTAAAGATCCGATCGTCGGCGAGGGTGAGATCGAGATCGAGCTTGAGGGCGGCGAGACGCAAGTGATCGGCGTTGAGCGCCTGCATTTGGAGCAGGACGCAGGCAAGTCTATCCACGATCTCGCGCCCAACGCATCTTATGTCGACCTCAACCGGTCTGGCGTGGCGCTAATGGAAATCGTCTCCAAACCGGATATGCGCTCGGCCGAAGAGGGGGCTGCGTATTTTTCCAAGATCCGCACCATTGTGCGTTATCTCGGAACCTGTGACGGCAATATGGAAGAAGGCTCGATGCGCGCTGACGTCAATGTCTCGGTCTGTCGGGCAGGCAATTACGATAAGTTCCGCGAGACAGGAGATTTCAAATATCTCGGTACACGGACGGAAACAAAAAACGTCAATTCGATCCGGTTTACAAAACAAGTGATCGACTTTGAGGCGCGTCGACAGATTGAAGTGCTGGAAGCCGGCGGAACTATCGATCAGGAAACGCTGCTGTTCGATCCGAAGACCGGCGAGACCCGCACCATGCGGTCCAAAGAAGACGCCCACGACTATCGCTATTTTCCGGACCCGGATTTGTTGCCGCTGGAATTTGAGCAAGCCTGGGTCGATGAGATCAAGGCCGGACTGCCGGAATTGCCCGACGCCAAGAAGCACCGCTTCATGAAAGAGTACGCGCTTTCTGCTTACGACGCGATTGTGCTCGCCGCCGACAAACAAAAGGCCGCCTATTTTGAAGAGGTCGCCAAAGGGAATGACGGCAAGCTGGCCGCCAATTGGGTGACCGGTGATCTGTTCGGCGCCCTCAACAAAGCCGGCAAGGAGATCAGCGACAGCCCGATCAGCGCCGGTCAACTTGGCCAGCTGATTGGTCTGATCAAAGACCAAACCATATCGGGAAAAATCGCTAAGGATGTGTTCGCGCTGATGTTTGACGGGGTGGAAACCGGCGACCCGGCTGACATCGTTGAACGCCGCGGGCTGAAGCAGGTCACCGACACCGGCGCGATTGAAAAAATCATTGACGAGATCATCGCCGCGAACCCGGAACAAGTCGCGAAGGTAAAAGAAAAGCCAAAAACCTTCGGCTGGTTTGTGGGGCAAGTGATGAAGGCGATGCAAGGCAAAGCCAACCCGCAAGCGGTGAACGAGATTTTAAAAAAGAAGTTGGGCGTGGAATAAAACAAACCTACTGATGACGGCGCACATGTTGTGTTTTCGACCCGTTTGCGCGCGGGCGGCAGAAAACAAGGGGGCGGCATGGCGACCACCAATAAATTCGAGCGTATCAATCGCTGGCTGACGCTCGGCGCCAATATTGGCGTCGTCATAGGGCTGATTATTCTCATCATCGAGGTTCGTCAGAATGCGTCGCTTACACGCGCTACTTTGGAAACAAATGGTGTTGAGTTAACGCAAAACTATCTTGAGCAGATGATCAAACCCGCTACTGCGGAGGTTTTTGCACGATCCATCATTTCACCCGAAACATTGACGCCAGCCGATATCGTCATCCTCGACAATTTGTTAGCGAGCCAGGTGCAAGTCTGGTGGCAATTAATACTTCTTGAACAGGAAGGGCTAGTTCCGAAGGCCAGAGTGGCCCGGGCGATCTCTAATCAGGCGCCGTATTATTTTGGCTCGCCATTTGCACAAAAATGGTGGGAAATGGAGACTGTAGGCTGGGAAGGCACCGAATTGCGCGAGCTGGCCGATCCCATTATCCGCAACATTGATCCGTCATTTATAGAAAAACGGCTGAACATACTTTTATCGTCGGCACCTGAGAAGGGCGACGAATGATCCTCCGCCGCATCACCGAACACGTCAAAGCGCAGAACTGGACGGCTGTGGCGCTCGACTTCGTCATCGTCGTCGTCGGTGTCTTCATGGGCATTCAGGTCCAGGAATGGGCCGTAGAGCAGAACCAACGGGCGAGCGAGAAAATATATTTGGACCGCCTCCATGGCGAAGTAATGCAGCTAACCCAGGACAGGCTTCAGTACATTGGTGATGTACAAAAAAATCAATCGGCGCTGCCAGGCGCCATTGCAGTTTTGCAAAACAAAATTGACCGTATCGTGCTGACAGACGCCGAATGTGAAGCGATTGTTGAATCGCATATCTATCATAACCCGACAGCAAATCTGCCGACAATTGCTGAACTTATGTCGACCGGGCGTTTTGACGCTTTGCAAGCGAAGGGCGTCCGATCAGCGATCACTGCGTTTAACCAAAGCGCCCTGCGCGGAGGTGATGTGATTGATGCGGTGAACAGGAATATTGTCACGTTGGCGCGTGTGTTTCCAAAGCTCATTCAACTTGAAACAGTTTATGACGAAAAAACCGCACACGGGATTAGAACCGCGGCGCGATGCGATGTGTCTGCTATGAAAGCCGACCAATACTTCATGAACACGTTTGTCGATAACCGAGATCGATATGCACACTATGCTGTGTACGCAGTGGAGCCTGTGACAGAAAAGTTGGCTATGCTACATGACGAACTGGATCAAGAACTCGGGATTATCCATGATCAAGCCGAAGGTGACCAATGATCCTCCGTCGCATCACGAGCCCGTCAAAGCCCAGAGCTGGACCGCAGTCGCGCTCGACTTTGTCATCGTCGTCTGGGGCTTTGTTTTTAAATATCCGAGGTTGAGCGGCAAAATGAAAGGCGCGATATGAAAATCAAATTGATTTCAGTAACGCTGGCAGCGCTGGTCTGTGGGTTATCGGCAAACGCTGAAGAGATTTCGCGGCAAAGCGGTTTTGTTGCCGCGCCCGGCGGACCGGTCTGGTATGAGGTCATGGGGGGAGGAGACGGCGTACCGCTCCTCACTTTGCATGGCGGCCCCGGCGGCACCTCATGCTGGCTTCAAGTGTTGGCGCCCCTGGGCGATGAGCGGCCGGTAATCCGCTATGATCAACTGGGGTCCGGACGATCCGGTCGGCCCACCGACCGCACCCTTTGGCGCCGCAATCGCTTTGTCGAGGCGCTGGATACAGTGCGACGCGATTTAGGCCTTGCCGAGATCCATTTGCATGGCCACAGCTGGGGCGGCGCCTTGGCGGCGTATTATGTTCTGGAAAAAGGCGGCGAGGGCGTCAAATCGCTGACCCTTTCCTCACCATTAATCAGTACAAAGATATGGATTGACGATGCCAACGCCCTGCGAACACAATTGCCAGAAGATGTTCAGGCAGTTCTCGACAAGCATGAGCGCGCCGGGACGACCGATAGCGAGGCGTATCAAGCGGCGACGGAGGAGTTTTACGCCCGACATGTTACCCGCGGCGATGCGGTGGAAAAATTCGATTGCCCAGACGCGCCCTGGAATTCGGAAATCTATGTACAGATGTGGGGGCCGACGGAATTTTACGCCACTGGCAGTCTGCAGGATTTCGACCTGACGCCGCGCCTTAAGGAAATCGATGTGCCGACACTGTTCATCACCGGTGAGTTCGATGAGGCGCGCCCCGAAACAGTTGCAAAATTCGCTGCGGCTGTCCCGGGCGCACGGCTCGAAGTCATTGCAAATGTCGGTCATGCCTCGGCCACTCGGGCGCCGGATATTTATCGCCGTATCATTGAAGAGTTCATTGACGATGTGGAGGTCCGTGCAACCGGGACTGCTGAGCCGCAAGCCGAAACAAATGTGATACAAGAACAATGATCCTTCGCCGCATCACCGAACGCATTAAAGCACGGAACGAAACAGCGTATAAATTTAGGAGACCGATATGACCAAAAAACACGACAGCATCCTTTCGACTATTGGCAATACGCCCGTTATCCGCATCAACCGGCTCGCGCCGAAGGGCGTCAATCTCTACGTAAAGTTTGAAGCGTTTAATCCGCTGGGGTCAGTGAAAGACCGGTTGGCGCTTGGCGTGATTGAGGCGGCGGAAAAATCCGGCGACTTAAAGCCTGGCCAGACGGTGGTGGAGGCGACCAGCGGCAATACTGGAATTGGCCTTGCGATGGTGTGCGCGGCAAAGGGTTATCCGCTGGTCGTGACGATGGCGGAAAGTTTTTCCGTTGAGCGCCGCAAGCTGATGCGCTTTCTCGGCGCCAGGGTGATTTTAACGCCGGCGCCAGCCAAAGGCACCGGCATGGTTGAAAAAGCCAAAGAGCTTGCCGAAAAGAACGGCTGGTTCCTGACACGCCAGTTTGAGAACGAGGCCAACCCCGCGATCCACGAGCGCACGACCGGCCGCGAGATCATAGATGCGTTCAAAGGTGAGACGTTGGATTATTGGGTCACGGGTTTCGGCACTGGCGGCACGCTGACCGGCGTTTCCCGCGTTCTGAAAAAAGAAAGCCCGGACACGAAGATTATCGTTTGCGAACCGCCTGATGCGGCGATGCTTTCAAGCGGGGCGCCGCAAGAACGCAATCCAGACGGCAGCCCCTCCGCCTCACACCCCGCCTGGACGCCGCATCCAATCCAGGGATGGAGCCCGGATTTTATACCCAAAATCACTTCCGAGGCGGTCGACGCCGGCGTGATCGATCAGATCATCAAAACGCCGCCGGCGGAGGGCATCAAATGGTCGCGCGCGCTTGCCCAGAAAGAGGGAATTTTTACAGGCATTTCCGCCGGTGCGGCTTTTGCTGCGGCAATAGAAATTGCCGGCAAGGCTTCCGAAGGCGCGACCATCCTAGTGATGCTTCCAGATACAGGCGAGCGCTATCTCTCGACGCCGTTGTTCGGGGATATCGAGGCGGAGATGAGCGGGGAAGAAATTGGCATCGCCCAGTCAACGCCTGGCTACCAGCTCGGATAACAGGCTGCGTTATCGCGTGTTTGTGACCTGTTTCGCGGCTCGCTCGGCCACAAACTGCCTGTAAGCATTGGAACTTTGCGCAGCGCGGCGTAAAGTGGCGTTGTATAGTTGCTGTGGGCGTGGCGCTAACGGAGGATAATATGCGTGGAAAGTTAATCGGTATCGTCGTTGCGGGTTTTGCAGGCGCCGCCTGCGCCAGCAGCGGGTCCTATGAAATGAGTGAAGAAGTATCGACGCGCCTTGCGGAGTTTGAGCGCACCGGAGACTATCAGTCCTGCCTTGGTCTTCGTAGAATCAACCATATCAAACCATTGGATGAGCGCACGTTTCTGGTACAGGTCGGCGTCAACGATTATTATCTGAACCAAACGTCAAGCAGTTGTAGGGGCGCTGACAGCACATTCAATCGGCTCCAATACACCATACCGTCGAGCCAGTTGTGCCGGAATGAAATTATCTCGGTTGTCGATAATTCCACCGGGTTTACGGTCGGCTCGTGTGGTCTGGGCGATTTTGAGCGGCTTGAACAAAACCCTGACGACGCCGAAAGCGACGAGGCGGGCGACGCAACAGAACACTGACGTTAACCCGGCGCTGCGACGCCAAACGATTGGGTCGCTATGTCGGGTGTCTTTGATTGCAGGAAAATATCGCTGTTCAGATTTTTGGCGGCTGGCGTGATGTCAGTCGCCAATTTTGTGGGCAAGACAAGGGACATAAATGATCGGCCGATATTACTGGCCGACGTCAAACGGCCGGAAAGTTTCCACCCTGCTTGAGAGACTTGGCGTTCCCTACGTGATGAAGCTGATGTTGATGCGTTGGCGCATGTTCATGCCTGGTTTGAACGGATTACCGGGCGTGAAGCGATCCAGTTCGGGCTTGCCGTTGGCGCAGAAAAAAATCCCAAACCATGTGCGCTAGCCTAAGACGAAGAAGCCAAGAACAATTTATTTGGTGAAAATAACAGTATACAGAGTAAATAGAATCTCAAGTTAACAAAACCTTATCTATTGGTGAACGATCTGCTAATGCGGCGTTAACCGGATTTTAGTGCGCGCCCTTTCATCTTTGTCATGGTTAACCCGGTCGTGTTTGTGCGTCGGGGGGCATGATAAGGGGTCGCATAATGACGATGACAGCCGCTGCGCTCGACTTTGCGCAGCCTATTCTCAGCAGCGAAGAAATGTACCGGTTGGGCCTTCAAGCCTCGACGGGCGCCGAGAGCGGCGATCTCGATCTGGTTACGGCGCATAAATGGTTCAACCTCGCGGCAATGCAAGGCAATATGGAAGCGCGTGCTTACCGTGGGGAATTGTCAGCCGAGATGACGGCTGAAGAGGTTGCCGAAGCGCAGCGTCAGGCGCGTGAATATCTCGTCATGCACCGCGCTAAGGGCTGATCTTCAAATTCGCCGTTAAATCCCACCTTGGGTCGGGTCGATCACCCGGGCGCTGTTCGCGGTCAGCTGGTCGAGCGCGATGTCGCGAAACGGCTGTTTTTGCTCTTCGGTGAGCAGCAGATATCGCGGCGTCTTTGTATTGCGCAATGACTGGCGCTGATCCTTATTCATAATAAGCCAAGCCGCCCGCCGCTGTTCGCGAAATTGGGCGCGGTCTTCCTCGCCCATCGCCCGATAGGCTTCCGCCGTCGCTTTTTGTATGCGGAGCGCCTGGGAATGGCGCAGGGCGTTTTCATAAAAATCTGCCGCCATTCGGTCGACCAACGCTTCTTGGGTGATGGCCTGCCTGGAGACCGCCGTCGGCGCGACGGCTGTCTGGCCGGCCGGGGCCCAGCGCTCGGAAATTTGCGCTTCAGCGGAAGCGAATACGGCAAGATAAGAAACAACAGAAAGGAAGAAAATTTTACGCAACTGGGCACCCCTGGAAAAACCGACACCCTAGCGGACGCAAGTTTCCGCCCGACAAAACCCAGTGGATCATTTGCGGCTTTCGCATTAACCAGGTTTAGCCTGGGTTTGCGGAGGAGGGGCGGCTTGGACTACCCACTGGAAATTCCTGCAGCGGGCTTGCAATAAGCCGGCGGGTGGCTTAGACGACCGCTTTCGTGCGCTAAGGTGAGAGCCGGACTTGCGCAATTTATGGATAATAGAGGTTAGCCATGGCTGTTCCTAAAAGTAAGATAACACCGGCCAGACGCGGCATGCGGCGCAGCCACGACCGCCTGAAAGCGGCGACCTATATTGAGGATAAAGATTCGGGCGAATTACGTCGCCCGCACCATATCGACCTCAAAACCGGCAAATATCGCGGTCGTCAGGTGCTTGAGCCAAAAGAGTAGCCCGGCCCAATCTTGCTGCCCAGTCTTGCTACCCTGCTAGTGCGTCGCCCCTCCAGGCGGCGTTTTTGCGTTCAGGAACGCGCTCCATACCCGGATGCAGGTTGCGATCAGCGGGCGGCGGCGTATAGAGAGCCTAGTTTTACCCAGCTGTCCGTTACCCACATGAATGGAAGTGATCTATGACCGCCATCGTCGATATTTTTGCCCGTGAAATTCTTGATAGCCGCGGCAATCCGACGGTTGAGGTGGATGTGACGCTGGAGGACGGATCGTCCGGCCGCGCTGGCGTACCCTCTGGCGCATCGACTGGCGCCCATGAAGCCCATGAGCTGCGTGACGGCGGCGCCCGCTATGGCGGCAAGGGCGTTCAAAAAGCCGTGGCGGCGGTCAATGGCGAGATTTTCGATGCGCTGTCTGGTTTCGATGCTGAAGATCAGGTGTTGATTGATGAGACCCTGATTGCGCTGGATGGAACCGATAATAAAACACGTCTTGGCGCCAATGCGCTGCTCGGCGTCTCGCTGGCGGCGGCGAAGGCGGCGGCCGACGCGGTGGCGCTGCCGCTTTACCGCTATATCGGCGGAGTAGAAGCGCGGGTGTTGCCGGCGCCAATGATGAACATCATCAATGGCGGCGCCCATGCCGACAATCCCATCGACATCCAGGAATTCATGATTATGCCGCTTGGCGCGGAGAGTTTTGCTGAGGCTCTACGCATGGGGGCGGAGGTTTTTCATGTGCTGAAAAAAGGCCTCCAGGATGCCGGCCACAACACCAATGTCGGCGACGAGGGCGGCTTTGCGCCGAACTTGAAATCTACAGACGAGGCGCTTGGCTTTATTATGTCGGCGATTGAAAAAGCCGGATACCGCCCGGGGGAGGAGATATATATTGCCCTCGATGCGGCCGCGACCGAGTTTTACAAAAACGGAAAATATGAACTCGCCGGCGAAGGAAAATCGCTCGACGGTGCGGCGATGGCGAAATATTTAGCTGACCTTGTGGCGCGTTATCCGATTGTTTCGGTCGAGGACGGCATGGCGGAAGACGATTGGGATGGATGGCGCGCAGTGACCGAGCTGATCGGCGATAAATGCCAGCTCGTTGGCGATGATTTGTTTGTAACCAATGAGGCGCGGCTGCGCGAAGGCATTGAAAAGGGGTGCGCCAATTCAATCCTCGTGAAGGTCAACCAAATCGGCACGCTGACCGAAACCCTCGCCGCAGTCGAAACCGCTCATCGCGCCGGCTATACGTCAGTGATGTCGCATCGCTCCGGCGAGACCGAGGACGCCACCATCGCTGATCTCGCGGTGGCGACCAATTGCGGGCAAATCAAAACCGGCTCGCTGGCGCGCTCCGAACGGGTGGCGAAATATAACCAGCTGCTGCGTATCGAAGAAGAGTTGGGTGTCATCGGACGCTATGCCGGGCAAAGCGCGATCACCCGTTGAACGCCGGCGCCGGCATAATTTACTTTTCATTAACCTAATTTGATTGTTGTGGTCACCACAGCACTTCCCGAAAAGTGGCAACCGGTTTTCGGTTGAGAAGTGCGGAAAGCAAAAAACTAGAGTATTTACGCATTTCAGAGATATGCGAAAATGCTCTAGAAAACAAAGGCGCGGGTGATCTTGAGTAAGCAGTTTATGATCAGCGTCGTTCTCCCGGCCGCGGCGGTGTGTTGGGCGGCGACGATTATTTACAGCGCTGTTGCGGGTAATGCCGGCTATGGCGCGCTGGCGCGGCTTGAGGCGGAAGTGGAAACGAAAGCCGAAAAGGTCGACGTCTTGCGCGCGCATCGTGAGACGCTGCAAAAACGCGCCGACCAACTCAACTCCAAGTCGCTCGACCCCGACCTTGTCGATGAGACCATTAGAACGGTCCTCGGCTACAGCCATGAAGGCGATGTTGTCATCTCCCGTCAGGCGCTCGCTGATGCGCTTCGCCGTCAAACAGACAAACCCAATTAAAACAATGCGCTGACAGGCTTTGTCGCGCCTTGCCGAGGCCGGCGTCAACGCGTATGACAGCCTCGCTGTTACTGGGGCCGATGCATGTCGAAACGAAAAGCCAAATCCAACCTCGCCGCTACGAAAGACGAACTGCTCGCCTATTACCGCGACATGCTGTCGATCCGGCGGTTTGAGGAAAAAGCCGGCCAGCTTTATGGCATGGGGCTGATCGGTGGCTTCTGCCATCTTTATATCGGCCAGGAAGCGGTGGTGGTCGGCATGGAGGCGGTCAAGCAAGACGGCGACCAGACCATCACCGGCTATCGCGATCATGGACACATGCTGGCCTGCGGGATGGATCCAAAAGGCGTGATGGCGGAGCTGACCGGCCGCGTCGGCGGCTATTCCAAGGGCAAGGGCGGCTCCATGCATATGTTCTCCAGCGAGAAGAACTTTTACGGTGGCCACGGCATTGTTGGCGCGCAGATCCCGCTTGGCGCGGGCCTCGCCTTCGCCAATAAATATCGCGGCGAGAACAAAGTCAGCCTGACTTATTTTGGCGACGGCGCCTCCAATCAGGGCCAGGTTTTTGAAGCCATGAACATGGCGCAGTTATGGAAGTTGCCAGTGGTGTTCATTATCGAGAACAACCAATACGCCATGGGCACCAGCGTGACGCGCGCGCATTCTGAAACGCATCTTTACCGTCGCGGCGCATCATTCGGTATTCCGGGCACGGAAGTTGACGGCATGGATGTCGTCGCGGTTCGCGAAGCCGGGCGCGAGGCGATTGAGCATGCGCGCACAGGCAAGGGGCCGTTCATCCTGGAGATGAAAACCTATCGCTATCGAGGCCATTCAATGTCCGACCCGGCAAAATACCGTTCCCGCGATGAGGTCGATGATGTGCGCGAGCATAATGATCCGATCAAACGCTGTGAGCAACGCATTAAAGATGGCGGTTATGCGAGCGATGAGGAATTGAAAGCGATCGACAAAGACATCAAGCGGATTGTCAAAGAGGCCGCTGAATTTGCGCAAGAAAGCGCCGAGCCGGCGCCGGAAGAACTCTATACGGATATTCTCGCCGAGGCCGGCTAACCGCGCTAAGCGATGCCGCCTTAATGTGGCGACGGTAACCGTCTGGCCAGTCCTGTTGACGCGGACGTTAATCTTGCTTTGCACCCAGCAGCGAACGGCGCCACATCTTCTCTTGTGGAAAACGATGTGAGATCAGCGGCGATGGCGCCTATTGTTATGGCGCATATTTTCCCGTCCTTTGCCTATGGCGGGCAACAGGCGCGGTTCGCCGCGCTTGCCGGCGGTTTGGGACGTGGTTTCACCCATCATGTCGTTGCGCTGGACGGCGACAGGGCGGCGCGCCCACTCATCGCGTCTGATGTTTCGGTGACGTTTCACGATTTCAAAGCGCGGAAATCTTCGTTCGCCAGCATTCGTAATATTGTCGGGTTTCAACATTTACTGAAATCCATCAAGCCCGATATTCTTTGTACCTATAATTGGGGAGCGATGGAGGCGGTGGTCGCCAACCGTCTTGGCGCCAGCGCGCCCAACATTCATTTTGAAGACGGCTTTGGCGCGGGGGAAGACCTCGAACGCCAGAAGGTCCGCCGGATCTGGGCGCGGCGTTTCTGGTTGCGCAAATCGGTGGTCGTTACGCCCTCGCTGCGGCTTGAAAATCTCGCGACCGATATCTGGAAACTAAACCGCGAACACGTCATTCGCATTCCCAATGGCGTCGATTTTGAGCGTTTTCAAATCACGCCCACCGGCCTTAACCGCCATATTGAGGTCGGCTCGATTGGCGCGCTTCGGCCGGAGAAAAACTATCTGAGATTGATCTCGGCGTTTTTGAAGGCCGACGCGGACAAAAAGGCAAGGCTGACTATTGTCGGCGAAGGTCCACAAAGACAAGTGCTGGCGGCGGCGATAAAACAGGCTGGCGCCAGCGATCGGATATCGCTTCCCGGCGCGACGCAGACGCCGGAACAATATTACTGCAATTTCGACGCCTATGCGGTCTCGTCGGATACCGAGCAGGCGCCGCTGACCTTGATG
>JAJFFX010000023.1 GCA_021776455.1 Hyphococcus sp. | reverse complement strand
GATGATAACTTAACAACAACGGGTACCATCGGGTCGGGGTCCGGAGCCACCTTTGGTACACTGACAATCGGGAGCGGAAGTATAGTAGACTCGTCTGGTGCGATCAGCTTTGGAGACGATAACTTGTCGACAACAGGAACTCTGGGAGCAGGAGTAGCGACTCTAGGGTCGGGCTCAACCTTTGGTACACTGACAGTTGGAAGTGGAAGTATAACAGACACATCAGGAGCGATAGGCTTTGGAGATGATAACTTGGTGACCACAGGGACTCTGGGAGCAGGAGTAGCGACTCTAGGATCGGGCTCAACTTTTGGTACTCTGACGGTTGGAAGCGGAAGTATTACAGATTCCTCGGGCGCAATCAGCTTCGGAAACGAAAATCTTGTAACAACGGGAACTCTCGGAGCAGGGGTATCGACTCTAGCATCGGGTTCAACCTTTGGTACACTGACGGTCGGAAGCGGAAGTATAACAGATTCCTCAGGAGCGATTAGCTTCGGGAATGAGAATCTCCAGACGACCGGATCGATTCAAGGTGGTAATATCACGGCTACGGCGGCTGTGACGGCTGACGAGTTCCGCATTCTCCCAACCACCGGCATAGGTGTAACCGAAATAACTACTGCGGACACTGCGTTGACACTTAAAATAGATCTACCTGCTGCTCCACCGTCAGCAGCGGGGCAAGTTCTACTTACAGGAGCTAGTTACTCCGGGGCAAACACCCTAGAATGGGGTACACCAGCATCTGACGCGGCTTTTATCAACTCAGGTACCACAACCATAACCAACAGCGCAGCACCAGACTATAACGCGGGTGCAAACGATTTCCTCTTCGGTGCACAGGCCATTGCTACCGATACCGAAAGACTACTATTTGATAAAGCTAACGCAGCGTTCAGAGTTGGATCAACCAGTTCTGGTCAATGGGGTACACGAGGGACTGGTAGTGTAGGAATGGGTGTAGATTGCACAGCAAGTGCTGCTGGTAGTTTCGCCTTTGGTAATGGCTCAACGGCTGGCTTCGCTAACTCATTCGTGTGGTCTGATAGCACTCCCAGAACCGCAACGGCTGTGAATCAGGTATTGTTTGGAGCAGCTAACGGATTTGATATTGTTGGTCCTACGTTGATCACAGGAACTTTGGGAGCAGGGGTAGCGACTCTAGGATCGGGCTCAACCTTTGGTACACTGACAATTGGAAGCGGAAGCATAACAGACTCATCAGGAGCGATCAGCTTTGGAAATGAGAACCTAGTGACGACAGGGACGCTTGCTGCAGGAGTAGCGACTCTAGGATCAGGCTCAACCTTCGGTACAATGACAGTTGGAAGCGGAAGCATAACAGACTCGTCTGGTGCAATCACCTTTGGGAATGAGAATCTGAGCACGACAGGGACGCTTGCTGCAGGAGTATCAACCTTAGGATCGGGCTCTACTTTCGGAACTTTGACTACTGCAAGTGGGTCGATTACAGATTCATCTGGCGCGATATCATTCGGAAATGAGAATCTGAGTACGACAGGGACGCTTGCTGCTGGTGTATCGACCTTAGGATCGGGCTCGACTTTCGGGACCCTTACTGTTGCGAGCGGGTCGATTACAGACTCATCGGGTACGATATCGTTCGGGAATGAGAATCTGACTGCCAACTCCGCCACTCTAACCACGAATGTCCAAGTTGATCAAACGGGAGTAGGATATGCTCGGATAAATGGAGAGTCTCGGTTTCATAGATTATTCTTGACAACCCTTGGCAGTGGTATATTATTTGCTGATAACGAGATGCTTCCTCTTGATGAGTTGGCTGCCCTCAACGACGCGGTCATGAACCTCGGCAGTGGATCGAATCGTTTCAACACTGTCTACGCCAGCGGAGGGGTTGTAACGACTTCTGACCGTGACAAGAAAGAGAGTGTCGCGGAACTTACTAAGTCTGAGATCGAAGTGGCACGATCATTATCTTCTTCCTTCCGGACATATAAGTTCAAGGATGCAATCGCCTTGAAAGGGGAAACTGCCAGAACACATACTGGAACTATTGCACAGGACGTTGGTGGTATTTTCGAGGCGCATGGTCTTGATCCATGCGCCTACGGAATATATTGTGTCGACAACGTGTACGAAGTAAATGGACAGACGATGGATGATAGATCAGTTAGGTATGATGCGAACTCTGAAGGAGTTAAAATACGTCAAGCCTATTCGTTAAGGTATGACGAACTATTATCCTTCATCCTGGCCGCTCATGATCAGACGCTGAAAGAAACCGAGTCGAGATTGGCGGCTCTTGAGGAAGAGAAAAAGCTAACTGATGCGAGACTTGCGGCTCTTGAAGCTGCGGTATCAAAAATTGAAGTATAGTCGTCTCGTAGTTTGAGCTTACAAACAATGCCGAACAGGATCTTTATCAGTGTGGCCATGTGTATCATAGGAGGCGTCTTGATCAGGGAAACGTATATTACGAGCAAAGATCACTCGTTCCAACAGGGAGTGTGTACAGTCAATGATGTGATCCTCGAGTCACATTTGTTCTCCGAGCTAACGCCCAGTAGTAGCGTATGCGGTGTCAACCATACGTTGTGTGAACCTGCATTATCAGGCTTCATCGAGGGTAAGTGCTGTCGAGAAGAGAAGTCATTGATGCGAGGAGACGCAAGCACGGATGTGCGGGCCTCCAGAGTGAACGTAGGGATGTGTAGACGCGGATCAGCCATGCTTATTATCAATAACAATTCGATGGTATGCCCTGTCAGCGTTGACTGCAGCTTCCTCTCGAATACATCTGCTTGCTTCTCCAAGTGGCTCAGAAACAACATTAAAAACCGATCACACGTATGCCACTACCAGCCTGACGACCCGTGTGGTACAGTGAGGGTGGATCGCCCAGGGGTCAACCAAGTAGCTCTCAGTCTCGGAATCATATGTCTTATCCATGGGCTTATTGGTCTCATCTTGGTCCTAAGGGCATCACGTAAGGCTACACTTGAAGTTGACAAGATGTGGGATGATTTGATAGATTCAGTACGAGTAAATGCAAAGCCCACGCGCTGGAAAAGGCAGGTCGCTAAGGATGTAGCAGCGCTCCGACCCAGTGTGACTCTTACCGAATAATTATTAACAAAGAAGACGTCTTGCCTATTTGGCAAGACGTCTTTTCAGATTAGAGTGTTTGCATATCCCAGCGTCGCTGTATTATCTTGCCCAGTAATAAAATGGCCTTTCGTATAATCAACACTACAGTTGAACCGAGTGCAGTCATTGGAGTGGCTGAGACTCCCATTTGGTCAGCGGATAGGATTGTTGAGTATCCATTACCATCATCAGCAGTCATACCGCAGAACCAAGAGACATTGGAGTTTAACGCTGCCCTTGGTATGTGGGAGTACGTCACCGGTGGAGCCGCCGCCAGCGGGGCTTTTGTCAACTCAGGCACTACGACCATAGCTAACAGCGCAGCACCAGACTATAATGCAGGTGCAAACGATTTCCTCTTTGGATCCCAGGCTGTTGCTACCGACACTGAAAGAATATTCTTCGATAAAGCCAACGCAGCGTTCCGGGTTGGATCAACCAGTGCAGGTCAATGGGGGACCATAGGTGCTGGAAGCGTAGGAATGGGGGTAGATTGTACAGCAAGTGCTGCTGGTAGTTTCGCACTTGGTAATGGCTCAACGGCTGGTTTTGCTAACTCATTCGTATGGTCTGACGGTACTCCCAGAACCGCGACGGCTGTGAATCAGGTATTGTTTGGGGCAGCTAACGGATTCGATATCATTGGACCTACACTGATCACTGGTACTTTAGGAGCAGGAGTAGCGACTTTAGGGTCCGGCTCAACATTTGGCACTCTAACAATCGGAAGTGGAAACATATCTGACTCGCTGGGTTTGATCAGCTTCGCGGATGATAATCTGCTAACGACCGGAACGATAGGGGCAGGTGCTGGTTCAACATTCGGTACAATGACGATCGGAAGTGGATCGATCGTGGACTCGTCGGGTTCCATCAGCTTCTCGAATGAAAACCTTCTGACGTTGGGAACTCTGGGAGCAGGAGTCGCAACTCTGGGGTCAGGCTCAACCTTTGGTACGCTAACAGTTGGAAGCGGAAGCATAACTGACTCCTCAGGTGCGATCAGCTTCGGGAATGAGAATCTAGTAACGACAGGAACCTTAGGAGCAGGGATAGCGACACTCAGTTCAGGAACGCAAGTAGGTAATATATCTTTAGCCGATGGCGCATTGGACGCTGGTTTTGCAAACATCTCAACGACAGGATCATGCTCGTCTGTTAATAACTTATGTGTGAATCTGGATGCCAGCACAAGTGTCCATGCTGGAACTCTTCAAATGACAAGTGGTCAAATCATTGATACCTCAGGAGCAATCACCTTTGGGAATGAGAATCTGGTGACAACAGGAACTCTCGGAGCAGGAGTAGCGACGCTAGGATCGGGTTCAACTTTCGGTACGATGACGGTTGGGAGCGGGTCACTCACCGACTCGTCGGGAGCGATTACGTTCGGAAATGAGAATCTCAAGACATCGGGCAACATTGCTGTAGAAGATAAATTCGAGGCTCAACAGGTCGGAGTTGGATCTGCCTTTATGACTGGTGAGTCGCGGATATATAGAACCTTTTCAACCACCCTGGGTAGCGGTATAATATTTGGAAATGATGAGATGCTTCCTTTGGACCAGGATGGTGTCCTTTCTGATGGGGTTATGAACATCGGTAGTGTTGCGCAAAGATTTGCCACGGTTTATGCTACTACTGGAACTATCAACACGTCAGATAATGAGCAGAAGGAACAACTCGCAACTATGAGTGACACGGAACTTGCTGTAGCTGAAGCCCTCTCAACGTGCTTCCTAACTTACAAATTCAAGAGCTCGGTAGCCCTGAAAGGGGAAGCTGCCAGAACGCATACGGGGATCATAGCTCAAACCATTGGTGCGGCCTTTAGCGATCATGGTCTCGATGCATGCGCCTATGGAATGTACTGTGTGGACACTGTTTACGAGGTAGATGGTAAATCGATGGACGATAACGCCATACCCTACACCGCAGAGTCTGAAGGGGTCACAGAGCGACTAGCCTACGGCGTAAGGTACGACGAGTTATTGTGCTTCGTTGTGGCTGCGAACGCTCAAAAAATGACAGATCTCAAGTCAAGGGTGGAGGACCTAGAGTCCACTGTCTCTGACATGCTCAAGTGATCCTGTTGGTAATACCGCACGGTCATATTGAACAAGTTAAAGCCATCAAATTGTTTTCCATCACTAATAAATGGCTTTTCGCATAAACAATACTGTAATTGAGCCCAGTGCAGTCATTGGGGTGGCTGGGACTCCTATCTGGTCAGCAGACAGCATCGTTGAGTACCCATTACCATCATTGTCCATAGTTCCTCAGGATCAAGAGGTGCTGCAGTTTAATGCCACCCTTGGCGAGTGGGAATACGTCCCATCAGGGATGTCTGTTGAAGCTGAGCTCCTGCAAAACATGACAATTGGAGATCCGGCAGTGTTGACTGGTGACGGAACAACTCTTCAGGTAACAACGGTAGTCTCATCGGATGTCAAGAGTGTGGGAGCATACACGGCTATAGCAGACACGCTTGTCACGAGAGGGTGCTTCTTATACATTGATGACGACACTTACGTGTTTGTGTCATCAGACGACAGTGGTACGTATGACGTGTATGCAACAGTTGTCACCCCGTCGGCTTCGAATGTCTTAACGACAACTAACACAAAATACTCGCCTCCAACGCCTACGCTATCAGCAGACCAGAATGGAGTTGTGTGTGCTGACGTTGTAGACGCCAGCAACGGTAAGTTCGTGATGAGTTGGAGCGAAAACGGCATTAGTCTACGTGGGGTTGCGCTGGGCACAGTGTCGGGAACCGTGATTACTTTCAACGACAGAGTCGACCAGCCCTGGGTTGCAAACATAAATGAGGGCGGCTTGATGGTTATCGGTGTATCTACGGATAGGTGCATAATAACCGGTAATTCTAACGCCTGCTACGGGTGCAGTACGTCTGGTGACACAATTACGTTTGGAGCTGCGGCGACGTTCGCAACATCGCCTACTAACAATAACCCCGGTTGGGCTGGATGCAAGGTGGGTACAAACAAGTTTGCCAGAATGGTAAACACTGGTAGTGGCGTGACGATGCAGATTGGTACGCTGGACACTGGCACGCTTGCTGTTACACTTGGTGCAAGCGTGGTGATCGATGCCACGGGTACTTCAGGAAGCTGTGGATGTGTACATATATCTGACGACAGGATTCTCATAGCCTACCACAGAACTACAACAAGCATATACGTGCGCGTTGTTACGGTAAGCGGGACGGTCCCAACGGCGCAGCCGTTCTACGAAATCACGACAGTTTCAGTACTGTTAGAACTGGGGCTAAGCGCATACGTCACAGGGTCCGTCATATATGCAACCGTCATGAACGAAGACCCTGGTGATCCGACTGACATTATATCCCTGGATGTCGATGCAACAACAAATGTTATCACTCTCTCTTCCGACGGAACAACAAGTACGTCGAGTACTGAGGACCCGCCAAAGTATGGCACAAACTCAGCCATATGGGCGGTACCGACGGTCACCGGTAGACCAGGTCTCTTTTCTAACATGGGTAGTGGGTACATTGGATTTGAACCTTCGAGCCTGGTCGACCTACGCACCGAAGTTCGAGGAGCCATAGCTGCGACCGGGACGGCAGGTGAGACTAAGCCGGTGCAAGTGAGTGGTATAGCATCCGGTTATAGCTCATTGAGCGTAGGTAGTCCGTATTACATCCTTAGTGATGGTAGTCTAACCACTACTTTTAATCTGTTCCCATTGGGGATTGCGATATCCAGTACAGAGATTATGTTAGATTAGTCTAGCAACGCCCTGATCATGTGTAACAAGCTGTGTTACATATGAATACGATCATACCGCACATATTGCATAGGCGGCAGCCCTAAGATCTTCGTCATTAGACCCTGGCTCGTTTAGCCGCTCTTCTATCTCGTCATAGCATTCACGAATAACATTGAGAAACTCGTAATAAACTGGTCTCATGAAATCGGCACATGTACCACTCATGATTAGCTTGCCCGATTGGAACACTAGGAACGTGATGTCCCGCTCTTTGGTTAGCTTGGCTACACGGTCTTTCGGATCAATGCGGTTGAGGTAGGTGTCATATCCAACCTCATGTCCTTCAGCCCATTCCTCATCGAGATTATTAATGGTGACGTTGATGATCCTCATATTGCTGATGCAAGTTTGCAAAGGGATCTGTATATTCACACCAGTGTATCCTATGGATGTTTCTAATAGAGAGTACCAGTCGGTTTTGGTCGTTATGTATCGATGAAGACGTTCTCGGTCAATGCGGAACCCTAGACTGAAGTCAATATTCCGCATGGCTGGAATGAACAGGGCGTCTAGGTGTTTTCCAGTTCGGAGAGTATACATCTTCGGATTATGCTTAATTGCATTCCAAATATACTTTACGCACATTTCAGCATGTGCGTGTGTTTTACAACCAGTCATCTGAAAAGTCCCATTGATGTAGACTTTAAAGTTTATTGGTTTGTCGAATACAATCACGACGGTAAAGGAGTTACGGAAGCCTTTTTTACTCTTTTTCTGTCTTTGCTTGCGACAATGGGAACAGAGTGCGTCCTCGTCGGTTGATTCGGCATCTGAATCATTTTTGGCCTTGGTCTTGGAAGCACACTTACACTTCAAGTTTACACCACGTATAGATCCTGCGAAGTCTACAGTGATGATGGACCCGTAGGGGATATCTTTATTAGGATCGACGACCACGCCAGCTTTCTTACGACCGCGCCTCTTAGGTACAACAATGTAATCAGTGATCTCAAGCGCGTTGGCAATTCTAGGGATATCTAAATCCATATTTGTTTGGGCTGTGAAGGTGCGAGTGGACACCGCCACATCATCGAAGTCGGGGAACTCAAGATCTCTTCCGGGAAGGTCCTCATCAGAGCTCTCATAAGCACGCATTGTCATTTAATAACTACTTAAGACAATTTTGTCTTTAGATGCCTAATGTGAAGCTGATATCAGTTTCCGTTTATCGAATTTCACAATTGTTCCTCCGTGCTCGATATACGCTGCTGCACGAGTCTTGTAATGCTTTTCCAAAGTCCTATTGTTGTCAACAAGATCGAAGATGATAGGGACAACGTCCTTCCGCCGGAAAACTCTGCCTAAGTACTGTGTAAAATATTGCTCCACATCAGACGCCAGTAGCAGAGCATCAAGAGATGGATGATCGAACCCCGTCCCTATTTTCCCCACTGTTCCAATTAAAACCCTAGCATTAACGTCATACTCTTGATTGTCTCTCATCAAGGATGTCACACTGACTCCCAAGGCACCCAGCTTCTGTTCTAGATAATCACCTTGTGTGAGTCTCTTCGTTAGAACCATGAAGTTCCTTGTTGGGTGTGACATGATGATCTTGACAATTAAGTCATTTCTTCCTCGGTCTTGGCATAGGGAATCCAACACGACGTTCCAGTTAAGCTTTCCCGTCACAGTTTTCTCTAGCCTCGGGCTGACGCCCGTCTCGATTTTATAGGCCGTGTGCTCTCGCCAGAGCTTTCTCACGATCTTGTCATGTGATCCGAAATACAAGGTTAGAAGTTTATCGAGTCCATCTGGCCTGTAGGGAGTTGCTGAAAGGCCAATGAGATACCTGGGTTGAACATATTGGAGGGACCTAGACAGTGTAGCAGCCATGATCTTATGAGCTTCATCGACGATCGTGAGTCCAACGTCAGAGAAGAATTCAGGTCCTTTCTTCTCTGTGTTTTGAGCGTTAATGATATAAAAGTCTGCTGGTTTGTATGGTGACTTTGCGGTCACCCGCATAACAACCGCGGCTGGACAGAACTTATTAATTGCCTCTTCCCATTGCTTCATCAACGGTACCGTATGCACGAGTATGAGCGTCCTGAAACCAATAGCTGTCGCAAGATTAACTGCAGTACATGTGTTATGAGTGACTGTGAAGTCACCAAGGACAAAACGTCGATTCCCGTCTATGGCAAACCCGTAATAGTCTCGTTCTTCTACGGGCTCTAGTATGAAGTTCACACACAGGGCGTCTTTTGTATACTTGTACGAGTCAGCCTTTTTCCCAGGAGTGCGACACGGAATGTCTTCGAGTCCCTCCCCATAGATGTCGACTTGAGTACATCGATCTGTGCAACTTTCCTTGCTGTAGGCAGCAAATCCTAGCGACCTCGCCAGGTAGACGATGTCATCAGCTAAGCTGTCGCTCTGAATGATCTTATAACCCTCTTCAGTGTAGTAACCGTTTGAGTCGATCAGACCTGCCAACACTTCCAAACGTGTCTCTCGGTCGTTCTGAAGGTAGTTTGATGGAATGCGCCTGATAATCAGCTTGGGATCGGTATCGCTGGTCATCAGTTCGGATATGATCCTGTCTCCTAGCCAGGTTCCAAGTAGGTATGGGTCGATCGCGACATCTTTCTTCTGGAAGTGGATTGGTACTCTGTACAGAAGAAGACTGTCCTGTATGTCCTTTGGTAATGTCATATACTCGTCAATCTGGATGTCAAGGACGTCGGGAGAGTTATGCCCGTTCACGTACTCCCTAGCTTCAGCTTCTGTGGTGTAACACCGTTGCTCAAACCTGTGTGTATTATGATTGAAGCATTTTGTGAGATAAGCGTCATGGTTTCTAGCAACTGTCCGGTTACTAGAGATCTTCAAAGATAGGATATGGGACATGTTAGCAGTAAACGGATCTCCCTCTGTTGGTTTCACCCTATACATCTGTTCCTGCCCTCTACAGGTACTCAGTACGTTACGCGGTGTAGAGTCATCCCCCATGATCTGATCTCCGGCCTTGATGTTCTGTACCTGTTTGATCAAACCGTCTGACATCATGACGGGAGTACCAAATTTCAGGCATTTACCAAACCCACAGAACGCTGATATCATAACGCTCCCTTTCTTTCCAAGAATAGAGGCTGCTTCATCCCTTACAACTAATTGCTCTTTTCGTAAGGATCCCTCGAACTTCAGTCTTCTTTCTGTAAACTCTTGTCGCAGGGGTCGGGGTACTCTTAGTACCCGTGCTCCATATGAGAAAGGAATCACAGTGGTGTCTCCGTCATCTGAGAAAGGAATGATGTATGTTGGAGGCGCATTCATGTTGTACTTTGTGTTCTCTAGTTTAATTATTAGGTCCTTGTTGATCTTCTCACGTGTCTCGGCGTCAAGCGTGCTGCTAACCAGTGAGATTGACATATTCTTATCTAAACGTTTTCATGTCCTTAGGCCTGAAAACGGGACTTTTGTCATCTCCACGATGCTCTACTGCTATCAGAGCTCCTGTGGACCAGATAAAACACTAAACATAGTACCGCTACCGGGACAGCAATGTAAAGAATACCTTTCAAGTCTACCTTAAAACCTTCCCCACCTTCCCCTCCTTCCCCTCCTCCTTTGTTTGATTTTGGGTCTGTTTGATAATAGGAGTCTGACTCTGCAAGCTTTCCGTGATCAGAAATGGTGTCAAGTTTCTCCTGTATTGGAGGCTGTGAAGCGGATATGAGTACGACCCCTCCTCCAACTCTCGCAGGTCCTGAGGGATCCTGAAGAGTCACTGTTGCATCAAACACGGAAGTCTTGTTCCAAGGCCACATTGCCATCTTAAAGTATCCTCCATCTGATCCCCACTTGTCCGTCCACGAGTTCCTGGCGTACCAGAACGGAACATCCTCCTTCTTCCCCGGACTTGTGAGTATGCCTCTCTCAACCCCCCAGCCCACGATCGCTACAGCATGACCTCCAACGTAATTGTCACTGCTAACCTGCTTAGAATCAAAACTAATATCTGATCCTGTGTAAACTCCAGTCTCGAGATAGACACCACCATTCATCTTCATGAAATCACCTTTCATGAAGTTCTTGAAAACAAGGAAGGCTCCAAGGGCCGGACCTTTTGTATAAACGTGCTGCTTGATCGTAGTCTGAAGTTGTCCTTTGTTGCCATCATCATCAGGGTTGATGGCTATAGCTTTCGGATTGGCGTCTATCCGATAGACATAGTGGTCATCATCTCCATAGTAGCATCCACAGGTCGGGATGCGCTTGTTTAAATCAGAGGCCCCAACATGAGTCTTCTGAAAGTGCTTGGTAGCTTTCCCGTTACAGTCAGGATCTTCAGAACACCATGAGTAGTCAACACAGTGGTTTGTTGTTATCCCGTTAGCAGCGACGTCCTTGAACATCTCCTGTGGGTTCCCACCTCCACACTGCTTCTGTGGGTTACAAGCCAGAGTCCACGTGGTCGATAAGTTAGGCATCCACGTAACCAGTCCTGACACTACAAAGTTATCCGATATGATCCCAGCCCCCGATATCGCCCAACAGCTCCCACATAGCGCCTGATTACCTGGACCCGAGATCAGCTTCTTCTTTGATATAATCTCCGCTGTGTCATCGGGGTACGGATGACCCCAGTCAAACGCTGCTGGAAGGGTGGATTCATCAGCAAGCCCTACGTGGTCCGACGGGTTGTAAGGAGACAGCGTAAGGAAGACAGAGGTGTTGACAGGAGGTATAGCTAAAGGAGGAATATGAACAGTCTGGATGTCTCCAAGGCTCCCTGGAGGAGGCTGGATAGACTCAGGTCCAAAAAATGTTGGTTGTGCGTTTGCTTGATGCTCGGCAAAAGAGGTCTTAATCTTGATCACCATCCTTTATTCTCTACTGGATAATCTTTCAGTCATTAGCAGGTTGCGATACACATGATACCCCATTACAATGAATTTCGTTAAGTCTGACATAGGTATGTCGTTGTACCCTTCACGATCGTCCTCGTCACTGTCAAACATCGCTTGTTGATGAAATTCATAGGCCATAAAGAACTCACCGACCCGTACGAGTTGCTCCTCCTTTATATCGCCAGCCTCGATGCGGTCCGCAAGGCCTCTCAGAAATGGTACCAATCGTTTGCTTGAACCGTCCATTTTCCCGCTTTCCGGCATATCTTTAAGCAATCCGAGCCATGTTCATATTTATCAGCGGACTGATAGATCTGAGTAAGGGTTATATTACGCCTAAGGGTTAGTGTATGTGATCTTTACGACACAATCACCAGCAGTGTTTGGTGTGCCGTTAATCGTGAGCGAGACGTAGTTATCGGGGGTTGTAGTAGGAACGACAAGACCCGCTATGGTGCCAACTCCCAGGAGCTGACCTGGACCTCCAAACACAAGCTCGGTTACACCAGTAGATCCACCTACGGCTCCACCACCGTTGACCGTAGCGAGGAGCATCGCAGCAGTAATCACAGTTGTTGGAGCGCTGTTCAGTGCTGCGGTCGATAGAGCCGTGCCAACGGTAACAGAAGTAAGACCGACAATACCGGTGCCGTTGTTCTCGACCAATACTCGATCGATGACGGCTCCCCCGGGAATGACAACGAGGTCCCCAGGGACTGTAGCCGAGGCGGTTGGACCTTGAGGTGTTTTCGACAGGTAGTAGCTGCTTGCTGCGGCTCCTGTGGCGAAAGCAGCTGGAACATATGCGTTGACCGTGGTAGTTCGGTTAGAACCATTGACGGTTACCGACTCGGCAGTGATCGGGCCTGCTGTGAGGTCACCGACTGTTCCGTTCTGAATTGAGATATCGGCGGACGGTGTTGTTCCGATCCTGCTGTAGCCATCGTTTCCGTAAACTGATGTTGCCATTTTATCTATACTCGAGACAAAAAATTTCGTTATGAAAAACGTCGTAGCGTCTGTCGTAGATTCACCCGTTTCGATATGGAGCGAATCTTGCCCGCGTAGTCATCACTACGCGCGGTTTCTGAGGTTCACGCGAAGCAGCCACTCCCCGGACAGAAGGAACTGGCGGATGGACGAGCGGTGGACGTATGAGATCCCTAAAGTAGTTGTGAATTCTGGTACTATGGCTGATACCAAGTAACTTGAGATACGCAAGGATTGATCCCTTGACTTGCGGGTTATGCCAAATGACCCAGAAATGGTCAGGGTTCTCTGGGAAGATCTTCCTACATGCTTCCCATGTGAACCCTTCTTCAGCAACTCCGAGAAGCTTAACAGTATCGTTAAAAGATTCAGACATTTCTCCTGGTAGGAATGATCATTTAAGTCTGATAATGGCACCTATAGCCGTCAGTCGTGGTATAAAGTATGGTTGTTGAATGTACTTTCTTCTGCGAAGGAGAGAAGATGAGAAGATGAGAAGAAAGCATATACATTGGAACGATTTACAACCTTTTGTCTTAGAAAACCCTGACACAAACTTCATTATCGTTCACATCAGCATGCGTTACACAGATAGAGATATCACGGCCTTTGCCGACACGCTTCCCGTAAACGCGCGGATATGGCCAAACTACTAGGCATGGAAAATCACTACCAACTTGGTAGTGATTTCTTAAGTTAATCAGACGATTGTCTACATACCGGCTTGACCCATGCGTTGTTGAGAGTGGTACATGTTGTTCATGGCACCCTGCTGCCGAGAGCCTTGAGCTTGTCGGGCAGCATTTTGCTGTTGCATGCCCTGCTGGTATGCGTCAGAGTTCTGACGATTTTGGCAGCTGACCTGCCGAGAGGCTTCGAATTGTGTACCGAACTGTCCGGTGATGTTATGGACGTTCTCGATGGTCTTCCTGTTAAGTGAGGCATCGACTTGGGGGCTGGTGTACTTGTATGAGTCCCTAGACGAATCTCCACCCGATGGTCCTCCAAACTGATTACCGTTGAACCCGGCAGTGTTCAGGTTGATGTACTCAGCGTATTGTGGGCGAAGGTTGTTCTCCACAATTACACGGTCATCGGCACTGTTACATCCTGCTCGCTTAGTTACGAACGAATCTGGGCACACCTGGCGCCCCGCCGTATCAATCCCATTCCAAATTGGGCACACCATGTCCTTAGGGTCTAGAAATCTGTTGGATTGGATCTTGTTTGCCCATCCGACATCGACTTTACCACGCGTGCGAACGAGTTATGCACGCTACCCCTGGTCTCCCAAGGGGTTAGACTGTATCTTAAGCAGACTCAAGTTGGTTAAACTATCACTGTCTACCGACGCCCGTGCGGTCGTTGAGGGAGTACCATATCCTATCATAGTGGACTTAGGTACTTTACCCGCGGATTTCCCAATCACAAACGTTATTACTATGCCCGAGGTCATTACCCTGGGTGCTCACATCAGTTTCCTGAAGGGAGGTAGTAGTTTGTGCTCTAAGGGGGTCCCCGAACATTGTAAGGCGTCTTGCCTGAAGATCGTTCCCAGTGGCTTGACACTGGTGAGGAAAAAGTAAACCTCTAAAACGTTCAGACTAGGTGGTTATATAGTCTTGATATACTTTTACACTGTTTATCCAACGTGGTTTGTACGGACCATGTTGGCAGCCACCTGTTTGACCCGTAAAGTTTCAGGTCCTAATTGCTGATTCAAGTGAAATACTTCCTGCGCTCATTGCTTTCTCTATCCGGGAGAAAAAAATTACGTTTTCCGCTTCATGATTTAATCTAACTTGGCGCGCTCTAATCGCTGTCCGACGACATGTACTCGGTCGTGTTCCCCTCGTCATCATGGTTTCTTCCATCATCATCGTCAAGCATGTACATCAGATCACAGTTGGCATCCATGATGATCCTGGACACAGCATTGTAATACTTTGAGGTACTATCCTTCCCCTTAGAAATCATGTTCAGTCGATGAACAACCTCTCCAACATCCCGGTATTCATCCGTCCCCATATGATCATTCTTTCTCCAGGCAACGCTGTATGCGCTATAGATTGGACGAACCAGTTTTGGCATCAGCTTCCTCATCTTTTTGTCTGTGATCACAGTATGATCAATGTCCTTCCATAGACAAATTGCTCTGGACGTGTCGGTGCATGCAAGCTTATCTCGACCTTGAAGACTTGTCTCAAGTATAAGCTGAGCCACAGCCCCCGGACCTCTCAGTAACAGTCTGGGGTCAACGGTGACACTTAGACATTCCTTCAACATGCCATCTGTCAAGGCTGTGAAGTGTTCTTTGGCGTATTGTTGGACGATGAATTTATCAATCTTGATAGTGTTAGTAATGTTGACAGTCGGTGGATAAGCCTTTAATATTGAGATCTCCTTCTCGAGAAGCTCAATCGCATGCTTAGACTCTGTAACCAATGCGTCATACATCGATTCACTCAGTTTTACTCTCTTCTCATTGTCCTTGAGTTGGTCTCTAAGAGAACGGTTCTCCTCTCGTAGTCTGTCTTCAGTACTCGTGTACAACGCTTTTGTCCTCTGTTTACATCGACTAACATGTGCTTTCAAGATATCAGCTCTGTGAAACCCATCGCCACACCAGTCACACGTGTGCTCGCTTTCCAACAGCTTCCCCTGAGCAATCAAACAAGTCCTGCTTTTTTGATGTCTTCGTAAACTAGCATGTCCGATGCTCTTACCACAGTGTTCACAATTGACGATCCCCATTTCCCCACAAAACTAGCATCTCTATAGACCGAACCGTCAAAACTGACGGTCGAACCGTCAAAACTGACGGCTCGACTTTTCGTATTTCAGCCTATACCGGGCTGGAATACTCACAATAACCATAAACCGTCACGTGACGGTTGAGGTTGTGTGTTTACTTTTTGAGGAACTGACATTATTTATTCCAAGCGATCGAACTTAAACAAATATGTTCCTTCTCCAAAATGACGGACGAGCCAGACTATAGCTCTTACGCTGACGCGTGTCAACGTGCATCACTCATGGGAAACTTTGAATTCTTCAGACAAGATCCTGATATCATCAAACATCTTGACCCCACTATCGAACAGCCCGGTATCATAGCCTGTCGTTACCTCCTCCTTCACCACGATTCTGTACTCGCACAGCTCCCCTGGAATATATATCAAAAAATAGACCGTCTTGGTAATCCTGAGCTCATAGACTTCCCTAGTCTTAGAGACGCTGGAGTCGCCAAAAAGTGGTGTAAAATGTCCCATACTGTCCTCAGGTACATCTGCGTAAGTCTGGCAATTATCGACCATCTTCAAGAAGGCGGACATAACTTCATTAAACGCATTAGCGATCATATCAGCATCGTAGAGGTCGGTGGAGCATACGGCGGTCAATGTGCTGTGCTTCTAGCTACGCTGACTCATTTCTATCCTCATCAGACACAGGAGTATTCCATCATCGATCTACCAGGAGTAGTAGAGCTGCAGAGAGCGTTTGTGAATACGCTCGGACTCGTTGGTGTGACATGCCACACCAATGAAGATTACCCTATGGGTCGGAAATATCATTTGTTTATCTCGTCGTACTGTATGGGAGATGTTTCGGAGGAAGTTCGAGACAAATATACTCAAGAAATTGTGATGGAATCCGAAAAAGGATTCATCACTTGGAGCGGCTGTACGGTCTCTGACGCACTACGGAGGTGTACGATTGCGGATGAGGTTCCACTATTGAACCCAACCGATAAAGCCGTTTGTACTGTCAAGTTCTAGGGACTCACTGGAGGACGACTGAGTTGAGGATACTGCCTGCCGGGCTCACCACTGATATTGACATAACTATCTGCATCTTCCTCCTCTTTCCTCTCTTCCGCCTTTAGGTCGAGAAGGTGCCTAGCATCCCCCTCAATGCGATATGCTGCAATCGTATCCTCAAGGACTTTAAGGTTCTCAGCACCCTCAAGATCAACTCCAGGCTCATCCGCCTTGACCCCATCTCTGACCTTCACATCGCCTTCACCTTCACCTTCAACCTTGGGATTGACCTCACTTTCAATCGAATATTCCGGAGGTTTTTGGCTTTTGTAGCGCTGATAGGTGTACCAAATCAGCGCTACATCTGCGACGGCAAACGCGGCCGCAACGATCCACCATGCTTTACTAGTAGCACAATTCTTACATACATGTCCCATTTTATCTCACACCCGTAAACAAAGTAGAATTATCAATTAGAGACCAAGACCTCGTCCGTCCTGTTTCACGGATGTGAGGAGGGTCATAGCGATCCTGTAGCTCAATTCATCAAGCGCACTGAGTCGGACCTGACCCTTCATGTCCATGACCTTTGACAGATCCTTCTGGTACTCGTCGGCGACGGTGTCCATATGACAGCGGCATCTTACGTTCTTGATTCCTTTATTGATCCGTGCGGTATACCTGTCAAGGGACCTCTTGTCGGCACCATCACGATTTTTACGACAACTGTTACCCATTTTGATGAAATTTGCACGTTACTCTAGACAAGTTTAAAGGGTCGACAGGCTTGTCTAAAATGGGAGACAAGTACGCGGATAATGTAAACATGTTAGATGTCATGAGGAAGTTGCAGGAGGCACCAACACTCCGAGATGTTGAGACATTGGTCAAGGACACATACCCGACGTGGATCGTTGGTTATTATCACCAGTATTCTGGAGACTACCCATCATTAACAAAAAACTGGCATACCATCTGTACGGCAGCAGGGTGCACACCAGCACAAATTCTTGTAGTTGACGACATGTCGTTTTCTGATGATCATACTATCATCAGGAGGTTTGCCGACATCTTTACAAACGCTGGGTTTGCGGTTCGACGTAAGGCTGACTTACTACCATGTGAAAAATGTAGCTGCATGATTCCCGTCAGAGCTCTATATAATCTTCTGAAGCAGAAGGGCGAGACAGTTCCGGAGACGTGGAGCCCTTTGTGTATCGGTTGCATGTTAGATGAAGATGCACCCATCGTCGATTGAGCGAACGATGCTAAAATAGTCAGTCTTAACACTTACAAGTGTTAAGACTTAGAATTGATCTAAGTATAGCCTTTAGTGTCCAATGACAAAAATGGAGAAATCTGACGTTCACGGCTGCCTTGGAGATGCAGTCGCCTCCCTCCGGACCGTTCCACGTATCTACATCGAAGAAGACCTTAAAGCCGTACGTGGGAGCGACGTCCATGACAATTCGACATTAAGCTACGGGCCTGACAGTGATGGCCACGTCTATCACATCTGTCATAGCCGAATATGGTCATGGTTTTCGCATTCGTGTCAGGCAACCGTAATAAAATCGGCTGGTACTTCGGTCGAGGCTCCAAGTAGTAATACGACATATGTTTATACCATTGAGCTTAGTAACGGGTGCTGGTACGTAGGAACGACAGCAAGTCCCGACATCCGGTTTTCACAACACCTGAAAGGAAAGGGCTCAGCGTGGACTAAGCTGCATCGACCGACCAAACTCTGGTATGATAAACTAACTCCTGTTCATAACACTCTGGCTATCCGGTTTGAGGAAGACAGCGTAACTAAGGAGCTCATGCTGGAGTATGGTATTGACAAAGTGCGAGGTGGATCCTATTGTAAAACCATCCTTTCTAATGACGAGAGAAGAGCGCTTACACGTGAGATTCGACACGCTCAGAACCTCTGCCTCCGCTGTGGTAGGGATAGTCACTGGGCCGGGAACTGCTACGCTAAGCGTGATGTCGATGGCAAGGCTTGTAAATCACAATGATTCTGTGACACGCAGCATAACGTTCTTAAGTTCATTGAGATCGATCGGTTTACAGAGGTAGTACTCTGCACCCAAGGACGTACATCCTTCTTTATCTTCGTCCATGATTGATGCAGTAACGATGACAATCCTAGGAAGGTGCCAGCCTCTTGAGCTCATCGCTTGTATGACATCATAACCGTCCATTTTCGGCATCCGAAGATCCAGAAGAAGTACTTTATATGGATCCCCGTCAGCGTGGGACCTTTCCATCATGTCGAAGGCCATCTGTCCGTCCTTGGCCTCATCGATGTTGTTGTACTGGAGAGCTTCAAGCATGCTGACAATCATGGTTCGGTTGTAGGTTATATCTTCTGTAACAAGGATTCTAATGTCTCGGTCAGATGTAGATCCCGACGATGGCGATCCTGATTGTTTCTCCGAACTACCAATGAACGACGTGAGAGTTTTGGTTTTTGCTAGGACTCCATGGATGGTATCAAACAGTTGAAGTCGATTGATTGGCTTGTCGAGCTTGCATTCGAACTCGGCAGAGTTAATAAAAGAGTCGATTGATGATAAGGCTATAAGAGGAAAGTATGGGAATTCTTCTTTTATTTGCCTGGCGAGTTCAGTACCTGAAGTCCTGGGCATACAAATATCGATTAGAGCGATATCAAAGTCGTATCGTTTACCGATTACAAGTCTCAGGGCCTCTAGAGCTGTTCCAACAGCGATTGGATGCATATCCCACCCTTCTAGCATTTCTGAGATTACAATCCTGTTGTCTGCGTTATCATCAACCACAAGTACAGTCTTATCCTTAAGGACAGCGATGTTGGTCTCCATGGCTTTCGAAAATTTCGCAACTGGTTCATACTTGACGGTGAAGGTAAAGGTTGACCCGATCCCCGACGTAGACTTGACACTGATTTCACCTCCAAGTAATTCACAGAGTTTCTTTGATATGGCTAGCCCGAGGCCCGTTCCAGATTTGTACGTGGATGACTCAATTTGCATGAAGGTGTTGAAGAGTTTACAGTGGTCCGAGTCGGAGATACCAATGCCAGTGTCCTTCACGGCAATGGACAAGGTTGTTTGATCTTCCAAACTTATATCCACTGAGATATCCCCACGGATTCCGGTGAATTTGCTGGCGTTTGAGACAAGGTTAACAACGATCTGGATAAGTTTGTGTTTGTCCATCACTATGAACTCTGGTACGTCGATAGCAAGGTTGAAGTTATATGATTGTTTCTTTTCCTTGATCCGTTGACCCATGGCTCCGGACACTGCACTGACGACATCACGAAGTGGGAAGCACTCAGCATTGAGTTTCATCTTACCGGATGTGAGCTTTGAGAAATCAAGAATGTCATTGATGATCTGCATGAGTTGGACTGAGCATTGGTTCATGTTACTAACGTATCCTTTTTGTGTTGATGTCATGTCTGTTCCGATGAGAAGCTGACCATATCCGATGACTCCATTGAGAGGTGTGCGGATCTCGTGACTCATGTTGGCCAAGAATAGATCCTTACTACTTTGTGAAGAGTCGTCACAAACCCGTTTGTATTCTAACATCATCTGTTGCTTCCCCAACATTAGCTGCGTGACAGCAATGTATGGGGATATCTTACGTATGGAGTCAACGTCGTAGGGTCTTGAACTGTTGGTTAGACAGATTGTTCCCATACGTTCTGTATCTGACATAATAGGTATCAGAAGAAGGTTGTGAACGTCGTGAGCGGTGCGCAGACCAGGAAAGTCATTGCCAGTGTTGCAGATATGTATACCAGGTGTGGACCCGGAAGAGTGGAACGTTGAGGGTAGTGTTCTTTCTGGGAACCGTCCTACAAGAACGTGGTCAACCGAGGCATCAGGCTTGACGGCGGTTGGATCGAGTACAATGGGAAGGGAGATTCTACGCTCCCGCTTCAAACAGGATGAACGCGGTCTTGAACATACATTACGGCCTTTTACGAAGATAAACCCGTGTTCAGAGCTAGTCAAATTAGCCAGCTCCAAAGCAAGCCCATCTATGTCCTCGGGTTGGTTGATGAAGCTATTGAGGAATGAAGCAACACTGGACATTTATGAGGGTCAAGAAAACTTTACTGCCAGACCTGGCGTTAAAGTTGTTATTTCCAAAAAGCGCAACTCGTTGTCCCCCACACGATTGGGCGCTGTATCTCTTCAAGTATAAGTTTTTTCTTCATGTCGCGTCCTTTCCCGACCTTCTCAGATTTACGATAAAGGACATTACCGTCGTGTTGTTTCGTCCACACATGGAATAGACCTTTTCCCCGTAGCTGTTCCTCCATTTCGATCGGTCGACCTGGTTGTGGTGGCCTTTCTCCGTAGTTGTAGATACCCTTCCAAATGTATCCTTTGTTCTCAGGAAGTCTCCGCAGGTTTTCGGTCATATATCCGGGCATACTATTGAGGAGTTTATCGGTATAGAACTTATACTCTCGATTCATGTTCTTAGCTGCGTATCTAGAACTTCGCTCAGACTTTACTGTTGCGTCCCAGTATGCCTGCGATGCCACTTTATTAGCTTCATCTTCATCAGCCTCCTTCTCTTTCTTCTTTTGCTTATCCATGTTCTTTGCTTTGATTTCGTCCTCGACTGCCTTTGCAGCGGCCCGTAACTCGTCATCGAGGAGACCGTGTCGCAATGAGGTGTCTCGGTCGCGTAGAACCTCTAGATCAACATTGAGCTTGGTCATGATGACATTCAACTTTGAGATATGTGAAGCTGTGTACGTAGGATCGGTGGACTCAACAAGTGTCAGTCTCGCGATAGAAGCGGTGACCTTCGTTATATGATTTCGGGTAGCTTGTATCTCACTTTGGATACGTTTACCCTCGCGTTTCCGTTTCTGGTTCATTTGTCTGACAACGTACTACTAATAATGCTTTTCACTTTCGGTTCTTCGATTCAAATATGACGGATAGCGCCTGATACGAGTCCAGCTCCAGTAGCAACACCTTCTGATGCCGCGAAGAACTTATATTTGCGAGCAAGAATCATTGCTGTCCAGACAATGATCATAATAAGTATCCCTATGACCAGAGTCACCCATCCAGCAAAAGTGTAGTCATCAGGGTTGATATTCCCATCCTTTGGATTTGTTGGATCATAGTGAACCGTGATGCCCGATGTCTTTGTGCGGTAGTCCGTCGAAGATGTAGCGTCGAACGTTATCTTATAGGTGGTACCCGCGACGACATATGAGACCACCACGTTGTTACACTGGTACTCTGTGACATTATTATCGACCTGTGACGTACATCCTGGTGTGTTAGTTACTTTCCCGGAGTCTGTGCTGCTAGTAAGCTTCCCCTTCTTCCTGATGAGTACTATACCGACAACTATGAGAACGACGGAGACAAGAGTACCAAGAACTGCTCGGATAATGGTCATAACGCGTCCTAGGCTAGCCGAGCCTGAATAGATATCTGATCCAACTCCCATTTAACAATGGAGAAGATAATGTTTTGTGAAAGAAATGGACCAGTTGAGTGCCAGCTTACAGACAGCTATAAGAGACAGACCCACTCAGACGATAGTTCGGACAGAAGGATCACCGCTCGTTTATGATACGGAGTACACGCCTCCGGAGTCAGCCCCTGACGTGTTTGATGGAAGGGAAGTATGGCGGGGTCTCATCACGACACCAATGGATCAAGGATCATGTGGAAGTTGCTGGGCTTTTGCATCGACAAGCACCCTTGCTGATAGGTTCAACATACAGTCGAAAGGTTTAATGCATGTAACGTTATCACCGGCCAAGCTCATCTTATGTGATTGGGGTGGCACTGAGACGTCAGTCGTCAACCCTCTTAATGATGCAACAGAGGTGGACATCCTCGACACTCGGTCTCTGACCAGCGGAGCGTGTTTTGGTAACAGTCTTTATGAGGCTTTTCGATACCTGTATGTCGTCGGGACTTGCACTGAGAAATGCGTCCCATACACCGCCAGCCTAGGGGGTAAGAAAGCTGTGAGTGACTTCAGAGAGCCAGCTGATTTACCACTCTGCACCGCGGTGACGGGTCCTCTTCGTGATATGTGCGCCAACTATTACTTCGACCAAAATACTGGGACGGAGGGAGGGGATCCTCAAAGGTACTACAGAGCGTATAGATTTAGTGCTATCCCTGGCACCGCCGTGGACGGTGGTAGCGAGGATCGCATTAGGAAAGGCATTTATACTTGGGGTCCCGTTGCAACTGGGATGCAAGTCTACCCAGACTTCTATACCTTTGACCCAAAGACCACAGTGTACGAGTGGGATGGGCAGGGTCCTCAGGTTGGTGGCCATGCCATCGAGATCGTCGGCTGGGGAAGCGGCGATGGGAAAGATTATTGGATCGTGAAGAACTCATGGGGAGTAGAGTGGGGAGATGGTGGATACTTCAAGATGATAAGAGGAGTCAACAACTGCCAGATCGAGGCTAATGTACTTGTGTGCACTCCCGACTTCTTTTATCCTCGGGGGTACTCGATTGGTGAGGCTGTATCTGGGTTAGAAACGAAAGACATATCTAGTGACAGGAAGCGGATTGCGGAAGACGTTACTATCGGGGCTGGAATCGATGAGGAGACGGGGTACACGCGTAGAGTGATGGCCAGGATGCCATGGTTAGACCTCTCCCGGCCAGTGGCCTTACGAGACTTGCCTAACTGGTCAAAGTTCGTCGCTGGTAGAGATATTGTGTTAGCTCATCAACCTGTAGGGGTCCGACATAATAACCAATCGGCTGTTATATACGGTCTTGTTGGAGGGGTACTCATTGTTGGGTTGCTAATCGCTGTCACGCTACTCTGGTTTCGTAAGAGTGACACGGGATACCGTCGTTAGAACCCATCCGGAAAGCATAGGGGTGGAGGATCCTTAGTTGAGTACACAAACAGGGCAGTATCATTGTAAGATGTCTTACAAGTCCAACCGAGTTTCTCGAGTTCATTGATAATTTGTCCCGTCAACGACAGCATCTCGATAGTTGATAGCTTATACTTGTTCCTGAATTCTTCGAGTGTGAAATAGTCGTTCTCTGATGAACTTAGGACGTGCTCATAGATGTCGCGACGGAAATAGCATAGAACGCGCCGTATATACTCTTTACGGAAGTTCTCTTTCTTGGTAACACAAAGCTTACTTGACAGCTCTTTCATTTCGATTGTATGAGGCCTGCTTAGATATGATTAGCGACCTCCTTTCTTCCGCATTGGTAAACCTTTTGTTTTAATCTCTATTTCGTACAGTCTCTTCTGCATAGAGTCAATACGGCTACGCATAGACTTCATGTCGTCATCGTCCCTTGTATTTTGATGTCTCTTCCGTGGAGAACCAGGACTTGGAAAGTCATCGTCTGACACAGAAGAGTCATCCGAGGATGAGTAACTTCTCTGTGGTGAAGAATACAACTCACGGAAATCCTTGGGCTTCTTTCCGTATGATTTGTAATACCCCATTGGATCCTCGGAACGCTTATTAGTGTGTCGAGATCCCTTTTTCGCATCTTTTGCTTCGAGTTTGGCAATCTCTTCCTCAAGTGCTTTCCTATTCTCACGCTTCATAGCCTTCCTTTTGTCTTCGGAGTCCTGACGGGTGGCATGTTTTGGGGTAGAGCTCCTCCGTCGAACAGGACTAGTGTCACTCTCACTACGCTCGTGTTCATCCGTGCTTCTGTTTTCCTCATCGCTCCTCTCACTCTCGTCCTGACTCTTTTCACCATCACTCTCACCATCACTCTCACCCCTGTGGTATTTATCCTGACCCTTACGTGATCTAGCACTATTGGCGATCTCATCAAGCCTCTGGCTTTTTGTATAGTCAGCGATAACTGCGATGAGCGCTTCTTCATCTGCCTTGTTCACCATCCATCCTTCACCTCCCTTCATCCTTGAGTTCCATCTCGCCCCGATCTTCTTCAGCAAGTGGTCATGGACTGCTCGATCACCTCGAACGGCGAAGGACTTATCGTTGTAGCTCTTGTATGTCAGTTCGGACATTTACCATGTCAAAGTCACACTTTAAGTGTCAAATGCTCCAATTGAATGAGCCTTTAAGATACGGAGAGGATCAAACAAATGCGTGTGACACTTAAGAACTTTCGCTGCTACAAGGATGAGAAGGTCTTTGACTTCGGTACCCATGGTATCTCCTTACTCTCCGGTGAATCCGGAGCTGGAAAAACTACAATTATGCTTGCAATACACTTCGCCCTTTTTGGAGTTGGTATTAAAGTAACGTCTCCGGGAACAACGTCGTGCCGGGTCGAGCTCGAGTTCGATGGAACTATCATAGTCAGGACAAAGGGCCCAAATCGGCTTCTGGTAGACGGTGTGTATGAAGACGCTGAAGGACAAGAGATAATTAACGCCCGTTTTGGGGACACATTTGACGTCACAGGGTACATCGCACAGGATGCAACAAATTCCTTCGTCATGATGAGCCCAACTGATAAGCTTACTTTCCTGGAGAAGTTCGCTTTTGGCGACGCGAATGTTGGTGAAATTAAGGGCCGAGTCAAAGCGCACATTGCTAGACAAAACGATGCACTTATTGAATCCACCACGAAGCTCGAGATGGCCTCGACATGGTTGAGAAAGATGGAGATACCAAAAAAGGTTGCGTTTCCTATCAAGTGTAAGAAGGCTCAGCGCGACGCTGCCATTAAGCGAGAGCACACAAGACTCCAAAACGCGAAGACTTTAATCTTACGTGGAGGAGTAAAGCTACGTAAGGCTCAAGATGAACTCACGACCTTACGCGTCATGATTGCAACCATCAACGGTAAGCTTGAGACAATCAAAGATGTGGAGTCTGAGCTAAACGATCTTTCTGTGGAAGAAGCTAACACTTTTTATGACGGAGATGATGCTCTCGCTGACCTCAATGCTCGTTTACAAGACGTGTTGGATCATCACGAGCTTGTTGCACTCCGAGCAGACGTTGACTCAGACGTAGTCCATTTAGAGAACTTACGGAAGAGTGAGGAGGATTCATTTCGCCAGCAACTTGCATCAGCTGAGTTATGTCTCTGGGATGGAGAACCAAAAGATGAGTGTAAGGTAATCATAACAGAGTTGGAAGAGAAAGTTAGCGATCTAACAAAGGTCGCGTCTTACAAACAAGAGCTATCTGAGCTTGGTAACTGGGAGGACATCGATCTTTTATTGGCAGAGAAAACAACCCTCGCATCGAACCTTGAGGTAAAACGGGAGCTTTTCCGCCAGCTTGAGACGCAAGGGGTGACATACCCATGTCCATCGTGCTCATCGACGCTTCGACTTGCTGATGGAGCACTGCGACTGGCTACGGACGCTGTCGTTACAACATACAACATAGACGAAGTCGCAGCAGATATCAAAGCAATGAGCAGACAGCTGTCAGTGCTTTCGGCCAAGCTAACAACAAAAACAGCTGACCGTGAACGGCGCGACAAGCTCACCACTATGATAGCAGACCTTCAGGATACATACGAAGATGGAGCCACGGTCAATGAGGCCGTCGATGACATCGAGTACATGAGAGACTACTGGTCCTCAAACGTCAATCTGGAGAAACAGATCAAACAGATCAAAGAGGCACTTGTCACCGGTAAGTTCTCAGCGTCATACGCATCCTCTGTAGAAAGTCTGGAGATGAAAAAGGTAAGATTAGATGACTTGGAGGCATCTCAGGAATCCGAGCTCATCGATGACCTGTCCGAGGAAGATCTGCGGAAGTTAGTAAGAGATCAAACTCAGGCAAAAGTAGACCTGTCTCGTATCACCGCTCGGATGACAAAACTGGAGACCAGTAGTGCTGCCCATAAAAAGGATGTTGATTCGATGAAAAGGAAGCATGCTGAGGAGTATCCAGATGGTTTTACCATAGACGAACTCACCACCATCATAGAAAGATCCAGTAGTGATACGACAAGTCTACTAGATAAGGTTCGTGACCATGAGGAGGTGATTGCCAAGATTGAAGAGTGGAGGAAGTACAATGAGGAGCTAGAACAGTATAACCAGTTGAAGAAGGAGGTAGAGTCCTGTAAGACGAATGAACGGATCTGTAGAGATAGATATGGAGCGACATCTCTCCTTAGAGAGCTGGTTCTCGAGGCTGAGAGCATAGCGATGTCGAATATTGTCAAAGACATCGATGTACATGCTCAGATCTATCTCGATCATTTCTTTCCAGATGACCCTCTTTCAGCAAGGTTGGAGTCATTTCGCACAACCAAGAAGAAGAATGTCAAACCGCAGATCAATATCACCATCGAACATGAAGGTATGGAGAAGACACCAGGACAGTTGAGCGGCGGAGAAAGGTCTCGCGTGGTCCTGGCATATACTCTCGCTCTGGGGGAACGGTTTAATACACCGCTCCTTCTTCTGGATGAATGCACAGCCAGCCTAAATCAAGAGTTGGTCACGGTCGTATTCGACGCGGTGCGAGAGAACTTCGGAGGAAAGTTGGTTATAGTGGTTGGTCATCAATGTATCTCTGGAATGTTTGATAACGTTCTCCATATCAAGAAGGCGGGTACAACTGGATAAATATAAAATTTTCACCCAGAGCGGGTGAAAGTTTTCAGACTATGATGCGGTAGGTAACATATCCATCTCTTCTTACGGTCTTAATGATGTTACCGGCGCGAAAATAAAAGAATCTGGCAATGGGATCCACAATCTTTGTGCGCGGTATCTTCCGACCGTAGTTCTTAATGAAATCGCTGGTTTCTTCCTCAGATAGACATGTATAACTCTGAGCCTGAAGACAGTGCTTCGTGATGTTAAACTGTAGCTCCTTCACTTCAAACAGCTCAAAAATAATAGTCCTAAGATCCGCCACAAGTGCCCGCGCTGGGTTGGTTATAGATTCTCCTACTACTACTATACAATGGGATACATCAGCCTTGTTCATTATGCTCATGTACTCCTTGAGTGCCGGTGCACCGAATTGTCCAGTGAGGAAGAACACTTGCACGCGCCCTCCATCAGGCTTGGTTGACATGATAGTATCCTCTGTATCTATGATCTCGCTGTATCCTCGCTGTTGGATCATCTCAAGACATATTTTACGCGCTTGTTCCATCGTTCTGACATAGAACGAAAGAGTTTACATGTATTTCAATTGCAGTAGCAGTTCTGGAGTTGACCTTTCTCATGCCAATGCTTGGATATGTCATCCTCCTTACCGTCCTCGCAGGTGCACTCGTTTTAGTCGACTGTGTGGGTGCCGACCCTCATATCTACACTCTCGGTTTAGTCGCCCGTCTTCCTACCATGCGCCTTCTATGGACCATCCTCATATTACCGGGTTTGTATATCAACCTCTTCGCACAGTTGACCGTTTTTGGACCACGTCCAGTATAGGCCATCCATCTCACCATCCTTGTAGGTGCACTCGTACCACAGTTGACCGTTCTCATGCCACTTCTTATATAGGCCATCCAGCTTGCCGTCCTTACAGGTGCACTCTTCCGACAGTCGACCGTTTGCGTACCAGGATTTGTATAGGCCATCCAGCTTACCGTCCTTATAGGTACCCTCCATCCACTGTTGACCGTCTGACTGCCAATCCTTATACCATTCAGCTTACCATCCTTGTAGTTGCACTCTGCCTGCAGTTGCCCGTTCTTCCACCAGGACTTATATAGACCGCTAAGGAGAGTGGAGAGCTCTTCTCCTACAATCTCTCTAACCACAGTAATGCTTCTACAAACGGTCTTATCACCTTCCGTAGTCATTTCACCAGCGGGTACCACCTCACAAAAGCGAGAAGTGTCCCGCCTGTAGTACTGAAGACATGACAGAGCCTGCTTACAACAGTGGATCCCGTTCTTACACATCTTTATCTCTCCTTCAACAGATGTAGTCTCTCCGATGGAGAATTGTATACCCCTGCAACAAAGATCTTTGTCAAAGGCTTTGTAGAAATTCATAATCTTGTTTGACCAAGTTTGTCAAACAAATAAAATCAATTCATTGCTTAGCATCCCGCAGTTGACTGTTTGCGTACCAGGACTTTCCTGGTCCAGAGAAAGCGTGGTACGAGAACGGTCAACTGCAGCGCGAGTGCACCCACAAGGACAGCAAGTTCGATGGTCCGTGTAAGGATTGGCACGCGAACGGCCAACTGTGTAGCGAGTGCACTTACAAGGACGGCAAGTTGGATGGTCCAGAGAAAGCGTACTACGAGAACGGTCAACTGTGGCGCGAGTGCACCTACAAGGACGGTAAAACGTTAAATTGATTTTATTTGTTTAATCAACCTGATCAAACAAACTATGACTTACTACAAAGCTTTTGACAAGAATCTCCGCTGCAGAGGATTGCAGTACACTATCGGAGGGACTGAAACCGTTGAAGGAGAAATAGAGATGTGTAAGAACGGTCTCCACTGTTGTAAGGAGGCTCTTTCATGTCTACGGTACTACGAACGGGATACCTCTCGCTTTTGTGAGGTCTCCCCAGAGGGTGAAGTACTTACCGAGGGGGACAAATCTGTATGTAAAGGACTTACTGTGGTTAGAGAGATTGTAGGAGAAGAACTCTCCAACTTTCTTAGCGGTATATATAAAGCGTGGTACGAGAACGGTCAACTACGGTGCGAGTACATCTACAAGGACGGCAAGTTGGAGGGTCCATATAAAGCGTGGTACGAGCTGAACGGTCAACCGTGGTACAAGTGCACCTACAAGGACGGCAAGTTGGATGGTCCAGATAAGTACTGGCACGCGAACGGTCAACTGCAGTGCGAGTGCGCCTACAAGGACGGCAAGAAGGAGGGTACAGAGAAAGCGTGGCACAAGAGCGGTCAACTGGCGTACGAGTGCACCTACAAGGACGGCAAGTTGGATGGTCCAGAGAAAGGGTGGTACGCGAACGGTCAACTGTGGCGCGAGTGCGCCTACAAGGACGGCAAGTTGGATGGTCCATATAAAGAGTGGTACGCGAACGGTCAACTACAGTGCGAGTGCACCAACAAGAACGGTAAGCTGGAGGGTCCATATAAAGCGTGGTACGAGAACGGTCAACTACAGTGCGAGTGCACTTACAAAGACGGCAAGCTGGAGGGTCCATATAAAGGGTGGCACGAGAACGGTCAACTGCAGCGCGAGTGCGCCTACAAGGACGGCAAGTTGGATGGTCCAGAGAAAGAGTGGTACGCGAACGGTCAACCGTTTCATGACTGTACCTAGAAGGACGGTAAGTTGGTGGGTCCATATAAAGAGTGGTGTGAGAACGGTTAATTAGTCGTAAAACGTGTAATTGATTTCATTTGTTTAATCAAGTTGATCAAACAAACTATGACTTACTACAAAGCTTTTGACAAGGATCTCCGTTGCAGAGGATTGCAGTACAAGATTGGGGAGACTACGACCGTTGAAGGAGAAATAGAGATGTGTAAGAACGGTCTCCACTGTTGTGAGGATCCTCTTTCATGTCTACAGTACTACGAACGGGATATCTCTCGCTTTTGTGAGGTCTCCCCAGAGGGTGAAGTGCTCACCAAGGGGGACAAGTCTGTATGCAAAGGACTTGCTGTGGTTAGAGAGATTATAGGAGAAGAGCTCTCTAGCCTCCTCACCGGTCCATGTAAATTGTGGCACGAGAACGGTCAACTGGCGGGCGAGCGCGTCTACAAAGATGGCAAGCTGAATGGCCTATACAAGAGGTGGTACGCGAACGGTCACCTGCGGTGCGAGTGTACCTACAAGGACGGCAAGCCAGAGGGTCCATGTAAGGAGTGGTACGAGAACGGTCAGCTGTGGTTAGAGTGTTCCCTCCAGAACAACAAGTTAGAGGGACTGCGGAAATCGTGGCACACTGACGGTAGACTGAAACAAGAGTGCACCTACAAGGATGGTAAGCTGGATGGTCGATACAAGTATTGGCACGAGAACGGTCAATTGCGATAAGAGGGTAGGAGGGGCGGCCTATACTAAGACGGTCAGCTTTCATGCTCCTGTAGGGATGGCTAAGAGTCCAGATCATTCGGAACATGCCATAAAACTTACTTAAGGCTCAGACGATAGGAGACGAAATCATGCCTAGACGAAAGCCAGATACCATAGTTCCTACGCCCGGGAATGCAACAAACAGTGGGCGGCGCGACAATGGTACGAACGATGACTCACTGTTTAACAATCCGATGACCCGTGCCGCTATGAGCGCCCTCTCAGACGAGGACCTGCTCAGATATAAGCGGATCGGAGAAGAGCTGTACGGCAGTGTTGATTTTGAGGCAACTAAAGTACTCAATAACCTGCCTCCATCGATGATCGAGGGGGTTGCCTATGTACAAACAGGTTTGGATTCTGGTCTTCATCCTTCCGATATGGAAGAAAATGAAAAGGCCCTGATGGCGGATGCCCACGGGGACGAATGGTACAAACGGTGGGGATACAGCAAAGCTGACCTCGATGAAATCAAATAGTGCCACCTATAAAGATGACACTACGTAAACCAGCCTTATTCACCGGTCTCGTCCTACTCATGATCCTCACACTTGCTATTTCTGGGTTGATTATCTGGAAAGGTAGGACTGCTGATAACTAAAAATCTTGCCTATGGTAAATGCCAGGACCAAACACGCAGGAGCATAGACTCCCACCAAGCATGTACGTTGAAGATAGAAATCTTACCAAGTATAGTTGTCCTTACAAGTGCGCTTGTAAGTTTGTTGAAGATCGGTCATGGTTTGACCGATTTGAATATCGGCACATCGTTCAAGGAGTGCCGATTGACCTCCCAGTCATGAAGAAAGAATAATTTGTTAATATAATTCTCTATATTAACAAAATGAAGCTAGTAGTAGTAGCAGGTATTGCACTTGCACTCGCACTTGCAATGATAGCCCTTGGACGCTCTAATGAGTCATACAACATGAAAGCGATCGCAGACGGTAATAGCGCATGGCACAAGTTCAATGATATTAGTTCTACCCCGTGGTTATAAGTTGTCGATTGTCTCGTGGAGGAATCCTTGGGCGTCGGTGACCTTCTTGATGGCCTCAGTCATCTCCTTGATCTTTCTCCTTTCCTCGATACAAGGAGGAACGATCGCTCGTGTCATGACCTTCTCCTGAAGGAAGATCACACAGCCCACGACAGCAAACACAGGAATAGATGAAGCTACGGATAGAACCATACAACAGAGTGACACATAGAGAATCATAAGGGCCTCTCCAGTGCGCAGATCTCGCACTGCTTCATTCCGGTAGGCTCTAGCATCTTTCTGTGTCTTCTTCGCAATAGCTGTCTCCAGCTCCACAACGCTAGCTCGCATGTCGTCCAGCTCCACGAAGTTCTTGAGAAGGCCCTTCATGTAGGTTACTGTCCTTTCCCCTCTCCCAACATCACATTCTAACTCGTCGATCTGGTGTTCATTCCGGGTGATTTCTCCGCGGAGGTGCCTACTCTCAGCCTGTAGGACATCGTTCTGGAGAATAATGTATCTCTCATGAGGCGTTGCTGCCTGGTTGGGGATAGCTTTCGCCTCTGGTGTCTTCAAGAAGACATGAATTCCATCAGTATCAGTATGTTCGTCCATTGCTTTCTGATGGACAGAAAACATCCAAGAGATTTCAATTTTAAAAAGTAACCATGGTCAGATAAATGGATCCTCAACGAAGGAAAGATCTCCGGAACCGTCTTAACGAGGTGATCGGAGCGAAGCAAATACAGCGATCAAGTAAGGCCCATCGTATGAATGCCCTGGATACAACCTTGAAGTCCATTGGACTTGACAAAGAGAAGTTTATGGAGGATATGGAACGTGTGAAGAGAGAGCAAGGAAACACGTTCGAAATGAACCTTAAGACACATTAGTTAGCTTTTAATGCTCGGCGTGAGCATTAAAAGTGGAGTTATGATTTACTGTGGTGCTTGTGCTTGTGTCTGTTGTTGTGGTCGATTGGCTCCCGCGAGATCTGCAGTGAGTTTCTTTTGTGACTTGAGCTCCATCACCATCCTCTCGAGGTTATCCTTAAGGTTAAGGACTTCCTTCTTGTGAGCTTCGGCCTCAGCATTGAGTTGAGCCGTCTCACACTCATGCTGGAGAGTCTGTACCTTAAGTGCTTGTTCGGTTTTCTCATCAAGTGACTTCTTATGGGAAGCAACTTCTGTTGCGATGGTCTCCATAGACTCAGTTTTGACTTTCTCAACTTGGGACCTGAGCTCGTCCAACTCTTCCCTTGTTATAATCACCTTCCCAAGCTCTTTCACGGCAGTGTTTACCATTTTGATTTTGTTATCAGCGTATCCTCTATTCATCTCTTCGATCTTTTGTGCATTGATTGCCGCCCTAGCGATGATCTCATCATCTACCTCACTCAAGGTCTCTTTGAGATCCTTTAGGTCCTGGACAGCTGTCTCAAAGTCCGACATGCGGTTTTCAATTGACTTTACTAGTTGGTTGAGTTCAGTTTTTGCCTGCTTTTTTAGTCGTGACATTGTGTGTTTCTATGTCAGAAGTGCTTCTTTAGATCTGGTTATAAACGTCACTATGAAGCCCATGTCGGACACCCATGACCTCCAGAAGTCCTACTGTCGATATTGCACGCTTATTTGAATTATGTGCGGATCAAAGACAACTAAAAAAAGAATCCCAAGGTAACAACTAAATGAAGGTTATCACTGTATCGAATGACACACAATTCGCACCTTTGATGCCATCCTATACAACGGAATATCCTATCATGATAGGGAAGCTCGCTTGGATTAATCCGAACCAGTACCTCTACTCGATGTCCTTTTCAAAGAAAGGATCAATAGAACCGGATACACCATACGCTATGATCATTCAGCAAGCTGACACATATGTAGCGGCAAAAGCTCTGGCTAAGTTTCGCCTTCTTAAAACAGACATGCAACTAAATGCTCATGACCAGAGGCTTGTCAACGACCTTATTGAGGAGTACAAGGGGAAGGTCGGTACACGACGGGATTGGTCCCACGTTGGCACTCCTCTCGCGCTGTTCGCTAACATGCAAAAGATCGAACAGAATCGAGCGATAAAGACCATGATACGCAGACCATTTGAAGACCATGAACTGACCTACTACGACGTGCCTGGTTACGGAGACAGCAATGTGATGGGCAAAATGCTCACCGCATTTGGATACACCTTTGTGTATGGAGACTGTAACAACATGCCGATAGAGCTGAAAGAGGCGATCAACCTTTTCGTTCCAGAGACTGGAACATATACATGGAGACGAAATGATGGGTCGAGACAAACAGTGGAGTTTACGAAAGGAGTGAAGAATGGTTCAGAGAAACTGTTCTGGGGTAACGGGAATCCATATAGAGAAACGAACTGGAAGAAGGGTAAGAAGGATGGTGTTGAGAAGATATATACTAAGAACGGTGCTCTCAAGAGTGAAACGCTTTGGTCCAATGGAGAACCTGTCGTGACCAAGACGGAACTACATCCTGATGGGACCGTGAAGAGTACAACACAGATGACACTCAGTGGTAGGAACGGAGAAGCAAGGGAGTTTTATCCTGACGGTAAGCTTTGGTCCATGGTGACATACAAGGATAATAAGAGGAACGGACTGACTGAGACTTACTATGAGAACGGATATCCTAGAGTTAGGAGTGAGTGGAAGGACGATGAGAAACATGGTACCTACAGAATGTGGGATCGGAAGAATAACCTTGTTGAGCATACAATCTGGAAGAAGGGAAAGGCAAATCCAGTGCAGATTCCACTGGACTCTCCAGGTATGTGCGGAGACTGTGGTAAAGAGAGTCCAACAGGAAGGTTAAGATGTGAGGAATGTGAGGCTGATATGCGTCAAGTTATTGAAGTTGTGGCCAACAACCCTCTCGTAACAAAGAGTGCTAGCCGTCTGGAGAAAGACCGGTTGTCGTCTCACCCGGTATGGGAGAAGGTTAGTAAACCCAATCCACGCTACACAGAAGAGGATAAAGTTGTGATAATGGAGGAGTTGTTCGGAGCAGGCATAGCAACGAGCAGTGACGATGATGAATAAAGTTCTCAAAGAATGTATCGGTTGTTAAAAAGTAAACACACAACCTTTTCCGCCAATTGGCGGAACATTTTAAAAATGTCGAAATCAGCCTGTGTCAGGATGATTTACGAAAATCGTCTTAAATATGTTCCGCCAATTTTGGCGGACCTTCCGCCAAAATTGGCGGAACATATTTAAGACGAGGTGGATACGTGGTAGAAATGGAAAAGGTGACATGTCAGTTCTGTTCCAAAGCAGTCCTGAGCAACAACCTAGGCAGACACCAGAAGACTGGTATATGCCTAGCTGCCCAGGGTAGATCTATTCAGAGTGAGTTCGTATGTGACTGGTGCGGAGACGGGTTTCCCCGATCAGACACCCTTAAGAAACACCATGACCGATGTAAGCAGAGAACAAAGTCGATGTACACTTCAACCGAAGATCAGCTCCGGGAGGAGAACCGTAAGCTAAGAGCCATGGTTAAATCAATGGACCTTATAATATCCTCTAGGGATACCGAAATAAGCGAGAATGCACTAAGTATCAGACTTTTACAAAAAGAAATTGCGGTTCTTAAGACTGTCCCACCAACTGTCGTTCAGAACATCACCAATAACATCAGGGTTGATAAGTTCGTCGTCCAACAGTACGCCAAAGACAACTTTGCACCATTGACCGACGGCTTGTTGAAAGAATGTCTCAGTGTCGATGTCGACCCTAAGCTGCTGCTTAGAGGTCCAGAAGCAATAGCCCAACTGATACTTGAAACCAGCCTCGAGGGTCGTAATAAGGTGGCATGCACCGATACATCAAGATCAGTGTGTCTCTGGAAAGAACGTGATCACACGGTGATCACAGATATGAAGATGAAGAAGCTTATGCCTAGACTTGTTCGTCCAATTTATAGCGCGTATAGTGTGGCGTGGCGCCGAGATGACGAGCTGGGAACTGATGAATATCAGGCCGTGGGTGAGGTCGTAAACAGGTTGCGTTCGATCTCTACTGGAAAGGACACTCGATCTAAATACTACAATACCATGGCCCGTCAGATCATGGACGCGAACTCCGACCTCCTGTACATGCTAGATGAAGATGAAGACAGGGAACAAGATGAGAATAGTAGCTGTACGTCTTAGCGGGTTTAGTCTAGGAATTAATTTGTTTGTAGTTACCAAAGGATGACAATTCAGATCGACCCGAAGACAAAGGATATCATGACCGTCATGTACGTTCTTGTATCCCTTATTGTCACCGCAACGCTGACATATCTCTATATCAGCTGTAAGAGAAAAGGCGAGACGTTTTCAACATGTCAAGGCTTGGACAGACAAGTATGGTCGCCTTGGGGTGAGAAAGCCAAATTATACAACAGTGGTCAGCTTACTGAAACCACTGAGCTGGTTCGCCCATATCCACCACATGACTATACCGCGCCCATAACCCAGTTCCACACTTACGATAACGTTGATACGCATCGCCCTCCTCCGTAAGACTGACTTAAGAAGCTGAACCTAACGTAGAAAATGGAGTCTGTTATGATCGACCTAGAAACGTCTTCCACCCGAAGCGATGCTGCTATCCTAACTATAGGAGCCATCAAGTTCAACAGCCGAGAGATGACTTTAGGTCCACTCGACACGCTTGACACCTTTTACCGTCGGATAGATATGGATTCGTGTGACCGTCTCAACTTACACAGTGATCCTGACACTTTAGCCTGGTGGGAGAACCAAGGGAAGGAAGCTCGTCATGAGGCGTTCACACACCGCGATCGGATGCCTCTCGGACAAGCACTTAGAGAACTCGTAGATTGGTTTGGTATTGACATGCTAGTGTGGGCTAACAGCCCATCGTTCGACTGTATAATTTTGAAGAACGCCCTTCGTGCGTGCAATCTCCACACCCCCTGGGACTTCTGGAACGAAAGAGATTGTCGAACAGTCTATCATATAGGGCAGGTCGATATGTCTTCTATCCCGAAAGCTGATCATAATGCGCTGAGTGATTGTTACCGTCAGATTGGTGGGATTGTAATCGCCATGAATAAACTCTCACAAGATTGAAAAAAGCCTTCGACCAATGGTCGAAGGCTTTTCTACTAATTTGACTGACTATTGCTGATTTTCACGTGCCTCGGCTTTGAGCGCTACTACTCTTGGGTGCTGTGCTATGTACAGAGATGCCAAGGTGGACGCGTTACCTTCGAGTGATATTGCAGGAGAGTACATGTCTGTTTCCCTCGAGCCCATATGATACATTTCTGCTTGGGAACGTGTGGTGTCGCCTCCTCCAGCGATAAACAGTCCTCCAAGTCCGTCGAGTAGCCGGACCCGATCCGGACCGAATCTCTGGAGCATAAGAGCTTCATCTGGAAACGAGATTTCTCCAGTTGCTTCTACGAGTTGCCCATTTCCAGGATCATTCGTCACACGTCCTCCGTAGCAACACTCACTCATTCCTTTTACTGTGTTATACTTACCCAAGCCGAATAACACGGCGCTCGCATAGTTAGGCCAGTTTGGATCCCCAGGCTCCGCGTACGCAAAATGCGACTGTAAGCAAACCACAGGGATCCCCCTATTTTGGACATACTGGGCAACTGACGCGATTGACTTGATCCCAACGTCATCCTTGAAGTATTCTGGATCTCCATGTGTCATAAAGATCCAGTTCCCCCCATGCCTCTTGTCATTCATATCACACCAGATTGCCAAGTCACGCTCGACCTCATCCCAATTTCGGATCCCCTGTCTGCCGAATCCCACACCGATGTAGAGATTGGTCCCTGTGTACGTCGCACCCGCCAGTCCATTAGTGAGGGTGGAGAAAAAGGCTTCTCGTGCCTCATGGTATGTGTCGGCGAGTATCTCAATCTGGTCGTCCTCGTCGCCTTGAAGTTCGTTGAACCATGGGTCTTTAACCGATGCAAGATATTGGGTTGACATATTTCTGATTACGTAAAGAAGACCAGTAAGTCTAATCAATTTCCTTCAGTATCCTTGTTTCGACAGCCATACCCGATTGTTCCAAGTGAGACGATGGCTGCCCCACCGGCCGCCCACATCAACACGGTGGAGATGTTTCTAACCTTTGTACATGCAGGTTGAATCTCTCCTCTGATTACAATGGCCAGCACCATGATTGTCGCACAAAGGATAGTAATCAGCATCTTCCATATCAGCGAGTGTGGGGACTTACTGGACGGAGCATTACGTTCTGCGATCAGAAAAGCCATCGAGCCCGACGCAAGAACTGCCCCCATTGTTGAAATAGCAGTGTTGTACTTCCTGAGGGTAGGGCTCCCACAGTTTGCGTCCAGCTCCTGACCCATAATTACGCTAGCTATGAAGAGCGCGACTCCTGCGACGAACATTCCACCAAGAAAGATCATTTATTAGGGTTGGCAATAGAAAAGCCCCGACCTACTAGGTCGGGGCTTTTTTGTTCAGCACTTGGTCTATGGGAGAGATTAACTCTCCATCGAAAGCCCTACCCAAGGCTTCTATATCTTCTCTCCACGAGAGATACTTCACAACTCGCTTTTCTACCCGTAGTCCTGGCGTCTCCACTTCACACATCTTTTGATAGTGGCTCCAGGCCTTCTCTTTGGGAATCATCTGTAGAGCATACTGAAGGTACAACATTGCGTCTCTCGTCGCACACGGGAAACTTGTACCACTGACTACGTCATTATGAGTACTATCGGTATTGTTATGGATTACCCAAACTGGTAGTCCCGACTCAATCCCTTCCCTGATCTGGGTCAGAAGAACTCTGCCATCCTCCGTACCGTCATATAGCCCTGTGTATTGTCCAGTTGTCCCATGTAGACGGATATAATATACATGTCCGTTTAATCCCATGTTGGACCAGCCCGTGTCAAGTTGAGTCCACGGTTTCCCCTTATTCCGCCGGTTCCATCTAGCTGGAGTGTTGTTAATATGGGTGACCACCACGGACCATTTCTTTCTTGTAAACAGGTCATATAGATGCTCTCTTGTCCATGTCTGGTTCCGGAACTCAAAGACAAACGGGTGATCAGGAAGGATATCTCCAAGTGCTTCCAGTCTTGTATAGTTGTCTTCTGAGTACCCAAACCTTGGAGGCAACTGAATGAGAATAGGTCCTAATCGTTCTCCAAGGAGCTGGACTCTATCCCAAAATACTGGGAACCAAGTCTCTGGATCTTTCAACAGCTTCATGTGCGTTCCATACTTGTGCATCTTCACCGCAAACTGAAAATGATCTGGATAGTCCTCCATCTTCGTTTTCCAGTTCTTCCATGTCTGCTCTTTTGGCACGCGGTAAAAGGATGCATTCAACTCTACACATGACAACAAGGACGAATATCTGTCCAGTTGTTTCGCCGGGCCTATCTTCTTCCCCGAATCTTTGTCTTTGTAGAGTGTTGTATCATTCCACCACCTGAAATTCCACCCTGAGGTTCCGGTTCTAATCGGTGCTGGCATGGCTCGTCAAAAACGCAGTAAAGAAGGCAGAACTTTCAATTGGCTACCAGAAATATGAGAAGTAGCTAACCTCTGTAGGTTTATCCGCTGCCCTTGTACGGAGCGCCTTTTGGACGATGCGGGCTGCATGGTCCTGCTCATTGTGTTTTCGACGAGCCAAGTGGCCTCGTATACTTGCTTGTATAACCAGACTGGCGTTATACCTATTCTCGGTGTCGATCAGAGCATGCATTAAGTCCCTGGCCGATCGTCTACGAGCCATATGATTCTCTAGACATACGAGATCGTTCTCAAGAAACTCACTGATTGAGCACACTGTCATTTATTCTCTTGGCCTAGATAAAATGCCAAACATGTTTGCTGTTATGATGGCCGCCGTAGGTATTGGTCTCTTTGTTGCTTCAGAAGTCATGTCAACAGAGATCAACAAAACCAAATGTGGAGACCAAACCCTCAGACAAATCAATAGTGCAATTGGAAACATTGGGGTCGCAATTGCTTCCGTTAATATCACTCTGATTATGTGTCTCGAGGACGGTCAGGGGGGACCCGAAGGCGAGTTTACAAAGTGGTTCATGTCCCTTCTTTCGTGTCTTGTTCTTGGGTTGACCATCTACATGAAGGTTAAACTCAATAACGCCTGCGGTGATATCGCCCAGAAAACCTTGTGGGTGCTCATTGGGACATCTGCTGCCGGGTCTCTTGTCGGTATAGTTTCTGCTGTGATGGCGATAAAGGAGTATAACAGTGATGGGTCGGATCCTAGGAAGCTTACATTACAGACAGGACCAAGTGAATATCAGGCTCCGACACATGTATCAGCCCCGCTCGTTATGAGACATAGCCAAGAAAGTATGCCAGTGAGCTCAAAACCCGTCGCATCTCACCTTAGCTTGTCACCGGCCGTGTCCGAGGAAAGTTTTGGTAGTTAATCATGTGATTCGGTCATGAGAAAAGGCCCAAAGGTACTAGTACCTTTGGGCCTTTTTTAATTATTCACCTGATGGTGAACTCGGATACCCCAGAACGGAGTGTAAGACCCATTTTCCCTCCTAGTGGAGGATCGGGGTCATTCAGCTTCTGTCGATTGAAACAGACGCCGACGCCAATGGCGTGCGGCCCAGGAGGAGATGTATCGACCTCCATGGTCTTGTGGAGATTGCCAAAGGCTTGACCACAGCTCTTGTTGTACTCTGGTGTTAGAAGGGCGACATGGCAACACACATCCCAATGCCGCTTAAGTGACGCGTGCTCACAAATGAAGAGGAAACTATCCAATAGCGGAAGAACCGCTAATACATTGTGCCAACCCTTGAGACCGAATTCGCTGATAGGGCGATTGATCGCGAAACCCCATGTGAAAGGAGTCTTGTATACACCCTCTTTAAGGTTGACGAAGTCATTCGCCACCACAGCAGTCATATGCTCAGTATTGATTTGTAGGTTCCGGGGCATGTTTTCCATCAGGTCCTTCATAGTCAATAGCTTTGATAGGTTTGCGCCAGCACGCTCTGAGAATCCAGCTGCAGACTTACTCCTAGGTTCCACACCCTTATTCTTCAGCTTCATCTTGGAAAAGGCTGAAAAGGCTGATGAAATCGGGTCATGTTCGATCTTGATGGCGCCATGGGCCAAAGCACTTTCTAATGTCATCAACTTGACCGAGAAGTCGCCAATATGTTTCAGAGCCATTTCTACTTGCCCATTTGTTGCTTCAGCGGTCTTCACTTGGTAGTTGAGTGGAGAGAGACGTTCCTTCAAGAGTGCTGTCAGTGCCTCGACGTTATCACAGCTCTCAAGCGCATCAAGAGTGTTCTTGGTGAGCTGGTGATACAACGGTAGGGTCACATTCTTACTTCCCACCTCGGTACAATGCTTAAGGTCGAAGAGAGCGGAGGCTCTGTTCATTGTCTTTTCCAGTCTTGATAGGCTGGCATAGTCTTCTCGGACGTGCTTGCGAAACCAGATTGCGCTTTCAAGCAGTTTCCCTCCGTACAGAACTTTGGGCAATGTTGCGATGAGTGCATCCAGAGACGCATGGATCCCTGGAACGGCATTCTTCTCGAAGACCTGACGTAGCAGGCCCATGTACTTCTGGAGAATTTTGGCATTGATCCCATACTCCGGCGGTGCTACCTTTGTCCTCTTCGCTGGCATACCGGCACACTTAACAGCGAAGTGATTCCAGCCCTCTGTCGTGTAGAGGCCAAGTTGTGCTGGGCTAGCGACGCAAACTCTATCGAACTTACCACTTCGTGCCGCGTGCCAAAGCGGATGAAAATCCTCTGGATAGCTTGTAATCTCACCCGACATGAAAAGTGGCTCCATATCGGCTCCTCTCATCATTAGGATATCGTTTGCAGCACGTCGGCATCCGTTACAGGCCATCGGATCGTTAAGCCCAGCACTAGAAGTCGCATGTGGAATACACTTGGCAATTGCCTCCGTCATCTCCGTTGTCCACTCAGTCATAAGCACGACTTTGACACCGGAACACTCCGCTAGTTCACGTGGTTTCTCTTTTGTGAATGATGAGAACCACGACGTAAAGCTGTCTGTTACCTTATCCTCACCCCCATTGACAATAGTCCAATCTGTTGTTGCTTCCATGTTTATGTCTCAGACATGGTACGGATTTACTTATCAATTTTAGTCGTGCGTTACAGATGATTTATACCCAAAGAGAACCCCCAGATCATCAATACGGACGACACTGAAGTCTTTAATCAACTCGTCAAACTTGCTAGGATGCTTCATCATCAGTATTTCCTGCTGGTATAACTCATAATCACCGATCGCCGTCGTGTAGATGATCCCAGCAGAGATGTGGATGACACAGTCGTATCCAATGATATACACGAGCCTATACTCCTCCAGTGCTATCCGATACTTCCGATACTGGTCTTCGTCGAAATCTTTAAGGCCCAGCTTACACTCAAAGATCGTCTTTGTCGGTACGCAAAGAAAATCGAAGATGCAGTCCTTGTACTTATACTGTGTGCCAAGATCCTCATCATATGCTTTCTTAAGAATTGCTTCCCAGTGCTCCTCTTGCTTTACACTCCGTTCCTTAGCTATCAGGAATGCCTTGGCACCCTTGTACTCGATTCCACCCTCTTTTTTGATGTCCTCGATGATGTATGTGATGTTAGGTAGATCGTAAGAGGCCATAAATTCCTTGAATGCTAACCTCGGCAACTCCGTTTCCGCCTCAAACTTCTGTAACCATTTAACAGGGGCCTTCACTGCAAAAATGTTTACCTCCCCCTTGTCTTCTCGAGCTTGAATCCTAGCGCGAAGATCGTCTACGGTCGCAACATAGTAGCTGTAACAGGCCTTTTCATCGTCTGTCAGCTCGATTTTAACATCCATCGGAGGGACAAGGTTGAAGTAACTGTAGGTTTCCAGAAACCCGGCAGCTCCTTCAGGACATGGCTTTATGAAGTATACAGTGGGATCATACTCTTTTACTCTGTTGTATAGGTACTCGTACGCGGTCTTGAACCACTCCTGCTTTAGCAGCCACCTGCAGTAGCTCCTGTCCTTAAGAACGCGAGGTAGTTGATGTCCTTTGTACTTCCCGACTGTAAACGTTGTCTGTGTGAGCTCCATTTACCCGTAACATATTTCTGTTTAGACTTAAACAGAAATATCACACACCAAACATGGACAGACGAAAGGAATTCGACAGGTTCTTCAACTGCAGGTTCAAGTGTGAAGGGCTTATGCGATGTGGGTTGGAGACCGACCCAGATAGGAGAAAGCAGTGTGAGTTCTGGCGAGACAAGTGTACAAATGATTGCGTCAAGGAGCCAACGAGTAAAGACAGGAAAAATTGACAAAACAATTCCTTACCCAACGTTGGGTAAGGAATTAACCTATGTTTGACTTTATCGTTTACTCTTCCCCTTCCCCTTACCCTTACCCCTATTGCCCTTACCCCGGTTACCTTCATCCCTACCGACTCTCTTTCGATCGTCCTTTCGCTGACCTGCAGCACCATCGAACGTCTCATTCACCTTCTTGACGATTCCTCTTCTTTTAAGGGTTTCAACGCCTTGCTTGGCGGCCTTCTTCTCGGCATCCTTCTTCAATGCCGCCTTTCCTTCACCGAGCCAGATCAAGTGCTTCTTATACTCAAGAAGGGCTGCCTTCTGACTCCTCTTCTGCTCACTAATAACTGACGCCAGCTCTGTGCTCTCCTCTTCCATCGATTTTCGCGCATCTGTCATAGCTTTCTCAGCTTTATGATATATGGTGTCATAAGCGTACTTGGCCGCCTTCTTTTCCGGTCGCAGTTGGTATACAGTCGAGATGTTGATATACATTGGCTGACCCGGATTGGAATTGTTCTTGATTTCCTCCTTCTCTGTTAGATATGTGGCTTCTCCATGCGACCGATCTCTATCCAGACATTCTTTTAGCCACGTCTTGGCGTCTTTGAGATCTTCCTCCGCCAAGGAGATATCCATATCGTCGAACACACTCTCAATGATGCCGTAGATGATACCAAAACCAACCCCGTTGCACGTACGCTTGTCAATCGTCTCAGCGACGGCACCGATGAAGGCTTCAAAGACGTCCTCGAGCAATGGCTTCATCCCTCGCTTCCTTTGGTCAACGGACGCACTGATGTAGGGCCAGAAGCCAAGGTTTTCAGCAATCCCATAAAAGGATTGCTTGGCTCCATAGTTTATCAACAACAGTGATCCGATTCCAACTCCTTCTGGACATCTAATCACAGGAAATCTCCTCGTCATGTACCACTTGATGGCGGCGTTAGCCAACACATCCCCAAGTTGTTCCAACATCTCATAGTTACGATTCGGATTGAATGAAGCTGCTGTAAAGGCCTCCTCAAAAGTATCCATACCCTCCTCATCAAGGATGAGGTTGATATATTGGGGGATCATCTTTCCCTTCTTTAGGACCCCCGCCAGGAGATCGCGAAAGTCCTTGCCACGGATCCCTTGATACAATTCCGCTGCTTCTAGAGGCTGATTGCTTTTCACCATTTTGTTATCCTCCATGTGCTTCTTAGACATTGTTTGTGGAAGTCAAACAAGGTGCATGATCTGATCAATTTACAGTAGGACGGTTAGATAATATGCGAGAATGTGTAGAAGTTGCTAGTCAATGACACCTACTTGTCACAGATTTTCCCGACAGTGATAAATGAACGAGACTTCACAAGAATACGTCGGTTCTACCACTAGAAACGTTAACTGCTACAGCAACATCCCAACGTATGGTGCCAAGGGTATGACCAACGTGATCCTCCCACCAACTCCCGCTACTGTCAATCCGGCAATGTTTGACCCTATGTTCTACTATCTGAAGTCCCACGCTCCTCCAAACCAGAAAGCTGCGGTTGGGAACAATCGACCAGGACAACCTACACGCGTCCACTACAGCTATGTCCCAGACTGCAAGAAAGATGCTCCCTATGCCACGATGAAAAATATGTGTAACGGAGAGATGATGCGCGGTCCGACGAAGTAACTAGCCAGACCCTGACTTGAACTTTCTGAAAAACGCCGGACTATCTTCGTAGAACAGCCGTAGGTTTTCTACCGTTATGAACTTCTCATTGTGATCCAGATTCCTGTCATAAAAGTCGTCAAAGAGCCGATCAATAGAGGCGTCTGTCACTTGTTGTCTCGAGATTCCAAATCGAGGACTAGGCAAGTACGGGCATTGTACAACCTTGATTGCCGAGAAGTCGCGGGTGTTGTTCTTCTCGACCAGCTCACGGCTGTCAAGACTATGCTCGTTCTTCAGGAAGGCTTTGAACATCGCCTTCGATATAACACGGACATCTATGGAAGAAGCACTGTATTTATCCCACTCAGAGTAGTTGCCAACAAGACGCTGAAAAGCGTCCTCGTTAAGGTGTCCATCTGTAGCCCACAGGCCTGATGCCGCCGAGTTTGGTATAGATGCCAGCGCCTCAGGCGTATGTCCCTGATTATGCTTATCCAACATCACCATAATGGCATCTGCAGCTCCCTTTGACTTGAAATACCCTGTGCTATTGATGTCGGCCTGGACCTTAATCATATGGTCATAAGTGAGCTTATTATCGGAGTCGGCGAAGTAAGCAGCGTGTCGCTCCAACGGTGTTCGGTAACTCATTTTTTGTTACCAAACACTTCTTTAGGTACCTCATTTAAGAAAAAGATCACAAAGAAGAAATGGACAATATGGCCCTGAAAGACATGATCCCGATGCTAAGGAGTCTTGGGATTAGCCCGGAACAATTGGGACCTGAGAAGATGGAGACACTTAAGTCCCTCGCAGAGAAGGTTAGTGACCCTACCAGTCTAGACGAAGCAGGAGCCATCTCCATCATGAGGGAACTCGGGATAGGGCTAGGTGGTGACCGGAAAGAAAAACCATCACGATGTCGACCAAAAATTGGTAGAAACGAACCGTGCCCATGCGATCAGGGCAAAAAGTTCAAACACTGTTGTGGGAGGACTTCGTAGCGTGTAATGATTAAACGATTAAACGATCAAACAGGTATATGCTTGTTTAATCGAATAGCGATATTTTTCTTGTGATCCATAAAGATGGGATCAGGATCATCGAGTAGTATTGCTACGAGCCAAAGTATAGCAGCCACCGAGTCAACCGTTACCAACGTGCTTAACACATCCACGAGCAGCACTTCGGCCTCTCAAACAATCATCATCAAGGATCTGCAGGTCGATTGTCGCACAAGTAAGAATCCAAAGTGTGGTATTGATATATCAGGGATTGGCAATGTCTATGATGCCGAGATTGATATGACCGCTGTATTCAAAAGCCTTGCTAGTGCGTCGTCACAGCAAGACTTGTCAGCGTCATTAACAGCGTCATCGAAAGCTATGACTAGTGGTCTCTCAGTTGCAGAACAGACAGACTCTTCCGTAGATATCTCGTCCTACATCCAAGAGAACCTGTCAGCGGCAATGAATATAACGACAAGCTGTTCCGAGCTGTTCAAAGAGGATCAAACAATCGATATTAGCCATCATAAGGTTGATGGTGGGATGGGGATCACAGTTTCCGACGTCCATAACCAGTCGGACATAAAACAGGCCATGAGTTGTGCTGGGAACGTTACTTCGAAAACGGCGGCGACTCAGAAGCTTCAGAGTGTTATTGATGCAAGTTCTAGTGCTAAGACTGCTGGGTTAAATATTGCCATGATTCTGATTGCGATCGCATTGGTCTTCCTTGCGTTTGGGTCGGTCGAGATGGGTGCTGGAGGGGCTATAGCCAAGATTGTTATGAGTTTGCTCATCCTGGTGGGTCCTATCATCCTCATAATTGGTGTTATATACCTCGTCAAGTACAAAAAGGACAAGCCGAAGATTAATGTGATGACCACACTATTCGCGACCCCTTACACTACGGGTACAACAGCAGCATGTCCTGGTATCGATCCTACTTCAGCGAACACAGTTATACCAACAACTGTCTACTCGACCCCGTCCGATGCAGCAGCCAAGGTCACAGATGGGACTTACGCGGCTTATCAGTGGGTTGGGTACTCTACCGAAGGTGTTGAAGTTACGACCGCCTCAGATGGCACCAAAATATACGCACTACCCGTCCCACTGGCGGCCCCCGCGACAACATTCTTCAAGTCGATTCCCGATTCGTGCAAGACATGGTCAACCGACCCAAAGAACCAAACCTTGACATCCATCGTGTCCGATCCATACTTCTACAGCGGTGGAACAACGCCTCCGACGTTGACGGGACTACTACCAACGGCGATGGGACCGAGTCTTCCAAGTTCCGGTAGCGGGGTAAGCACGACTGCAGTCAACCCACTATTGTCCGACGGAAATATCTGGTTCAGCGCCGACTATACTCAGTATGCAGTGATGTCAGGCGTGATACAGCCTGGTCAGAAGACAGCCGAGTATACCTGGGGCCCAATACAACCATTCTTATCAGTGGCCGATATCCCGGCTGGATCGGCAGTCAAAGGAGTAATCTATGGGACTCCTCCGAATGTGGATGATAAGGCAGACGCTTCGTCTGCGGCAACCGCAACAACGCCACCGAACCAGATGACGCTCCCAACCCCTTACGCAACTGGGGTTGCCACCGCCGCAAACGTGTATCGGTTAGCTCCACCCACACCGGTGACGCAGTTTGCGGTGGGTGACTACCTCCTCGGTCTAACAGGTATGAAGTGGGTGTTGTATAAGTTAGGAACCAGTACCCTTACATCCACAACAGGCACGACTGCAGCGTGGGTCACAGTGAAGGAGTTTTGTAGCGCATCAACTTCTCCATTACCAAAACTTGCAGTAGCTGGGACTTTTGCAGGGATGGCGACACCAGTGACTGGTTATAACGGCAATGCTGTTGGGTATGCCCAACCCATTCCCAAGAATAAGGTGGATTTGTATGCTGGGATTGGACTTGTGTCGATCGGGTCAATAATCACTCTGATCTCAGTCATCAAACTCATCTCGTCGAAAGGGAATAAGAGTAAGCCAGCAGCAAAGGTAAAAGCCGCACCTGCTCCTGCTCCTGCTCCTGCTCCTGCTCCTGCTACCAAGTAGGAGGGCTTATGTTAATTGTTAACACTTCCAAGTGCTAACAATCAATAGTTGCATATAAGTAAATGAGCGCCATTCTTGTCATAGTAGCTTTCTTTATCATGATTGGCATTGCAGCTGTTGTCTTCTACTATGAGTACAAACATCATTCGAAGACTTCGGGAGGTTTCACCTGCGACACGAGCGTTGGAACATGCGTATCAGATCCGAAGAGTACAATAAGCCTATCAGACTGTGATGCTAAGTGCAGTCACGCCCCTACAGGGTACACCTGCAACACCGCCACAGGAACTTGCGACGCGGACCCGAAGAGTACTACAAGCCAGGCTGACTGTGAGAAAACATGTACAGTATCAACTACGAACTACACCTGCGATCCGAAGAATGGCACCTGCGTTGCCGATCCAAACAGCACAACTGACCTTGCGACGTGCAAGCTGAGTTGTAAAAGCGCAGGTTACACCTGTAACACAACGACGTATGAGTGTGATGTTGACCCGGCAAGCACTACGACTGTAGAGGACTGTCAAGCCAAGTGCCTGAACCCAGCTCTCAAGAGTTGTGGCACCAATGCGCTAATCAGTGACGTGGTCAAATACGACTGTGCGACTCCCGGGGGTATCAAAGTTCCATCATCAAGTCATCTTATTCCAGGAGACGCCATCTGCACTGCTACGCCCTTACACGATCCAAACCGCCCGATCTGTCGAGGATGTATGTCATGGACGTGCAACGGTCAAACAGGTAAGTTTGTAGGTACACCCGGTGAGCACTGTTGCGATAGTGCAAGTACCGCGGTGAGTCCCAGTGCCAGTGTCGTATGTGACATAGATTGTACTACGTACACCGATCCAGGGTTATGCAATGCGCTTGCAGGCTCGTCAGGATGCGTTTGGAATGGATCCAGCTGCACCAACGGGGGTGGATGTGTTAATAACTAGTGTTTTACCTGCCGTGATATAATAGATCACAGTCATTCTTATTTTGCGGGGTTAGTGGAGCTATCATAATAAAATTGCATGGATTTAGTGTTATAGGCACTTTTTATACTTAAAATAGCAGTTGTAAGTATAAAAAAAATGTCCTCTGATGATAATGAAGAACTTCTATATCTTCGTAAACTAATTAAATATGGTAAGAAGCGCTCTATACACCTAGGTACATGTATCAATTGCGATGAAGAATGTGCCTGGGGATGCCTTTTTCTATGCGGTGAAGAACAACCATATGAAGATTACGATGATAGATGCTATACGAACAAACTAGTATGCGACTTAAACTGTACAAAAACTTTTGAACATTGGGTATGTGGTAGACGAGCATGTCTTAAAGAAACTAAACCACAATTAGTAACTCTAAGACAAGATTGATTTTCTTATAGCATATATCACTATCAACATAACGATGATGCCAAGCCCTATGAGAGCAAATATTTTTATCTTATCACGGCTGGGGCCAGGATCAGGGCTAGGACCGGGACCGGGACCGGGACCGGGACCGGGACCCTTTCCACTACACTTAGCATTGCATACATCTTCAGTATCCGTTCCGGATGGATCCAGGGTGCATTTTTTCGATGCGGTGTCACACGTATATCCACCAGACCCTCCGATGTTTTTACATGACTGAGAGATATCATGAATATCAACGCACGGCCCAGCTTGCCCTTTGCAACCAACTGTCTTCACATTATTGATGTTGATTGATTGGTCACATACTTGGGCAACACATGGTTGAATCTTCTTCTTCTTCCACGCCCAGTTGTTATCATCGGACTTGCACCCATTCAGAATGGAGTATCGACAATCGCCATTATATAGTAAGTCCGATATACCCTGCGAATTAGCTCCAGCCTTTTGTAGATCCGCGGCGAGCTTTCCGGTAGCTCCGTCAGTGCATGCACAGATGGGCTGGTTAATATGATTAAACTTGTAGTTTCCAGATACGATAACAGGATCTGGTCCTGCTTGCGATTTCAACAGATCAATCTCAGTGCCACTTGGAGATGTTGTTGTGCACGTTACAACAGTGTTACTTGCTTGCTCGGCCGGGATCGGGGTATTAATGTCCCAGATTGATGTTGATGGTCTAGTCGGATCTTTCAGGTCAGAACACCCGCTTTCCGTTTTTCCTTTCACGGTAATGTCCGGCCTTTCAGCACAAGGCTGGGACTCGACGGTGTCCACGCCAGGACAGCCTGACCCATGGATCGTCCCCACAGTGGGCGAGAACGCATTCATTGTGATGGGCGTTGTTCCCGCCGCTGCGCACGCCTGAGTGCCTGTTTTACCTGCCAGAACCTGTGAGTTAGTTCCGAGCCTACCATCAATCGTGAAATAGCTAGTCCCACCAGGGGCGTATGCGGAAACTGGGTTACACCCAGGCCATTTACCCGAGGTGCCCTCGCTGTTATACCCACACTCAGGGTAGGTATTAACACAAAACGTGTTAACCGCTGTCGACAGCGTCGGGGTCTGATTATCACTCGCCCCAGCCCGATAGATTAGAGCCGCTTTAGTACAGGTTCCGTCGCTGGTCACTAGGTTACCGGTATTGATCTCTGGCCCGTAAAAGTTAGTCTGACAGCTATTAACATAATCGCCTGGGTTGGTATCTATATAGTCAGTTATTACCGGTATGGCGCCAGTGATAGTAGTTGCTTGTGGGTCATATGCTAGACTAACCCCCAGCATCTGCGACCCTTGCTCTCCAAGAAATGATGAACAATTCCAGTCATTCTCCTTCTGGAAACAGTAGTCCAATCGCGTCTTGAACGCAGATTGAAAGTCGGCGAGCGCGACACCGGGAGCCATGGTCGGGTACGTAGCCGGCCCCGTACGCACCCCGGGAGTCGGTTGTGGGATCTTACTACTCATCGATCCTAACCCGACGATAGGCTTAAACACATATCCGAGCTTAGTGACTGCCGTAGGCGTGTATAGCAAACTGGGCGTGTCTATGTATGGTGGACGGATAGCGTAACCGCCCTTACTGGTCATTGCAACTTTAGCGATTGTGTTCTCATGATATGATATGTACCCTGGCGCCGTAGGATCTGATGTGTTGAGGTACAGAGGGAAATCGCCATATGGATTCACAGTTTCATTATAAAGGGTATTGTAATGGGCCTTTAGTGCTGCCATACTTGGGTCTGGTGCAATCAAGTCCCCCATCACGTTACCGGCCTGATTACCAAACTGCCGCGTGAGAGGGACGATGAAATCAGACACATGCGCGAATGCTCCTGACGCTCCAAATTCAGGAGACAAGATGTACCCCTGTGGGGGGCCTCGGAGAGTATCGTCGTATGTGAGACTCCATGTCATTGCTCGAGCGGGCGCTGTTGGAGCTGCTCCGGGTTGCGGGCATACCGTATCTGAGTTCCTGTCCGTAGTAGCAGGTTTTGTAGCGCTGTATCCGCTTGGCTGTAACTGGTCACTATACGCACCCGCCTGATCGACAGTGATATCGCCGATCATGGTAGTATAGTTCTCGCATGCATTAGTCGGACCACCGGACGTGGACGTGACGATAGAGCAATCAGGTCGAATAGTGATATTACCGAAGTCTCCAGTGACCTTGTATACACCACTATAAAACGGTATGATCATCTGACTGTATGGGGTGTCGGACAAGAACTCCGCTCCGGGGACCGCTTCTGACCCCGTGTTACCCATGTTGTTCGGAATACTACTACTCAACACCCAACCAATCATCCCTGAGCCTGACGCTGGGTTGGCCGTAAGATCGACGATAACATAGTTACCTGCAGCGTCTACCGGTGCGGGGGTCCAGCCGTTACCGGGTGCCGGGTTCGTTGTAAAGAAGCGCTGGTCCCATGCATGCCAAGCTTGAGACTGGAATTCGTTAGGTTGGTTAATACAGGTTCCGTTCGCAACAGCCGCTGGTGCACAGCAAGAATCACGCCAGCCCTGAGGTATTGGAACAACAGATACGAGAGTCGCTCTGGTTAAAGAGAAAACCGGGACTTTGTCCCATTGACCAAGGACGGCCTGTAGTCCGGCATCCGTAACGGCGGCCCCACCCCCAGCCCCAGTTGTGAGTCTATGATTTTTCTTCGGACGCGTCCACACTACTAAAACCACGAGTATGATAACTATTACAGCTATGATGAACATCAAACCGGTTGAGCTTTTCATTTCTTTTGCGCAAGATGAAAAGCTCAAATATAACTTTATAAGATTGAGCATCCTTGGCGATCTTCACCAGAAGCGTATCTTACTTGTTGCTCCTTCTCAGCTGCCGCTGCTTTTCGTTTGCGGAAGATTGCTTGCTGATGTGGAGAAAATCCTCCACCTTTCGCCCGACGAGACTTACTTCGTCTAGGGGACCTGGCCTTCGACCGAGACTTACGTCGTCTAGGGGACCTGGTCTCTGACCGAGATTTACTTTGTCTGTGGGATTTACTACTCTGTCTCGGTGCCATTTATCAGTAACAACATATTACATTTCCTACTGTTAAGCATCGCGGTCAGACATCTACACCATCCTCGACTTTCATCACTCTCAAGTGCTACGTGGAACGCGGGTTGACAATCGGTATTGTTATTAACCCAATCTACGTATCTCTCAACCTCGATAATCCTGTCTTTCGGCAGTCTCCAAACTCCGTGATTTCCTTTATAACACCCTAGCTCCCTAAGCTTCTGGTCACGGTTCACCATCTCTAAAACATGGTCGGAAAAACAATTGACCGTATTGGTCATCATACGCTTCTAGTGTGAAACATGTCATGCCTTGAAGAATGTGTACTATCTGCCGACGATACCCTTGGGTACGGCGTACGACAAATACTCGGTGCCAACCCTAAGACGTCCAAAAAGCAAGCGGACAATTATATGGACAAAGTGAGTGATGTAGCGGGAGGACGTGTCACTGTTGTCAACTTCGTGCGCGTCCTGGACGCAATGGACTCAGGAGAGTTGAAAGTTGGTGGCTGGCCATCGAGAGTCCATAAAAGTTGCATTGCTCTATACGAGTTCTGTCGTGACCACAATGGCTCGATCAGCATGGCCGAGCTGAAAAAAGGAAAAGTCTATGGAGTTGGACCGTGGTCCATCATGTGGATGGCCAGGTGTAGGTGCGGAGGTAAGTGCTGGGTGCCTGGAGACTCAGCCGTTTACAAGAAGATGATTAAGGCAGGAGTTACCAACATAGACGATAAACATGATGATATAGCGGTAGAAATGTGGGGGAATACAAGTCTATCTAAATCTAACCTCAACAGGTACTTCACTCCAGAAATGGATAAGAATTTCTCTAGGTTTAACAAAACCGTGGCTAAATAGCCACGGTTTTTAACTTACTTCGCAATTCTCCTTGGCATTGCGAACACCACTTGGTTCCAAAGCTCAAGTTGCTCTAGCGTCACCAACTTCCTCTTGTGTTCACCGGGTAGATACAGGTTGATAAACCACTCTGGTGACGGGTCAATACCGATGAAGGCGGGACCCCGGATTTCCCAACCGTGTTGTATGACCCCACACGACCTCATGACCGTGACCTCCGTTCCGAACGTCTCTCGCAGACTAGCCTCCGGAATCGAGCTTTCACGCTCCCAAGACTTCGCCGTTTCAACGCACTCGAAGGACCTACACACGTCCCATCCAAACATCTCGTTACTCCCAGTTACTTCGATGGAAATGGAACTCATACACGTCTGTGCTTTGTGACAGACATCGCATTCCTTTGCAGAGAGGAATGTCAGACGATGTGGGATCTTGTAATCCATTTTCTCATAGTCGTTACGACTTTAGATGCTTAAAAGAGGTTTGCTTTGTATAAATGACTGAACGTGAGACATTGTACCATGTCCAACTAGAGTGTGAAAAGAAGAGAATCTGTCTCGTACTAGGGTCTGGGTGTTACTGCGGCGAGTGCATACGATCCGAACTTACGTCACGAGATGTTGACCTGTACGTACTGGCGACAGGAGCCAGCACCCTAACCCTCATTGAAGAACTCGAATGTGAAGGTTCTGCTGTTGTCAGATTCGAGGCCAGTGACAATGAAACAAACTCAGATTTCATCAGCATTCTCAAGAAGGCCGGGTACAGAGCAGAAAAGGCCTCAAATCTGTCATGTACCGCTGTGGTCAGTAGGGGGGATACTCCTGACGGGTTTAGGATCCGTTGGAAACCCTGCTCTGAGCCATACCTCGAAGATGAGTTGCAGACACCCGAGCCAAACAAATTGCAGACACCCGAGCCGGCAGAGGAATCAGACAGCACGACTAACTCTGGAGGGATAAGTGATGTAGAGGACAGTTATTCTAGTGATGACGATGAGTTATATGAAGGATACATGGTGGGTGATCATGCTGTTCTTACAACTCTCGGGGACGAGGTCATGATCAGTGGCGTGTACCCGGGCGATCAACTTAGACCTCATTGCACTGTTCTTACCCGAAATGGTTACACTAAACAAGTCACAGCCTGTCGATTGAGACCAATAGCTAGACGGTAAATTAAATTGATTGATTTCCATATCTTTACGAAAAGTAGTAACAATGTCTAAGACTCTCCTACACGCCTGGCGCTCATATATCGAATTCAACAGCTCTGCTGGGAAAATATACTACACACTAGAGGACGGTAGTGAAGTTAGAGTCACCGAGGTCAAAGAAATCCCAATCGGAGAGGAGCCTGTGCCCGGCTCAGCATGGCCAGATTTAAAATACATCGGTATCGTCAAGAGTCACCTGAGAACAGTAAATTATAAACTACAGCGATTATAAACTACACCGTTATAACTAAACCCATATCCCTAGGGATATGGGTTTCTTTCAGTTACATCGCCAATATGGTCCGTCAAATGTACTAGATCATAGGAAACCCGTATATGATTGATCGAAAAATAGAATTGATTTCTAGTTTCTTGTCAACCTTGTCAAACAAACAATGACTCACTACAAAGCTTTCGATAAGGATCTCTGCTGCAGGAAACTACAGTACACTATCGGAGGGACTACGACTGTCGAAGGAGAGCTAGAGAAGTGTAAGAACGGGATCCACTGTTGCAAACAGGTTCTGTCATGCCTTAACTACTACCCACCAACCTCTCGTTTCTGCGTGGTCTCACCAGAAGGTGATCGCATTACGGAGGGGAATATGACTGTTTGTAGAGGACTTACTGTGGTTAGAGAGATCGTGGGAGATGAACTCTCTACGCTTCTCACTGGCCGACACCAGGAGTGGCACAAGAACGGGCACCTCAAGATTGATTGCACCTACGAGGATGGTAAGAAGGAGGGTCCGTACAAGCAGTGGTTTGAAGACGGTCAACTCAGGGAGGAGGTGACCTATAAAAACGGCGGTCTTGATGGCCTATGGAGAGAATGGTGCAAGAATGGTCAACTGATATTCGAGAGAACCATGAACAACGGTGGTCTTGATGGATCATACAAATCTTGGTACGATAACGGTCAACCACGGATGGAGGGTTCTTATGAGGATGGTAAGCAGGATGGTACACAAAAGGACTGGTATCGTAACGGGAACCTCCATCATGAGTACACTCTCATAGCCGCATCGATTGATGGTCTATTCAGGGCCTGGCATGAAAACGGTCAACCGGCACATAAGTATACTTATAAGGACGGTAAGCTAGACGGACCGTACAGATCTTGGTATCCAAACGGTCAGCTGTATGTTGAGTGCACCTACAAGGACGATAAGAAAGAGGTGTCAGTACTAGAACAACCAATCGTGGGCGCATGAAGGATCGTATGTACGGAGTAATTGACAAAATGTCATACACAACGGGGTACAACAAGAATCTAAAAACACAGCCATATGGCTGCTTTTTTCACGAGCTTGATTAGTCAGCCCCCGCACAACTCCCTCCCGAGAAACCACCACCGTCTCCACCTATACATCCACCAACCTCCTCCTGGGCGATGCTCTCCATCTTTGTCTCCAATCTATCGCCCAAGGCTGAGACAAGAGCTGCTAGATATTTTTTACGTCCACCCTTAGCACGTTTCATTGACTCTTCAAGCTCTTTGAGCTTGTCGAACGCATCGTTAAGCTTTAGCCGACACAACTTTCCGGCTTCAATCGTGGCGCGGAGCACCATTCTTTTATCATCTGACATTTAGTACCAGACGATAAATTTGTTTAAGCCTACTACGGAAATCATTAAGGCAGTAGCTCTGCTCCATGCCAGGGTAAAGGAGGAGCCGAGAGCTTAGGTACTGGGGGTGGACCGGGCCGTTCGACTGGCCGGAGCGAGCTAGACCCAGGATCATGTCGGGACTTGCATGGTTTCGATGTTGAGACGGACTTCTTACTACAAACCATAGTTTATTACTACGCGTAGATACATTGGTGTCTTCAATTTTACAACTCTCCTATGGTCTTCTTGAGGGAACGAAAGACTTGGTGAGTGTCCATTACCTTCAAGCAGATATTTACCCCACAATGAGATCATTGACCGATGGTTATGAAATGACATCATCAATCCACGGGGCATACATGCTTAATGAGAAGATCGATGTTGAGAACATCAAGTTTCAAAGGTTTTTGTGCCATAGCTTCAATCCCCGACGAGGTCTGTACCCATTGTTTATTAACTCGCCATATTTGTAGGTGCGGTCATCTAGCATTTCACCGTCGACCAGAAGGAATTGAGGTCAGGCACATCCTTCTCACCGTTGACGTAGTGGCGGACGATACGCAGTTGACCGGTCTCACCCCACTCCCTGTATAGGCCATCCGGCTTACCGTCCTTGTATGTACATTCACCACAAGGTTGACCGTTTTGGTACCACTCCTTGTATGGGCCATCTTTCTTACCGTCCTTGTAGATGCACTCTAGCCACGGTTCGCCGGTACGGTACCACTCCGCGTACGGACCGTTCAAATACCCGTTTTTGTAGTTACATATAATCCACAGTTTATGACAACTATACCAGGACTTGCATTGTCCTTCCTTCTTCCCGTCTTTGAGGCTATACTCTTTCGTTGCTCCATCGCCGAAGATCTGACTGATGTCATTCCAGTGCTGTGCAAACAGTTCCTTACCGTAGTCTTCATCCTTGATTGCCGCTCTGAAGTCCACGCTCACCTGGTGAAGTACTTCGATCTCCTGTGCTGAAAGATGTGGGCATACGTGCATAACAAGGAGGTCGATATCGAGGACATCAATTTTCAAAGGGTTATGTACCATAGGTCTATCTGTGTGAGGAGGCCTGACAAGAAATATCAATAACATAAACCCCCAACTGGGGGTTCTCGTGACTATGGGCTCTAGCTCACCACAGTTTATACATGACAGTACCGGCGTAGAGGCTCTCCAGCTTACCGTCTTTTTTAGTGCATAGCAGTTCAAGTTGACCAGCGTTGTTCCATGCCTTGAATAAGCCATCCAGCTTACCGTCCTTGTAGATAGACTCAATCCTCAGTTGACTGTCCTCGTACCACTCCTTGTATGTACCATCCTTCTTACCATCCTTGTAGGTGCTACTGCCCGTTTTCGTACCAATACTTATATGGATCGTACCAATACTTATGGACCTTCCAGCTCATCATCTTTGTAGGTGCACTCCTTGAATAGTTGACCGTTCTCGTACCACCCTTTGCATGGGCCATCCAGCTTGCCATCTTTGTAGGTGCACTCATTGAATAGTGGACCGTTTGCGTACCAGGATTTGTATGGACCATCCAGCTTGCCATCTTTGTAGGTGCACTCCTTGAATAGTTGACCGTTTTCGTACCACTCTTTATATAGACCATCCAGCGTATCATCCTTGTAGGCGCACTCATCCCACAGTTGACCGTCTCCGTACCAGGATTTGTATAGACCTTCCAGCTTGCCATCTTTGTAGGTGCACTCCTTGAATAGTTGACCGTTTTCGTACCACTGCTTGTATAGATCATCCAGCGTACCATCCTTGTGGACGCACTCATCCCACAGTTGACCGTTTTCGTACCAGCTCTTACATAGACCATCCTGCGTACCATCCTTGTAGGCGCCCTCGTCTCGCACTTGACCGTTCGCGTGCCACTGCTTATATGGGCCATCCAACCTACCGTCCTTGTAGAAACACTCTGCATACGGGCTACCATCGAGATACCAGGACTTGTAGCAACCTTCCCGCTTACCGTCCTTCAGAGTGTACTTGAGCTTATATTGACCACTGGGATTGGTCGTCTCGACATCCTCCCAGTGCTGTCTAAACAACTCCTTACCGTAATCTTCATCCTTGATGGCTGCTCTGAAGTTCCTGCCCACCTGGTGGATTCTCTCGATCTCCTGTGCTGAAAGATGTGGACATACATACTTAACAAGGATGTCGATATTGATGTCGTCAACTTTCATAGGTCTATCTCTACATGATAAGGTTGTCAAGAAATATCAATTGGATCGCCCCGTTTAATTAGAAAAACCACTAGTTTACTAGTGGTTTTATAACCGTCCACTCTCACCAGCTCCTCAGTTGTCCATTTTCGTACCAGGATTTGTATAGACCTTCCGGCTTATCATCTTTGTAGGTGCAATCCGTCCGCAGTTGACCGTTTGAGTACCAGTCCTTATATGGGCCATCCCATTTACCATCTTTGTAGGTGCATTCCGTCCGCGGTTGACCGCTTCCGTACCAACACTTATCTAGACCTTCCGGCTTGCCATCTTTGTAGGTGCAATCTCGCCACAGTTGACCGCTTCCGCACCAGTTCTTATGTGGACCATCGAACTTACCATCCTTGTATGCGCCCTCTTCTCGCAGTTGACCGTCCGCGTACCAGTTCTTATATGGACCATCGAACTTACCATCCTTGCATGTGCCCTCTGATCGCAGTTGACCGTTCTTGTACCACGTTTTATATGGACCATCGAACTTACCATCCTTGTAGATATACTCTGCATACTGGCTACCACCATCGAGATACCAGGACTTGTAGCAACCTTCCCGCTTACCGTCCTTCAGAGTGTACTTGAGCTTGAGATCACTGAGATTGGTCGTCTCGACATCCTCCCAGTGCTGTCTAAACAACTCCTTACCGTAATCTTCATCCTTGATTGCTGCTCTGAAGTTCCTGTCTACCTGGTGGATTCTCTCGATCTCCTGTGCCGAAAGATGTGGACATACATACTTAACGAGGATGTCGATATTGATGTCGTCAACTTTCATAGGTCATCTCTACATGATAAGGTTGTCAAGAAATATCAATTGGATCGCCCCGTTTAATTAGAAAAACCACTAGTAAACTAGTGGTTTTATAACGGGCAAATACCTACTCTCTCACCGTCCTTGTAGGTGCACTCTTCCCACAGTTGACCATAGACCATCCAGCTTACCGTCCTTGTAGGTGCACTCGTTCCCCAGTTGACCGTTTGCGTACCAATACTTGTATAGACCATCCAGCTTACCGTCCTTGTAGGTGCACTCTCCCTGCAGTTGACCGGTTTCGTACCAATACTTGCATAGACCATCCAGCTTACCGTCCTTGTACGTACGCTCATCCCACAATTGACCGTTTGCGTGCCACTGCTTGTGTTGACCCTCCTGGTTACCGTCCTTGTACGTACGCTCATCCCACAATTGACCGTTTGCGTGCCACTGCTTGTATTGACCCTCCTGCTTACCGTCTTTCAGAGTGTACTTGAGCTTATATAGACTGCTGGGATTTGTCGTCTCGACATCCTCCCAGTGCTGTCTAAACAACTCCTTACCGTAATCTTCATCCTTGATGGCTGCTCTGAAGTTCTTGTCTACCTGGTGGATTCTCTCGATCTCCTGTGCCGAAAGATGTGGACATACATACTTAACGAGGATGTCGATATTGATGACGTCAACCTGAATTTCCTGCGTAGTCATTGGTTGCTGTGTGTAAGACATGATCTCATCATTTCCCTATGAGTTACCCATAAAAGTCAATTTTTATTGGCGAATATTGTCTCACTCGGTTCTATCAATAGACGCCATTACGTAAAAGCCCAAGCCAAAGTTTGGCTTGGGCTTTTTTGACTAATCCATTCAGACGACCTCGAACTTGAGGTCAATGCCAAGGTCTATACAGCAAGTACTGAAGTTGAACTCGAGCCTACCGGGACCGTACTCTTTATCTTTGATAGCTGCTCTGTGCTCTACGTTGACCTGATGGAGTAACTCAATGTCCTTCGCCGAAATGTGATAAGAATTTCGATGGGCAAAATATCGATCTCTTTCATTGCTGTTGTGAGTCAAAGTCGTAGCGGGAAAATCAATTAACGAAACCTAGAGTAGGTTCACCATTACCTCCGGACCATAGTGCAACGAGGAGGTCGATATTGAGAACATCAAAGGGTTATCTACCAACCCTTATGGAAAATCAACCCCGTTAGGAGGTTGAGCCGATGTTTATTAACGTGCCATATTTGTAGGTATTATCATCTATTATTTCACCGTCGATAGACCAGGCTCTGTACATACCATCCCTCTTACCGTTGATGTAGTGGGAGATGAAGTACAGTTGACCGTTTTGGTACCAGGACTCCTCACAACCCTCCATCTTGCCGGCCTTATAGGTGCACCTCAGTTTGCATTGACCGTCTTTGTACCATAGCATGCACTGACCGTGTCTCTTATCGTCCTTGTAGGTGCATTCGCACCACAGTTCGCCGCTCTCGTACCATTGCGTGTACGGGCCATCAATCTTACCATCCTGATAGATGCACTCTTTTTCCGGTTGACCGTTAGGGTGCCAAGATTTGTATGGACCATCAATCTTATCATCCTGATAGGTGCATTCGCGCCACAGTTCGCCGCTCTCGTACCACTCCACGTACGGACCGTCCAAATACCCGTTTTTGTAGTTACACATATTCCACAGTACATTACCAGGACAACCATGCCAGGACTTGTATTGACCTTCCTTCTTCCCGTCTTTGAGAGCGTACTCTTCTCTTACTCTTTCGCTGATGTTCCTGATGTCCTGCCAGTGCTGTGCAAACAGTTCCTTACCGTATTCTTTATCCTTGATGGCTGCTCTGAAGTCCACGCTCACCCGGTGAAGTATCTCGATGCCCTGTGCTGAAAGGTGTGGACACACATGCTTAGCGATGAGGTCGATATTGAGAGCATCTTTCAAAGAGTTTTGTACCATAGGTTTATCTGTGTGGGAAGACTGAAAAAATATCAATAAAATCAATTAGATCGCCCCGTTTGACTACAAAACCACTAGTTAACTAGTGGTTTTCATAAGTATACCTGCATACACGTCAGAAGGCCATGCGACTGGGGACCCGCTGTGAAGAAGACATCATCGAAGTATCTATGAAAAACCGTGGAACCGTTATAGGATGGAAGAGCTAAGTCGGCGAGATCAATGTCCTTTGACCTCATGGAGGTATTAGAGCTTTAACCGCGAAATAGACTAATCTCTCCGGGTGATGCTGAAGATATAGCCTATTCTCATTGATCCATATAAGTGACGAGCTCATCAACGCACAGCACTCTCATGTGATCATCGACGATATACTTGGCCAGGATGTCATCTAGGTCCTGATGTCTATTCCTTTTTTTAACACGGGTAGTTTCTAGTTCAGTTTGTCTTTCGTCCGCGATCCTATCAAGATGAACCCGTTTCTCATCTTCGATTCTAGCTCGCTTGGCGCGTTTCTCACTTTCAAACTCTTCTGTCATCTGAGCAACTCTAGCCACAAAGTCGTTGTTGACAAGCGTTTTCAACCTCTTCGTGCACGTGGTCTCGTGCGTCCACATGGCAGCTTTGAACGTGCTAATCTCCTTGTCGAACGCGTGTGCAAATTCTTCATAGTTGTCGTACACGTGCATTGCTAAGCCTTTGGTTTTGAAGCCACATTTCTTCAGGAACGGTGCTGAACATTCTTGAGCCATTTTTGATGTATATGACCATAGCTATCAAATGGGATCAATTTGTTGACTTGACCTCATTTATAAAACTGATCCCTAGGAGAAAGATAACCAGGATCGGTAGTTATGTCAGAATACACTAACCCAACTGAACCAGTTGACTGGTCCGACAGCACGCAGCCGCAAGTATCACCAATCGATAAGCAAGCGACAATCAACATCGGAATAATCGGTCACGTGGCCAACGGTAAGAGCACCTTGGTACGCCAGCTGACCGGGATCACAACGGGGCAGCATTCAAAAGAAAAGAAGCGGAACTGTACTATCTCACTTGGGTACGCCAACTGTAAGATTTATCAATGCGACGGTTGTCTCAAGTATGATCACGGGCCGTCGAGCAGTACGAACCACCCGTGTCGAGACTGCACTGGTCAGTGTGTGCTGGTACGACATGTCTCGTTCGTTGACTGTCCGGGGCACGACCAGTTGATATCAACAATGATTAACGGTGCTTCTGTGATGGACGGAGCGATCTTAGTAACTGCCGCGAACGAACCGTGTCCGCAGCCACAGACGCAGGAGCACCTGATGGCTGCCGAGTTGATGGGTGTGGAACACTATGTGAAGATCCAGAACAAGGTTGACCTCGTCAATGACAAGGAGGCCTTACTTAAGCACGCGGAAGACCTCAATCGATTTACCGAGGGTACTAACGCTCATGCTGCTCCTCTCATCCCCATTATAGCACAGACTGGGGTTAACCTGGATGCTGTGGTTGAAGCAATCGCGACTTCGTTTCCAATCCCCAGCCATAACCTCCAGGACCCGCTCCGAATGTCGGTGATCCGAACTTTCAAAGTGTCCACCCCAGGTATGCCCTTGGAAGACCTGCGTGGAGGTGTCCTTGGAGGTTCAATCATGAGTGGGTTAGCCAGGGTCGGTGATCTCATCGAGATCCGACCTGGTCTCCCCGTAACACAGCCGGATGGTTCTCGAGTGGTTACCCCGATATTCACCAGAGTTCAGTCCCTTCAGTGTGATACCGCTCAACTCGACTACGCTATACCTGGAGGCTTGATCGGAATGCAGACCGACCTCGATCCATACCTCTGCATGGGCGACCGTCTGGTTGGTCAAGTGGCTGGAGCTCCAGGGACCCTTCCTCCCGTCCTCAGTCATATTGCTCTAAGCTACCAGAGGCTCAAGCGGATCACTGAAGGCAGTGTCAGTAAGCTCTGTAAGGGTGGTAAGGTCGTGATCCATGTTGGAGCTGCCGAGGTCACTGGGGTGGTCACTAAGATCGACAAACAGAAGCCGCTTCCCGTAGTCCTTCTCAAACTCAATTCACCAGTATGTTGTACCACAAGTGGGCAAGCAGTAACAGTGTTCATCGGAAAGAAGCTTGTCGGGTATGGGACCAGTATTGGAGGGAAATCTGTTGAGATCCCAGAACCCCCCAGTCTGGACACACTTCTGACAGCACCAACCCTACGTCAGGCTTCGCACGCGAAGAAGCCTAAGCCTCGCACTGACAAAGAGCCGACTCCGTCAGTTCCCAGACAAGAACAGGTGATCGAAAACACGTCGGACAACCATCCTAGTGCGCGCCAACTTCTAGCGAGCTGTCGGTTTTATGAACAGGATCTGCCACAACCCCAGGACATGGTGACTGTCCTGGTAGATCGGATTGAGAAGCATGGTGTGTATGTGACCCTCCCAGAGTACGGAGGCATCGATGCTTTTATTCCTCTCGCTCAACTCACTCGGAAGAACTATGTTCGGAACTTGCGATCGATTGTATGGCCCGGTCTCGAGACGGTGTGCTGCGTTACTAGTGTTGATACTCACACTAAGTACATCGACTTGACAAAGTCTCGCGTAACAAAGGATGAGGTCAAACAGCACCAGGCAGCATTTGGGGATGCCACGCTGGCACATCAAGTACTTTGTAGGGCCGCTGCTGTGTATAATCCTTCGGGAGCATGCGACACACTTCTTGAGATGTACAACACGATAGCGTGGCCACTTGCTGCGTTGCATGGATCGGTGCACGACGGGCTATTGGCCGGTATCAAGGATCACATCTGTCCTGAAACTGACTTGACAATGAATGATGTAATCATGGTGGAAGCCGCGCGCAGGATGAAGCCGCGCGCTTCCCGATGCTCGGCTGAAGTGGGTATCCATTGTATGGGTCCTTTGGGAGTCCATGCAGTGCGTGCCGTATTACATAGGGGACAGCAAGACACCTTATCACTCAAGGTTGATGTACCTCCAGTGTACCGACTATCGTGCGAGACGGACACCGACACGGCCGCACAGGAGCTTTGGCGCTCTATAAGGATGCTCGAAGCTGAAGCCAAAAAACTAGATTGCTCGTTCCAGATCAAGAAGAGCCCGCACACGATAGTCCATGGTCAAGTGGTGTCACTCGACGAGCCCGAACAGCAACAACTTCCAACCGTTGTACAGGAAAGTGTCCTAGTGAGTGAGGCACGTGTAATCGATACTCAACGAGTAGATCAGGAGGTGTCATGGCTGCTAGATGTATCATCCACTGCGCCTGAAGAAGACGAACAACAGGAGCCTGTGAACTATTCACCTGAGAGAGGACTGGCACAGAACTACGAAGAACTACTAGATCAAGCGATCGACCGAGAGGCACTCAAGCCTGTCAAGCTGCGATTGCCCGTCCTACAGATCTTGACGAGACCAAAACTGACACTCGTGGCCAATTTCGGAATCATCTGTAAGAATATCCGGCGACCACTGCACCATTTCATGCTATACCTGACCACTGAGTTAGGAACGACTGCGTCTTTGAAGGGGGACGGCTGTGGGTTGGTCATCCGCGGGAGATTTAAACCCAACCATGTTGAGGGACTGACCCGACGTTACTGTAATGAGTTCGTTAAGTGTCTTATGTGTGGATCGTTTAAGACCACTATGAATCATAACTCAAGCATCCGCTCCAACGTGCAACAGTGTGAGCACTGCTGTGCCTCGCGCACGCTTGATACAATCAACCAGAAAAATTACCAGGCGCAGATTGGACGCCGCCCACGAGCATAGATTTAATTTAATAAAGCCTGTACCACTTGGTACAGGCTTTTCTTCCTAAAACAAAGGCTGCGAGATCCCAGTCATGTTGAGACATCTCTCGAACCCATCGTTCTCAACTGCGTCATTCCGAGGGGTCCGGATGAAATCCGGTGGAACCAACGAGGTCTGAGTCTTGATACCGGCCTTACCAACCATGGAGAAACCAACTCGTGTGAGGAACACACGCAGTCTTTCGGCATGAGCCTCTCCGGCATACACGATTGCATTCCGTGCTTCTGTGGGCTGATCTCCAGACGCAGCGAAAGTCTTGAAGAGCCGTGCCATAGTATAAGCGTCTACAACCCAAGACTCGAGAGGAGTGAGGTAGGCGTTGTTGATGTATTTCAACAACCTGACCATTTTGTCGTCACTAACCGTGTTAAGGTCTGTGTTATACATCAGAAGGGCTAGGTGCTGGAGCGTACGTCCACCAGAGCCATATAGTTTCTCTCTGGCTTCGAATTCGCTTTTCAATGATACCGCTACATAGTCCCTGATTGATTCTTGTATCTCAGGGTTCAACTGTAGTAATGCCTTTTTAGTGAACTTACCCGACAGGACATATGTTTCGATAACATGTCCAGGGTCCTTAACCAGATCCGCTAACAGCTGTCTAACATCTGGTGCTGCCAATCCCATTCGTATCCGTCCTGGCGTCATGGTCGACAACAATGCAAGGTAGCTTAATGTGTTTGTGGCTGCGTGGTTGTCAAACCTTACATCTGTGAAATGAGCTCTGATCAACTGGCAGTCCTTGGCGTCTCTGTGGGCTGCACTTGTACACTTCACTAGAGCTCCCCTGATGTCTTTCATAATGTCACCCTGTCGTCCGTCACGAATATTCTCCATGAAAACTTTGGACCATGAGGTTCCCGTGTAGGATGGGATCTCTAAGAAGAAATCAATGAAGGCACTCGTTGTCGTGAACAGTCTCCTGAAGTAGTACCTCGCTTCCATGTACTTATCCTGAGAACACTCGCCATCCCTACCGTGCAGTTCCCCGAAGACGTACACCCGTCTTTGAGAATTGGGATCCACTTGTTCAGTCAGAGTCTGTGGGCCTGATATTGCAGGTGTGATCGGTTGTCCGCCCCTCATCCAGTTTCTAACAAGCTCCATTAGCACCGGGTTATCAGAGATCTCAGCTACGATCTCGGCACGTTCTGCTTCAGACGCGTCTGATAGGACAGTAGCGTCATAAGTTGTGAGTAAACGGAGCATGATAGTTCGTTTTGTGCTTAGTCTAGCAGTGACTGCGTCAATTGTGGCCTGATCGTCATCCATGTAAATTGTTGATCCAACCTCTTTGTATGGCATCCCCTTTGTTATCTCGAAGTAAAAAGCCAATTGAGTTTATAATGAGGAGTTTCACTATAAAGGGAACCATGATCACAAAATCAAAGGCATTCGATGCGCGACTAGCACATGACTTGTCCAGTATCACCATCAACCGCAACCAGCCATACAGGTTGAAGGGGAGTTACTCGAGGAAGAAGGATGGGGCTCTTGTCTCGGACATCGACTATACAGCCGTTGTTCGATTCGACAGAAGACTGTTGGACCGGATCGTCCAAATTCTTGAAAGACAGCAGAAGTTCATTTTCGTTCAGTTCGGGTGTGGTAAGTACAAAGAGTTTCGTGTTCCATGGGTCATTGATGATGGTGGAGAGTGTGAATATAATCCTGAGCTGGGTGCAATTTGGCTTTCTGGATTGGCCAAACTCGTACCGGCATCTGTACATTCTAGAGTGACCGAACTCCTAGCCAAACCAACAGTCAAGAACTTGATCGAAGCTAGCAGCATTATGTTTCCGTTCGCGGAGATCAAGTGGGATATTGACAGCATCCGGCGAGGATACATTGCTTCCCGAGGAGAGAAGTATGATCTAATCTCTCTAATGAAAACAGAGACGGCTGTTCTCGAGTTCGCCTATCTCTACAACGGGAATGTGTGTGGGATCGACATAGGCATGGACGATAAGAAATATCAGAAAGGCCTACCCGACGTAATGCACAAGTATTACACCGGTGACTACTACTCGATTTTCAAGTCGTACCAGAAGAGACTGAAGCCGTCTTTCCTGCCTGAATATAAGAAGATCCAAAATCATATTGAAAGTCTAGTAGCAGTCAAGTACCAGCTGGAGATGCTGATTGCTCTCGACGGAAGGACCGGCTGCGCACAGGTAGCTGCTGATTCTCTCAGAAGCAATACGGCAGAATGGCTCAGGGGGCTTGGTGTGGCTGCTGCAACAAACGAGGATGCCATTCTGGCCTTAACAGCTAGGATCAACGACGCTGTGGCACCACTGATACCGAGATACCAGGAGGTGCTTGAACCGCGCCATGTGCGAAAGATCGCCTTTAATCTTCACAGAGGAGAGGAGGGAATGAGGACGTGTGCCTTCGCGACGTCCCCAAGTGAGTTTTCTACGTTGTCTTGGTTGTCCGTAAGGATTATGATGCCTGTGAAGGTTGTTGTTGCATGCTATCTCAAGGTCTCTCAGAAGATCAGAAAGTCAGTGAAAGAGTTGATCAGTGAGACAATCACCAACAACGCTTTTTCGATTCAGGAAGCAGGCGGGGAACTCGTTCTGTATGATGGAGACAAGGTGGTGAATACCTATCCTGAGTCTGTATTGGATGAGCTCCAGGCGTACATCTTCGTCGGAGTCAGTGGGGAAATCAGTCCTTGAATTTTGGCCTTAATTTTCTTCATAATGCCTATAAGTAAATGGCACGACGAAGATCAAACTTGCGATTAGCGCTACGTAGCAGGAGGCGCTCAGGTGCCAGGCGTTCAGGTGCTAGGCGCTCACGTAGTAGGTTGCGTGGAGGCAACAGGCAACGCTCACGGACTAGGCGTTCAGGTGCTAGGCGCTCACGGACTAGGCGTTCAGGTGCTAGGCGCTCACGTAGTAGGTTGCGTGGAGGCAACAGGCGACGCTCGCGGATTAGGCGTTCACATAGCAGGCGACGCTCACGTAGCAGGCGACGCTCGCGGATTAGGCGCTCACGCAGCAGGTTGCGTGGAGGAGTCAATACACCAAGGCGTAGGTCCCTCACAGATATTCTACCCACAGATGCATGGGCCTTAATCTATAGGCAGCTCCCGGACAGAACAATAAGAATGCTGGGGCAACGAGCTCACGATGACGCAGTTGAGCATGAGGCGTGGCGCACCTGCTTCGACGAGCATGACGATGAGTACGGTGACGACTTTGGAGCGAGCGATTGGTACGACGACAGGCGTGATAGGTATGAAGATTAAGAATATCCAAATATGGGCTTTGCTCGTTCGTCGAACAACTAATTGATATATTCGTGTAATTATTCAGAGAACGAGTAGACCCATGACTTACTACAAAGCATTTGACAGCAGGCTGTGTTGCCGGGGAGTACAGTATAGAATTGGAGAGACTACGACCGTTGAAGGAGAGATAAAGATGTGCAAGAACGGGATCCACTTTTGCAAGCGAGCCGTCGATTGTCTGACCTACTACGAGATTGATTCTCGCTTCTGCGAGGTCGCTCCAATAGGGAAGGTCATCACGGCAGGAGCCAAGTCTGTTTGTAGCACGATACTGGTGGTGAAAGAGATCCTTGGAGATGAGCTGATGGCCTTGCTCACCGGTCAGAGGAAGGTGCACTACAGTCACGGTAATCCCAGGGAGGAAGCTAATTACCTCAACGGTAAGAGGCACGGCCCAGTGAGGACTTGGCATGAAAACGGACAACTCGCTGATGAAGTTACCTACGCTGACGATAAGGAGGATGGTCCTTCAAGGACCTGGTTTGAAAATGGTCAACTAAACAGTGAGACTTGTAACAAGAATGGTAAGATTGATGGCTCCCTCAAGACGTGGGATTACTACGGTCGACTTCTCGAAGAAGCCACTTACGTCAACGGTCTGCTGGATGGCAGAGCCAGGAGCTGGTATGAAAACGGACAACTACGAGCGGAGGGTTATGCCAAGGCGGGTATAAAAGAAGGCCTGCGCCAGACGTGGCATGAAAACGGCCAAATGAGCTCACGGATCCGCTACAAGAACAATGAGCAAGACGGTCTGATAGAGTGGTGGGATGTGGACGGTAACATGCTCGGTGCGAGCAATTTCAAGGCTGGCGTCGAACATGGTACGTCCAAGCGCTGGCATGCAAACGGGAAACTGGCAGCTGCGTCGGAAATTAAGAACGGTAAGCAAGACGGTCCGTTCGAGTCGTGCTACGAGAATGGAGAACCATCGCATAAGTGTGCCTTCAAGGACGGTAAGCTGGACGGTCAGTTCAAAAGGTGGTACGGAAACGGTCAACTGCGTCGCTGGTCTACCTATAAGAACGGTAAGAAAGATGGTCTATCCAGGTTGTGGTACGAGAACGGCCAACCATGGAAAGAGTGTACCTATAAGAACGGTAAGAAAGATGGCGCGGCCAAGAGCTGGCGCGAAAACGGACAAGAGAAGACGTAGCCATACGCGCATCCCGTCCCACTTGGGGAGGCCGTTGACGCCTATTAACAAAGCCCACACTGAATCTCAGTGTGGGCTTCTCAAACTGAGACGTGTCCAGAATATAATTGATGAATCTAGGAATCTTCTAGGGGATAGGTAGTACTATGAGTACATCATTTTCGATTAACACGACGCTGGGTATGACCAGCACCCTTAGGAAACCGGCTAAGGTAGTTGCACTCGACTTGGACGAAACGACAGGTTTCTGGGGACCAGGATCGCTCCTCTTCAAAGTTTTCAAGGTCTTCAGGAAACAGCCTCCACCGACAGCTCTCTTTGTTCAGTCCTACATGGAGAAGGGAGGCGCACGTCCATATTTACGGGATCTGCTCCAAACCCTGCGTGAGTGGAAAGAGAGTGGGAGGATTGACGAGGTTGCAATCTTCACATCGGCTAGCAACTCAGACGGATGGATCGACTACTTGACTATGTGTCTTGGGGAGTACAGTGAATGTGCAGGACTATTCGGGCGTTCTATCGTGAGGGAAGACGCCCCCGAGGTCTCCACAGGTGGTGGGGATATCCGGACACAAAAGGACTTGTCTCGACTATCAAAGGACCCGAACACGGTGGTCCTTATCGATGATAAGCCCAAGTACGCTCTCAACGGGCGCGTCATTGCGGTCCCCGAGTACCGACAGGGACAATTCGACGACGAGATCTTCGAAGTAGCTAAGACCGAGTTCCCAGAACACGCATCCAAGATCAGTGATGCGTTGAAGCTTGACCGGGCCTCATTCCCACCAAGCACGGAGGACTTCTCAGGTGACACAGCCCTACTCGCAGCGATCGAGCAATTAACACAGCTATTCCCGAACCCTCAGACACATGTCTGAGGGTTCTTTCTATGTCCAATGAAGACACTCCCACGAAAACACATAGCCATCCTTAAGCATCCTCTTCCAAATCCTAGCAGTGTTCACACAATCGTCCAGTCCGGAGTGATGCCTTCCTATTAGGTCCATCTTCAGGAAGTCTAACATCCCGGTCATACCTCTAGCCTTGGTTTTGTAATATCTTGAGAATTCCGTTTTGATATTCACCCAACTTCTATAATACCTATGAACGTCGACTTTTGAGACTTTCGCCTGTGCGGGTAGGGCCGTCTTCAAGTCCCAATCTCCACACGTGATAAAGACACTTGTCGGATACTTCTGTACCCACTTATCATACTTCTTGAACGCATACCTAAAGATGTCTGCATCTTGGACCATGGACTGATTGATACCTGTTAAACTCGTACAGAACTCTGACAGTATCGGGTTTTTGATTGGACGCACATACAACTGGATCTGATCGACAGTTTCTAGTGTCTTAGCATCTAGAACCACGGAAGGGAACTCGATGATTTCCTGGGGTTTTATCTTTCTATCGACCTCACAGGTCGCTTCGAAATCAAGAAAAATGTAGTGATCAAGGCCTTGGTCCATGTTTAGAACCTCGTTCCCTCTCCTTAGATCAAGGTGTCATTCTTATATCCTCGGGTTACCGAGGCAATCACAGCATGCCCAGTACGCGCGCCCGGGACTTACCGCCTGTCGGGAATAGAAGTCGAAGTAGTGGTACATGTCCTCGTTGTAGAACAACCCACATCTCTTACACTCAATCAACGGGCGATCGAATTCGCTGTGGATAAAGCGACACATGCTCCTGATAGGCTCATAAAGATTATTATCGTCGAAGTCAGTCCATTGGTATGCCTTAGCCGAGAACTGCCTTACCACCCTGTCCATATTCGGCTTGTGATGGATATTCCAAATCCTCTTATCAACGAGGGCGTCAAGACGGCCATCAACGATCTTTTGTCTGACAACTTCCTCCTGAGTTCTAGACTCCCCATATCGGAGCTCGTATGTTTCATCAACCATTTGCTGTGTGGATCTATTACCTATAAGACATGAAAAATGGGTCCCGACCAAACGTTTGGTCGGGACCCAGTAAGCATCTACCCAAGTCTTATGGAGATGAGCTTTAGCAGCTCGTCGAATCTACTATTCATCTCTGATCGCAACTGGGCAACCTCGTCTGCTGGAGACATTCTCTCCAACCCGTTGAATCTACTATTCATCTCTGATCGCAACTGGGCAACCTCGTCTGCTGGCGCAGTAGTACCTAACAAACGTGATGTTTTAGGCTTAGCTACCAGTTTCTCTACCTCTCTGAACTCGCTATCCCCCAGGTACTCCATCCACCCACGGATATGCTGTGGATAGTCCTCGGTTCGTAGGTCCGATCTTACAATCTTCAGCAGCTTTAGTCTATTCGCGACGGCTCCCGCTGTTCGCCCAAAGGTCTTCGCTATCGCAAGGATACCCAGCTCCTCGCTATCGTACATACGACGAAGATCCTCGTCGTGGACGGAGTCCCACCTCTTCCCCTTCATGGCTAGCGCAGTTGACATCTTTGATAATCTTATCATAGTCATCATCTTCAATCAGTTTTGGATATTGCTCTTCTGGGTCATACATAACCAATTCCATATCCGGCCATGAAAAGAAAGGTGTGAAGACTGAAGGCCACAAGACCCATCCGTATAGCTTTCTTCCTATCGTGTGGGATCCTATGAGCAGCAGCTCCTGCTGCTAGAAGAAGAACAGCGTAATACCCGGCAGTAATAGAAATAGCTAGCGTTTTCTTCTTCTCGCGCTGTGCGAGATTAGCAGAGAGTCCTAACATCACGGAGTAGATAACACAGACGCCTCCACAGTAGAAGATGTTACAAGTGATGATCTGAAGAGCAATCGACGCAACAAGGGCAATGCCCACGCGGATGCGCTCTCTGCCTTTTGCAATGGTGAAGGCGATAATAATAGATGCTATCAGGACTGTGTAGTGAAGGACGTTCTCCATGGATGTGCTGTACGTCAGAGATTCCATTTATCAGAGTGATGAATAGAATTGAACCCAAAACAAACACATGTAACAAGAATGACAACGGTATGTGGAAAAATGTGCCCCCTTTCAAAGGTAAGACTGATCAGCAGATCAAAGAGCTGATCAAAGCTCCGTTGGGAAAGAAGATGTTCGGTAAAGACGATGACGGTAAGATAGCCGAAAAAGCCTATATAGAGATGATAGCTGAGCTGGATCTATGCAATGATCACTACTATGCTCACATTCCAGCAGGGGAGGTAGCTCGCATGCCTGATAAAGCATCAGATGTGGACCGTGTGGTTGACGACCTCAGGGCGTGCGTATCGAGTCACTTAAACAGAAAACAAGATAAGTTGGCGGACGCGTCGGACGACTGGGCGAAACAGCATAGGATGCGGGGACTGGATGATCTGTTTGATAAGCGCGGTAAGAAGTGTACGCATCGAATGACCAACCAGACTGCACCAAGGTTTTCAGCGACACCAATCACGACTCTCGAGGAGTTCCTCATATCTAGGTCTGTTGAATCTGACACAAGGGGATTCCTTGCCGAGGAGTATGTCTTGTCTTTCCTCAACCACCACCGGATGCAGTGTCCTGAGTGTCGGGTTTCTGGTCATATCGCAAGCTGTGGAGGATGTGGGGATGGACAGAGTTGTTCCGGGTTCAGAGACGGCATTTGCCTAAGCTGTGCGAAAAGGGGAGTGACCACTCTCTTTGAGATCAAGACGAGAAATGAAAGAGCCGTTAAGGAGGCTGTTGCAAGGACCGGTGCAATGTGGATCAAGGCGGGTAACTTTATTGGGCTAATGGCGCTATTGGCTCAAAAGGTTAACGTATACATGATAGTTTTATCCAGGGACACCGGATCTATACGATTCGGGAAAATCCGCGATGTCCGACTAGACCTATGCGAAATCTACTGCTACAACGCACAGACGGAAGGGAGGTTGTGTAGCACACCCGGGAGCCAAGTAATGATAAGATCGGTCCTTTTACCGATGTCAATGCCTCCCATGAATAAGTGGTTGACAACGAAGCAAGCACTGGAGACAAATCAGCAAGCACTAGATAAAGTGCTGGCCGAGCTAGAATAACAGAGCCCTCAGGTACAATACCTGAGGGCTTTTGTATCAGTGTACGGAAGTAGCTGAATGTCCATTGCGTCATCCCCACCAGGCCATCTTGCTTACAGTCGCCCGCAGTTACCCGTTTGACCACCACTCCTCATGTATGCCTGTAACAAGCATGGACAGCTCCTCTCTAACTACGGTGATCGCTCTACAAACAGTCCTGCCTCCATCTCTGATTTGTTCTCCCTACGTTTGGTATGTACCAGTAAAGATGCTTGGAAATCCCATTACAGTATCTAGTCCACGGCGTCAGAAGTTGTTAGTCTGAAATTGCGGATTTTTACTTGAACACTTCTGAGAACCGAACAATCTCAACCTTTCTTCTTCGTCCATATAGTCGAAGCCGCCCTCGGGCATCGGTATGGCGTGAAGAGCCGGATCATCGTCATCAAGGATCAAGGGTGTATAGTGGCATGGTCCTGAGACCATGCCCGGAACATTATCACAAACGACAGTGTCTTCAGTAAGATTAGTTTCTTTAACCATCCTCATGGCAAGTTCCACCGATATCGTGGATTTCAGGTGCCAGTGGGCAAGGACGGCTAAGTGCGCGCAGGAGCTATTCAGGTACCCGTGGGGATCTGTTTTGACGAGCTGCATCATCTTGTCTGCGTCATGTCCGTATCTGAGCGAAATCATTTGATTGAGTAAAGCAGCTGTTGTCATAGTTGGTATAGATGTGTAACATGGTTGTCATTATCAATTAGACTGATGAATAAAGTAATTGATAATGGTGAACGAACTGACGGGAAATGGTGAGAATGAGTGTCAATGTATATCTTGGATCAGACGCAATCTTGTCTTGTAATCTGATCCCCATCAGTCAGAACCGACAATCCATCGAGATTGACGTTGTTGGATGCTGTAGAACTAAAACAAAGAAATCAAGATGCGATCATGTCTATGAAAACGTTGAGCTGACCGACCTGGATGTTATGAAGATATACCTTCCCATCAAATGGGATTCTGGGGGCATACCCTATGAAAACGGGGCAAAATACTACGCCGATGTCGACAATAGGGTCACAATGGTAGGTGAGCCCGGGTTATGCGTGGACCTAGCAGCACCCATTTACTACTACCTGCCTCCGACCCGTCCTAAGATCGAGAAGAACGAGGTTTGGATCGGAAACAGGTTGGCTCAGACTATCGTTTCTAGGGGTTATGGAACCGGGTTCATGCGTACTGTACCTGAGTATAGGTCTTTGAAAATCACAAAATCTAATCTCTTTATCTACAACACCGAGACAAAGACTCTCATTAGCTGGGAACGTAAAGAGAGTGAATTAGCCAAGTTATAGAACTATTCATTTACCGTCTAATAAATGGATCTTCGAGTGTTCAGCTTTGTTGTATCCGCGATATTCGGACTTTCTATCTTTCTGGTTCTCGGATCCCCTAAAGAGGGCGAACAACCGAAAGTTGGATTTAACTTAGTCCTTCACAGAGGTGAAAACAAATGTTTCCATGCGCACCACTGGATGACACTGCTCCTATTGTCCATAGTAGTCTGCACGACTGTTTTTATGTCTCAAGGGTGCTTTAACCCCTATATCACAGGAAGTCTGGGTTTCATGGCCGGAGCATCTCTTGCGGACCTGAGGTACACAGACTTCCTAACGTTCTCGGTCCCATGTGATCGGAGGACGTAGTCTCGATCTACGAAATTGATCGAGATCGAAACGTTTTTATAGAGGGTAGAATATGTCCTCCAGAACCACGTATAACCTGCGAAGCTGCGTTGGGAGCACCTCAGCGCAGGTAAACTCGCATTGCAGGCGAGAGTACATCAAGACAATGAAGGCGTATTTCAACCAATGCGAGGACGCGGATGGACATGAGAACAAAAAAGCGGTGGTCGCAAAGATGTTTGAGTACATGGGTAAGTGTCGGTATAAGTGGGAGATGGAGACGCCGAGGATGCGCGACATGGTCAGGAGTAAGTTGATTGAGTTTAGTAGGTCAGCGCCATCCGGATGGATCACGCAGTGCAAGGAGAGTCTGTTGTCTCGCATCATCTTTGATTAATTCAGTTTCTAGCTTTATTCAGATTCATCTGAATAAGGTTTTTCTTATTAAGATAAATGATGCAGAACAAGCGCAGGAGTAGGAGCAGGAGCAGGCGTAGGCGCAGGAGTAGGAGTAGACGCAGGAGTAGGAGCAGGAGTAGACGCAGGAGCAGGTCGAAAAGGTCTGTGTCCAGCACAGCCAACAAGTTCTTTTCATCTATCTTTTGCGTGTCGCTTTACACGGCCGAAAAGCGATGGAAGAAGGTCTCAAGACAGTTCCGTAAAGTCGGGTTAGATGTTAATAGGTTCATAGGTGTCGATGGAAGATGTAAGAACGAGGGTCCTCGGGCCTGCCTAGAAAAGCTAAAAAGTTTTGAGTTGGCGTACGGTGTAAGGATCCCGTATGATAATCCCGGCGAGATTAAAATTTTGTTGCCTGCCGCTGCCTTAACAATAGGCACTATCCTTCTCTTGCGTGCACAGGTCCGCAACAAGTGGGAAAGGATGTTGATATTCGAGGATGATGTGGAGTTTGATAGGAATTTCAATGAACTTTTTCGCAAGGGAGTCAAAGACATCAAGACAACGGAGTGGGATGTACTGTACCTCGGGTGTGGAGGAACGTGCGGAGTACGCGACATACGAGAAGGGCCCGACAAATATCATAGAGCACCAAGTATATGGAACGATGGGGGGCCGTGGACTTATACCCGCGACAAACGGGACCTTCGGGCCAACTGTGACGAATGTAAGCCGTTATCGGATCGGCTTACATGGGCGTATGGACCCAAAGGAACGTGGGCTTACGCGTACTCGCTAAAAGGAGCAAAAAAGGTCCTCAGACTTATTGATAATGACGCCGGGGAACACATAGATCAACTACTTTCAGATATGTCAGAAAACAAGCGGATAAAGTGCCTGGCCTTTGATCCCCCAATAGTCTACCACGAGTATGGGACCGGAGGGACTAGTCAGATCCCGTGGGGATAAGATGACGCCCCCTCTTTTTCATACTGGCTAGTGTCCTCGAAGTCGCAATGATGTCAGCTAGTTCCTCAAACGCGTCTGAACTCCGCACAGCGCAAGCCGCTCGTACAATGGCGTCAAGCTTAGGCCGCGCCAACTTCCGGAAGTCCCATCTGTCCACAAACCCGGCTTGGTCCGGGTTATACTTCACCCCGGAAAGAGTGCCACAACTCGTTGACTTCTTTGCAAGGTATTTATTGGGGAGTTCTTTTACCAGAGCCCTTGCTAAACTTTCTTTCCAAGTCGCTATTTGGTAGTATATAACCTTAGTCGGGCAACATGAGAGAGCATCCGTTATACTTTGGTCTCCTGTCAACAAGATATCGTCTACACTATATCGGATAAGAGAAAGCATCTGCTTGTTGTCAACAGGAAGAACGTCACCACGTATCGTCAGGGTCGGTCCACGTCCACGATAAATTGTGGTGGTGTACCCAGCCGAGTCTATTACGATTAGGTTTGGATAGCGGTCTGACACTGACGAGAGGAATCTCTTGACAGCCGTGCCCGAGCCAGTGACAAGCAACGTTGACACCCACTCGGGCGCCACAATGCTAAATCTCGGATAAGAGTATTTGGTAGTTACCATCTCCATAAAGGCCATAGCGCACTTGTCCGCATTTGATACGTGATCATCTCCTGCCAGGTACATCAGCGCATAGGGGCCTGTCAGACCGACCAACCTCTTGGTTTTCGGTGGTTTGACCAGGAGCATACCGAGTCGACCCATGCCGACTCCAGTCGGGAAGTCTATGCCACTTTTGGGCGCATTGTACTCAGACATGAAGAACGTATTGACTCTGGTCGCATATTTAAACACGGATTCAACCTCTTTCAAACTTGGAGAGTAATCAGAGATAACTGGGCACACAAAGTAAAGGTCGAAGTGTTGGGTGACCTTTGGAAACCGCAGATCAGCAAATGGGTAGCAATCAGTCTTATCTTTCATATTTTTCGGACCGATCAGGTTTGCGGGATTCTCACCCAGAGACGTGTGAGCCTCTTCTCGCGTTGTGAAAATGGAAACTTTAGCGTTATACCATTTCCGAAGATAGCACGCAAACTTTTGCCCAAAGACTATATCTCCGAAGCCATGACACGGGGCGTTAATTAGCGCTACTTTCAGCGTACGGCCACAGCATCGTTTGTCACACTTACTTCCAAGGAACGCCTTCCAGATGATATCTTTGGTCGCGCCCTTGCTTTGAGCGCGTGAGAGAAGGGAAAGAGCATTGTCTAGTTTTACATCCATATTCTTGTCTATATGTAGACGGGATAATGTAAACAAATCCGGAGCGAATCGCTCCGGATTTCTAAATTCTAAAACTGCCAGAAAGACTCTCGACGCTGTTACAATGAGAACAAACTCGGATGTTGTTCAGGCGGAATACTATGAATACGCCAGCAGCGATGGCGGTAGATGTGGCAAGGAGTAACACGCCAGTTTTGGTGTCGACTCTACATGCCACCACATACTCCAATAGGAAGAACAGGCCGATAGCAAACACGATAATGCGGAATAACAGTTGTAGGACCTGCATTTTTATCTATGTGAGGAAAAGCTACCGTTATACTTCTTGGGATAACGATAATTGATATTTCTGACCATTCTTCTGGAGATAATCGGAACCATGTTAAAAGCGGCAATCAAAGCAATTCAGGCAGAAGTAGGTAAGGGATTCGAAGCTATGTGGGACGAGGAGGTGGACTGCTTTGCAGTTGGAATGGGTGAGCCTGAGAGCATAGAGGACGTGCCCCGAGAGGAAGTGGTTGTCACAATCATGAAGCGGATAGAAGATGCCGGAACGGGGGCAGCGGAGGCTAAGTCCGTGGATGACCTCAGTTCCAGAGTCGAGAAGATGACAGTGGAAGTCAAGAGAATACCAGGACCGGAAGTCAAGAGAGTAGCAAGACCCTACGAGATCTTCTGCAACGCGGTCCTTGAGGAGTGGAGGCGGGCCAACCCGGGTCGGGATCATCCAAAAGATGGAGCAATGAGTCTAATCAGTCCTCTCTGGCACATGTCGTTCATGAACTCAGCATCAGAGGAGTATGATAAGGCACGGACGCAAGAACTAGTGAGTATGTACAACTAAACAAATCCTCAACCAATGGTTGAGGATTTTTATATTACAGGTCCAGATAAAGGGATGAAACGTCACCATATTATCTTAGGCATCATAATCCTAACTCTGACTGGTCTTCTCATCTGGCAGATCATCGTGTACCTCCGCAAACCTTCTAGGATGAAGAAGCCCATGAATACGCAGTTCGGTCCTGTCACCGGGGTGGAAGGTGATGATAACACGTACGCTTGGCTTGGTATACCCTATGCCAAGCCGCCGACACTGGAGAATAAACTCCGTTGGAAGGTTCCGGTCGACCCGGTGTCGTGGACGGTCCCCCTGGATTTGCCCGCCCGGGTGAAAGATGTAACAGCACCAGCGCAGCAGAGTGTGGTAAATCACAAAGTTGTTGGAAGTGAGGACTGCTTGTACATCAATGTGTGGGCTCCTCGTAATGCGACTGGTCCGCTGCCTGTCTACTGTTGGATATTCGGAGGTGGGAACAATGTTGGAGCTACATGGAAGTACCCGGGATCAAAGATCGCAAACACTTCTAACGTTGTCTTCGTCTCTATCCAATACCGTGTCGGTGCTTTTGGGTGGTTGCAATACGACGGTATGGACAAGTCATCTCCGGAACAGGCATCCGGGAACTTTGGAACTCTTGACATCTTCAAAGGTCTGAAATGGATCCAGAAGAACATCTCCAACTTCGGAGGGGATCCTGGGAACGTCCTCCTTGCCGGAGAGTCTGCAGGAGCATACAACTGTCTGTGTGGTATGTTATCTCCTCTTGCAAAAGGGCTATTCCACAGAGTCCTGTATGAAAGTGGAGGAATGTATCTCCGAACGAAAGCAGAAGCCACCGCCACTGGTGCTCGCTTAGTCGCTAATCTAAAAGGTAAGAACCTGGAGGACGCTAGCACCGAGGACATTGTCGATGCATTCTTTCTGACACCTCCCAGATACAGTGGGGCGTTTAGAGACGGATACGTGTTCCCGGACCAGTCAATCCCCGCCATCATTTCATCTGGAAAATACAACAAAGTCCCAATCATGCTTGGAACAAACCTGAACGAGACTAAGTATCTCTGTTCCGAGATCTCAGAGGAGATCAAGAATGCTTACAAGGACCCAAAGACAGGATTGAAGGCACCAATACCGTCCGGGAGTCATACTTATGCTAACATCCCCTCATTTATGTACGTCCTACCATGGCCGTCCTTGGACTCCATCCTCCCAACACAAGCAGATAAGGATATGTATAATGCAGGGAACCAGCTTTCGTCTCTCATGTGGAACATCGCCAACTCAGACGACCTGGCTACGGCATTCAGTAAGAACGTAGCCCAAGACGTATACGTATACCGGTACATCCGACAGGGAAAACCTGATAGTGACTATGCCCTGGGGTATGGAGCATGTCATGCCTCAGAGATTACATACTTCTTTGGTTATCCAGAAGCAATCCTTAGTCCTTTTGGGTTTCTAGACCTGAGACACTCTCTAGGGTACTGGGGCGAAACCAGTGGAGCACAGGAGTTGTGTCGGACTATGATGTCGTACGCATCTACTTTCCTCAGGACTGGCAACCCAAACAAAGTTGGACTACCGCTGTGGTCCACATGGACAGCCTCCGCTCCACAGAGGTTGACACTTGATGCAAGCGAGAACAGCGCTGTATGTAAGATGGTTCCAGGCGTAGACACTGCTGATACGGTTACAGCATTAAAGGGATCCTTAGAAGGGACATATGGACAAGAGGATGCCTTCGACATTTTCCAGTCGATGGTGGAGATCGACCTAGACTCATGGCAGGTCGATCTCAAGTGAGCTGATGGCTGATAACTGAAATTGAACAGGTCGAACCGTTATGCTAGAGACTATAAAATGTTTAACAACAGGACTACGCTTGGGAAGTACGCCGTGTCCATCCTCGACGTCGACAACATGCCCATTTATCCAGTAGACGGAGGCTACTACCCACTACGGCACAATACGAGGTTCAAGATAAGGATGGAGAGCCGGAACCATCTCCGTTCAAACGCGATCGTCACCATTGATGGTGAAAAGGTGGGCACGTGGAGGATCGAAAGCCTAGCTATCGTCGAACGCCCCCAACATCAAGAGAAGTGTTTCACATTTTATCGGGAGGATACAGCAGAGAGTAGGCAGGGAGGAATTACATCAGGAGCCCAGGAAAACGGACTAGTGTCCGTTGAGTTCATCCCGGAAAAGTGTCGCGGTGGCATGGAAACACAAACTCCTATTGAGAGATCCGCGCCTGGGACGAGAAGTTACTCTTCCGGAGGCACTGCTCTGAGTGGAAAATCAAGCCAACAGTTCACGACAGCCACTTCCATTCCTCTGGACCATGACAACTCTGTCACCATCACCGTGCGTCTGGTTGTAGACGAGCGAGAAACCGAACCGGACATTGTCCCGCTCGGCAGACTAGCCACCGCCGTCCCACCTCGAATCTAGATAAGCCCATGGTCATAGTGACCATGGGCTTAGTTACGTTACAACCAGTTGAACTTCGTCGAGTAAAAAAGCTTCTAAGATAAATGAGAGCAATTGTGGTGGTCATCATAATCGCGCTGGCTGTGATTGCCGGGATATTGCTGTTTGTTGAGCTTCCGTGGGGAGGATCCAACACACTACCTCTCCGCGGCGTGGACTTCGGTGAGAATTTCTTGACAAAGAGTAAGCACACGGTGCTAGGAGTACCGCTCGACAAAGAGCAGTGCTATGAGAACTTGGCCCTACTCCATGATATCTTCGGGCGAGTGGGCATCACATTTTACTTGACTTATGGTACGGCGCTGGGAATAGTACGTGGAGGTGACTTGCTGGATTGGGATGATGACTTGGATATTGGTATTCCTCACCAGGATATGGAGAAACTGGTTGCAGCGGTACCTCAGATCAAGGCCGCTGGTTTTGTCCTTGCTGAGGTCCAGAGAGATGGTCGGTTCATGTGTTTCCTCAGAGGTGGCGAGAAGGTTGATATTGACATATCAAAACCAGGATGTTTCGCCATCTCCGATGGGTGTAAGTTGGAAGATGTTGTAGAAGTTGAACTTGATACCGTCAATGTTCGTGGTAGACACTATTACGTACTCACACAGAAGAGGCTAGCCGAGATGTACGGTGCAGACTGGCGGACACCGAAAACTGGCCCAGGACAAGGTGCAAAATAAAACTGATAAGTATGGTTATCTTGTAGAAGGACAACAACGATGTTTACAATATTTGCAGCGGTGGGAGGGCCTGAGAAGGTTGCACGTTTCTTTACAACCAGGGAAACACCTAAGACGGTCACACATGCCTGGCGATCACATCAAGAATTCGAAAAATCAGTGAAGAAATCGTACTACACCGTAGAGGACGGTAGTAAGATTAGAGTTAGTGAGGTGGTGGTAGCTCCAATCGGGGAAAAGCCTTCACCCGGCTCATTATGGTCAGATTTGGAATACATCGGTATTGTTAAGAACTATGCAGGAAGCGTGCCGAACCACAGGATAATTGATGGGCACATGATTTTCCCGAATGGTAGGATGATGAGGATCAGGGATGCTGAAGAGTATGTCCGACGCTTATGAAGATCATGTCTGACATTCAGGAACAGGAGCAAACAGTCCCGATCACTCACTACACCCCCGATGAAGTTTGACGATGGCACGGTCGGCTACAGAATCTGCATGAGGTTTAACTACCTGCAGTCACCATTCATCTCCACACCGGATCCGATCGAGAAAAAGCCTACCCGAGTCGGGTAGGCTTTTTAAATTGATGTTTCATGATTCTTTGTACAGGGAAAGACGAAGATGGGATGTAAACCTAGCAAAAATTCTTACAGAAAGAACAATGACAGAACGATCGCTTGTCTGAGAGCAATGTTCTCTTGGATGGACGCTAACGCTGGCGACGATAAAATAGCTGCGCGACACGCCTTATTTCAGCATCTTACAACCAATGATCTTATAGAGTGTGAGACTTGCGGTATCTGGGTCATGCGAGATGTCACCTATCTCACCCGAGAAGGGTGGTCCGATCGGACGGTTGTACAGTCCCATTGTAAATCGTGTGGGGCTATGTTCACAAGTCGCGCTTGCTATGCGGCGAAGAAAATGCCCATAGCGTGGAAACCTCGCCGAGTTAATTACGCTCCTCCCCCATATAGCGGGGGTTTCTAAAATTGATAAGTTGGGGTATGTCTATGGGGGAAGATAGTCACGATGTCGACACACCCAAACAACATGAACGTTCAGGAGGATGGCTTAGTTAAGGAGTATTTCGAAGATGGTCGGGTAGCATACATTTGTTATTACAAGGACGGGAAGAAGAATGGACTTGAATGGAAGTGGTTTGAGCATGAAAAGGGCGCGCCGAGGGAATCATGCGTCTACGAGGATGGTAAGCTACATGGCCCTTACGCGAGTTGGTACACAACCGGTGACCGGAGGGTCGAGTGTGACTGCAAGAACGGGAAGAAGAATGGCCTTTATAGGAAGTGGAGATCAGAAGGCGGAATACTCGAAGAAGGTGTTTTCAAGGACGGTATGAAGGATGGACTGTTCAAGACGTATTATCCATGCGGTCAGGTGTGGTCTCAAAGCACTCACGTGAACGGGCAGGAGGAAGGTGTGCGCACCCGGTGGTACTCGAGCGGGGAAATCATGAGTGAGTGTACGATGAAGGACAACAAGAAGCACGGCCTGTCCAAGTCCTGGTATAAGACCGGATCGGTAGAGGAAGAGAGTACGTATGTCGATGGTATGATGGACGGTCCTCACAAAGAATGGAGCGAAACTGGCGAGCTATTGGTGAATAATGTCATGGAGAACGTTGCCGCCCCTACCCACAAAACATACGCCTTCATATAGCAAAAGGTAAGCATGCACAAAAAGCCTACTCCATTTTGGAGTAGGCTTTTTTAATTGAACGTTAAAGTCAACTCCAGCTTAACTGTCGATCATGACCTTCTACAAAGCTTTTGATGAAAAACTATGTTGCAAAAAACTGCAGTATACAATCGGAGAGACTACATCCGTCGAAGGAGACATAAAGATGTGCAAGAACGGTATTCACTGTTGTAAGGAGGCTCTTTCATGTCTTCAATACTACAGTCGGGACAATTCTCGCTTTTGTGAGGTAGTACCCTCTGATGAAATGATTACTGATGGGGATAAGACTGTTTGTAGAAGCATTACTGTGGTTAGAGAGATTGTAGGAGAAGAGCTCTCTGATCTTCTTAGTGGCCCGTATAAGCGTTGGCACGCAAACGGCCAACTACTACAAAAGCGTACCTACAAGGATGGCAAGCTGGATGGTCAATGTAAGAGCTGGCACGAAAGTTGTCAACTGTGGAAAGATTGCACCTATAAGGACGGCAAGTTGGATGGTCCATGCAAGGAGTGGTACGCAAACGGTCAAGTAAAACTAGAGTTCACACACAAGGATGATAAGCTGGATGGTCCATGCAGGGAGTGGTACGCAAACGGTCGACTGCAGGATGAGTGTACATTCAAGGATGGTGAAGTGTATAATTGATTTTATTTACTTGACCAACTTGATCAAACAAACTATGACTTTCTACAAAGCCTTCAACAAAGATCTCTGCTGTAGAGGACTGCAATTTTCTATCGGAGAGACTACCTCCGTTGAAGGAGAGATAGAGATGTGTAAGAACGGTATTCACTGTTGTAAGGAGGCTCTTGCATGTCTTCGATATTACAAGCGGGACACTTCTCGCTTTTGTGAGGTAGTACCCTCTGATGAAATGATTACTGATGGGGCTAAGACTGTTTGTAGAAGCATTACTGTGGGTAGAGAGATTGTAGGAAAGGAGCTCTCCGCTCTCCTTACGGGCCAGTACAAATGCTGGTACGCAAACGGTCAACTGGGACAAGAGTGCACCTATAGAAACGGTAAGCTGGATGGCCAATGCAAGGACTGGTACGCAAACGGTCAACTGCGGGATGAGTCCACCTTCAAGGACGGTAGGGTCGATGGTCCACACAAGATGTGGCATGAGAACGGTCAATCGTATGTCGATTGCACCTACAAAGATGGTAAGCTGGATGGTCTATGCAAGAAGTGGCACGCAAACGGTCAAGCAAAACTAGAGTGCTCCTATAAGGATGGTAAGCTGGATGGTCTATGCAAGAAGTGGCACGCAAACGGTCAACTGGGGGCGGAGTGTACATTCAAGGATGGTAAGGAGGAGGGCCTATTTAAGAGCTGGTACAAGAACGGTCAACCGGCGCGTGTGCGGTCATACAAGGAGGGTAAGATGGATGGTCTATTCAAGTCTTGGTGTAAGAACGGTCAACTTGAACGTGAGTGTACCTATATGAACGGATGGCGCATACCGGGAGTGGAATAAGAACGGTCGACTGTGGAAAAAGCTCACCTACAAGAACGGTAAAGAGTGTCTCGCCAATTCGATCGAATAACTTTCTATATGCGTCTAACCAAGGTAAGTACAAAAAGCCTACTCCAGATGGAGTAGGCTTTTAAAATTGAACGCCAAAGTCAACTCCAGCTTAACTGTCGATCATGACCTTCTACAAAGCTTTTGATGAAAAACTATGTTGCAGAGAACTGCAGTACAGAATCGGAGAGACTACATCCGTCAAAGGAGACATAAAGATGTGCAAGAACGGGATTCACTGTTGTGAGGAGGCTCTTTCATGTCTTCAATACTACAAACGGGACAATTCTCGCTTCTGTGAGGTGGTACCCTTTGGTGAAATGATTACGAAAGGGGATAAGACCGTTTGTGGGAGCATCACTGTGGTCAGAGAGATTGTAGGCGAAGAGCTCTCTAGCCTCCTTAGTGGCCCGTATAAGAGTTGGCACGCAAACGGTCAACTGCAGTGCGAGTGCGCCTACAAGGACAGCAAGTTGGATGGTCTATACAAGTATTGGTTCGCAAACGGCCAACTGTGGAAAGATTGCACCTACAAGGACGGTAAGCTGGATGGTCTATGCAAGTATTGGCACGGAAACGGTCAACTGTTGTCTGAGTACACCTTCAAGGATGATATGAAGAATGGTTTATGCACGGACTCGTACGAAAGCGGACAGTTGTGTCAGGAATGTATCTACAGAGACGGTAAGTTCGATGGCCCGCATAAGATGTGGTATGAGAACGGTCAACTGTGGACCGAGTGCACCTACAAGGATGGTAAGCTGAATGGCCAATATAAGAGCTGGTACGAAGACGGTCAACTGCGGGTGGAGTGCACATACAAGGACGATAAGCAGAATGGCCCACACAAGAAGTGGCACACAAACGGTCAACCGTGGAGAGAGTGCACCTTCAAGGATGATAAGGCGGATGGCCAATATAAGAGCTGGTACGAAGACGGTCAACTGCGGGTGGAGTGCACCTACAAGGACGGTAGGGTGGATGGTCCGAACAAGGAGTGGTACGACAACGGTCAACTGTGGATTGAGTGTACATACAAGGATGGTAAGCGGGATGGCCCACTCAAGGAGTGGTACGACAACGGTCAACTGTGGATTGAGTGTACATACAAGGATGGTAAGCTGGATGGCCCACTCAAGGAGTGGTACGGTCAGTTGTGCGAAGTATGTACATACAAGGATGGTAAGCTGACAAGAAAGCACACCTTCCTATAGACAAGGTAAGCATGCAAAAAAGCCTACTCCAGATGGAGTAGGCTTTTAAAATTGAACGCCAAAGTCAACTCCAGCTTAACTGTCGATCATGACCTTCTACAAAGCTTTTGACGAAAATCTATGTTGCAGAAACCTACAGTACAGAATCGGAGAGACTACATCCGTCGAAGGAGACATAAAGATGTGCAAGAACGGTATCCACTGTTGTGAGGAGGCTCTTTCATGTCTTAACTACTACGATCGGGACAATTCTCGCTTCTGTGCGGTGGTACCCTCTGATGAAAGGATTACGAAAGGGGATAAGACCGTCTGTAGAAGCATCACTGTGATCAGAGAGATTGTAGGAGAAGATCTCTCCGCTCTCCTTACAGGCCAACACAAAGGCTGGTACGAGAACGGTCAACTGTGGAAAGATTGCACCTACAAGGACGGTAAGATGGATGGTCAATGTAAGTACTGGTACACGGACGGTCAACCGGAACACGAGTGCACTCACAAAAGTGGTAAGATGGATGGTCAATGTAAGAAATGGTACACGGACGGTCAACTAAGGCGAGAGTGCACCTATAAAGATGATAAGCTGGACGGCCCGTATAAGTCCTGGCACTGGAACGGACAGCCGTATATAGAGTGCACCAACAAGGATGGTAAGAAGGATGGCCTATATAAGAAGTGGCACACAAACGGTCAACTGCGGCGCGAATACATCTACAAAGATGGTAAGTTGGATGGCCCATATAAGGACTGGTACGAGAACGGTCAACTGCAGTGCGAGTGCGCCTACAAGGACGGCGAGTTGGATGGTCCAGACAAGTGGTGGTACCATGACGGTCGACTGTGGTACGAGCGCGTCTACAAGGATGGCAAGAAAGCATATTTTTCTATAGACATCTAACCAAGGTAAGCATGCAAAAAGCCTACTCCAGATGGAGTAGGCTTTTAAATTGAACGCCAAAGTCGACTCCAACCTAACTGTCGATCATGACCTTCTACAAAGCTTTTGACGAAAATCTATGTTGCAGAAACCTACAGTACAGAATCGGAGAGACTACATCCGTCGAAGGAGACATAAAGATGTGCAAGAACGGGATCCACTGTTGTGAGGAGGCTCTTGATTGTCTTCAATACTACAAACGGGACAATTCTCGCTTCTGTGAGGTGGTACCCTCTGGTGAAATGATTACGAAAGGGGATAAGACCGTTTGTAGAAGCATCACTGTGATCAGAGAGATTGTAGGAGAAGATCTCTCTAGCCTCCTTAGCGGTCTACAGAAATGGTGGTACGAGAACGGTCAACTGTGGTGTGAGCACGTCTACAAAGATGGCAAGTTGGATGGTCCATATAAGGGGTGGTATGAGAACGGTCAACTGTGGTACGATCACGTCTACAAAGATGGCAAGTTGGATGGTCCATGCAAGGAGTGGTATGCAAACGGTCAAATACAGAATGAGCAGACTTACAAGGACGGTAGGTTGGATGACCAGCACAAAAAATGGTACCCGAACGGTCAACTGCGAGAAGAGTGCACATACAAGGACGGTAAATTGGAGGGTCCATATAAGGACTGGTACGCGAACGGTCAACTGCTGTGCGAGTGCACATACAAGGACGGTCAACGAGTTAACTTTGGTTGAACAAAAGAAATAGACATATATAGAAATGAAACGGTCTCAGAACATAAAATATCGGTCCCGAAGTCGACTGAGAAGCAGGTCACGAAGGAGAAGCAGGTCACGAGGGAGAAGCAGGAGAAGCGGGTCACGAAGGAGAAGTAGGTCGCGAAGGAGAAGCAGGTCACGAAGGAGAAGTAGGTCACGAAGGAGAAGTAGGTCACGAAGGAGAAGCAGGTCACGAAGGAGAAGCAGGTCACGAAGGAGAAGCAGGTCACGAAAGAGAAGCAGGTCACGAAAGAGAAGCAGGTCGCGAAGGAGAAGTAGGTCAAGGAGTCTGTATGGGGGTGGTTGTGTGTCAGGGAAGGAGGAGCCTGACGAGGACAACATGAGAATGCATAAGCCGAAACCAAGGTCAGTAAAGCCTTCGGTATGGAGCCAGTCCACAAGTGCAAGACCTTACCGGACTAGTTACATCATGGATCCTGTGACCAAAGAGATGATAAGGAAAGATCACTACAAGGGTGCCAGAGAGGTCTATCGAAAGGATCCGGTGACCAACAAAATGCACAGGAAAACTCACCACAAGAACTCTCGAGAGACTTATCGGAAGGATAAGAACGACAAGATGGTTATGAGTGTCATACACCATTAGTACTTAGTAAACCCTTACCGAGATGTTTCATACAAACTTAAACGGAACAAGATAACTTAACAATAATACTTCCCATATGAACGAGCATATCCCAGGACGTGTCATATCGATCGATGGTCTCATGACCCCGGAAGAGTGCGCTGACCTCATTGAGCTTACAGACAGACTTTACAAGCCATCTAGACCCTCCGGTGGTGGGCATGGACAAACGTCGAAGACGGGTTCGCGGACGAGCCAGTTCTGCGTACAGAACGATGATTCTTTGGCAGAGAAGCTGTGGAAGCGAGTAAAGGACGCCGTACCGGAGAACCTCCATAATATCAAAGCGACACCATACTTCCCACACCAGGCGACACAAGGTGACGAGTTCAAGCCAGTGGGTGTCAATCCACACATCCGTTTCTACAAATACGATCCTGGCCAGTGCGTCCTCAAGCACGACGATTACCGCATGTCGCGGTTCATCCGAACGGGGACTGACCGCTACGCACAACAAATGACGTTTCTAACGCTTCTGGTTTATTTGAACGAGGAGTTTGAGGGGGGACGAACGAGATTTTGGGTCGGGTTTGGCGAGCCTGGGTCGGATAGTCACTGTCGCTTTAAGAGGGATGAGGACGGAACCGAGCCAGACATTGCGATCATTCCTCAAACTGGATCTGGAGTGATACAGGACCATGTCATACAGCACGATGGCGAGCCTCCAGCAAAGGGTACAAAGTACATCTTGCGTACGGACATACTGCATGAACGTCCGGTTGATTTCAACATCGTCACTGACAAGTTCACAAAAACGCACACTGTGGGAGAATGGACTCGTCATTATGAGCCATCTTGCCTCAACTACACTGAATGAAATTGATGAGTTACTACAATTCTTCATTCCGGATCGGGAATGTCAGCATGTTTGATCACCAACTTACCGACGGAACTTGTAGTCAGGGGTCTGTTCTACCATCTCACAGGAAAGGACATCGAACGGGTTCATGAGACGAACAGAAGTCTCAGGAATATGATCAAGGATCCACTCAACGGTAGGTGGCTGTTTGATCAACACTGGAATACTGAGAAACTATTTCACGCCAACAGCCAGCTTGCGTACCAATGGAGCACGAAGGACTTGGTACGAGAAGGTCTATACCAGGCCTGGTATAGAGACGGAAGTTGTAACTTAGAATCCAGAGAACTTGATGGGATGTGGCATGTAAACGGCGAGCTGCAGGAACAATCTGCCCACAGAGACGGTTCACAGATGAGGTGGTCTGTAGACGGTCAGCTGGAGTCTGAGTTCAAGAACGATGTACCAGTAGGAGCGTGTAGACTGTGGGTTGAGCATTTCTTTAAGGACGGTCAGATCGATGGTCTTCATCAGACCTGGCACAGGAGTGGTCGTATAAAGGCAGAAGTCACCTACAGCGGTGGTAAGAAGGAGGGACCGTGCAGAGCTTGGTTCTTAAATGGACAGAAGCATACAGAGTACACAAACAAAAACGGCAAGAAAGATGGTGCGTACAAGAGGTGGTATACTACTGGTGTATTATGGGTACGTTGCACCTACTACGATGGTAAGGCATATGGTCCATACTTTGAGTTCCACTCAAACGAGCAAATGCGCATATCGTGCACCTACGAGGACGGGAAGAGACATGGTTTGCACGAGACATGGGACAGAGACGGGAAACTATTAGGATCCACCTTTTACGACAAAGATAGTAAAGTTTACTGACAAGCCAGGTATCAAATTGATACCTGGTCATTAGTTATGACTGTAACAGCAGTCATGACTGAATTTGTAATTACCGATCTGTTGAGCGAATTATTGGTTCGGGGCGTATTTCACTACCTATCGGGACAGGACATCGAGAGAATCCATGAGACAAGCCAAAGTTTCAGAAGCATGGTTAAGGATCGGGTCGACGCTGAGTGGTTGTTTTCTCAGCATTGGGAGGATCAGCTGGAGTTCCACCCTGACGGACATCGCAAGGCGATGTACGCTCTTAAGGATGACAGGCGGGAGGGTTCATACACGGAGTGGCACCCAAATGGTAAACTGAGGATTGAATCCACGTATAAGAACCATTTTTTGAATGGTCTGTATAAGGAATGGCACCCAAATGGACAGTTACGGAGAGAGTGCATCTTTAAGGACAATGAATTCGCGGGCCTATATATGGGGTGGTATGACAATGGTAATCCCTTCATCACATATACCCAACACAACGGGAAAAAAGAGGGTTTATGTCAAGAGTGGTGGCTTAACGGTAAACCCGTTTACGACTGTTACTACAAGAACGGACGTCTGAATGGTCTCTATAGGAAGTGGTTTGATTCGTTTCCACATGTGGAAGAGGAGTGGATGTATGTCGACGGTAAGAAGGAAGGATTGTACAGGTCTTGGTTCTCAAATGGTAAACTCTGCGATGAGAACAACTACAAGAATGACAAGAAGAATGGTTTGGCCAGGTACTGGTGGCCCTCCGGTGAACTACGTCAGGCGTGTGAGTACAAGGACGACAAGTTAGATGGTCAGTATAATAAGTGGTACCAGGACGGTCAATTGTTGGAGGAGTGTACCTACGAGGACGGTAAGCTGGACGGCCCTTTTAAGGCTTGGTATCCGACCGGCGAACTCCGCGAGGACTACACCTACAAAAACGGGAAGTTAGATGGACAGTACAACGAGTGGCACGAAAACGGTCAGCTGAAGTGCTCGTGCTTCTACAGAGACGGCATGGAGATGTAACTAGAGAGGGAACCGGAATGACTGAGCATCACACTAAAATGGTCTAACGCATTCTTCATACATCAACAACGACTATGCTAAATTGTACACTTAGCGAACTGTCTATGGACTCCGTAGTCAGAGAAGTATTTTACCATCTGTCAGCAAAGGACATCGAGAGAGTTCACAAGACAAGTCAGGTGTTCAGAAGATTGATTAAGGATCCTCCTGATGACAAGTGGTTGTTTTCGCAGCATTGGGAGGACGTGGAAAAAAGTTACCCTGATGGCCAGCTAAAGTTGAAGTACGCTCTTAAGGATGGTAAGCAGGAAGGGACAAGTAGAGGATGGTATGAAAACGGTCGACTTCGTGCAGAGTGTATCTACAGGGGCGGGGTATCGGAGGGACCGTATATGGAATGGTATGAAAACGGACAACAACGTGATCAGTGCTTTTTTGAAGGAGGTCTCCAGGAGGGGCCGTACAAGTCTTGGTATGAGAATGGCCGGGTCAGTATAGAGTGCGGCTTCAAGGACGGCGAGCATGACGGACCATACAAGTCTTGGTACGAGAATGGGCAGCTGGACGTTGAGTGCGTCTTCAAGGACGGTAAGGAGGATGGACCATACAAGTCTTGGTGCGAGAATGGGCAGCTGTATTGCGTGTGCATCTTCAAGGACGGTAAGCATGACGGACCATACAAGACCTGGTATGAGAATGGGCAGCTGGACGAAGAGTGCGTCTTCAAGGACGGTAAGGAGGATGGACCATACAAGACTTGGTACAAGAATGGGCAGCTGGATTGCGTGTGCATCTTCAAGGACGGTAAGCATGACGGACCATACAAGACCTGGTATGAGAATGGGCAGCTCCGAGAAGAATGCACATATAAGGACGAGGAGTTGGTCGGTATGAATAGGAACTGGTACGAGAACGGCCAACTGTGCGACGAGTCCAACTTTGACGATGGTTTCCTGAACGGACTATACAAGCAATGGTACAGAACAGGTCAACTCCAAGAAGAGTATTTCTACAAGAACGGGGAGCAGGTCGGTGAGTACAAGGCCTGGCATGAAAATGGAGAACCGGCTAGGGTTGGCACTATTGAGAACGGGAAGCTGACGGACACATACAACTGGGATGATACCGGATGTCCAGTGGCGAATTTTGACTTTGACTGGTTTAGCTCCTTATGGTCCTTGTAAGTGTGGGTCAAGGATCGAATGGCTTCGTTCAGACTAACACTGAATCATGCCGATAGATGATTTATGTAACGACACAATGGTCAGGGGGGTGCTGCATTACTTATCAGGTAAGGATATCGAGAGAGTTCATAGGACAAGCCAGAGACTCAGGGTAATGATTAAGGATCCGATCGAAGGTAAGTGGCTGTTTTCCCGGCACTGGCAAGACAAACAGTGTGCGTATACAGAAGGGAATCTGAGGTGGAAGTACAGTCTCCTTGATGGACGAAAAGAGGGATGGTATGAGTCTTGGTACATAGACGGTCACACGTGCAAAACGACATGCTACAGGGATGGTAACCAGGACGGACCAGACGAACATTGGGATTGGCACGGTCGCATGTCCAGAAGGACGTTCTACAAGGACGGTATCCGGGACGGACTATACGAGCTTTGGGGTTCGAATGGCTGCATATCCAGAAGGACAGTCTACAGGGACGGTAACCGGGACGGACTAGACGAGCTCTGGGATCCGAACGGCTGCATGTCCAGAAGGACGGTCTATAAGGACGGTAACCGGAACGGACTAGACGAGCATTGGGATTCGAACGGCTGCATGTCCAGAAGGACAGTCTACAGGGACGGTAACCAGGATGGACTAGACGAGTGTTGGGATTCGAACGGCTGCATGTCCAGAAGGACGTTCTATAAGGACGGTAACCGGAACGGACTAGATGAGCATTGGTACGATAATGCTGTACTGAAGTCAAAAGTCATCTGCGTGAACGGAAAAAACAACGGTATAAGGACGATCTGGCATAAGAACGGAACAATGTGGGGGCAGGTGAAATTTGTAGATGGCAAGAGCCAAGGCCTTGCCGAGATTTGGGACGGAGCCGGCCAGTTAGTTGCGCAGTGCTTTTACAAGGATTCGAAACAGAATGGTCTGAGCGATGAATGGTACAGTGATGGACAGCTGTGGAACACGACCATATACAAAGATGGCACGGCTGAGGGTTTGTTCATTACCCGACATCCTAATGGCCAGGTATACGTGGAATGTAACCGTAAAAATGGTAAATTAGATGGGCCGTACAAGGTTTGGAACGTCGATGGACAGATTATGATAGATACGACCTACAGAGACGGTAAGTTGTGTGGTCTATACAGGAGGTGGTCCGGTAATGGACAACTGCGTGACGAACATGTCAATCCGTAGCCCTATCCCAAGTTGGGACAGGGCTATTTGCGTGCCTATATAAAATTGATTTATATAGGCAACTTTATAGGGAAAGTCGTATAATGTCTACTTACACAAACACCGATACAAACTCTTGGGCGCAGGGCTCCCCAAAATCCGACAATAAGCCCACACAGGAAACAGGCATGCTTGCCCCCAGGCCCCTACAGCTAGCAGCATATTCCAGTCCGCATGCGCTCTACGATGATTTCGAAGCATACTACGAGAGGAAGGCGGTTGAGAGGAAGGTAGCAACCGCTAAGTGGGCTTCGGAGGTTGCCCACAAGAAGGCGCAGGAACATGCTGAGTTCATGCAATCTCTCCCCAAGTTCTCCAGGGGGATGTTGATCAAGACTGAGGGAACCAAAGCTTACGAGAAGAGGATTGCTACTGAGGTAAGACAGGCCCGCTTGAAGCAGGTTGCGGCTGAGCGAAGGGCGGCATGGGGTAAACCGCGGGCGGCAACCAACAAGTTCGGGCATCGTCGCAACGGAGGAGGTAAGGGGAAGAAGGTTCAGATCGAGACCGATGAGGTGAGAAGGGTTGACCGATTTGGCCTCCCAATGGGCTGGACGGTCGCCACAGTGATGGCCAAGCGTACTGAGCAGAAGCAGGCTGCGAAAGTTGAGGTCAAGGCAGTTCACAAGCCTGCGCCCGCGCCCGTGGTGGAAGATGGACTGCCCGAGGGATGGAAGAAGAGGGTCAACGCCTTTGGACGAACCTTCTACACATCTCCCAACGGCGCACCTCAGTGGCACCTTCCGGGTACTGAGGCACCAGCTTCGAAGCTGGTGGTGCAACCGAGTGACGAAGATGCCGCTGAGAGGGAGGAGATGACCGCACTGCGGATCCAGCTCAATAAGTTGGCGGACTACCCATTAATTGACGAGGACAGTTCGTGGCAAGTGGTAAAATCCACCAAGATAATCTCGACCAAGGTGATCCAGCCTCCTGCTTTGATCATGGGAGTTCAGTCATGGGGAGCCGCTCGAGAAGAGGAGATCCGAAGTCAAGTGCGGATCTGTGGTAAACCTTGCAATGCAATCTGTAGTGGCATTGAATGTGACCGCGGACACAGCTGCTGCTTCGCACATAAGCCAGAGGAGATCAGATTCGATCGATGTGGGTGCAATCATGGTGAGGCATGCAAGCGGTTCAGGTACCGTAAGTGTCCCTTCTATCACGAGGGGCGGGAGACCAAGGAAACGTACCTTCGCAGGATCGGTATGATTGAAAAGCGTCCGGTCAGGGTAAAGGTACGGGTGGAAGAGGAGCCCAGACCTGTAGCCCACAAGATTGAGCTCAACCCAACCAAGTCTGTTTGGGCTAAGCCTGTGGATCGCAAAGTTGAGCTCAACCCAACCAAGCCTAAGGTGGTTCACAAGATTGAGCTCAACCCAACCAAGTCTGTTTGGACTGCTCCCACCAACCGGGGTCAAACTGTCCAGCCCAAACCTGCAGTTGATGAGTCGAAGTGGGACATCGGACCAGATGGGATGAAGAAGGAACCCAAGCCTATTGTGGCTCAGATGAAATATAAGTATAAGTATAAGTATAAGTCAAAGTGGGACGTTGGGCCAAACGGGATGAAGAAGGAACCCAAGCCTATTGTGACTGAGATGAAGGAAGCTGCAGCCAAGAAGTCAGGGTGTGGGAAAAAGGAAGACACGCCAAAACCTACCAGCTGGGCGCGAGCAGTGGTGACCGAAGAGGTTGTCAATGAGTCGGAGGAGTCAGATGAAGAGTCAGACGAAGAAGAATATGATCTATCGCTTCTTGTAGCGCACAAAAAGCGATAAGTAGTTAACTAATAAAAACAAGCCCGTTCCAATTATTGGAACGGGCTTAACAAATGTCGATGAATTGAACCGTATAAGCAAACTTGATATGGGACGCAAAACATGGACTCCCCGACACCGACACCGACCAGTGAACCCAGTGCTGATAATATGCTCATACAAGGCTTTATCATCGGTGCAGTCATTTTAGTTGTGGCGGCACTGTACGCCCTTTGCATAAAGAATAGAAGTGCATCTGTTATGGAAGATCCACTTCTTCAAGTCTAGTATCTTTTCTAATTGAAACTATTGTCCATCTCGGTAGAGATAGCAGGACCATGGTTGATGTAGTAAATGCTCTATGCACACAGGTTGATACGCAGTTGGGGATATATGACGAAGAGCCTGTGGCATTACTACCTCTAAAACTATCGAAACCAAGGAAGCTCGTGTGGAGGGACCCGATGTTTGTGCTCCAGCTTCTATCATTTCAAGAAGAGAAATTGGCCGAAGCTGGAAGGTTTGCACCTTCTTGGGCTCCTCCTCTCTTTGAACCGGAGGACGACTTCGAGTTGGTTCTCATCCAGTGGTCAACAGAGTACGATAGAGTGATGAGAACGCACCCTTCAAAACGAGCTGGGAAGGATAAGCTGGCAGAGCACTATATAGCCGAAGAACAACACAGGCTTATGTCTATTGCAATGTGGCGACAGGAAACCAACAGAGGGATTAAGTTCTGGACGGACGAGAAGAAAGCTGCGGTTCAGTATGATCCAAAGATAGCAATGCTTTGGGGTAAGTGGCTGGCCTGGGTCCCACCACCTCCAAGGCGTGGATCCGAGCCGGATCCTCCTCCTATGGAGAAACCAAAATCGGAACCGCCAAAACCGGATCTACCGAAACCGAAAGCAAAGCCGAGACCAAAGGAAAGCGGGAAAGGCGGGAAAAAACACGGACGAGGGAAGGGGAAGGGGAAGGGGAAGAAGTAAGAAGTAAGAAGTAAGAGTGAGAGTAGTATTAAAATCAAACCCGTGTGTCACATAACACACGGGTTTATCTCTGTATAAAATTGATTTATATAGGCAACTTTATAGGGAAAGTCGGACCATGTCTGATTACACAACCACAACAACCAACTCTTGGGCGCAGGGCTCCCCAAAATCCGTCAACAAGCCCCCCAGCTACATGCAGCTGATGCAAAGCATGCTTGAAGAATTACTTAGGCTTGAGATCGACATCGAGGCTAATCCCAGAAAGACGCCAGTCTGGGAGGTTCAGATTGAAGAGAATGATCTCGATGAGGATGACGATCGGGTTCGCCTTGTTGTCACATCCAAGTTTACGACCGAGTACGAGAAGATGCTTGGCAATCTCAAATCAAAGAACTCCAAGGACAAGAGGAAGAGACGGGAAGCAGTCGCTAACCGATTGATCAGGGAGGATCTCGATCGCCAGGAAAAGTACGACATGGATGTAGAGAAGCTTCTCGAAGAAGAGAGCCGAAGGTGTGAGATGATTCTTGACTGGCGCGCAGAGACGAAAAAGGGGATTGCCTTCTGGACACCAGAGCGGAAGGAGGAAGCAAAGACAGACCCACAGCTCGCAGCACTATGGAATCGATGGACACACTGGGTACCTCCACCACCACACTGGGTACCTCCACCACCCGAGCAGCCCAAGAAATACGAACCGAACGTTGTCAAGTCGGAGTCAAAACCTATCAGTTGGGCCCAAGCGGTGATGGTCAAAGAGGTTGCCAATAAGTCAAAAACACCAAAAACATCTGAGTCAAAAACATCAAAAACATCTGAGTCAAAAACACCAAAAACAAAGTCAAAGTCGTCTGGTAAGTCAAAGTCGTCCGGGTGGGATGTCAAACCAAAAAGCGTTTCCCAGAGGCCAAGGTCGAAGACGTCCGGGTGGGATGTCAAGCCAAGGTCGAAGACGTCCGGGTGGGATGTCAAACCAAAAAGCATTATCCCGGAGCCAAGGCCGAAGACGTCCGGATGTGATGCTCACCTTGACTTCCCGGATACCAGACTGTGCTTCAATTGCGAGCAAGAGATTACAGGATCAAAATGTACAAGCTGCTCGTTTGTCTAACTGGATCCAGTTAGACAAACCAACTAAACAAGCCTACTCCATGGAGTAGGCTTTACAAATTGATTGTCATAGGTGTGTCAGGTTTTTACCAACATGGTGGGTAAGTTAAGCCCCCGCCAGTATTGGCGGGGGTTAATTGAAATTTGTCTGTCACTTGTTTAGAGAACGCAGAGATGGATGCACTTAATGTCAGGTTTGAGCGACACGGGAACCTCGGAATAAAGCTTACAAATATCCGCAATAGTCCTGAATGGATTGCCGCAATGCTGACTAAAAACCCAATATCAATAAATGAAGATAGAGCTCATAGTTGTGACCATCATCTCGGTAGCGGCTCTTGGGATTGGAATATCCGTCCTCGCGAGGACAAGGGATACCTGGGGAAGTTGCCCTAAGGGTGAGGAGACGAATTGGGGTCGAGCCGGACCAGGTGTACAGGGGTACTGTCCCGACCAATGAATTGATAATTCTGGCGATTCCTGGGAGGAAAACCGAATCATGCTTATTGATGAATGGGTAAACATGGCGGCGGATCATGAGAACGATATTGGAGGTGTGATCAAGAAACATATTGGTCCCCTTAGCTTCTCTGAGTGGACTGGGGCATACGCCTTCGAGCAACAGCAATACGAATGGAATGTGAGGGCTAATCAGGATGACCTCATCGATAATCTTGAGGCCTTATTCACCAGGTATTATATTGAACACTATGATAGTGAGGCAGATGAGTTGGATCTGGACTGGCTGGGGTTTTGTTTTGGAACAGGTTGGATTAATCAGTCATGGTATGACATCTCTGAGTATGAGGATGGTGGCGGCTGGCCGCAAGACTATCTACCGACGTATGAAGAAGTTGTGGATGTGGATGTAGATCTTGAAGATATGAGTGACTGGTTCTGGATGATTGGGGCTTGTAATCCTCCACCACTGTAAAAAGCCTGATACTAGTATCAGGCTTTTTTATCCAAAATTGAGTTCCAAATAAAGATAAGACTAGTCAGATAAACATGAACACGGACCTAAATGAGATGTCCAAGAAGGAGCTGCTCCTCGAACTCGCTCGTGTTCGTTTTGAAAACATAGCCATGGTGAATGATATAGTGTTTCTGACTGATGATAACAAACGCTTAAAAGCAGAAAATGAACGCTTACAAACCGAGCTCGAAGTTCAGAGAAAGGAATCATCTCATATGTTTATCACAAATGAGCTGTTCCAGAATGTATGGAAGACAACGCCTTGGTATAGGGAAGGGAAAGGGTTTTTGATTGATGAGGATATACTGTGTTAACAAGCCCATACCACCTAGGTGGTATGGGCTGATCTCTTTACGATTTCGGTAATAATTGTGGCCGCCTTCCAATCCATGTATCCGCAACGGAATCCTTCTTCAGCACTTAAGGAGGTCAAGTCGACACTGGACGTGTCCAGGCTGATAAGACAACACCATAACGTGCTATCCGACCAGCTATTGTAGTCCCCAGAAGGCTTGGTCCATACCACGGATAAATCCCATAAGGTCAAGGGACTGTTTACGTCCTGCGCCACTTTATACCTCTGGATCTGGTGGCGCAGGTCATCAAGGAGTTCTGCATATGTAGCTTCTGCCTGCCGTTCGAGACATGGACCGACTCCTAAAGAACTGTATCTGGGATTGTCAGCAATGATGGTGAGCATGATTCATCATTACTCAAATAGTTATCTCTTCTGATCAAATAGAAAAAGACATGCGACAGAAAGTTGACTGGAAACGTACTGCCAAAGATGGTGTTAATGGGACAGTAGCATTTGCTGGTGGTATGGCTGTGGGGACCCTGCTTGACGTCTTCTCACGATCTATATATGGGCGTTGTGAAGGATACGACTACTATCACATCATCCTCCTCCTTGTCGTTGTCGTCCAGATGTTTATTCTTGTGTTCGTGACTAGTGCATTCCAGCAGGCCACTGACGAGGACACTGTTGGCTTCTTCTATCTACGGCTTGGGTTCATTACGTCCCAGGCGTTCCTATTACAACACGCAGTTGGTCATCTGACTGGACGCTCGGATCATGGAGGGAGGTTGTCACACACATGACCTGTCTGCGAATGTGTAGTAGATGACTGCGCTCACTGCACAAGCAAGTAACGGTATCCATTTGTACCTCCGCGGTACTACAAGTACCACCACCACCAGTGCAATCGCGATATACTCGATGAAAAACTGATAGTACTCGTGGAATGCTCTGCTATACCTCTGGGGTGTGGGACTGGCAGGATAGGAGACGAAGATTGAATCGTGATAGGGTCTTGGATCGAAGCAAACGATGTTCTCGAATATTAGGCAGTCTACGTCCACTTTGACGTAGTCGTGGTTCCTACAGAACGTATTGAGGTTCACCATGTCATCGGTGCATGTCATGTCATTGGCTTCCCGCATGAGTTGGCGGAGTTCTTTCACGTACCCCATATACATTCCAGAGTTAGCTGTATGACCGCGACAACTGCCGAACATGAACCATCCCATCTGCTTCTCAGGGTCCTTCGAAGCCAGGATCTTGCAGTCATAACTCTTGAATATCTTTTCAAGATTCACAGGGTCTTTGACTATCAGCGAGTCGAACCCATCGAGGAAGACTACTATGTCATCTTCGTTCTTTGTTTTCAGGTAGTTGGTCATACCATCAAACTTGTCCTGAAAGCCTTTCCATTCTGTACCCATACCTAGAACTACAACTTTAACGCCGAACTTGTTATGGACAAGTTGTTCAAATAAGCCGTGTGACTTGTTTGCGTAAGTCACAATCTCGAGTGTCATGGCTCTTTATACATGACAGGAAAAAGCCCTTTGCCATTGTGGCAAAGGGCTTGCAAGTTACGGATTAAAGTTGGCGTCCACAGGCCCGCTGGTAATCTCCGGAGCAAATTCTGCCTCAAGCTCAGCAGGTGTTTCGTCCTCGTTTGGTTTCTGGTACTTCTCTACCTTAACGAGCGAGATAACGCTGATGATAAGAGCCATGAGGGTCAGCACAGAGACAACAATAAGAACGTTATCCATTTATTCTAAGAAGTCTTTTTCCATGAGTCAACGTTCTCGTTTCCCTTAGTCATGGTGATTATGCCAGCATCAGACACTGTCCCTATCAGTTGACCACCATACATCCACGTCTCAATACCGTCCTTGCCATATCTAGACCCGCTCTTGAAGATATAAACTCCAGCTTCTCCAGTAGGGAAGCCGAAGATTGATGGTCTTAGGTCGTCACTCGTGCACTTCGCCACTAACAACCCATTATTGTCTGGTCTAATGATCCAGGTGGACTCATCATCAGATACGTAAGTTCCGCTCATGTTCATTGCCTGATCCATACCAGAGACACGCCAGGAACCATCAAATTTGGAAAAACTTCGATGGTACCTAAAGTAGTCCAGCCCAACTTGGACTCGACTATATTCTTGTTCACATCCTAAAGCGCCAGCGTTATACTCATGTTAGTAGACCGGATCAACCACGACTCCTTCTGACCATTTCTTCACCAGACCCATAGACTTCCCATCCTCGAATAAGCGCTCGTACCACGGTTGACCGTTTGGTAGAAAACACTTGTCCAATCCGTTCCTCTTACCGTCCTTGGACATGGACTCTTGATTCAATTGACCGTTTGGGTACCAAGTTTTGCACGGGCCCTCAAGCTTACCATCATTGTAGATACTCGTTTCAAACAAGTCGCCGTTTTCGCGGTGACACTTATATTCGCCGCTAAGAAGAGTTACCCGCTCGTCTCCCATAATCTCTCGAACCACTTTAATCCCCCTACAGCGAGACCGGCTGTCGTTCATCGTAATACATTCACCTATCGGAAGAACCTCACACAAACGAACTTTCGGCGGATACTCTTGAATGGTTGCAAGAGCCTGGTTGTAACAGACAATCCCATGTTCACTAATCTTCAGATCTCTCTCATCAATCGTGATCTCTCCGACTGTATACTGGACTTTGTTGTAGCAAAAGTTGTTGTCAAATGATTTGTAGAAAGGCATGTTTGACCGTCTAGAAAAGCAAAAAATATATAATCAATTTTAGCTTTTCTAAGAACGTAGGGACGTCTTACCACATAAAACTCCAACGTTAATCGTTTACCAGCTCTTGCCTGTCATACAGCAAGAGCTGCGAGTTTGTCATCCGCGTAGGTTGTGATGGCTTGTCCGACAGCCTTCTTGATTGTGGTTCGTGAGTACGGTATGAACGCCAAGTTCACATTGACAAGCAGGATCTCAGTCAGCGCGATGAAAATGGTAGCGACTATGGCCTTCAAGAACCCATACTTGATGTTCAGACAATAGCCAAAACCGAGGCGAAGAACAAGCATGATACCAATGATACCGGCTGATATTCCACCGTAAAGGATAAGGGATTTCTTCCAGACTTCGTTGTTGTTCTTCTGGAACTCATCATGGTTAGCCTTAACACGTGTGTTGATTATTGACTGCAGGTGTGTGATGCCAGCCTCCATCTTGGCGGGGGTTTCGCCGCCAGTGAGCTGAACGTAGTCCGCCATTGTTAGGTCCGACATGACCGTATCCACAAGGTCAGCGATCTGTCTACTGGTTTCTTCCCGTTTAATCGTTTGTCCATAGGTGAGCACAAAGACGATGAGAAAGCCGAAGTTAACAATAACCTGAAACCCGATGCCGGTGAAGTCGTTGGCCCAGTGGTTTGATTTACAAGCCATTTTATTCTCAGCAAGAATAAAATGATCTCCGACTGGACATCGAATGAGGTCCTGGACATCTTTCTTCACGTCATCGTTTGGTACCTAGCACTTGTACTCTTCTTTTATTCGAACGCAAAGAAGATGAAGACTGGGTCGAACATGGGATACGCAAACCTCGCTAAAGGAGGCGTACATCAACTTCTTGACTCAATCCAGACGAACCCGTCTTTGAACACAGTCCCGTACTTTACCAAGCTACAAGCCCTCGGAAATAAGATCAACAGTGAGGCGAGTAGTGACACCGATAATACGGACAAAACGAATCGGAGTCTCATGATTACCCACATCAGTGTCATTGGGGTCGCTATCCTGGCATGGCTTGGTCTGGCCTATTATTTCCATACTCAAGGATTACAGATTAATTTCAAGCGGGTGGTTGTTGAGAACATGGTCACCCTGGTTGTCATGTTTGGAATTGAATCCAGCTTCCTTACCAAGCAGGTGCCAAAGTACAAGCCTTTCATGACACCATCCTATCAGTTCAACTCAGCACTTGATCGGATTAAGATGAACATCAAGAAGTCTTCGTAGTCAATTTCCGCAGTAAAATCCCAACGATCAGCCCAGAAGTATTAAAGAAGATGTCCTTCACATTGCCACTCATCCAACCGTTAAAGTCAGCATCTCCATATTCTTGTCCTGGTGACAGCTTCCCCTTCGGGGGGAAGAAATAGCCAAAGATGAACTCACAAGCCTCCCACCCTATCCCGAATAACACCCATAGCTTCCAACAGCTCGGAGCCACAAAACCTAGGATCGTATACATGGCGAAGTGTGAGCATGGCCACCAAGAACAACAGCTCTCTCCGAATACTGGCTTGAAGATGTCAGTTGAGAACGGTATATGGTTCATCAGATCGTAGCTATGAGACACGATTACCAGGAGGTTCAAAAGGAAGAGTACGGCTACTATTGCTATAACAATCAGCCCGCGGTTTCGTTCAACCCTACAGCATGCCATTTATCATATGGTATGAATAAAACCCTGAGACATTGTCTCAGGGTTTTCCGATTAGTGCTTCCACTAAGCCTACCTTGTCCATTTTAGATCGCCCGGATATTCTGTTTCGGGCTGCCACCTTCTTTAATTCAACCAGGGATAGTCTCATCAAAGCCACAGATTCTGGATCTTCCCATCCATCTGGCCGATCGCAACCCTGTTTATCCTCCCACTCAGACCAGAAAGCGTCCGCATCCGTTTCTTCTTGGCAAGTTAGCTTTGTTAATGCGCTCATGATCTCGGTGACGGGGTCTGTGGTTGAGTCTCCACCATCTCTCACTCTGATAGTCTCTGCAAGTCGCGCTTTGATGGCAATGAGTTTCTTCCCGGCGTCTGCCTTATCCACACCGGGTAGCAGCTGCGGTACACTTTCTTTTGAGTCAAATGGATCGATGAAAGTCCTCCGGTGCCACTGAATCTCTTCTGCTTGTACATCCCGCACCGCTTGTTCTTTCCGCTGCTGGTTGCAGAACGTCTTGAAGGTATTTCGTAGGTGATCCATAGTTCCACACGTCCTGGGAAACTCCTACGTACTTTTCAATTCTGACGGCATCCCTCCGCGTCACAGACGGAATCCTTCGGTGGGGGCTTGAAATCGTCTTTTTGTGTGACGCTTCTGAGCATCCCAGCAATTATACCGATTACATACACTGCAACTATGATCCATGCGACGACTCTATCAGCATGTGTGGTTGGTAGCCACTTCACGTCATCCGGGTACATGAACGGAGCGACTCCGAACAGGATTGTCAGCACAAGAGCAAATGCTGACAACCACGCCCATGGCATAGTCACACAGAGACCGATGAGTGTGATTGAGAGCACCGTCATTGCTATACCCCTACCCGTAGCACCGACGTAGTACATTGATCCCCCACCCCACCCTACTATGGGCAGTGCAGCTAGAATTGCTGCCACACCCTTTGACTTTCCTTCGGACATCTTTAGTAATCGCAACATGAAGTTTCTATAGTTCTAGGCTCCACGGGTACTCTCGGGTATTCACACCAATCTCCATCTGGGACACCTGCGATGTGGTCAAGTTTGATACAAGATTCATCATGCTCTACTAGGCTTGACCACGTTGCTGTAACAGCCCAGCCTTCTCCACACGACGTCCCTGTGAGAAGTTGATCCTTCTCATCACCAGTGATCTCGCGAACAACTCGGATCGAGCGTGACACGACCTTTTCGTAGGAGACGATACAATCATCGCCGGTCTCGACCAGAAGGAGCCTTGCTCCGGCCTGGGAATTGTAGTACCGTAGACAGTCGATGGCCCGAAGGCATGAATGAAAGCCATTACGGCACATTTCGATATTTCCGTTCACCGAGTAACTCTTACCGACCTCGTACGTGAAGTCCCCAAATCGAGACCTCATGTCCTTTGTTACCATCTTATATCTCTGCACGCCAAACTGGTTAGTCATAGGACTATTATCCGGTAATTGATAGACAGGTGATTGAGCTAGTGACATTTTCCAATGGAGGATGAGCTCATAAGCCTGTAAAAGGGTCAATAGAATTGAAGAAGTTATGGGGTATCTCCGGGAGGTAACAAGATGTTCGGTTCCACTGAGAAACTTGATGAATCTGCTGCAACGATCGAATATTACAAATCGGTCCTAAACAACTTTGATAACCGGAACTATATCATGAGCGAGCTTGTTGGTAAGTCCGGAACGTACATCGGTAGCTGGATGGTGTTTGATCCTGAAAAGAATGATGAACTCACTTCTCACTACACGGAGGATGGACGTCCAACTACTGAGGGAGAAAGCTATGACGCGGTACGACGTAAGCTCACTAGCGCGTTACAGGAAGCTAAGGGATACTATACATGCTTCTCTCTCGGAGCAATTATGTCGACCGGGAATGTGAGTCACATTGCTTGTTATCTACTTCAGCGAGACCGACAGGAGGTCAAGGTTCTAAACTCAGCTCGTCATCCACTGGCGCAGAAGTACGACACCCTTTTGACACAGCTGGTGCTAGAGGCGCGACCTCATTCTGAGTTTGTAAGGCCCTTCATCACAAAAAAGCGCATGTGTACCTTTAGCCCTGTTGAACTTGGACCGCAGGACCTCGCCCGGGGTGGGGCGCTTGATGAAGTGGGGCGTTGGTTCAGCTACAAGATGGATGTACATGCCGAGACATACTGCCAATCGTGGTCGATGTTGATGCTCCTTTACGAACTTGACCAGACAGGAGATACCTATAATATTAAGTGTAACTACATTCGGTCTTGGGATGACGATCAGAAGGGTTTAGAGTTGTTGATTCGAGGGTTTATCTTATGGGTGGTGAGGAGGTTTGATACACTGTTTCGGGTCGACGATGAGTCAGCCAACAGCAAGCTGCTCCGGGCTTTCAAGACACTGTATGAGGAAATCGAGACACCCGATGACTGGCGTAGCGGAGTGACGCTTGTCCAATATTAAGAAAACCCTTAGCCAACTGTTGGCTAAGGGTTTTTTAATTGATCCTTCTTGAGAGCTGAATCTGGACATACAAGAATGACATACTACAAGGCCTTCAACAGAGATTTATCTTGCATGGGACTGCAGTTCACAATCGGTGAGACTACATCCGTCAAAGAGAAGATAGGGATGTGTAAGAACGCGATCCATTGTTGTAAACGAGCTATAGACTGCCTTGAATACCACCAACAAGATTATCGTTTCTGTGAAGTTCTTCCGGTGGGTTATACAGTTACAAGGGATAACAAGACTATTTGCCAAGGAGTCTATGTCGTCAGAGAGATCACAGGGACTGAGCGTTCCAATCTTCTCACAGGTTTGTTCGAGAACTTCTGGGAGAATGGCCGACCAAAAACAAGGCGCACCTACAAGAATGGCAAGCTCAATGGCCTGTGTAAGACGTGGCACGCCAATGGACAAGTGAAAACTGAGTGCTCCTATAAGGACGATAAACTAGAAGGTCTGAATGTAAGCTACCATGAAAACGGTCAAGTAGAATACTCAGGTCGCTTCAAGGATAATAAGATGGATGGCATCTCCGAGCAGTGGTCTACGCTTGGACTCCCTTCGACTCGATGTACCTACAAGGACGGTAAGCAGAATGGTCCCTGTAAGATGTGGCACGTCAATGGACAACTGGAACACGAGTGCTTCTATAAGGACGATAAACTAGAAGGTCTGAGTCTGAGCTATTATGAAAATGGTCGAGTAGAACGCTTATGTTTCTACGAGGACAATAAGCTGGATGGCACCTATATGGAGTGGTCCACGCTCGGACTCCCCTTGACGCGGTGTATTTACAAGAACGGGAAGAAGAATGGCCGGTGTAAGCGGTGGGACGAGAATGGCTCGTGGAAGGAGTACACCTATAAGGACGATAAGCTTGACGGTCCGTACACGCTCTGGTGGATAAACGGACGAATACCTACAAGGGGGGACTATGAGGATGGCAAACGCGTGAATTGATTTTATTTTGTTTGGCTAACTCGGTCATGTAAACATGGCAATTCACTACAAAGCTTTCGATAATGATCTCCGCTGTAGAGGACTACAGTTCACTGTCGGAGAGACTACATCTGTCGAAGGGGAGATAGAAATGTGTGAAAACAGAATCCACTGCTGTAAACAGGCTTTGTCATGTCTCCAGTATTACCCACGCGACAGTCGCTTTTGTGAGGTATTAGACGATTACAAAAGGGAACAAGACTATCTGTAGGGGGCTCACTGTGGTTAGAGAAATTGTTGATGATGGTAAACTGCATGGCCCCGCGAAAAGATGGCACAATAGCGGATCCATGATCGTGAGTGGTCAATATCGTGATAATCAGTATGGATGAGTTACCATACTCCAGCCCTGCAAAAATTACGATGTACCAGCCGTCGCGGCAGTTCCGGAAGCAATAGGTCCCCCGAGGATACGGGAATAATTGATCGTTTGCGTTATTATTCACTGGGTGAGTGGGCGATGACTTATTACAAGGCTTTCAATGAAGATCTTTGTTGTCGACACACACAGTACACGATCGGCGAGACCACCGAGATTAAAGGAGGAGGAGGAGTAATAAAGATGTGCAAGAATGGGATTCACTCTTGTGCAAATCCCCGGCACTGCCTTACTTACTATCCATTAAACTCTCGTTTCTGTGAGGTTGCTCTTGTGGGTGAGAACTATACGATGAATGACAAAACAGTCTCGAGAGGGATCACTGTGATACGAGAGATTACCGGAGACGAGCTTAAATCTCTTCTTACAGGGTCGTTTACCAAGTATTGGTCAGCTGATTATGGAGGTGGTGTGAAGGAAGTTGGTTCCTATAAGGATGGTGTACAGGAGGGTCCGCACATACTCTATAGCGGCTGGTGGCGGACCGTGAGCCACTATATAGATGGGAAGCTGGATGGCATGGTGACGACATATAAGAAAGACTCGGTCATGACTGAGACCATGTATATGGACGGAAAGCGTGATGGTCCATATAAGGAATACGTTAGCGCGGTCGATACGCTAAAGGAGACCTGCGGATACTGTTCGCGTGATATCTGGCGTGGTCAGGTGTCGGTAGAGGGTTACTACAAGAATGGCAAGCAAGAGGGTACATGGGTACGAAGATACTATAACGGTCGACCTGTTCACATGGGCAAGTATAAAGACGGAAAGCGGGAGGGTAGATGGTGCGCGTGGCTCGAAGATGGCACCTACCAGGGTCACATTGTATATGACGAGCGTGGGGGAATGGTATTCAACAAAAGTACACTAGTCGCACTTCACAATTCAGTCTAGCCTCGATCTATTAAGATCGAGGCTTTTTATCGTTCAGCCTGAGCTCCTTCACAAAAAGTGTATATGCCCGCTGTTGGCGGGACAACGCTTGAGTCAATCGCGTGCCATCCAGCTGCCAGGACCTCGTAGATATCATGCTGTGGATACGCCTTTGTTCCTTCGGGTGGGTGATGGAAGTCATAATTAGCATATTCATGTACTATCTTGAACCTGTGAATTATCCAGAGAATGAAACGGCGGACTCCTGCGTACAGGGGTGCATAGTCGCGAGGCCAGGACGCGGCGGGACAGTTGGAAAGGTAGTTAGCAAACCAGAACACCGACCAGGTTTGACAGAATGCATCTCCTCGGGTCCACAGAGTGAACATCACGTCCTGTGGTCCTGAGGCAGGCGCTGTTCCCTTTATCGCGCGCGTCATCGTAGATGTGAATGACCCGATGCCTGGAATCTTATCCCATTCGATCGCGAGTCCAGTGGCTTCCTGCACGGTCTCAATGATCTGAGCTGGGAGTTCATTCCCCCAACACCCGGTCCCTGGATTGAATCCGACCAGCTTCCGTCACGGTAGCCAAATGAAAGAGGCGTGGTGTGAAGTGTTTGGCGGTGTAACACCGCCAAGAGTAAAAGCCAACGGTGGCCCCTCATGACCTCTGAATCGGGCGAGAAATGCAACGCCCTGCTGAATTGATAGTACGTCTTCATTAACCTTCTTAGCAGCATCCAATAACTCGGGTCTGGTTACAAGGATGGACCCGAGAAACTTCACGTTTTGATGTTTGACAATGTCTCCAATGACCGTATTCTTGACCTTGAGGTTGTTCATGGCGGCAATGTATGCGGCTTCTGCGTCCTTCAGTATGGTGAGATCGTATCCAGTGAGTCTCCGGAGGTAGCCTGGTTCGACTGATGGCTTTTCCCTACCTTTTGGTAGATCCTCTCCAATACCCCTCTTTTTGGTCTTATCTTCTCCTCCTATTGGAAGATCGACCTGCATCGTTATTCCGCGATGGATACACCGCATCTTTGTTGGATCTAGTGGGTCTTTGACGAGTCGACAGAATCTCAGTGGACATATTCCATACCGCATTGCAAACGAGGTGTTGTCGTACCACTCACAATATGCGGAGTTGTCAAGAGGAGTACTAAGAACAATTCCATAGCGCGCAAGGGCGTCCTTCTGACGCTGGAAATCTGAGTCATCACCACGGATACGGTTCATCATCTTCTCGAACAGTATCAACGGGACAAGATCCTCCGCAGCGAGATGCAGATTCTTGAAGTTTTTCTCGATACTTGGTTTATCAACAATACCTGCAACAAGGCCGAACACCGCAGCAACTAGACCTACGGGTCCGCCCACGGTATACCCGGTTCCTCCAGCAGCTGCAGCATGGAGTACTCCCCTCATTACCGCCTTGGACTTGGGACCAAGGGCGCTCTCAATAACAATAGTGTAAAATTGTCCCTCAGTCTTAGGGGTCGTGTATCTTGGTAGCATTGCGAGTCGTCTGTTCTGTGTACCGACTGACTTTCCGGAGAAGTTTACCCCGAGCACTGGCCCGGGCTGCACCCATGGACCGCTTATACCCGATACGTCGTCTCCATTCACTACCACGTTGAGGGTCGTCAGAGGGTACCCAGAAATGACGTTGACGCCAGCGGTGTTGGTCGCCGCCTCACCACAGCATGTGACAAGGCCTATGGGAAAAGAGGGTCTTCGCTCAGCATAGATGAGCGACGCGGCTGTTGCGAGACCGCTCCCAAGGCTGTATCCACTGAATATGACGCCGGCGGCGTTGTAGTTCTGAAGAACCTCATCGATGAACTGCATCATACCGCCGGTGCTGGCTCCTGGTCCACCCTGCATGTTTACACATGTGGGGTACTTCCAATCGAGGAGCATTCGATAGTCGCCTCGCTTAATGAGGACGTCCGTTGCGCTGACGTTCTGGTCGCCTCTAAGGTTGACCGGCTCTCGATCGAACAGAGAACGAACGACCCAGACAAGCTTTGCAGCGGTCTTGTCACAGCTCACGTCGTTTGCAGCATCAGAGTCGTCATTGGAAAAGAACCAATGCAGTAACGTTTTTGTACTATATAGGTTGAAGTCACGGTCTTTTATCTTTCTCTTCTGTATCTTCCCATCAACGTTGGAGAGTTGGGTCGTGAATTCGTCCTCGGAACCGGCCAGAACAAGAGGTTGGAAGACGACATTGAAGACACCAGTGTTGACGTTCCGCATGATTCTAGCGAAGGGTTTATTGTCATGGCTGCACCCAACTCGAGCGATGATCTCAAAGTCTTCAGGTGCGCCGGTCCTGGCGTCAGTAAAGGTCATGAGCTCAGTCCCGTCGTCTGCGTACCTGGCAGGGTAGTATCCGAGCTGGTGCGCGCCTTGTGGGTAAACGCCGCATTTCGTCCCATCTACTCCGTCTAAATCAAGAAAGTCGCCAGTTGTCTCTTCGTTAATCGTAAAGTATGCGAGGGCAGTTGCTTCTGCCGCTGCCATACTCCTTGCATTGAACGACATTTTGTTATCACCAACACGGTTTTTAAATTGATGGGCGCCGCCTACTTCTAGGGGGATAGACAGATCATGCCGGTAATCGAGAACAGTAAGCTCCTACAGTGGATGAACATGGCTCTAGGGACAGAAATGGTGGGAATAACCCTCCCGGGGTTCATTCTGCTCGACGGGCAGTCAGACACCAACTTAGTGCTTCTCACACACGAGAAGATCCATATGGAGCAGTATAAAGACTTGTACTACATTGGGTTCGTATTTGTGTACGCGTACGACTATATCAGGAACAGGTTGAGAGGTCTAAGTCCTCAGTGTGCATATATGAATACCCGGGCAGAAATTGAGGCGTACGAGAATGAGTGCGATCCAGGATACCTGGCCCGACGTGTACGGAGGAAATGGTTAAATAGATAAACGCCTGAGGTATTACCTCAGGCGTTTTTACATTTAGTTACCACGGTTCATGTATTTTTCAAACTCTTCCTGATGTCTTTTAATATCAAAGAGCTCGACTCCCGTGTACTGGTTTGCAACCTCTGCTATCTCTCTGTAAAACTCATCACCGTATTCCATAGTCCACTCATCTATGTAATTATCAATCTCTTTACGGATAAAAGTGAGGAACTTTTCTCCTCCATCTGTTATACCCTCGATGACGTCTTCATCTCCGCACGCTTGGATTGCTTTGTTAAGGTGCGCATACAGGACTGTCTTGACCTGGTCCTTGTCAGAGATTTTGATCTGAAGCTCTGGTTCGTCCGTCAGACCCTGGACGGCATTCACGATATGAGAGAGCATACCGCTTGAACAGTACCCTTGCATTTCAATGAGCTCCTCGCACATCCTGGTCATGGCTGTATTTGCGATTACCTTGTCAGTAAGGGTCTCAATCCACCCACATACATGATAAAAGACGGTGTCCACTGTGAACCCCATACCAAAATGAGCGTTGTCTGCAAACAGTCTATCGAATACCGGGTTGAGAATGCATTGCTTGTCTGGGTATGCATTAATCCATTCTTCACGGATAGCTTCCTGATATAACTGCGGATCCCTTTCAGCATTGATTCCTTTGTCAGGCCGCTTAAAGTTACAAACAAGATATTTGGCAGCCTTCTTTACGGATGCGGAGATTGTTTCATTGTGCACTGACTGTGAGTCACCGTATATCGTACACTCGGGTCCGCTTTCAGTCGGACCGTTCTCGTTAGCGACCCCTCCGCACTCCCGAAGCTGCGCTAAGAGTTCATTACCTTCTATCGGAGCGTATTCGAGAAGGATGTCAACAAGGTCCATTAACAAAGAGTTAGACTTTAATGTGTGTTCCGTCGAATGTTGCTGAACCATCTCGCTCATCTGAGCAATAATCTTGTTTCTCTGAGGGACAGGCTTATAGTTAGGCTCTCTGTGTGACCACTGGGTGAGAAACCGGAAGCCGAGGATCCTTGTGAGATCCGCGTACTCAAGCGGATGGTTGAAGATGTCCACGGCACGATAAAGCCCATTACGGGAGTACGTTTTCATGATTTGCACGTCCATTGTTTTCACTTTTTGTGCACGCTTTAGAACTGATCCATGCTCAGCGAATTGATATTTTACGTTTGTGGTCAGATCATGCAACTTATGACTCACTACAAAACTCTTGACTCTAAACCGCGCACACCGAAGAATGAGGGGCTATCCACTAGGCCAGAGCGGGCGGTCCAGCCATGGCATTGGTACCCTTGCAACCCCCAATCGAGCGAGGTTGGGTTTCGCAAGAAGATCATGAAAAGATCCTCAAAGCGGGTGTGACTTTGAGGCGCGCGTACCTCGCGAAAGGCAGAGAAACTAAATGTAAACGGTGAGGATTCGTCAGCCATATAAATTGTTCTAGTGATCAAGCCCTCTGTTACTAGTCTAAGCGAACCTAGCAAACGAATTTGATATCTAACCATTAACGATATTAGACAAATGATCTCGTACAAGCTTGCTAACGACCCAGACAATAGTCCAATCTACATGAGTGATAGGCTAGTCGTGGCCAGAGGATGTTTCTGTTCAAACCCGTGTAAACACATTGTAAACTACCACGGTGACCGCACGCGAATGAATGCTAAGGAAATTGTCGAGACAATCCAGGAGGAGGGTGGGGAGATCCCTGACCATTTCAGGTATATCCTGTTGAAGATCCAAAAGGAGACATGGATGAACAAGGCTGAGGCTGGGGATATAGACGAGATCGTTTCGGACGAGATGTATGGGGAGAATAGTCAGAGTATGAAGGACCAAGCCATCAGGGTGGGCAGGCTTGACCTTATTGAGCGTATACACGCCGATCATCCCCATACGGCACACGATTTCGTTAATGCTGCAGCTAGTTCTAACCTGGCGACCATGAAGGGGATGATCGGGCATATCAAGGGGGACTCATCAGTCTTGGTGATTAAGCCGGATGACAAGGAACACGGATCTCCTACAGTGTTGGGAACGTGCGCTTCCTTGGGGAATTTGGAGATGCTTAGATACCTCATCGATGACGTAGGAGTTCCTACTACTGGGCGCGAGTTGTTCCGTGTTAAAACACCTCTCTCATTATCAACTCCTGTTGTCGAGTACCTTATCGAGGATATGATCAAGAACAATCACGTTGTAAGTCATCCTTCTGACAGACTTCGGGTCATCAAGGATGGTCAAGAGGACAAGTTTGTTACAAATGGGTTGTTGAAAGAGCTACCCTATAACATTACTAGTGAATACCCAGGTTCGACTCCGATATTTCACGAAAATGACCCTACGCTTGTTGTTAGTAGGCGCTACCCAGGAAGTCTACTCGATCAACCACATCTGTTTGACTTGGAGAGAATTTGCAACCTGGACATATCCAAGTGTAAGAACAACGACTGTCCGGACTATCCAATGGTGTTATACATGCATCAGATGAGCCGCCACAAAGTGCGAGGGTTTGAGATCTCCTTCGAGTTCAGTGATCCAGACATTGAAATCGCTGAGTACGTGCTGACCAGTGATCACCTAGTATTGTACGTGGCTGACGTGTCCAACAACGCTGTCAAGTTTGAGCCTGACGAACCTTTCTATAACGGCTCATGCGATTTAGATTATTGTAACGTTGCGCTTAGATTCAAGACGAAACCAATTAAGGAGGCTCATGTTACAAACATACACCTCGTCGCTGACCTAATTGGAATGAGTTCAGACTGTGCAGAGATATCGTTTCAACTCAGTGATCAGTATGTGGTGCAGGTAAAATCAGGCCGCTTCAGCAGGCTAGACTCGACACCAAGATTTGAGGCTCTTACAGATATTGAGATATCGCCTAGCCTGCACATATGTCCGAAACACATGACACAGGACGAGTACGTGGAGCTGTTGGCAAGCCAGATCCAGGAGAAGCGTGACAAAGAAAAAGGCGGATGAGTCAAATCCAGAAGATGCATGTGTGCTGCGTTCTATCATTTTGCCTAGGATAAAGAATGAAGACCGATAAGATTCTGATCATCATCGGGATTGTTGGGATCACGATTTGCGCTATCTACTTTCTTGTCAGGCGCGAAGGGATGAAGGTCACGGCGAGCGCTAAGCTGCCGTATGCGTCCGCGACCTACTCAAAGCACGGTAATACGTATAAAGCGCAAGTTTCGTTCGCGAGGAATCTTAGCATGGTGTCGGCCGTTCATATCCATAGAGAGATGAATGGCACGATCGGACCTATCATTGCGTGGCTCGGCACAACTCCAGAGTGGCAGGATGAACCACATCATATCGCGAACAATACCAACACGCCCTGTTGTAAGGATGCACCATGCAACCTCATTGCTCCACCGGGCACGCCGGACATCGACAGCCTCGCCAGTACAACTATTGATGTAACCATTCCATACGGTCACGTCGACTGCGACGCAGATGCACATCTCGCTGACAAGGATGTGTATCTTGTGGTACATGGTAAGAACTTCACCGCCGAAAATAAGTGGTTGGATATCATCGGACATGCGAAGTTTGACTAGTAGACGCCCGCCTTTTGATCGCACGTGAGTGCGCACTCAGGGGGACGATGCGGTGGAGGATGCTGTGCGAGGTATGGCCATGGCTTGTACCCTTCGTGTTGTCCCGTAGGGCACTTTGTGTACTGACTTCCAGCGTCCGTAGTGGGGACACAGCATGTGCCTGGACAGTATTTCTTCTGTTGTCGTCTGTCAGTGCTAGATCGTTCCTCATTCATTTATTTGTGTGAAGATGATTTGAAAGCAATATAGAAAAGCCCTTAGCTATATAGCTAAGGGCTTTCGGGTTTTATTTGGCTCATCATACGGCTGTCCATATCTACAAACTTCACTCTACGCATGGTCATTAGGTGGATCTTCTTGAAAAGCTCAATCGGTAGTGCATTCATTTTCTTGGTGAAGGTTCTGGGGAGGTTGTCCATGTTCTCATAACATGGAGTAAAGATATAGGGAATATTCAATTCTCTTAAATTGACAGATATTGGATAGTTTCACTGGAATAGAAAATGAAGATACTTTCTTGGAATGTCCTACATCAGGCCCACGAGAGAGAATTTAATCCGAATTCCAGGATCCTACGGGCCTACTCGGACGACGCAGCACGGCTAGGCTGTATAGTCGATGTGCTGAAACAGCATGTCACAAAAGAGACAATAATCTCGCTGCAGGAATGTAGTGCGGAGCTACTCGCAATGTTGAACTCTGGCTTTAAATCGACACATGACCTTCTTTCGCAGAAGATAGGGAATGATGAGTACCTCATCACGTTAACTCCGCGCTTCTTAAAGTGTTCACACGATGGCCCGGGAACGATACCCACGGGAGCGAACGGGTATTTCTCTGTGAGTAATGGCGTGATTCGAATCATCAACTGTCATTTGAAACCGCAGTTCACCGTGAAGAATAAGAATGTGCTTGGGGTCATCGGGGGTGAAAGCGCATCAAAGCTCACCGTTGTGGCCGGAGACTTCAATGAGAAATCTGGTAAGGTAAAGAAAGCCCTTGGTACAAAGTTTATCATTCCTCATTTTGGGCGATCATACAAGAAGCAAAAGGGTTTAGACTACATCATCTTCAACAGACAGTTGCGCTTCGCGGCAGGACTCATCCCAACAGAGTTACTCTCAGACCACGATCCGGTGTCTCTCGAGTTCCTCTTGTAGTCAACCGCTCACACACAGAAACCTTGATCACACGTGTGATCAAGGTTTGTCGTACGTAGAAACACGCAAATTGAAAAGTTCCCCAACTCTACTAGGGGATGCCAGAAACATGAGCAACACCACCGTCGCGAAAAACATCAAAGCCCATGTTGAGGGCTTCCTAACCCATGCTGCTGTACTCCCAATTAAGGCAATCCTCCAGTACCTTGTTGACAGTGAGGAAGACGCTGGGGAAATCCTTGAAGAATTAGAATCTGGCGAGCGTTCTGCAGTTGTAGTGACCGCCGTGGGGGAAGTTATCGACTCTTGGAATTCAGACAAACAAGCCAAGTCCTTCAACAAGATCCTTGCGAAGGTGAAGACGTCGGTCAAGAAGAAACTTCCTAAGGACTTCCCAAAGAAACCCCGATCTGGTTACATCCTCTTCGGGATGGACATGAGGCCTCAGATCTACAAAGAACGGCCGGAGATGAAAGCGAAGGCTGCTCAAGTCGGTACGCTGCTTGGAGAAATGTGGAAGAAGCTAGATCCCGATAAACAGGCTGAGTACAACGGACCGATGGTCGAAGCTGACAAGAAACGAGCTGCGAAGGAGATCGCTCAGTACATGAAAGATCATCCTGACTACAACCCTGACTCCGACAGCGGTGATGAAGATAAACCGAAGGCAAAGAAGACTGCTGTCAAGAGAACGGGTCAGTCGTTCTACAAAGAGGAGATGCTTCCCAGCTTCAAGGAGGAGAATCCGGACGCTAGCGCTGGCGATCTTGATAAGATGTGTAGTGCTGGCTGGAAGAAGTTATCAGCGGATGAGAAGGTTCCATTTACCAAACAAGCCAAGGAGGCGAATGGGACTGTGTCCCCCGCAAAGGCAAAGGCACCAGAGCCCAAAAAGGTGGCTGTTCCCCTTACCGAGCATTCTCTGGTAACCTTGATGAAGCTCACCCGACCCGAACTCGCTGAAATTGCCAAAGACTTGGACATCAAGGCCACTGGACCCAAGTCTAAGCTTGCCCAAGCAATACTCGATAGAGTCGGCGAGGAGATTGAGGAGATTGAGGAGATTGAGGAGATTGGACATACGCAGGAATCTTTGGAAGCCATGTCGCGTGGGGCTGTGCTAAAGGTAGCGAAGTTCATGGGGATCGATGCTGGGAAGAAACCTGATATGATCCGAGCTATCCTCTCTAAGGATGCGGGTGAGGATGAGGGTGAGGATGAGGATGAGGATGCGGGTGAGGGTGAGGATGAGGATGAGGATGCGGATGAGGGTGAGGATGAGAGAGAACAAAAGGATGCTGAAGAGATTGCTGGAGAAGCACTCAAGATCTACATGGCCGAACGTCGACCAATTCTCAAGAAGGAGCTCCCGACACTTAAGGCTGGAAAACTCACAGCAACTATGAAGGAGGAGTTCGGCGCAATGGACGCTGAAGAACGTGACTCGTGGATCTCGCAGGTGGCGACATTCAAGTAATAAACAAAAGCCCGCATATGCGGGCTTTTTAACTGTCGATCACTCCCCTGTCAGTTTAGTCTGAACTCCACGCAGATCCCATTGTGATCGGAGGCTATCATGTCCTGAGCCCCCATGTCGATGCCCGTGATAGAGAGTGGTCGCATACCCTTATACCAGATTGAATCGGGAGTCTCCCCAAAAGTTGACGTGGGTTCGTTGTAGTTTACACGTTTGTATCCCATACTAGTCAACTTCTGAAACGGGCTCATGTTCCAGGCGACAATCTTTGCATTATTCCAACCCAAATCCTTCATGTACTCCACGTATCCGGACTTTGCAAGAGGGTTTCGGACGCTGTTGAAGTCTCCAAGGATGATGTCAGCGTCCGACAACTGCGTTACTGTCTCTTGCTTGATTGTCTTCAACTCTTTTACACTTGATTCCCAAATAGTCTCTTCGTCGTACTTTCCTCCACACAGATGCAGGTTCCCGATTCGAATCTTGATAACTCCACGTGTGAATGTGACAAGTTGGGACACTCGTGGCGTACCACACAGCTCTGTCCGGAACTCAGTACAGTCTGTGAACTTCCAGGGAGAGGTCCTCAAGAGGAGTGTGGTCATTCGCTCATTGCCCCTATCTTTTATCTGAGATTCACATGCCACCTTATAGTATTCATTGAGGATACTATCCTTAATGGCCCAATCAGGAGGAGCTTCTTGAATACATACAACATCAACTCCCTGTAGCTGCCTCATGAGCTGATTGTAGAACGGTTCTAGCTCAGCTTGCAAGAATGCATTGATAGTAACCACCTTAATCGCGGTGAGTGGGCGTAATGTCTGTCCGGACTTTCTTGAACGTCGACGAGAGCTCTTCTTCCTTGACCTGCGCTTTTTGGATCGGGACCTACGTCTCCTCTTCCTAGAGCTGCGTCTCCTCTTCCTAGAGCTGCGTCTCTTCCTTCTAGAGCTGCGTCTCTTCTTAGAGCTGCGCCTCTTCCTTCTAGAGCTGCGTCTCCTCCTTCTGGAGCTGCGCCTCTTCCTTCTGGAGCTGCGTGTATAAAGCATCTTTTTTACGCTCATTTAGTCCTTGACAAGAAATAAAAGTCAGACCTCCGCACTCTCTAGTGAGATAGACTATGGACGAACTCTTAGCCAAATTTCGATACGAGAGGTTCTCATTCCTTTACAACTGGGATGTCGATGGGGGAGGTTCGCGCATAGAAATAGAGAGTTCCATTTGTCGTTATACCAGGACGGTCATTGGCAATGTACGTGATCATATCCATATATGAGATGGGCCTCTCGAGTCCCATTCCATCGTCATAGTAGTACCAGCCAGTTCCGCAACGGATGTACGCCGTATAGTGATAATCTTTCCACATTACGACTCCGGAGAATGCCAGACGAGATCCGTCAAGGAAGGTGATGTGCTCAGTCGGTAATATCTTGGTTGCAATCATGAAGTTCTCATCATCCTCCTCCAGAGTCGGGTCTGCACGATTAGCATGTAGAACGAGGAAAGGAGTTGTATTGAGTGTCGTATTTGTCTCCTTCAGTGACCCATTTGTCATGTCCTCGACATCGATGTCTTCAAGGAGAGCCCCGATAGTGAGGGACTTATCCGATGGAATAGCTTTTAACGTTGCTGGAAGTACATCCCAGACAACACTATCATGCCGTACGTCACTAGATATTACTTTCCACGTTACACCGCCATCTTTACTCACAGATGTAGTGGTGGTAGTTACAGCTTGTTGCGTTGCAGGAAACATGGAAAGGATATAACCGAGGTACTCGCCAGCGTCCCTAGACCCGGTGAGATGGAATTCCTCTGGATGCGGGCATGCTGCAAGGATCTTGCGGAGGCTCGTACAGTTTGGGACAGTCCCTGTTCCCCTAAGCGACTTGGTAATCTCATTGAGGCTAGACTGCACCTTCTTACGGTTGATTAGATCTACGGCCGGGTCAGCCTTCTCCCCAACCGCGGGTTTCTTGGCGCATGCATAGCCAGGTCTTCCAGGAGGCTCTGAAACTAAATCGGCATTTAGAATGGTTTCTGTGACGAAGAGGTTCGGGACTGCCAACAGTGCCATCAAGTCAGAGTCAACATAACAACTCGATCCGACCCATTGAAGTGGTTCGAACTTGGCGCATGGAAAGTCCAGTGGTTGAGTCTCGCTCAGAATGTCCAGCACGTACAGAGCCTTTTCAGCGAATTCATCCTTGAGCTTCCCATGAACGGCTAGAGACAATGGAGCTACTTTGAGTAGAGCGTCCTTCGCCCAGTCACTGATATAAAAGAGGGTGGTTGGATCCCCACTTTCACAAAATCGCGATAGGTTTTCCTTTTTCATAAGTTCGACAACGAAGTTATACTTCTCTTTACCAAGCATGGGAGGACGGTCGTCTTGCACTAACTCATCGACTTCATCTCTAATCTCCGACAGCTCGGGTAAAGAGTACTTAGCTGTTATATCCTGGAACAAAGAGAAACTATAGTGGGCGAGGCCCTGTAACCAACTTGTCATTTATTGAGTAGTGAAATTGATTTTTAAGTCTACTAATTGTGTATAAAGAGAGAACATGGTGCGACAAAATCGTAGAGGCAAATCAGGCCTTGAGAAGACCAAGATGTGTAGGGCTTATGAAAATGGACAGAAATGCTGGAAGGGTTCCGAGTGTACATACGCGCATGGAAAGGATGAGTTGGTCACACAAAAGCCCGTCCCCACATACGCAATTCTACAACGCCCGAAGAACGCCACTCAGTGGTCCGACATGGCTAGACCTCACCCACCGTCATCACCCCCTCCTCCTCCCCCTCCTCCCCCTCCCCTCCCACCATCTCCCCCTCCCATGCTAGATGCACCAACTCATCGTTTGTGGGTATCGAAGGATGCAGCGATAGCTGCGGTGGAAGCAGCGATCGCAGATGGTAAGACAGAAATCCATATCTCTGTAGTTGGGAATTGGTGTGATGAAGTATAGAAAAAGCCCTTACCGAGCAATCGGTAAGGGCTTTGTTAATGTTGTTTATAACGAAATGAAGAGACTGCTGGTATTAGGTGTTACTCTATCCAGCGCTATCGGCGGAGTTATTGGATTAACCCTGCGGAAAGTAAACCAGATAATTAACTCCACCAATATAAAATGAAACGACGTAGTAAATCCAGGACTCGCAGGAGATCCAGGTCTAGAGTTAGGCGTCGATCCAAGTCTAGGACTCGTAGGAGATCCAGGTCAAGATCCAGGTCTAGGACTCGTAGGAGATCCAGGTCAAGATCCAAGTCTAGGACTCGCAGAAGATCTAGATTACGAGGAGGGGCTCCTAAGAGACGTCCACCAGCTGCGTTTACCTGTTATCTGGACTTCTTCCGACGTCGTAGACAGGACTATAATAAGGACATGGTAGATACAGCCTACTTTCTCTCGGAACAAGGGCTGTCATGTGAGGAACTCCTTAACGTCAACTTCAATACTGATGCTAAGAGTAACAAAAAACGTGCCATGTGTAGAGATGGCCTCATCCTGCGCTCTTACGCCGAAGACGTAAAAGATATCACTAGCATGATCGTGAAGAACAGCAGAGACCCCATTGGGGAGCTTGGGCCGGAAACGGCTCTTGGTCTTCTCCATGAAATGTATTATGAGATTATCCAGAGCGGTCGCAAGTTCAAGAAGGATCTAGGGATCAATAAGACCTTTGCGCAAGCGACAGCATTGGAGACCATCGTCGGGGCGGAAATCACATGTCCAGAGTGCGGCGGTGAGATGCGCGGGGAGCACCTTCAGTATCGAGGGGATCTGTACTGCGTCGATTGCGACGTTGACCTGGATGTCAAGACATCAAGAACCGGGTCATCCTCCGCCACCGCGCACTGTAAAAAGTATAACAGTGACAATGCTAAAGACCGGAAAAAGGCTGGTCGAACTAGGTATGCCACGTACATGCGTGACGTTGGTAAGGGGTTTTTCCAAGTATGGGTGATCGACTGTATGACCGAACGCGAGACTGCTGTCTCAGGAGATATCCCCTGGGACATGTACCATCACGTAGCGGAAGTGGCTGTAAGGATAGTTAGACCATTCGCAAATAGAATCAAAGAATTAGCACGCCATTGTGGATAAGTTACTCATCATCAGTAGACGGCATTCGACTTAGCACATCAGCCATGAATGCGCAGAAGGCATTGAGCACCTGCACAGACTCGGTCTTGCATGGACATAACACTTCATGAGCAAACCAAAGTTTGAAGTGGTTGGAAAAGGGAAGATCAGCCGCAAGCGAGATATTACGGTCCTTTGTCTTTTCTCCAGCATCGGGGCTCGGATCGGACCCATCCGGTGTGCACCAGTACTGTCCTCCATACAGCTCTCCAAACTCATCTTTCTTACTCCATTCAGGACAGGCTTGATCACGAAACTTTGCGACGAATTCTGCACGGGGCATGACTACCCTATGACACCACTCCTCTTGATACTTCTTAAATGTTTTATAGTCTTTGATTACAACCTTGGTTATCTTAAATCCGTTCAATGACTCACCATGCCTGTACATGCGATCATTTGCCTTTACGGCTGCAACATAAGCTGCTAGAAACTCTCCAGACATCTTTAGTGATGATATGGAAATCTTAAGCATATAATTGATTTCAAGCGCTCAGTAGTTAGAAATCAGACAAAATGCGTTTCATGAAACAAGGCTTTGTGCTTATTGAACAGAGGTTTGTGAATGTTCATAATGTCTCAGGCATACGGGAGGGCAATTGGGCGACGGGCTGCTGTCACGTGGATCTCGCTGGTGGTCACAGCTACTTCTTTGCAATGACTCCAAAGGAGGTACTTGCTAAACTGACGGGTGCTGCACCTGTTGCGGTCGATAGACCGTCGTGCACCGAGCCATTAACTAAGACTATTATTGCTGAGAGGTTTCCGTCCGCTGTCCCAACGCAGTACAAACATGTCTAAGTCGGTCACCACATCAGCAGCCCTCCGATATTGAATTTATCACATAGCCCAGAGTAGTATTCATTCCATAGCTTTTCGCAATCAGGTATGGGATCTGTCTTCGAATAGAGATCGAATTTATTAAACGTTTTGAGCCACGGTAATGTCACGTCTCGGTCGAACTCGTTGGTCAAATTTTTATAAGCATCTCTACTGTGCCAAGCGTAACAAGAATGGAATCTGATAATGTTTAACCCCCATGGTGGGAGTGTACAACCAGCCTCCTTGAGCACCCAGTACATGTACTCGTCATGGCTCCAACTGCACAACACGTTGCTCATACCACATCCCTTCTCATACATGCCCTCTGAAGTATTGTAAGCGGGATTATCGGTATCAGGATTGGTAGAGAAGTATTCATGAAACACTATTTCGCTGGGGTGCTTACATCCTACAACGTAGGTATCTCCAACAACCAAATGTTGTGGTTCTCCCCATAGAGACATAACCTTGCCTAAGTCATGTATAAGACCTACTAAGTGCAGCCAGTCATACTTTTCGCCCGGAAAAGCTTTTCGAGCTCTTTCGGCTGTCTGGAAGTCGTGGACATTGTTTTGAATATCCACGTCTGGATCAGAGTCGTCGACAAGATGGTCAAGCATGTCGATAACATTTTTGATTGAGTATAAACCCTTCCTACATGGAAGCCATTTCTTTCGCAGACTGAGAACCCGTTCCATAGTCATCTCTTCATGATTTTTTCGGTAGTTATCTTCAACGACAGTTTGACGTTGTGATGATACATAATTGCGGAGGTCGGACATCTTTTATCTACTCATAATAAATGTCAGCTACCCAACCAGTCGTTTTCTGTCAGACAGACGTTGTTCTCTGTGATGTGCTAGATCTAACCCAAATGATCGTGTTCCCAGAACCTGATCACCCCCGTCTGATTACTTTGCTGGGAGAAAGACATATCAGAGGTCAAGAATATATCGACGATGATCTATCACAACGAACCTCACCAGGAGAGTTTTCTATCACGGATTACGTCATGAACACTCTCCAAACCAATCCAGAATCTGTCGTGCTTGTCGAGCAATGTCCCAATGCATCAATAGATAGCATCAGTCATGAAGAAGGGTCTGCGACCCTTCGCGAGATACCACTACAGGTTACAAGGGCAGGTCTACAGAATAGGATGAAATACGTTGACTGGCGGAAGGTTATCTGTAAAGACGCTCGACTTATCACACTTGTAACTAACTGTAACCTCTTTGACTTTTTCAGACAAGCATACCTTGCACCGGAACAGGTCGATGCACTCATGTACCGCCTTACATGCCTAAAGACATTCGTAGGGGAAACTCAAAACTTACCGGATCTCCTACCTCCAGCACAAGCTACCCTAGACGAGATGGAAAAAGCAATCCAAGAGCAATTTGAAATTGCTCAGCCCGGTGTCGAGGAGTACAAGGTGCGGTACATGAACAAGACCCTTGACGAAGAATGGGTCTTCATGGAGGTCTCCAATCCTCTCAGAGACGCCTGGGCCCTTGTTATGGACTACTTCACGGTTAGGGAGGCACTCACCCCCGGTCCGGCAAACGAGATGATCGTAGTGGTCGGTGCACATCACAGTGTTATGACTACAGCATTCCTTCAGTCTGTGGAGGGATCGGAGACGGTAACAGAGCTGACAGGGAACTGGAAGAAGGGTGCGAAGTCTTGTATACCTCTCTATGCGACCGTTGCAGTTAATCCCGAAACTTGCGAACGACTTGCTGTACTCAGGAAGCCTAGACCCAGGCCTGTGTATTACGGAGCTGCGATGCGCCCCCAGGGCGCAGCAAGACGGGATACCCCAGTTCGCCAAAGAGCATATATGACCACTAGACCAAAGCAATGAAATTGATTTAGTGCGAGTGGCAACCTGGTTTCATCAGAATATGGGCAAAATGGTAAAACAGTTAAGTCAGGTGAGTCACAGCAGAGAACAGAAAGTAGAATGCGAGATAGCGAAAAAACCCACAGGCGATAAGGAGTCACTGAGGCATGCGTATGAAGCGGCTGTACTCAAAGAAGAAACTGTACGTAAGCAGTCCGATGCTGCTTACGCGGAGGCAGTGCCATTCCTAAACAAATACAACTATTCACGTAACCATCTTGCTATGGCAAGATCAGACGTGCATGTGGCAAGAGAAGCAATGAAAGACTATGAGAATAAGAATGGCCCTCTATAGAGGGCCATTATTAGTCTAGTTAACGATCTCGCCCAAATAGTCGATCGTCATATCTAGTTCTGGAGGGCTGTAGTGGGTGATGTACATATCCAAGAGCGTCCCGTTTGTTTGCATCCGCTCGTATAGGTTCACAAGGTTCGGTAGATCGATGTTAGTGAGGGAGTATTCCTCTAGAAAGCTGTACTCCTTCGTACAAGTAAAGTTATTCGTTTCTACTGCTGCTGAGATGTTACAAACATATTCTTCAAAGTCAAGTACACCCTCTTCGTAGGTGTACTTCCTGAACATTGGGTAATGACCATCGGTATAGATGCTGGGATTGATTAGCGCGAAGCTTACATAGATGCCGCCGACTTTGTACAATTCAAACCTACTCCGATGGCTGTGGCCATTGAGAGTCGCAGTAATCGTGTTGCTGTAACGATGTGTTAGATTGGAGAGGGCGGACTTCATATATTCATTGCTCTCACCACTGGTCATTGGGATATGATTGAGAAATAGCACGTCCTTGCTTGTGTTAAGTTCGTTTTCCAGCCAGGCAATCTGGTTCCCTGTCGCTTTGTCATAAGAGACGTCATTAATCTGGAACAGGTTATGTGCGTCATAGAAAAGACTGTTCATTACAACGAGCTTCGTTCTACCGTCTAGATCATGCGAGTAGTACCCATATGATCCCATGTTGCTATCATTGATCCACTTTTTCCAAGGATTTGTGACATCGGCCACGAACCGGCTATAGCCGGGGAAGGTCTGGTCAACATTCCAGTAGCTGTCGTGATTACCCATCACCCGGTATGATGGCTTCGATGGAAAGTGTGAGTCCAGAGCGTCAGTTATGAAGTGAATGGAGTCGGCATTATCGTTGGAAAAGACCTGATTTACGTCCTTGTGACTTCCGTCATCTCCGGTATTAATGATGAAGTCAAAGTATAAGTTGTCCCCGACCCACCCTAAGACGGAAGTCACGAGTAGAGGTGGAACATCGTTTGACAGATCACCATACTTGGAGCATGGCTCGGAACCACCGATCGCTATATCATTATCTCTGCAGCACATCGTGCCCAGTTTGGACCAGACAACACATTTATTCGGAGCATTGTCCTTGTATCGCATGTCTACGTGGATGTCAGATAGGTGAAGCCAGCTCATCGCACAGCATGAGGTAAAGAGCAAGCCAGTAAGTAGAGTTTTGAGCATTTTGCTATTTCTTGTGTTGAAGATTCAATTGTAAAAATTCAATTGTAAAAATTCGTTTGATCCCGATATATAACAAATGAGAAGGAGTAAGAGTCGAGTCAGGAGTAGGAGGAAGAGTAGGGTTAGGAGGAGTAGAAGTAGGAGGAGTAGGGTTAGGAGGAGTAGAAGTAGGGTTAGGAGGAGTAGGAGTAGACTGCGCGGAGGTATGAAGGACATAGGTTCCTGGTCGGTAATGAAGATGCAACAATATGTTATCGAGAAAGCAGTCAGTCCGTTGGCCGCTCGTGGTATGATGAAGCACTATTGGACTGCGAGAGGCATTCGACTTGCTAAGTTGTACCAGAAACGGATGGGGATGATGGGAATGTCCGATCTTAATAACCCACGAGGTGGGGCTAAAGCCCTTGACATGTGCTTAGAATCGTGTCTTAACCGTGGCACGTCCAGAAAGTTCATGTTCACAAAGTAATCATGAAGACCTCAGTCAAATTGACTGAGGTCTCAAAAACGTTCCGCGTGACCCATCATTTATCTTCTTCACGTATATATATAAACATGGTCAAATCGTGTATCGAGCAGAGCGGCGTTAAACTTAACCCGCATCAGATACTGACAACAGAAACTATTTTAGGCCAAAGAGGGCTCCTCGTTGTGCATTCGACAGGAAGTGGTAAGACGTTGACAGCGGTGACAGCGGCATCATGCGTGCTTGAGGAGTATCCAGACTCCAAAGTCGTAGTCGTAACTCCAAAATCGTTAACGGACAACTTTAGGAAGGAAATGGACACCTATGGAATGAGCAAAAAGATGATGAAGAGGGTGAAGATCATGACGACGACAGAGTTTGCTCGATCCCACAAGAAGGGAAGTTGTAAGAATACAATGCTCATTGTGGACGAAGCCCACAATCTAAGAACGGAAAGGGGCACCCAAGCCAAAGCCCTGATAGATTGCTCAAAGAGCGCATTCAAAGTTCTTCTGTTGACAGCGACGCCTGTTGTAAACGATCCGTACGACATCGCTAACCTCATGGCAATGATTTATGGCAAAGACCCACCATCGCGAGCAGAATTCAAAGGGATTATCGCTAGTCAGAGGCAGTTCATTCCATTTTTCAAGTGTAAGATAAGTTACTTCAGACCAACGGACTTATCAAACTACCCAACAGTCTCTACGAATGAAGTTAAGCTGATAATGGACAAGGCCTACTACGACGCATACATGAAGACCGAAGAGAGGTACCTGGGCATCTGGAGGAAAGAAGGTGAACAGCGGGAAGGAGGCGAGGCTTTTTTCTCAGCCCTGCGACAAGCTGTGAACCAGATGTCATCACCTCAGCTTTCCAAAGTGGATTGGATTATGGCCAAGGTGCAAGAGGGTGAAAGAACCTTAATATACTCTGAGTTCGTTCGGTCAACTTTGCGTCCTCTGATGGTTCTCCTGGAAGACGATGGGATACCGTACGAGCACATCACGGGGGACATGAGTCGAGAAGCACGGACAGAGGCCGTAAACGCCTACAACTCCGGGGTAGTGAATGTGCTTGTGGTCAGTAGTGCCGGAGGGGAAGGTCTTGATCTCAAGGGGACCAAGAACGTGATCATCACCGAGCCAGCTTGGAACGAATCCAAGATCCAGCAGATCACAGGGCGCGCGGTCAGATACAACTCTCATTCACACATCGTCGACCCAAAAGATAGACTGGTAAACGTTTACAAGCTCTATATCACAAAGCCGCCTCCAGAAACTAAACTTGAGTTCGGACGGGAAAAGGAAGATGAACTCCTAACGAAACCAGCATTTACACGGCACGACTATAATCTCTATGTTGCAGGACTTAAGGCGACTCTCGCTGACTCGGAAGAACGCTACGCTGATATTGATGACCCAACCGAAGAAGAGATTAAGTACTATGATGCTACCATAGCGGCCGACAAGAAAGCCATGAAGGAGACATATAACCAGTGGCATAAGCGGGTCATCACAGTCGCCAATCAGCACTACGAGAGCTACATGCAATATGTTCCGCTGATCAAAAGTTTCTGTCCCAATCCCACTAGTGATTATTTGATCGACGATCTGGAGTGTTATATTAACGCAGCTAACATGATAATAAAAGCGAATGATGATGCTATTTACAAGGTTAGAAAAACTCTTGAAGATGATGTTAGGGAAGATGCTATCTACAGGTTGGAGGGTGCTAACCAGAAGAAGTTTCAGAAGAAGTTTATGGGATGGCTCGACGCGTATGAAAAGAAACTCGTGGGTGCACGCTCCCTTTCCGGTGGCATCCTGTATGGATCCCTCAGTCAGGACGAGCTTAGTTTGTTCAGAAGAATCAAGGGTGAGGCAGAGGCAGGAAGGGATGTCAACTTTGTCCACTATGCAGTACGCGCCTGTATCATAGCCTCTCGAGAGCGTACAACTGAAATAGCGGAGAAAGTTGTTAACCGCCGAGACCCAAAGATCACCGCTGTTGTGGAAGCGGCGAAGAACTTCAAAGATGGCTTATTTCGTTACCTCAACTTCTATGTAGCAACTGAGTGGCAGACCGCTAAGGGAGAGACAAAACCGATACCACCCTCTATTGACACTCATATCCACTACCTTTCACAGGATAAACAGTTCCTCTTGAACGAGTTCCTAAGTCGCATTCAGCCTCTCACAATAGAGAATGCTAAGTCCTGCGATGACGCGTCCTGGGACTACCAGTTCATGACCACTACAGAACTCCGCGATGACAAGGTTAAGGAGCGTCAAGATCAAAAGAAGCTTACTCCGGAGACATGGGACTGGATCAAATGTGATGCTCCTACTACGGCCGGCGGGTACACGATGGCTCAGATCCGAGATTTTGCGAAGCTGGCAGGTCTGAAGGACCCACCGCGGAAGAACACCAGGTTTGTTTATTGCGCCGCCCTGAAGTGGAAGCTGCTCAACGAATACGGACCAGGGTTGGCTCACCTCAGTTGGAACGACCTGATGACAGTCATCGGGGAGGTCGGTCTTGACCCGGCGGTGTGGGAAAAAGAGGCTCGTCGTCGTAGTGGGATAGACCGCGTTCACCTTGAGAAGCACGTAAGAGTAACTGATCTCGAGACGGTGCGAAACGGGATGATTGACTTTCCGGACAGTGGTCAAGGTGATTACCTCCACAAGGAGCTGACGAATCGGCTCGAGCAGAAGGTGAACGAGAAGATGGATTGGTCAACGTGGGATTGGTCTAGGTGTGGCCTCCCGCCAAAGAAAGGAGGATACACGCCCCAGATGATCAAGGATTACGCATCAACGCTGGGCATCAATCTTAAAAGCGTTACTAGTGATCGCTTTAGGGCCGAGGATCGGAAAGTTTTATGTGGTGCTCTTAAGTGGCTTGCACTTAAGGAGGTTGATGCTGGCGTCCTCAAGATTGTCGGTGAACAGGGGGGTATACCGCGGACGGACCTCTTGAAAATGGGACAGATCCTCGGTGTAGATACATCCGGTATCATCATGCCTCTTGATATCCGTGGACATGATACTATGGTGGCGAGGATCCACAAGGCGTTGAAGAAGAAGAAGTAGCCTCGTACTCGGGGGGAGGTTCATACGTTGGAAGATGGTTAGAATAGATTGGTACAGGATCGCGAACTGTGACTCTAACCACCGCTGGTTTGTACGGAAAGCAACACGTCACACATGTAAGCGCACCCATGGCGACCATACATGATATCAGGAAACCATCCATTTATCTAACAGATCTATCTATTAGATAACTAAAAAGACCTTCTGAGTCTGGAGCGGACTGGTCCAAACGGGCCTGCTCCCACATCTTGCATACGTGCGCCAACAGGACAGCCAAATCGAAACCGGCTGTTGTCAAGCACAGATCGAGGATATCGTCACCGAGTACGTCCATGTTTACTCTCATTCAGTTATCTTATAGACCTATCAGGCTGCTAGAAGACAGACAATTATCTGTCTTCTCGCAAATTGCTGCTAAGCAAATATGGCTTTGTTGAAGCGGATTAGGATAGCGTAGAACAAGAAGGGTTGAATGATCCATGGTTCTTGATTCATGAGCCAGTTTGGTCCAGGGATTGGGATCATCGGAGCCAGAGATATCTTTCCTTTGGCAATCTGCTCGTCGAGTATAGCACCGACGACGATGTTCTGCCCTACACCAATTGCAAGCATGATAGCAAGAGCCTTCCAGTCCCACTTCTTGAAGGCCTGGGGTCCAACCCACTTCAATACTGCGATGACCTGTACTGCCCCGATTAGGCCGTCTCCAGCACTCATCACCACTGCATTGCACATGTCGTTTTTGATAGAGTGGCTTCGTTCCTGAGCGGACCAGCTACCAAACGCTCCCAGAGACATCAAAGCCTCCCATCCGGCAAAACAAAGGCATGAGTTAATCCAGAGGGACCGGAAAACATGTCGGGGGATCTTGTTAGAAACGTCCATCATTATTACCACAGCAGTTGCCACTGTTATGACCATCTTAAGTAAGTTCTTCATCCTTTATTTAATGACACGGAAAAGGTTGGTTTCATGTTGATGTTCCTTGACTACCATACCCCATACATGAGTTCATACATTGCTCCTGACACTTAGGTCCTTTACCCTCACAAGCATTGCCCGCACACCACTTGGCACAACGGTGTGGTCCGTCGAGGCTACCTCCCATTGGATGTTTTCCTGGGGGCATGTGACCAGGGCGCATCTTGTGCATGGGAGCCGCGTTCGTGGGCATATATTTCTCTTCCTTGTACAGAGCGTAACCACCAAGTCCCAGCGCGATGACAGCGATAAGTCCAATCACCATTGTTATCATGGTTTGCTTATTCATTCTTTATAAAAGGTCCCAAGAGATTAATTCACTACGAAAGAAAATTGATCATTAGGACCACTTTACCAGGCATAATCAGAACCATGTCCAGTTCAACACGAAACACAATAATGCAGGTACCCGACGAGATGGTGGAGCATGTCCGTAGACTCATGGAGGAACATTCAATCAGGAAGAAGCAGAAAAAGGCTGTAGTACCTGACCGCTTTGAGACTCTTTGTGAAGTCAAAGCGATCATGGATCATCGCCAACATAAAGGTAAACTCCAGTTTAAGCTTAGCTTTACGATGGGAAAGCCTGAGTGGGTCAATGATGAAGATTGCTTGTGTGAGTGGCTCATCTCCCAATACCTTGCTGAGATGAAACTGAGCACCGCCTACATTGTCTGTCGTGTCAGCACACAAGAACAGGCAGCTTCTACAAATCTCTCGATGGACGGTCAGGAAGCTTCAATCAGGGAGGTTATACCTGACGGTATGTACTACCGAACCAAAACAGTGAAGATTGCCCGGTCTGCCTACAAGTCAATTCCGTCCCAACTCGTAGCGATCGGTGAGGCTGCAAATGCGGGAGATGCGATTTACGTCTACCGCGTTGACCGCCTCTCAAGAAACATCATCAAGTTCCTGGCTTGGTTGGAGGACTTGAACGGTCGTGATGTAGTAATCGGAGCAGTCCTCGATCAAACCACCATGATCGATGGAGCTGGTCCCGAAGATGAGGATGAGTCGGCCAGTGTACTTCTTGACTACCGCAACAAGCGCTTGGCCTTCATCCAAGCTGTGCTCGACGCGCACAAGGAGGCAGCCATCCTGAGTCAGAAGATGACTGTGTCGATGAAACGACGAAGGGATCGGGGAGACGAACATGTCGGTGGTCTTCCTTACGGGAAGAGGTACAAGAGGGCCGATGATGGGAGTGGGCGTCAACTCCTGGTCCCAGATGATGAGCTTCAGCGGGCGGTGGCTAAGGTAAGAAGCATTAGCGAAAAGTGGAGCTGTGCTCCCCGCAAAAGAACAGAAAAAACCATGAAGGACCAGACTTCAGTGGCTGATACGCTCAACGCTGAGGGATATCAACTTCGTGGAAAAGATTGGACAAGAGCTTCCATCGCCAAGCTCGCAAAGAAGAACAATATCACAAAGATCTGCTGGGAATAAGTATTAACTAGTAAAGCCTTCTGGACATATGTCCAGAAGGCTTACTCAAATTTCCATAGGCAATTCTATTGCGGTAGGAGGAGCTCCATACCATGACAACTTTTGTGATAGCCCCGTGCTGAATGACTCGAACCATCGCCCGAATGGAACGAGACTGTGGATCTCTTCGGTATGACCTTCCAACCGCTCCAGACGATTGTTCATGCTAACGAGCTGTTGAGAGATTTCTTCAAGTTTGTTGAGGACGTCCATTTATCTTAGGTGGAATTGAAAAGTGCAAGAAGGTTTAATAGTGATAACAACTTATGTCATCATTCGCAAGAGTACAAACCGCCCTCAAAGCTGCCTTCGATAACTTACTCCCTGAGGAGCTGTGCTGTCTGGCGGAAGGACTCCACCTTGAACGATCAGACGATCGAGACCTTGACTCTGATAACATTCTAAGCGAACTTAGAAGGCTTTACGCAGGGAATACGACTCTCCCACTAGAGGACGGATATGAGACAGCGGAGACTGAGATCTGCTATGACAGCGACGAGACTCAGATCTGTGACGAGACTGTACATTGGTATACAATGGAGGAGCTGACAGCGATGCCGGTAAAAAATCTTAGAGAGATTCTGAAGACACATAAATGCAAGAGTTCTGGACCAAAGACTTCTCTCATCGCTTGCATACTTGATATTCCATTCGGAGCGTACTACACCAACAACTACGACAATATGGCGATGGAGCGCCCCCAGCTCTCCGCGGAGAGGCTTATGATTGCTATGCGGAAAGAATATGATGCCCTCACTCCTGGCGAGCAGGCAGCGCTATGTCCGTTAAGGTTATAGAATTGAGAACGGTCACCTGAGACGCTCCCGTTTCTACAAGGACGGCTGGCCAGAAAATGAGGTGCTAAACAAAATTGACTAGTCTTAGGAAAACTTAGGGAAAGAGTGGAACAATGACTTATCAAAATATCACGTGTCTTCTAGGTGACGGCGGCACAGGTAAGTCAGCTTGGCTCAATCGGATCAGGACCGGGGAGTTCAAGAAGGAGTATGAACAAACTGGACAGACTAGAGAGCACGTCATCACTAACGACATCAAGATCCACACAATTCGCGACATAGCTGGACGACGTAAGCGCTCACCAGACGTCAAAGCACTCAAGGGGGTCAATACTTTCATTATCTTCTGTACCATTGACAGTAAACTTAGTCAACGCAATGTCAAGTTCTGGATTAGACTCGGACTCAAGCACAGTCCGAAAGCCAGAGTTGTTGTCGTTCTGGCGAAGTGTGACATTAAAGGTCACAATCCTCCCAAGACAGTTGCTTCCATGATCCACATCCACATCTCTAGCAAGGACCTTCACGACTGTGACATCCCCCTTCTCTAAAAGCCCTCGATACTAGTATCGAGGGCTTTTTAATTGAACGCTACGATCAGCTTGTTAGGGATAGAACAGAATATGGACGTTCCACAAAAAATCGTAGCACAGTTGTACCGAGACCAACTGCCATCCTTTATCAGACCGCATGAGTTCATGAGAAGTATCGTTGATAAACTCAGAGTCTGGATGCGCAACGAAGATTCCGAATGGATAGATCTTACCCATGCTTCAGGCATCACGTGTCCCGTTCGGTCAGGATACGTCCTGAGTGTGGAACCGGAGGGCGAACTCATGTTCGAGCGCTTAACCGGGAAAAGGCGTAGAGGTAAGAAGGAAAGTGAGATTGACTACGCGCTGGATTGTGCATACTGGAAAGGCAGATGGGAGAGCGAAAAGCGTCCTAATCCAGACCTCACATTGATCAGATGTGCTGGGTGTTCGGACCTAAGGTTATATATTAAAACAATGGGATGGTCTGATGGATCACAGGCTTACTTAGCGAATAAGAAATAAAGCCCCCAACCATTGGTTGGGGGCTTTATTATATTACTACACTTCAGCTGGTAGATGCGTATCTGATGGTTTGAATGACAAAGGACGTCGTATGGTTAAGTTATCCGTCGACGGTGGTAGAGTACGTCTAGAGGTCTTGTCACACCGCCACTGTACTCCTGTCATGTCCGTGCCGTCGATCCGAAGTGCGCCTAACACTAACTCTCCCTCCGGGGTAGTCATTGGGATTCCCCATAGCCAGATGAACATCCCAATCACCAGCGGAGCCTGTAGTTGATCAAGATCACGAGGGATTAGAACCTTAACCTTACTCCCATCTATCGAGGATACGGTTATCCATGTGGAAGGAGACTCAACGTCCACAGACACTAAACGCAACTTCTGGTTGATCTTTACTCTCGAATAGGTTCTGTCCTGTGTGTCAACCGCAGTCCTTGCGAGTTGGCAGAGGTCTATTGGAGTAGCTCATAGTATCAGCCAATTTCGATAATCTTATGGTTATAGGATCAATTTGACGTGAAAAACCCAAGAACGCTTGTCCTTGGGTTTTATTAATATCACTATAAGCGTCGCGACCGCTTAGTCAACTTGAAATCTGGATCATGCTCTGCGAGGCTCTCCCTCTCCCCCTCTCCCTCTCCATCTCCCTCTTCATCTTCCTCTTCATCCACTCCCAGTGTGATCTTGATCGATGCCACCTTAGCTGCAGCCCTCGTCTGATCGTCATCACAAATGGAGCGGATAATGGATAGGGTTTTTACGGAATCGGCAATAGTCTGTGATGATCCCTCACGGTAGATTCTGAGCATTCCTTCTAAACTCTTGCTCTCAGTTGCCAGGCGCTCCTTCTCTTTTAGTGCCACCACATCCTTCGCTCGAGCAGCCTTACGCATCTCTGCGATCTCAGCGCTCGCTCCTTCGAGAAGACGCTCGGCGCGCTCGGCTCGCTCCTCTAGATATATCAGCGCGAGCATAATAACAATCACCAGGGGTGCGCAAACAATAAATGAACTGTTCTCTGATGCTGCATCGCCAGCCCTTCTGGTCAGGTCTCCTACATACTTTGTAATGTCTGATGCGTTATGATGTACAAACGTGTTTACTTGTTCGAAGTAGCTAGCCATGTTTCTACCCCACCATGAGATACCATATTGTATTTTCAATTTTATACTATTATCGTGGGCTGTGTTCGAGCTTCCCTTTTAGTGCGGGCAAGCTTCATCTGTTTGCGCTGGGTTTCATATCTAGATATTGCTATTGTCTCGCACGCGCAGCACGTGCACAACATGTTGATAGATGGCCGTGTCTTTGGAGTTGGGGTTTTCTCACGACAGCACACCATTTCTCTAATCCGTCTCTTCTTCATAGATAACGATCTTTTTCGTTAATCTGTGCTGGTTACTCTCAGTATGTGGGAAAATATGACCATCCATCAGCCTCTCGAACACCTCGATCTCATCCACAGGTACACAGACGTGATCAGATGCGCATATGTAGATCTCATAGTTCATTGTCCTGATGAGAGCAAAGAGATCTCCTATGTTGTAAGAATATAAACCCATAGACGTGTTGTTGCAACTTACTACAACCACAGGACGATGCTTTGTTATTGTTTTTATCCCTCCCATCACCACCATTTTCTCAAATCCTTCTACGTCAATGTTCAGTAACGAAATTCTTCCAAACACTGGTAAACTGTCCAGTGGCATGCACCTCACCATTGTCTTGGCCAATACCAAGTTATCCTCTATCATCATATCGTCTTTCCCGGGTTTCTCGTAGTGTCGAGAAATGAAGTAATTCTTAACATCTCCATACTCGGATTTACAGATACATGTGTTCATGTCCTTATGTGCAAGACCGAACTTGTACACCCGAACATTGTCAAGACCCCCGTTCATCAGTCTTGCCTCTAAAGCATCCGCGTTCTCAGGATGTGGCTCGAAGGCGTATACCATCCCCCCGTCTCCGACGGTCTTGGCCATGACCTCTGTGCGATACCCGGTGCCCGCACCGACATCCACAACGATATCCCCATCTTGTACCAGTTTCTCTATGAACGCTGTCAAGTGGGGCTGTTCTTGGTTCGGACTACTGTCTGTCGAGCTCGACATAATGTCTCGTACTCCCATTTATGCCAATATGGGGACTTTTAAATGTGATGTTTAAAACAAATGGCTAAGATTGTTGCAGTTGAAACAAATATAACTGAAAACGGTAAGCACACTTCCGCTTATCTGTTCCCATGTCCCCACTGTGGTGACTACGTTCAAGTCGCTGTGTCTGATACCAACTGTTGTATCTTCAGACATGGGGTCCACAAACGTGGTCTTGCACCGGTCAACCCTCACATGTCAAAAGATCAGTGTGAGGAGCTGGTGACACAAGACCTTGTCTACGGGTGTTGCAAACCTTTCAGACTAGTTCTATCAGACCCAATCCATGTCGAAGCATGCGACTACATCTGATTGACATTGATGAAGCCCTCAACCAATGGTTGAGGGCTTCAGCTATACACGCATCGGTTCTTAAGCTCACCGTACTGTAGAAGCAGCTTTCGGTCCATCTCCGAGATGTCGACGGACAAGTCAATCGGTTCTCCGTCGAAGTCCCACTTCATCTCATCTAGCTCATCGTCACTCATCCCCGGGTGCTTGCTTGGGTCGAACTCCGTATGGGTTGCTCTCCTAATCAGCTCGTCCGGATCAAAGTCCTCGTTGTACTCCTCGTCCGTTTGATACCTTATGATCGCGCCCTTTGCCACCAATACCATATCACTCTCTACTCCATAGTACTGATCTGGTGTGAAGACAGACAGACCATCTCCAAGGGAATCAATGTAGCAATCGATATCATGGAGATGCTTATCTGAGTCACTCTCAACTACATCTTTCACGAATCTCTCGCGGTCGGCCAGTGTCTGGTCTTGACAACCACACTCACATGCTTGATGATGACCGCTCGCAATGAATCCCTCGCCTTCGCGTAGAGCAGCCTCAGTCATCTCGCGTCTGGCTTGCAAATACTTGAGACCATCGTTTGGTAGATGTTCCTTGAGAAACCTGTCGAAGTCCGGAGCCGTGAAGAGCACACCTGTTGTCTTTGTAAAGTAATTGTCACCCATGGTCCACTATTCTCCCTACAAGTTAACCAGGTTTATCAATTCTGTTCTCCACCATATCTACGGATGCGCTCACGTATAACATTAGAGTTATGCAGGAGTATGGGCGTTATGGATAGTGATAAGCCCATCGTCGATCGTTTCCGCTTCCTTGGTGACATGTCAATCCAAAAATGATAAAACTGATGCACATCAAGATCTCTTCTTATGCTTCACAAATGTCTATGGACCCCATCCCCAACTGGCTAGACCAGCTGACTACTCTTAACGAAGAAGTATCTCGTAAGCACCATGATCTTACCCTGGCCGTTGAAACCAATAAATCGCTTGACCGCGTCACCACATTGAAAATCGACCTGTTCAGGGTTCTGGTTGAGATGTACGACCTCCGCGCTCTAAGTAACAGCATCTCCGCAAGGCCGTCTCTCGATGGAACAGCAAATGAGACACGCGCTGTCGTCGGGAAGAGACTGTCCATCATTGACCGCACCTTCAGGGATGTTTTGAAAAACTATTAGACGAGATCTGGCATCATGTACCCATCAGCTCTGTCACAATAGTCATCTTCTTCCATGATGAACGAGAGATCGCAGTTTGCATGTATGATGATACTTGCAAGAGTGTTGTAGAACTTTGATGTGGTATCCTTCTTCAACGTGATCATATGCAATCTGTGTAGTACATCTCCGATCGCACGGTATTCTTCAACATCCGTGTTTGTATCGCTGCGCCAGGAGGCGTAGTAAGGCTGGTAGATCGGTCGTACAAGTCTTGGCATCAGCTTTCTCATCTTCAGATCTGTGACGATGCTGGAGTCTATATCCTTCCAGAGTACAACAACCCTGGAAGTGTCTGTACATGCGACTTTGTTTTGCCCTGATAGACTCGTCTCCAGAATCAGCTGCGCCACTGCTTCTGGCCCTCCAAGCAGTAATCTTGGGTCAACAGTGATGGTGAGACACTGTTTTAGTAGACTATCAGTTAGAGGTGTAAAGTTATCTTTCGCGTGTTGCTGAACGACGAACTTGTCCACCTTGATATAGTTCGTCTGGTTCACAACAGTACGCGGGTTAGCCTTTAGCACAGAGATCTCCTTCAGCTGAAGCGTGTTCTCCATCTGTAACTCTTCTATCCATTCTTGTTGAAGTGTGATCTCATCAAGAGCATTGGTTAGTTCCATCTGTAGCCTCTTATTCTCTTCTCGTAACTGAGACTCTACAGACTGTGCTACCGCCGGACCCTTTCTCTTGCAACAACTTTTATGTCTCTTCAGGTTGTTCGATCGTAGAAACACCTCACCGCACCAATTGCATGGGAAGGTAGTTGCTGCATGTTTCCCCTGCGCCTCCAGACACCTCCCAGTTTTTTGATGCTTGAGGAGATAAGAGCTAGTAACGCTTTTAGTACAGAACTCACATACCGACTTCATTTGTTCATTTAACCCTGTTCTTAAGCTGGGTGCCCGCAAATTGAGCACCGGTGCCCGAAAATTGAGCACCCAAAAAACGAATTCAGCCACAATCAGCCTGTGACGTCAAGGGTGCTCAATTGCGGGCGCTACTTTGTGTGTTTATTTTGAGGGTCGGGCATTTCGAGAGTTAGGATTTTTGATAACTCTGTCATCTCCCAACTTTGAAAAGTAATTGATTGATCCGGGAGCCGTGGTGAAAATAATAAACCATGTCAAACAAACTATCAATCAAATTGTCAGCCATCACAAACGCGATGAGGTGTATCAGCGGCACTATCCGACTATCAACTCTCACAGAGGAGCAGAGTACGCTCATGACGGAAAAGATCGCAAATCTCTCTGACCATCTGATAGAGCTAACTAGAAGTTTGAACTCTTCAGGAGCACCACCTCCAGAGGAGCAGAGCCTGCTCAAGACCGCAAATCCGAACTCTTCTGGAGCACCATCTCCAGAGGACGTCAGCGTGTCAGAGATTAGGCGTGTAACAGTGGCCTCTGGTGATCCTCACGACCACGGGGAGTACGACCTCGCCAGCCGTGTGATCAACCTGAAGCCCGAGTTAACTAATTTCAGGGTCTCGGTACCACACCGAGCAGTTCTTCCTCAATCGTTAGTCTTCTTGGCTCGCCTTCACAGTGATGCAGATACCTGGGAGATACTTGACTCGGTGTGGGATGTCGATACGGATAGTGGATGGGCTCAACTCACCACTGAAATCCCGTACCAAATTGCAATAGGACAAGTAAGCACGATATCCGGCTGGATAACCACTCCTCTGGATGAGCGCGTGATGTACGCCGTGAGCCCCGTACCCACGCTTAATATCGGGGACAAAACGTGTGTGACACTATATATTTTTAACGAGCTTTTTGAAGAGCTGGTGCCACCCGGTTCCATTATCAAAACCAGTAATGAGCCGTCAACCGACGTATTACGACGGAATCGTCCAGTTACAATGACGACAAAGAAGCACCCTGGTCTGTTAGGATCTGGTCTAAAATCATCTACGTTTATGTGGGATGGGAGGATCCTCCAGTTTGATTTCGAGGTGGAGGGCGCTGTAGAGGGTCCCGGTAGGCTCGAGTTCAACTTCAGTACTTGCTGTATAGACCTTGGCATTGACCTCAAGTTCGAGGTCGTCTGAATGGATTAGTCAAAAAAGCCCAAGCCAAACTTTGGCTTGGGCTTTCTACGTAACGGCGTCTATTGATAGAACCGAGTGAGACAAAACTCGCCACTAAAATTGATTTTTATGGGTAACTCATAGGGAAATGATGAGATCATGTCTTACACACAGCGACCAATGACTACGCAGGAAATTCAGGAACATCAGAAGAAGATCGACAACCAGCAAAAAGTCATCAGGAGTTTGAACACAGTCGCAGAGATGGAGAAGATTGCGGACATGGAGTTCGAAGCACACGTGAGTTTTGAGACCAACTTGGAGATCATCAAGCGCTTTATGGAAGAGGAACCTCCAATAGCTCCATGCGTCTCCGATCCCGGTTATGAGTGGCAGGACTGCGGAGATGACTGTGCTCGAATCGACATCCTCCCCACACATCCTCATGCGTCACTGGCGTGCGACTGGAATGGAGAGATAAATCAAGAAGCAATGTGTGAGTTTCTCAAGCGGACTATGGAGATGTGCCCTGAAGGAGTTGAACGTGGCAGGGCCATCCTCCATGAACTTGAGCTAGAAACTGTAGATTATATTATGGGAGGTGAAGGCTTCCCAAAATAAGCCCCCGATTTCCAATAAACAAATTAACACAGCCCCTAACGGGGTTGATTTTTTGATTGATACCTCTGTCAGTTCCCGAGAGGGGGACTGAACCTATGGTGCAAAAACCTTTCGAAAGTTGATGTTCTTAGTATCATGGAATTGATGTCTCTACCAATCTTCTCACAGGGAGACAAATCTATGGTAGGAAACCCTTTGAAAATCGATATCCTCGATATCGATCTCCTTGTTAAGCATGTATGCCTACATCTTTCAGCACAGGAGATCGAGCTGTTTCATCAAGTAAGCATGAGTTTCAGAGCGGTCGTTAAGAATGAAGATTATGGTAAGGAGTTGTTTGCACAGCATTGGGAAGACGTTAGGGAGACTCAATCCAATGGAGTAACAGAGGAGTACACACTCAAAGACGGGAAGAAGGAGGGTTGGTACATAAAGTACTGGGTTGACCCTAGTCGCCCGTGGATTACGTGTGTCTACAAGAACGGGCATCTAGATGGCCCGTACATAGAGTGGCTCAAGAACGGGGAACTGTGGGTAGTGTGCACGTACAAAGACGGTAAAAGGGATGGTCCATACACAACGTGGTTTGAGAACGGTCGACGCTCCCGAACGTGCACGTATAAGGCCGATAAGAGGGAGGGTGGTTATAATGACAGGCTTTTTAATTGATTTTTTCCGTTGATTTTCCGTTGTGAATTTGACTCATGACGACACTGAAAAAGATCGATATTCTACCTGCCGAGATCCTTATCACACATGTGTGCATACATCTTTCGGCGAAGGACATTGAGCTGCTCCACCAGGTCAACGTAGAGTATAGAGCAACTATCAAAGATAAAGAGCATGGTAAGATACTGTACCATCGACACTGGGCGCTTGTAACCAAGAATTATGGATGGAGCACATGTAGGTACAGTCTCAAGGATGGTAAGAAAGAGGGTGTGTACAGGTCCTGGTGGAGTAATGGTAAGGTATGTGAAGAATCCACCTACAAATACAATAAGCTGAATGGTTTGCGAAAGCAATGGACCCGTGACGGTCTACCGTCAGATGAGTGTATGTTTATTGATGACGTTAGGAATGGATATTGGAATATCTGGCATCGGAACGGGACTCGATGGATACAGGGTAACCAAAGAAATGATAAGCCGCACGGTCCATTCAAGTTTTGGTATGAAGACGGGCAGCCGTTCAAAGAAGGTACCTACAAGGACGGTAATCTGGATGGCACACTCAAGTCCTGGTGCCGGAATGGTGACCTGGTGGAGTCTACGTACAAGGATGGTGTCGAAATAAAAATTGAACAGATCTGCTAGCTTTCTTGGGATAGATAAGACTATGTCTGCCAACAAAATGATTGAACGAGTATTCGAGGGACTCTCGCAGCTCTACGAGACGGAACTTGAGGCTTTCGCAATAGGGATGGGGATCGACGAAGACATTACCGAAGGAGAAGGAGAAGAGCACCGCCAATCTGTACTTGATCTGATTCGAGCAAGGCTCCTTGAAGATGGAGATGAAGATGAAGATGAAGATGAAGAACAGGAGGAAGTGGCTCCCAAGAAGAAGGTGACTCCCAAGAAGGAGGTGACTCCCAAGAAGAAGGTTGCTCCCAAGAAGAAGGTTGCTCCTAAGTCTGAAGATGGTCCTCCCGTGGCCTGGACAAAGGAACAGTACATGAAGCTGTCGGTCGCTGATCTGAAGGCATACGCCAAGGAGTCAGGATCGAAGAAGTGCACCGGGAGCAAAGGGGTGATTGCAACTGCGATCATGGCTGTTCCTTGGAACCGTTTTAAGGAGGAGAAGATGGAAGAGCTACATGGAGAAGACTGTGAGAAGTCAAAAGTGCTCCCGATCGATAGCCTAAGTGGTTTCCGTGAGGAATGGGATGGAATGGACGAAGATGAACAAGGTGAGTGGGCTGAGGATAATGAGGATGAAGAGGAAGAATAAATAAACTAAGTAGCCAACTCCAATACGGAGTTGGCTATTACTAATGGTCCTGGACAGATAAACTAAGTAGCCAACTCCGTATTGGAGTTGGCTATCACTAATGGTCCTGGACAGACCAGACTGGCTTCCCATTTGGATCGGGTTGTAGACGACTAATGGTCCCCTGTCCAAGCAGCGTATACAGTTCGCGGTTGATCGCTTTCTTTGGAACACCTTTCAGTGTATCTCGGATGTCCTGCACATCTAGCCACTCACCTCTTGACGCTTCGAGTACTGCTAGTGCTCCCGGAGGGGATGAGGGCACTCCCGTCTGGACTATTGCTCCGCATCTACAGACTGACTTTCTCAGTGGCATTCTCCTTTCACAAACTTCGCACAACCAGGTGCAGGTTTCTTCTGATGACATTTTATGTTCCGAGCGATTGAACGTGGTCTGTTCAATTCAGGAATTGAACACGCACTCAGAAGATAATGAGTCCTACAAAGATGGATCACAACTCAATCTCTTCCATTTCCCGCGACCAACAATATCTTCTCTTGAAGAAGGAATCCACGGAACTGAGGATCTCGAATGAAAAGTATAAAAGTCTATTTGATGCCATCCGCGACAGACCATATGTCAGACGGATGTATGGGTACATTCTTAGTCGCAGGCCTTCCGTGGTCTGGACCGAGATTGATCCATATCAGTTCGACAGGGTACGGCCTCAGCGTGGTGATACAAGGACGCTAATTGAGTTACTCAATGAGTCAGGATGCGACGTTGACCCCAGTGACCGTGATTATGATAAAGATGATAATAGAGACGAGCACTTAACTGTTTATTGGGGGGACGACCCTAGTTACCCATCACATGAGTATTGGTCATATCTGCGCAAGTCAAGGTAGAAGATCGGACGGTGAATACACCGTAACCGGAACGCTAGCTACAAGGGGCACTCCCGGTCCCGACAAGTTCGTTCCACATATTAGGCTTTGTGTTGCTGGGATTATCATCAGTATGACAATCATAAGTGCTATTCCGAATGCAACTCCTGTCAGTATCTGCGATAGCTCCATTTATCGTTTGGTGTATAATTTTGCCACTAATTGATCAGTCAGGACAATCATTCCGATAAACGGCGAAACATGTCTTGCACCCTCTGTATCAACTACTACACAAACAAGCGTGAGAAGCACCACGCAGATGTCGCAGCGTCGCTGGACGGGAAAAACCAACTTGCGGAACGAGCATGGAGGAGTCTCAAGAGCCGCGCAGCTGTACCACAACAGATCGTGCCATGCGCCCAGAAAGTCTTTGACGAGTGGCTAACTATCAACTTGTCCAAGTACGAAGACGAAGATAAATATGACATTTTGTCTAAGAGCATAGTCGCGATCGGTAATGCAATACACAAGTACGATATCGACCACAAGTCTCCCTCTGGATCGACCAAGAATAAGCTCGATGTCATACTCACGGGTATGACCAAGAAGCTGAAGGTCGAAAAGCAACATGGTCGGTCGATCTTTGCCTCTCCAGTAAAGAAGAAGAAGAAGAGGTGTGTGACTTTCAAGACCAGGGGAGAGTTATCCGCGGCCCTCCGTTCTGAAGGAGAGGATCAGCTTCACGCATTATTTGCCCAGCGAACACAGCTGGGTTAGCCTATACCAATTCGGTATAGGCTTTTTTAGTTCGCTTCGTTTACCAGTCTAGACACAAAAAGTCCAACACTAAATGAATCAACCAGGAATAGACGAGGAAGTCCTCGATTGTCTTCGTGTACTGGAAGCAAAGCCTCTTGACACCAGAGAGCTATTGATTGAAGCCGATAACCCTGCATGGCTGTGGATGATGAAATACGGAGCTTCTATACGAGACAAAACCGCCGGAGTCGGATATCAAATGGCCGATAAGGTGATCACGCTATCTAAGGCGGACGGACGGTTAGAGTTGGGTCTCGCTGTCGGGAGGCATCGTCTGAACTGGCGCAAGCATGTGTTTGAGGTATCAGTTGAGGTCAACGATGGATCAGAGTTCGCTCGTGTACATCTCAAGGATGCTGCCACATGCGCAGCGTTCGAAGACTTCCTTAGGCACGCAAGGGCCCGAAGTGGGAGGAAGGGCGGCTGTGACTCCGACAAGGTCCGTGTCAAGGTTATTAGAGGGACAACTTGGAAGGAAGTCACAAGCTACCCTAAGCGTCCTCCAGATAGTGTTGTGACTGGAGACACCACTGTCACCGATCTGCTGGCTGATATGCGTCAATTCATCAACAGCGAGGACGAGTATGTCAAATATGGCAGACCTTTCAAGCGCAACGTGCTCATCATCGGAGACCCAGGTGCCGGAAAGTCGTCCCTTATTACAGTCCTGGCGTCGGAGCTAGATCTAGACATCTGCTTTGTCAGCGTGAACGGAGGAATGGATGAGAAGAACTTAGGAGCTGCTATTGGGAATCTTACATCTAATAGCATGTTAGTTATTGAGGATGTTGATGTTCTATGTACATCAGCGATCGGATCTAGTCAGGCTCAGAATTCTTTATCTGTCCTTACTAACGTTCTGGACGGTGCCCTCCACAAGCACAAGCTTATCACAGTACTCACTTCTGCCAACCCGGAGGCGCTTGAAGGAGTGCTCGTTAGACATGGTCGAGTCGACTATACCTGTCGCCTCCCTCCTCTTGGTAGAAAGCAGGTGACCGCGATGGTGAAACGAGTGTTTCCAGAGCAGCATGAAAAGCTTACTGCTCGCGTCTGGGAAGAAATAGATAGACTAGGAGGTACAACTGCCACTGTGTTAGCGCAGTTCCTTTTCAAGCACAGACATGATTCGCCGGACGACCTAGAAACCAAGGAGTTGACCGAAGGAACTCATACAAAGCACATCAAAGATGGAAAAAGAGAAACCCCTCAGAACTTCTATATGTAGTTCTATTGGAATGCACTGACAAGAGCAGTTCCCGGTGTGATAACTCCCTGAGGGCCCAGCATATTCGCACGTCCAAACATGTTCATTCCAGCTGCAAGGAGAGCGAAGGCAAGCTGAATCCAGATCAGAACGAGTGCGATCCTTGCCATCGTAGTCTTCTTACCCGAGGTGAGCTCCTTCTGACACTTAGTGGGATCCCAGACGGCCTTCGTGATGTAGTAGATCCCAAGGACGCTTACGATCGAGAGAATAATCTCAATGATGTTGACCACCATTGTTACTGCTTTAGCATTTCCCATTGTTTATCTACCCCAAGACCAAAAACTTTTGTTTAGTATCTTTCCGTAATCGCATCGATGTGACGACGGATCGCAACTACACAGTCTTCTCCTGTAAACCCCGAATCTAGTGTCACACTTACAACCCCAGTCTTCCCATACTGGTTATACTCAAAGTTCCAAACCTTCGTACTGTGCGACCACTTCTGGACGTCACGATACGACATTCGTAACGCCGGCTCACTACCCCGACGTATAACTACATCATCATCACTCAGCTCTACACAGCCTCGTAATCCATCAATCATTCCGCGAATCACCGTTGTTGGACCTTCGTCACTATCCTCTAACAATTTCACACGATCGTCCTCCATTTATTAAGCCTCCAAGTAATACTTGGAGGCTTCTTCATTTTTCATAGTAGCTGTAAGATATGGCTACCACACCAAACATGAATACTAATGTAGCCGCCGCAAGAACGTAAATCGCTCCATCAACGTCCAGAATCCCATCACCCTGAACACGTCGGTGGCCAGCAGTGGCCAGTTCGCCACCTCTAACGCACCCCCAGATGTCGCAATGTATCCCGCCTACAACAGCCGGCTGAGACCAGACAGAACATTCAGATGTGTTGCTCCAAGCTGGTGCCGCCTTACAGAAGGTCCCATCGGTGCTGGAAACCACACAACAGGATAGGATATCACCCGGTTTCTCACAAGTGTAGATGGTGCAATGCGTAATACTCATGTACGCAAAGGTACCCCAGATCAAGGATCCTAGCCCAATCATTATCAATATCAATCCCATATTCCTGGAGAGTTTCACGCCGTCTGGTTTCATTTTCCTACCCACTGTTAGACAAAGTCTATCTTCAATTCTCTCATAACGGTTTAGTCCTGAAGATTGCTACCGAATCTATTCCGACCCCAATAATCGTCTGAATGCTAAGCACGATCACTGCCCGCTTTGCTAACCACATGTCAAGAGCGCTGATGTCATCCGTCTCTATCATACGCGTTGTCTTGTTATATTTGGCCTTGAATACAACTTTCCCGAGGAAGTACAGGCCAAACACGCTCAGTACCGACATAAGAATAAGGAACCCTTCGAACATCTTTGACAGAAAGGGACTGTGTTTATAGATTCCGTCACCAATTCTAGACATCTTTATTAACGCCTAGAACGAATTGAAGTTAAGACGCACCTTATGCCTGAATCGGCAGTTATCATGTTCAAACCACTACAGCATCAAATCGATGGACTCAAGTGGATGGAGAAAACTCTGTCAAGGAAAGGATGCACAGGATTCCTTCTCGCAGACCAGATGGGTACAGGTAAAACAGTCCAAACCTTGCTACATCTCAAGAATCGGATTGGTAAACTCCCTGACCTCATCATCGCCCTTAACACCGACGTATGGGTACGGGAGATAGAGAGGATCAAGAATTACCCGGTACCAACGTCTCCTCGTGTACTGGTATATCACGGAACAAAGAGGAACCGAAAGCTTGCAGACGGGCCATGGGACTATGTGATCACAACCTACGGAATCCTGACGACAAGTGTCGAGGACCTTGAGAGTCAAGCTTGGGGTCGGATAGTCCTAGACGAATCTCACTCAATCAAGAATGGGAAGTCCACCAAGAGGGCAAAAGCTGCGTTTCGAATCGCACATATGGGAAAGCACAGGATCTGTCTCTCAGGGACTCCTTTCAACAACAGGATGGCCGATATCGCTAATCAAGCTAAGTTTATCGGTACGGCTCCGTACAATGACCCAGTATGGTGGAAGAATAACGGGAACAATCCGGAGCTGCTCAAGCGCTGGCAAGATGAAGAGATGCTCAGACGAACGAAAGATGACCTTGGCCTTGGATTACAGCCGCCCATCTGCCATAAGATCCTCGTCACTCCCACTGACACCGAAGCGGAACTCGTAGAGACTTTGAGAGCTAAGGCAGCAGAACAGTTTAACAAGTGGAAGAGAGCAAGGGGTATCGAGAAGATCCAGCTCCAAGCTGTGATCCTCGCTTTGATTCAAAAGCTTAGAGTCGCCTCAAATACCTACTATGGGGGAGAAGACTTCGAGGTATACACACCGGAAGAGGTAATGACTAACTGTGCAAAGATTCAGAGGCTGGTCGAGGACATCGATGAACGGATCTGGGATGACCCCCGCCACGGAGTTGTGGTATTCTCTGAGTTCAGTAACATGACCTTCGACGTTCTTGAACGAGTCTTAGAGGACCAGCTAGGTGGGATTGAGGTGATGAGGTACACCGGAAGAGAAAGCAGGGACGAGAAAGAGGACGTTGTAAATTACTTCAACTCGTCATCACATCCCAGAATTCTACTAGCCTCTCTGATTGCCGGAGGTACATCGATCAGTCTGCATCATGGATCATCATCTGTGTTTATCGTCGAACCTTACTATCATCCGTTCATGGAGGAACAAGCCTCTGAGAGGGTTCACAGAGTTGGGCAGAATGAGCAGGTCCATATATATAAGTATACAATGGATCACTCAGTAGAAACCTGGATGGAAGGCATTAAGAGTCGGAAGCAGGGGCTAGCTGCTTCCATCGCATTGGCAAAGGCCAGCGGTGGAGATGGTTGCACCTTTGCAGAAATTGCCAAGCTGTTCAGCGACTTTGTAACATGGACTGACAAAGAGAAGACCAAGGTAGCTACATTAGAAGAGATTGAAAACGGGATGACGAAGCTAACCGTCAAACCGAAAAAAAGCATACCAACATATAAATTCAGACGATAGAAATTAAAAAAATCCTAGGTCAATGACCTAGGATTTTCATTATGACCGCTCACACATCTTCACTGCCAAGGCCTCTGAGAAAGTCCCATACTTTTTCTTATGTCTTGTCACAAACTTGGCATACCCTCGAATAAAGTTCGTAATTGTACATGGGAGACGTTTCAACACTTCCAGACTGTAGTGTAACACATCTTCACGTGGAACATCAGGGTTGCTCATCCTCAGATCCGCATACCACGTCGACCATATCGCACAAAAACCACGCTCACCCAGTATATGGTCCTCGTCTGAGCACTGTAGCCTTTGTACTGAATTGTCTGGGCAGAAGCCTGATGGACGGTAGTATTCGTTCACCTGGAGTGTACGACTCCACCAATCGACGATAGCCAGGTCCATAGGGTTGGGCTTATATCTCTTCATTGTCTCAGATCCATGGGGCTCAAACCTCTCCAAGCTCTTGCTGGAAGTGTCGTACACAAGGTAGTTATAGTGACCACTTCCACCCGATACTATGTATAAGGGTGCCACAATAAAACGGACATTCCTTTTTGCACAGCGTTCTAATGCTTGCTCAACACCTGGGACAACGTAGAGGTAACGATCTTTAGAGATCCAGGCCATTGATTGATTACTGTAGTAGTACATCTCATGTACATTTGTAGGGGCCACGATGCAATTATTCTTATGCTTATGGAGCAAGTACAACATTGCGTAACCTATATCGCATGTAGCAGCCCTGTAGACATATGATTCAGGGTCTTCAGCCTCCCTAGGTAATGATATAGACAAGCCGGTGTCAGTCTCAATATCATAACCCCGCCCTCTGAACGAGCCAGAAGGCTTACGGTAAGTTGTCCTCCAGGCAACTCTGGACTTTCTCTTTCTCGACCCTTTTGATCTCCTCTTTCCTGATCTCGATCTCCTCTTCCGTGATCTCGATCTCCTCTTTCCTGATCTCGATCTCCTCTTTCCTGATCTCGATCTCCTCTTTCCTGATCTCGATCTCCTCTTTCCTGATCTCGATCTCCTCTTTCTAGGAATGTTACGACACCTATTGGACAACGGATCACGATACTGATGAGCTTTACATGGCTTGAGAGACTTAACACGTCTCCGTGTTGGGGTTATACCAAGAGCCTTCTCAAGCTCAGCTTTCGTCATTTTGGACCTGCCACGGACTCCCTTGGCCGCGGCCAAGGTCCTCAACTCTCGAACGGTTACCATTTATAGTTAGCGTTCAAACTAATTACAGAACTCCGATGTAGTCCCAGGGACCTCCAAACTCCGCAAACTTCTTCCTCCACTCGACATTCAGCGGTGACGGCTCACTCTCTGGACCAGCTATCGGTCCAAGCTGTGCAAGTCCAGCCCGCACGCCATCCTGTGGGTTAACTATCCGCCCATTCAGAGCATATCCCACAAAGAAGCCTTCACCATCACCTGTCTCCCGGCCTGTCCACGCGTTATCGAGACTTGCGTAGGTCATTTATCAAAAAGAGCCCCAAGTCAGCTGACTTGGGGCTTTCTAATCCGATTAGTTTCAACGGAACATCGATCTAGCTGACGGCATACCTGACATTGCCGGACTGTTGACGATCACTGTACTGCCACCACTGACCAACATGATGAAGGCTGTAAGAGCCATAGATTCTGTGAACATAATGCGTTGCACCGCGCCCGGCCTGAGTGCAGCTTTTACTCCGTGGTTCCACGTTAGCATCACAAGCAAAGACATCAGCAAGAATGCTGTCACGAGAGCAATGATTGATATGAGGATTCCTGTTCCGTTTGCCATTTATTCAAGTCCAGGAAAACTTTTCTGTTTTCACTGATAGGTATTCTGGAGGTTATCCGAATCTCCACCCCACCACCTAAAATTCCAACCGTTAGCGGGGGACGCTCCACAACCACAACCACCCTGCTCTAACCATGGCTGTACAGGCTCGATGTTACACGCCGCGTTCACAGCCATTCCTACCTGCTTGTTTGGGCAATCCTTGAGACATTTTGTTCTTGCATCTTCACACTCTTTCGTGAAAGGGTGCCGCATGCATGTAGCTGCAGCATCGGAGCACGTCTTACAACCAGCATTCTCTGCAGCTATCTGCGCTGCGTTACAACGGAGAACCGAGTCACCTCCTGTAGGACCGTTGTATCCAGAGACGCCTAAACCCCAGTACTTTTGCGATGGATAATCAAAGCCTTCAGCAGAAAAGCACGGTAGTAGCATCAAAACGCGAAGAAGTAGACAAAAGATAATCGTGTTTACAGCGAGACTCACCCAACCTCCTGACCGGACTCCCATCTTGGCAAGACCAGTTCCAGTCAGACGAGTTGTCAGTGGACTGGCCATAATAGCAAACAGCATGCCAATCCAGAGGATTGTAAGCCACTTCTTTCCTTCAGAGACCATTTATCAAGATGTAGAAAATAACCAAATTGATCACACTTAATCGTAACCGAATGAAAGACAAAGATGGTCAGCTTAATTATCGACGCTAATACCTCAGCCGACGAGTTTTACAGTGAGGTGGTGTCGTCTATCGGAGATGCAGGATTCGACCTGTACACCCCTGCAGATGTGACAATTCCCCCAGGGACTTGCACAATCGTTGGGATGGGCGTGCGGTGCCAGATGAAGAATTCCGACACTGGGGATAGTCTCCCATTTTGCCTCTACTCGAGATCCAGCATTGCAAAGACTCCTCTGATCTTGACTAACGGCGTAGGTGTCATCGACAAGACCTACCGCGGTGAGATCAAGGCTGCCTTACGGAATTTAGATACAGAACCGTATACAATCAAGCGAGGTGAGCGTCTGGTCCAGATCTGTGCCCATGACCTCTCGGATATCACAGTCTATAAGGGTCTCGTGGACGAGAGTGAAACAGCTCGTGGAGGAGGTGGATTCGGTTCAACTGGAGTGTAGATTAATCAACCCTGTCATCGTATTGACAGGGTTTTTCCATGAAATTGATGTCTATAGTGTTGTCCTTTCTATCAAAACAACGGACAAATGCCAAAATTATGCGAATATAAAAACTGTCGTAAGCGAGCGAGCTATGGGTCTAAGAAGTTGGAGAGATGTAAGGAACACAGAGATGAGCGCCCGCTCACTTCAAGCTGCTGCCCCTGTGGGAAGAGGGCTAGTTTCAACCTCGAGGGTGGGACTAGGGCCATCTGCTGCACGGGCTGCAAGTCGGACGGGATGGTCGACGTGAAGACTAGGAAGTGTCCCTGTGGAAAGCATCCTGCCTTCAATCTCGAGGGCGAGACCATCGCCATCTGCTGCGCGAGCTGCAAGACGGACGGGATGGTCGACGTGATGAACAGAATGTGCCCCTGTGGAAAGCGACCTGCCTTCAATCTCAAGGGGGAGACCACCGCCATCTGCTGCGCGAGCTGCAAGACGGAGGAGATGGTCGACGTGAAGAGCAAGAAGTGCCCCTGTGGGAAACAACCTGTTTTCAACCTCGAGGGTGAGACTAAGGGCATCTGCTGCGCGAGCTGCAAGACGGAGGAGATGGTCAACGTGAAGGACAGGAAGTGCCCCTGTGGGAAGCTCCCTACTTACAACCTCCCTGGTGAGACTAGGGGCATCTGCTGCGCGAGCTGTAAATCGGACGCGATGGTCAACGTGAAGGATAGGAAGTGTCCCTGTGGAAAAATTCCTACCTTCAACCTCAAAGGTGAGACTAGGGGCATCTGCTGCGCGAGCTGCAAGTCGGACGTGATGGTCAACGTGAAGAGCAGGAGATGTCCCTGCGGGAAGCAACCCACCTTCAACCTCAAAGGTGAGACTAGGGGCATCTGCTGCGCGAGCTGCAAGTCGGATGTGATGATCAATGTGGTGAGCAGGAAGTGTCCCTGTGGAAAAAATCCTGTGTTCAACCTCGTGGGTGAGGTCATTGGCATCTGCTGTGCAAGCTGTAAGTCAGACGAGATGATCGACGTGGTGAGGAGGAAGTGTCCCTGTGGAAAACATCCTAGCTTCAACCTCGAGGGTGAGACCGTCGGCATCTGTTGTGCGAGCTGTAAGTCAGACGCGATGGTTGACGTGAGAAACAGGAAGTGTCCTTGTGGGAAGATTCCCGCCTTCAACCTCGAGGGTGAGACCATCGCCGTCTGCTGCGCAAGCTGTAAGACAGACGGGATGGTCAACGTGAAGGATAGGAAGTGTCCTTGTGGGAAGATTCCCGCCTTTAACCTCGAGGGCGAGACCGTCGGTATCTGCTGCGCAAGCTGTAAGACAGACGCGATGGTCGACGTGAAAAGCCGGAAGTGTCCCTGTGGGAAACAACCCACCTTCAACCTCGAGGGTGAGACCGTCGGCATCTGCTGCGCAAGATGTAAGACAGACGGGATGGTCAACGTGAAGAATAGGAAGTGTCCTTGTGGAAAAATTCCCACCTTTAACCTCGAGGGTGAGACCGTCGGTATCTGCTGCGCGGGCTGTAAGTCAGACGCGATGGTCAACGTGAAAAGCAGGAGATGTCCCTGCGGGAAGCAACCCACCTTTAACCTCGAGGGTGAGACCATCGGTATCTGCTGCGTGAGCTGTAAGTCAGACGCGATGGTCGGCGTGGTAGGCAGGAAGTGCCCCTGTGGAAAACATCCTAACTTCAACCTCGAGGGTGAGCCCGTTGGCGTCTGCTGCGCGAGCTGTAAGTCAGACGAGATGGTCAACGTGGTGAGTAGGAAGTGTCCCTGTGGAAGACATCCTAACTTCAACCTCGAGGGCGAGACCGTTGGCGTCTGCTGCGCGAGCTGTAAGTCAGACGCGATGGTCGATGTGATGCATAAAATGAAGTGCCCGTGTGGAAAACGCCCCAGTTTCAACCTCGAGGGTGAGACCATCGGCATCTGCTGCACGAGCTGTAAGTCGGTCGAGATGATTAACGTGAAGCATTCAAGATGTCCCGGACAGGGTGGACTGTGCACCACGGCAGCAAACAAAAAGTACAAAGGGTACTGCGCGTTCTGCTTCCAACACCTCTTCCCTGACGATCCCCTCACCTTCCAAATCAGATGTAAGACGAAAGAAATTGCGGTCAGGTCCTTCATAGATCACAACTTTGAAGGTTTCATTCATGACAAGCAATTATCGACGCAGCACTGTGACTGCACAATTCGGAGACGACCAGACCATCGGATACTTGTCGGTAACACCATGCTTTGTGTCGAGACAGATGAGAATCAACACAAGAGCTATACAGAGATGGATGAGGAGACCCGGTACGATGACTTGTACATGGCTCACTCTGGAAAGTGGGTGTACATTCGGTTTAATCCGGACAAGTATAAGGACAGCCGAGGCAAATCTCGGAACCCAACCATTGCTACACGTCTGGCAGCTCTGAAGACGATGATCGAAACTCAGATGTCAAGGATAGAAAAGGAAGAAAATGAGGAATTGGTCGAGAGGGAATACATGTTCTACGACGGAACAAGATGACAGGAGTAATGACTACGTAAGAGTATTCATTACTTGAGGATTGGATTTAGACTGCTGTCATCATGCTGATGACATTGAAGTTGATTTGCTCAGCACCAGGAGTGATAACTTCATAGGTCGCCATAACTGTAACGACTTGTGAAAGTCCCTTGACTCCAGTCAGGTCCACCATCGCTGGTGTAGCATCGGCTACGCCGCCCAGCGATAGAGTTACGCTCGTATTCGTTCCTGCTGTGTTAGTGAGACTAGTGATTTGACTAACTGCAGCCCCCGAGTAGAAATACATCGGTCGAGTGTGATTGACGGCTGACAATCCCAGAAGATCTGCTAAGATCTTAGCCTGTGCGGCGGTGTCCGCTCCGAGGCTAATCTCTCCCCCAGCAACAGTGGACGTGATCTCCTGCCCAGGGTATGTGAGCGACCTAGTAATTTGGCTTGATGTCATAAGGGTGCCCGGTGCCACAACCGGTGTGATGGCAGCTGCGACAAATACGCTGTTGGGGACTCCTGACATCATGCTAACGACATTGAAGTTGATCTGTTCAGCGCCTGGGGTCACAGCTTGGTATGTTGCGATGACTGTGACGACTTGGGAAAGACCATCTAGTGTTGCCAAGTCTACCAATGGTGGGGTGGCATCAGCTACCCCACCCAATGATAGGGTTACACTCGCGTTCGTTCCTTGTGTGTTAGTAAGACTAGTGACCTCGGTAACTGCAGCTCCAGAATAAAAATACAGTGCTCGGGTATCGTTGACCACGGACAGTCCTAAGAGATCTGCCAGGATCTTTGCCTGTGCTGGAGTATCCGCTCCCAGACTGATCTCCCCTGTTGCTACAGTCGATGTGATATCCTGTCCAGGGTATGTGAGTGACCTGGTGATTTGCTCTGTAGACATAAGGGTGCCCGGGGCTGCGACCGGCACGATAGCAGCCGCAACAAATATTTGGGCGGCATTCTCGAATACGGTCGCTGGTGCAATCAGATTCGACAGTGATTCTGCAGTATTCTCGATGGATGTGTATCCAGAGTTTGCGAAGACAGATTGGGCCATTTGTATCAGTAAATATTAAAATTATCAGTAAATATTAAAATTAATTGATGGGGTCGGGCAACTATCAGAGTATGATAAGATCATGCTAGACACTAAACAGATTTTTGATGATTCTCTCACATCAGCGTATGAGGAGCTACCACCGGAGATTCTGGAGAGGATTTACGACTATGTCAGGTCATCTACAGAAGCGCACTTCGACCGACTACGGTACAGGATGAGAAATAAGGCACATAGGGAAATGCTTCTACAGCTCAATGACTTTATCAAAGCATACGATGAAGTCGGAAACATGCTATCATCGAAGTTTCACCAGCATCTCTTCAATTGGGGGTACTTTACAGGACTCCACACTACCCTTGGTCATCACATGGTCTCTTCAGTTGACGTCTGTAGCCACTGTGGGATCGAGTTTATGAAGCCAGATCCCAACGCTATGATGTGTGAGTTTTGTACACTCAACACAAATCAAGAAACCCTTACCAACTGGTAAGGGTTTTTAATTTCCCACATACAAGAAAGCATGGGGAAAAAGGGAAAAGGGAAGAAGGGGAACAGTCAGAGTCTAGTTCCTCACTCCCAACAAAACACCACTGCTCTCTATCAGCCCACCCGAACGGATGACGCTTTGGCACAGCTGTCCCGTACGCTTACGCACGACATGGCTGAAGCGTCTCGGGATGATACAATAGAGCATTTCCAATTTATGAAGGCTGTCAACAATGTCGTTGGTAGGATTGAGCAGGCTGCTGAGCAGGGGGTCGCATTGATCGACACGATGGAGTATCGGGCATTTGAGGAGCGGATAGAGAGAATGGAGAACCCTATGCATCAAGCGGCTGCGATGAGCTTTCTCCTCGCAATTAACCAGGCAGCTAATGAGGCCTTTGTAAACGCAAAGGATGGACGTATTGTACAACTCCAGAGCGCGGCTACAATCGAAGAAGCTCGGGCCAAAGGAGCAAAAGCTGAAGCCGAGGTCATTTCTACCCAGCATATGAGCGCGCGTCAGACAAAACGGGCTGTCGGAGACGCGCTCCTGATGCTTGGGAGCGCCGGAGTAACCGGAGGAATGGCTTACAAGTTTCGGAATCTTGCAAAGACTGCATTCATCGATCAGGCATACTCATGGGGTGAGTGGTTAAACGGGTACGGCGATGCTGGGTTCGGATTTGGTCAAGCCGCCAGCTTGATTGGTGGAAGTATGGTTTGGTCAGCAGCCCTATCCAGTGAAGCGAATGATGCCATCGTTCTTACCTTTTTCTTTATGCTCTTCATCATCTTGTATGTAGTGTTACGGGGTGGAAAGATAAGCTTGTCGAGTGCACAGCTGACTGGCGGTATGAAACAGAAGAGAAGATCAAGGAGAAGATCAAGATCAAGGAGGAGATCAAGATCAAGGAGGAGATCGAGATCAAGGAGGAGATCGAGATCGAGGAGGAGATCAAGCTCGAGGAGAAAACCAAGGAGAAGATCAAGATCGAGGAGAAAATCGAGGAGAAGATCAAGATCGAGGAGGGCAAGGAGGAGATCAAGACCGAGGAGGAGATCAAGGAGAAAATCGAGGAGAATATCGAGGAGAAGATCAAGATCACAAAGACGTAGGCGTCCTAGGTCGAAGATCCGGAGGTAGGAAGTAATCTAATATGAAAACCCTCTAGCAAAATGCTAGAGGGTTTAACCAATTTAATAGAAAATATTGCGTACCGATAGGAAGTAAACCACATCAACTTAAGTGAAAGATTTGTTTAGCGCGTCACTTCCTTCCATGAGTAAGTCCCTCTCTTGTCTGGACGTGATATCCACCACCGCCCGTCATTACCAAGAACTCTAAAGTTCTTACACTTTTGTGCTGGGAGCGGAGGGCTTGGCCTGGACGTATACTTCACAGTGGTCTGACGAGCGCACCCTCCTGGAGGAGGCATAACCAGAGAGCTATAATCTGTCGGCTTCGCCCTCCTCCTAGACCTAGACCTCCTCCTTGATCTGGACCTTCTCCTTCTCCTTGATCTGGACCTTCTCCTTGATCTGGACCTCCTCCTTGATCTTGACCTCCTCCTTGATCTTGACCTAGACCCTCTCCGTGACTTCGACCTTAAAGACTCCGATCTCATTTATTCATCACAAGAAAAAAGCAGGTATTTACAACGCTCTCTCGGTACGTTGTAAAGGCAGCGCCCGTAGAGCTTAGATCCCAGGCTAAACGGCTCGGTTTGAAGCGATACTCAAGCTTGGAGAAGGTGAGCTATGAACGACGATCCAACGAAACGGCCAAGATCCAGATCACGAGGACGTAGGCGTCCTGGGTCAAAGATCCGGAGGTAGGAAGTGATCTAGAATGACGATAAATTGAATACACTTGTCTGTCCAAATTGGACATGCAAATTTATGACGTTCTACAAATCTTTCGACAAAGATCTCTGCTATAGGGGACTACAGTTTGCAATCGGGACGACTACAACCACTGAAGGAGAGATACACATGAACGGACTTCATTGTCGTAAGCAGGCCCTAGGATGCCTTGCTCGTGATCCATATCAGTCTCGTTTCTGTGAAGTACTACCCTCGGGTGAGACCATCGCATATGAGGTTGTGACAGACACTGAAAAACTCACGGTGATCAGGGAGATTGTAGGAGGAGAGCTCTCTGATCTCCTTAGTGGGCTGTATGAGGAGTGGCATGAAAACGGTCGACTAAAACTGTCGTCCACCTACAAGGACGGTAAGTTGGAGGGTCTTGAAAAATACTGGCACGATAATGGTCAACTCTGGTGTGTATCCACCTACAAGGACGGTAAGCAAGATGGTGTCTCCAGATCCTGGTATAGAAACACAAAGCCGCAGGGGGAGTATTTTAGCAAGAACGGTAAGCTCGATGGTCCATACAAAGGGTGGCATGAGAACGGTCAACTTCAGGAGGCTTGCACTTACAAGGACGGCGAGCTAGACGGTGCACGTAAGCTCTGGTATGAGAACGGTCAACTGGAGTATGAGGGTACTGACGAGAATAGTAAGCACTGGGATGAAACGGGTCGACTATGGCTCGAAATCTGAAGGCGATACAAATTTATGACGTTCTACAAAGCTTTCTGCTTTGTAGAATTACAGAGGCTACAACCGTTGAAGGAAAGATAAAGATGTGTAAAAACGGTCTCCACTTCTGGGAGGTAAGACTGTTAGAGATCGTAGGAGATGATCTTGTTGCTACTCCCACAGGCGTAGGGTGGTTATTTAATCAATACGCAAGGCGCCACCACACAGGTGGCACACCTTGCGGTTTATCATCAGGTTAACCATCTTCGTGTGGCCTCGAGCACACGCCGTATCTATCACAGTGCGAGTGCGAGTGTCGGACCTGCTGTTCGTTGGGGCGTTAGGGTCAGACCCCATGTCAAGGAGTTGCTTTGTAACTCCCAACCAACCACGTTTCATGGCTATGTAAAGTGGGTGCTCCCTTCCGCCCGTGACATTTCTCTGATCAGCGTTTGGACTAAGTTTACTTAGTTTGATTAAAACCTTCTTTATCTTATCTTCATCTAGACTTGATGAAGTTCTATCAGCCCGCTTATCTACTCCTGACATAAACCAACTGACAATCTCGGCTCGGGAGACATCATTTGGAACATCCAGCGCCAACAGCGTTTCATAGTGTCCACTCGCAACTGATGCTTCCCACGCCGCTTTTCGAGACGCCCCCTTAAGAAAGAGAGTCCTGAAAACTCTCGCTACTTCTTGGTCTGAGAGAGTTGCTTTCTCTAGAAAGCCGGGGTTTACGACTATCATCTTAACAAAATTTGCTCCAGAGTCGGAGGTGACTCTGTCTATGTTATTCATCATAGTAGTAAACGTTGTAAGGTTAGCACACGTGGGGATAGATCTACTTTTAACTCCCAAGTTGTTCTCCCTCATCATTGCCCTCTCTTCTGTGCTCTCTTTATAACAGCTTGAGGTTGAGATATTAAACGTGGTACTTGCAAGGCCCAATAGTTTAAATAGTCTCCGGGTCATTTTGTTATCAAAAACGAAGACGTTAAGGAAGTATCAATTCCTGACAAAAGGACTCACCCCCGTGTACCAATTTCAATTATAGGAACCAGTTAACGACAAGGACTTAAAGTTCTTACACTTTTGTGCTGGGAGTAGATGCCATGGCCTTGATGTATACTTCACAGCGATCTGTTGAACGCACCCTCCTGGAGGTATGTCAAGAGAGCTATAATTTATCGGTTTAGACCTCCTTGACCTAGGCCTCCTCTATGACTTCGACCGTCTTCTTAAATGCTTCGAACTCATTTACGCATCAAGAAAAAGTAAGCATCTACAATGCTTTCTTGGTACATTGTAAATGGTAACACTCGTAGAGCTCAAAGCCAAAGCTAAACAGCTTGGTTTGAAGCGGTACTCAAGCTTGAAGAAGGCTGAACTTGAGGCCCTGATAGAGGACGGCCCAACGAAGCGGTCAAGACCGAGGAAGTCAAGGCGTAAGAGGAGATCAAAGTCCAGGAGAAGGTCTAAGAGGAAATCTAGGAGAAGGTCTAAGAGGAGATCTAGGAGGAGGTCAAAGGGGAGATCCAGGAGGAGGTCAAAGAAGAGATCCAGGAGGAGGTCACAGAAGAGATCCAGGTCGAAGAAGAGATCCAGGTCGAAGAGGAGATCTAGGTCGAAGAAGAGATCCAGGTCGAAGAAGAGATCCAGGTCAAGGAGGAGATCCAGGTCAAGGAAATCAAGGTCAAGGAAATCAAGGTCAAAGAAATCAAGGTCAAAGAGATCGAAGCGATCTAGGTCGAAGAGATCCATGTCGGGAGAGAGTGTTGTATCGATCCAGAGCCGCATGCGCGATTTTAAGACACTTAGTAAAGCAATGCAGCAGAAGGTTTACTATGATGCGAACAAGTATACTATGGCTGCCCAGAGAGGATTTTATGCGTTTCTAGACCGGGTAAAACAATTGGAACGGGTGAATAATGATTCTGAAGAAATACGTGCGTTGGTGACAGTGACAAAGCCCTACTTTGATGCATCTATAAAGTTGGAGCGCGATATAAACACGGCCGTGAGGACGAACGACGTAGTAGCGTTTAAAAAGTTATTTCACGAGTCGAAAGCTAACAACGAGTGGCTACGAGACGCTATTAACCCATGTTTGCACTAGCATCAGCTGGGAGAAGTCGGATCAGTTCCTACATAGGCTAGGTATCATCAGAGAAGTTCTACGTCATAACGTAACTCGAGACAAGGATGTCTATTTCTTGATCGGCTTCAACGTCTTCGATTAGCGATAAGACTTTTATGGCAAGGACTGGAGTCGAGAATAGCGTCCAATGAGTAGACCATGGGATGTGGTGGTGATAGGCCGGGTCCAGCATTGTCTCGTCCTGGTAGACACATCCATCGAGAGTGAGTAGAGGCCAGGCTGTGCTGATCGTGGCATACTCATGTGGTGGCTCATCTTCAGGTCCTTTGGTCATTAGGTGCTCATACTGGACGTAGCGTCCTCTACAGATCAAGTTCCAAACACACCTGGGGACAAATCTCTTTAGCTGGGATAACAGTCGTGCACCCGAAAGAGGAGATGCAACATAGATGGAGAGGACAATATTGGACCAACCTTTCCGGTGAAGATTGTTTGCGAACACGCCACCTAGGCTCTGACCTATGATAATGATTGGGTCGGTCTTAGCAACGATTGTTTCCATGTGTTCTGATAAGGCATCGAGACACTCCTCGAATGGAAGCTCGGACACGGGATATCGGAACCGATGGACTTTGGCGTGTCCTCCTTCCCGCAACGCGCGTTCTAGTGGGAGCAGAGTTGGTGATGTTGCTCCTGCACCATGGAGGAGAAAGACATCAGACATTTATAATGACCGTGAGCTTTTTTAGACGGGTCAGATACAAAAAATTGATCGTACTGAAGGCCTTACTGGCAAGGATCAGAACCATGGCGCGCACTAAGCAAGTTGATGTACCCAGGAAGCCGAACCCATTCCAGAAGAAGGAGAAGGAGGAGAAGGAGAAGGAAAAGCACTATCATCATCCAGAGCGAGTCCTCAAGCGTGTCCAAAGCCTCGTTAGCTCTGGCCTTGGGCAGCTTTGGGATACAGAGATCGATGCCTTCGGTGAAGGGACTGGAGCATGCGGTTCCGATGGAACTTCTAGGAATGATGTGATCGGGCTCATCATGGAACGTCTTGAGGCGGCGGTGATGGGAGACACTGACGTTGTTGTGAGTCCCGGACCGAAGCCAAAAAAAGACAATGGGGTTCATCCCCCTTGGTTAGACGAGCACTACGAAAATCTCACCATTTCCGAGCTAAAAGCTATAGCTAAGGAGCTGGATGTCAAGGCTACGGGCAAGAAAGCGGACCTGATCAAGGCAATCATGGGTGCCCCTCTAAGTGAATTCAAGAAAACGCGGATGGAGGAGTGGGGGAGTAGTTCTGAAGTGGACGTCGCCGAACAGATCAGTAGGATTACTGAAGAATGGTTCAGTCTTGATGAAGAGTCATACGATCAGGCTATGGCCAAGGACGAGGACTGTGATCACTACGAGGAGATGGAAGAGGAACCAGATGGTTACATCGAGGATGAAGAGTAAGTTAGAAGCCCGAGCCATATGGCTCGGGCTTTTTTAAATCTAAACGTTCATCAGGTATATGAAATGCCTGACTTCACCACAAACGAACTTTATCTTGCGGAGCTAAACATTCTTAGTACAATCAATACACTTTCGTCTGCTGTTAACCAGGAGCGCATCTACAAGCAGTATCTTGTACACACTCAAGACGACACTGAGGTTAATAATAATGACCTCAGACTCCGTAGCGAAAAGATAGCGTGTTTAGTAGCGGGTGCCAACGTGGCCAAATGCCTCGCCAATGTCGTCACCGAAGAAGAGTTCGATGATCAACTCAGCATCTATAAGGAATCCATCAACATATTCCTGGATACCTTTTCAAGTCAAGATGACCAGACCATCATCACGCCCGGAAGAGAACAGCTTCATGGTGAACAGGCCTATCTTCAGGTTTCTAACGAGCTGAAGGCTCACTATGACGTATTCACATCCAGCGACAACAAAGATCTACTCAGGTGCCCAGGGTGGAAGGAGCTGCGAGCGTCCGTGGAACAAATTGATTAAGTGGTTAAGTCCGGTGTCAGATAGTAGACATGACGACACCCGCACCATTTGAACTTCTACCTCCGACCCTAGGTGACGAAGAGCAAACGCAGTTTAACGAGGAATGCAAAGTAGCTACATGCCTGGGTGTGAGCGGAGCATTCTTCATCCTCACCGGGACTGCTGTACTTTTTTCCTTTCGGCGGTGTACGGAAGTCCGATGTAATAACCTGGGCGAGATCCTTGCCTGTTGCCCAACACCGTTTGAGACTGATTGCTATGATCCACTCGCTGATGTTAACGTAACAGGGTGCTCGGACCTTGATATACAGACTTGTCCTGGAGACGCGTGGCGATGCATCTTCGTACAACGGTCAGGTAACAGCACAAACTCGAACTGGAAAAGATTCTCTGTGAAGGACTCTGGGGAAACACTTGATTCATTGGCTTGGACCGCCATCTTTGTTGGGCTTATGGTTTGGACGTGCTTTACTTACGCTACGTTTAAGAGTAAGGGATGTAGAGGTAGAATCAAATAGCCCACACCGTATTGGTGTGGGCTAATGTACTTATCACTTGAGAATGTAATCCTCAAACTCCCCGTCCCCATGGGTGACTATCGCTTCGACGATTCCACCCATATCCTCCGGTGTGAGCGTGAAGGAGTCTGACAGGGCCGAGATCACGGACGTATCCTGACCTTTGATCAGGAACAGAGCTTCCAGGTTAGATCCCTCCAACCTAAAGATCGCAAATAGGGAAGATGGTTTCTCGATGAAGGTCATGAACCCGTTTACTTTGTTTCGACGGACGAAGTCCGGACCATGTACCTCATCCACACATTTTCCTCTCCATAGTGAGAATTCCTCTGGGTTCGGCATGTTTTCCGTCAGCCAATCAGCAGCGGTCTCTCGGTTATTACAGACTTCACGCTTGAAAGTTTCAAGACTGAAGCCCTGAGCTGGAAGCTGTAAGAGCGACCTGAGCTCGTCGACACACTTCTCCTTCCACACTAAGAATTCCTTTGGATCTGGTATGTTCTTCTTCAACCAAGTACCCGCGGTCTCACGATTGTTACAGACTTCACGCATGAAGCCCTCAAGATTGATTTGGTCTGTCATTTCTAAGAGTGATCTAGGCTATAAACGTGGTTTAGCCCACTCCAGTCATGGAGTGGGCTATGGGTCATACTCATATGGTAACATACATAAGGTTGTCGGTGATTGTGCCCTAAGGCTTAAGTAGCTCCCTCGCTGGCTCTGACAATGTAGGGGTTGGTAGTTCTCCACGGACGATGTAAGTCTTGACTTCTTCGTCGAACTCCATTTCTCGAGGCTCGTCGACGAGTTCCGGGGTCATTCTGATTAATTATACGGACTTATAGTCCCAGGTTCACGCACCAAATGCGGAGATGCCAACAAGTGTATGTCATTCATGGAGCCATGGATGACCGAGAGCCTGCCATGATAGGAGTATTCGAGAGTTTGCACACGGCAAATAAGTGGATGCAGGATTATTCAGAGTATGCCGACCATGAGAAGTGTACAACATCTTGCAAGCATATGAGAGAACGGTGTCCAAAGCCCCAGTTCCTTAAAGAGATTAATTATTATACGAGTTGCTTTGATACACCAGGCTGTACAAAAGCGGAATGTGTGGCCGCCAGCGACCCAAAAGATATAATTATACATCAGGTTTTTAATGAGAATGGGACCTACAATATTTCATCAACCCATGTGCTCGAGGACTATGAGCCATACAGGACGAGTGACGATGAAGATGAAGATGAGGAGGAAGATGAGGAAGAGGAGAAGAAGGAGGAGAAGGAGGAGAAGGAGGAGGAGAAGGAGGAGGACCTCGTGTATGTTTGACTTCAAACCCACGAGTCTAGATAACGAAACTGAACGGGTTTAGCATCCTTTGCGAGCATGAGTGATCATGAAGCCAGATAAGAACCATGCACCACCCGGGGGTGGTGACGCCACCAAGGAAGTTGAGGACAGCTCTTGGAGAGATGGGCGCACTTCTCGTGAGTTAGAAGCCGAACTCGCCAGGCAAAAGGACTGTGAAGTCTGCACTCTCTGTGTGATTTGCTAGTAGCGGGATCGCTGCCTGATGGTTCGGTCCAATTGGGACTTTCCTTGTAGGACAAGCCTCGTCTAGTATCTTGCTCTCGTCCATCAGGTCCCACATCAACCGACTATCTTTATGATGTTCTCCTGCCTGCATCTTTTGTCTGCAGAGCGCATAGCTGTGACACATCCATTTGTTAGTACGGGTCAACGCCCCTAAACTAATTGAAAGATCCAGTAAAGACCTATTGGTTGGTCAGAACCATGACATACGTAGTTCAAGAAGGAGCGATCGATATCTCTCGATTAAGTGGTAAGGATACACAGGCGCTACGAAACACCAGACCTTCCCCCAGCCGTTGGCGGGTGACCATGGCACTCACTAGCGAACAGATCAAAAGGTTGAATGAACCCGAGCATATTGCTTGTGACTGTATGAGCGAGCGTAGTGGGATCTGTGATATCCAAAATTCCCACTGTATGTTCCTCTCTCGCTATCTTGCCAGCGAAAATGAGAAGACCCTGTTGTTCTACAACACCTGCATGGTTGAGGAGACGGACATCACTGTGATGGAACATTATGTCAACGGATACCGTCAAGATATGATCGACCAGATTAATTATACGAACGCGTTAATTGCAAAGGAGGACGCTGAAAATGCCCTTAGCTAAATTAGCTAAGGGCATTTTAATTTCACTATCGCTTGCGTTTTTTGTAAAGAGCGTATCCTATGACACCCATAGACACTATGATTGTCAACGTAATGTACACCCAACTCTTCGATGATCTCCCACATTCCTGAGTCGCAACTTCATCTGGGCATCCCACTACTTTTCGAGATCTGGACTGTGAACCGTTCTCACACTTACTCCACTCACTCCATGCGGACACCGCACCACACCCAGGCGTTGACTTGGGCGTTGGTTTAGGCTTGGGATTGTAACTCTTATATACATCATACACAGACTGACAGATACTTTGCCCTTGGCCACCCTTACCAAAGGACATACCAAACGTGTAAGCATCAGATGGACACTGTGGTTGGTGCGTCCCGCCACTAGTTGCGAACACTATCTTCGGAATGTTACCTCCGGCATTTTCTACTGGGCTAATGCCACCGCCTAAGGTCGGATAACAAGCTATATAGGGGTTATACGTTCCCACTTTATCCCGTTCAATCGCACTACAGCAAAGAGATAGTGGCTTCCCTGTACACTCACATGTCGAGTCAGCACCAACAAAATCGGTTTTAACTCCGAAGGAGTCCGCATCCTTACCAGGTGCGCAACCGCATTGCAGGTCGCACACCACAGTACAATTGGGATTTTGCGTACTAGATGCTATATCTGTACACGGCCCGGGGTCTGTCATTTAGCTTACCAGATAAAATTGTATAACAGGTTTATAATCCCACGTTAGACGTTGAAATGGGTTATACAATGTCAATGGAAGCACAAGAGGTGAAAGATATCCCAATCCCGGTGAAACGCGACCTGACCATCTTTGGCTGGGACGAAACTAAACCACTCTCCGATCTCATCGAAGAACTCCTAGACGATGAATTCAAAGCTCTCACGGAGCTCCTGGGGAAGGAGGGGAAGGAGGGGAAGGAGGGGAAGGGGATAACGCGAGAGACTCTCCAGCGACTTATTAAGGAGATCAAGGATAACCCGTAGCACGGCTCTAATCTACAGTCCTCAACTAAACGTAGTTGAGGACTAGCTTTGTTATGGACTGTCCGAATCTGGTATAATGTGCCACTCGGCCGAGATTAGTTCATTCTCGATATAGCCAGTGAGAGGGTTCTCAAATGCAATCCCAATCTCTCTTGACGGTGCTACCGGAGACAGCAGGTCCTCACTTAGCAGTTCGGAGGAAGGATACCTATACTCCTCCTTCAGGAAGGATCTCTTCTTTGCCTTAGGCGTATACTCCTTATCAAATCTGAGATGACCCTCGCGCCGTACTCCGATCGACCGTTTCCGCTCCGGCTCGATACCGCCAGTTATCCTGATAAGATCCCCGCATTCGGATGTAAACCACCGTTCCTGATCTCTGGCTCTTCCCGAGGCGTGCCCCAACCGGGAGTTACGTTGGCTCCATAAGCTTCCTTCGGTCACACAACAATTCCAGATATGACAGTGAGACGGCTTTCTCTCAGTATAGCCGGCTTCTCGCAGTTGGTTCGGAACTGTCTTCCAGCGTCCCCTCTTGTTAAGACTGGCCCCTAACGGTAAGATGTCGTTGGCCCCGATGACTGGATGATGTTTCTGAGTAAACCTGTTGACATATGTAGAAGTATTACCGCCAACCTTGGAATACTTTAGTTTCTGATTTCCACGTCCAACCATTAGTTCTTTTCTTTACTACCTTAAACTTTAAAGGATAGTTGAGTAGGGATTAGAATTAATAGGTATGGGGACTCCACATGGAGAAAGCGAACCATGGCACTGATCAATGGAATTATCGACACTACAGGTTTGACCAAGCACGACACGGAAAAGCTTAAGAGAGATTGGGATTGGCCTGACCAACCAGAACTTACTACCAGCCAACTCATCAGGATCGATGGACCCGAGCATCTCCTCTGTGACTGCCACGAGGAGGGGGGTCAGATATGTGAGCTTCTAGCTGTCCCATGTATGCACTACTCCAGATATTACGCCGATTTGTACGAGAATAAATTGCGAGTCATGGCGACCACAATGGTCCCAGGCAAGGACGTGACCGTTTTGGAGGACACGGTCGCCAAGCGTTTGAGAAAACTCAATCAAGTGAATTAATGAAACGAGCCCCTAGCTGTTATGCTAGGGGCTCGTTTGCTATGACTTCATGGACAATTAATTCGGAGGAAGTCCGTCTCGTACTCGTTACAGAACTCCTTGACAATGGAGACTTGTTGTTCACTGTTCACAGAGTATAGTATCACGTTTGACCGAGTAAAATACGTTGGACACTCCAATGCAGGCTCTGGAGTCAAACGTATATGATCAAGGAGATCCTCAAGCTTTCTGGTGAGTGTCGTCTTTCCATTCCGGTCGGTACCATAGAGACAGACAATGGTAGACGTGGTAGCCTGTTCCATAGTCTTTGGGCTTGATAAGATAAGAGCAAAGTCTAGCGCATCATCAATATCCATAAAAGGTTTTATGGTCTCAACAAGTTCGGAGTCGGTAGGAAGTCCCATGTTTGTTCAAAGAAACAGGTCTTACTCGAGGGATCAATTCCAGACTTTTGGAATAGTCAGTTAAAAATAACTTGACAATAACAAATGGAAAACTCCGAATGTATGGTATGCAAGACTGCGAACGATCCCGATAATATGGTCAAAGTGCATACTAAATCTATGTACGCGGAGAGCGATGGACCTCAAAGCGCTGGTATGGATATTTGCGTTCCGTGTGCTGTTCAGCATCTACGTGGGACGGGTGAGTGCTCTGAGATGAGCCAAGCCGGAGACGCCTGTCAGTTGGCAACGTGCGTACAAGACGTCATGGGTTTACCAGGAGGTAAAACAAGTTCTCCATCACGACAATGGGTTCTCACGTTCGTTCCAGGTTCGGCATACATGGGGGTGCCAATTCAGAGTGGGTTCATGAAGTTCTGGATCTCATCCCATATAAGACCCCACGACCACGCCCAAGAGGATAGGGAACAGGTTGGTGGACTGGAGTACGAGGTTGCTGTATACAGGGATGTGGTAAATCCTCTTATCTACGGTATGGTCTGTCCTAACTTTGTACGATACCTAGGATCATCTAGCGGGTGTAGCCTGGACCAGATGCTGGCCTTCCTCGTTGGCAAGGCGCAGTCCTGGAGATATAATCGTCCCTACGAGAAGACTCTCATGACGAGGGAGACGGCCTTGGCCAACTTTGCGAGGAGTGCTAGTCACATGTATGCGCAACGGAAAGGAGGACCACGGATCAATGAAATCAACACAAGTGATGCAATAATGTCTCAAGCTGATTTCGAAAAACATGGGTTTTCTAGGTGGCGTTACAGCGTCCTCATCAATGAGGCGTTCACGGAACGAGCAAGCAGCTTCGCTACTTGGATCCAGATTAACCGTGCAAAGCAAGGTGAAGTCTTTAACGTAATCTTCCAGATCATGGTTGCATGTTACGCCCTCGGACTATCACAGACCACTGCCAATGATATGCACCTTAATAACATCTACATCGAACCTCTCAAGAAGCCGCAGACGATCGTGTACATCATAGATGGAATACCTTACACCGTCCAGGTCAATAACATGGCACTTGTCTATGACTTTGATCAAGCGTTCTGCACCCGTCTAGGACCGAACCCAAAGCTGGACGATTTCTATTGTGATGGGTACAACCACTGCAACGGGACTGTGATGAATAAGGATGCGGTAAAGGTGTTATGCCAAGTGGCGCTGTATATTGGGGCGGATAAGATAAGTAAGATAGCGGGAATCCTGACAAACGCAAGGTATCCAGCAGTAGCAGGCGCGTTCATAGCGAAGAAAGAAAGTTTCCTCATGTGGGGCGGTAAGCCGCTTACACCTCAGCAGCTTACCGAAATGTTTAACGGCTTACCAGGTCCTGATGGTATAATTGCCAAAGTAGCGAGCCTAGCAGATGACATCCAAGCCGGCGTGAAGGTCGATACACCAAACACGTACGTGTGCGATCCGTCAAGGTTTTCTCCCGATGGTACGTTGGAATATGCCGGTGCACGAGGAGAAATCTAACCGAACACATCTAAGAGCTTGACCCCTGTAGCCAAATGACTATCGACACGCTTCAACATGATATCGATGAACTCAAGATGAAAGTGCGTATGCAGGGACGGCTTATTGGACGCCTATCAACCGCAGTTATCTGCCTGTCTGTGGCGACTATCGTTCACCGCTTCTTCTGAAATTTACCTTGATGAAAACAATCATACCAACGGTATGATTGTTTTGGTGAGTTATAATCCACTTAATTGAACACCTATACAAGGGTTCATTCTGATGGTAACAATGTCACAAAACACGACTGTAACTAAACCGTCCAAGATCTGCATCGAGACTGGGTGTAATACTCGTTCTTCCTACGGACACATTAAAGGGAAAGCTATATATTGCTCGAAACATCGTAAAACAGAAATGAGTAATGTCATGAGTAAGAAATGTCTGACCGAAGGCTGTGACAAACGGCCAACCTTCGATGTCCGCGGAGGTAAGGGCAGGTACTGTGCAGCCCACTGTGAACCAGGAATGGTCGACGTCAAGAGCAAGAGGTGCCTGACCGAAGGCTGTGATAAACAGCCAACCTTCGATGTCCGTGGAGGTAAAGGCCGCTACTGTGCAGCCCACTGTGAACCGGGAATGGTCGACGTCAAGAACAAGAGGTGCCTGACCGAAGGCTGTGACAAGCTTAATCCGACCTTCGATGTCCGCGGAGGTAAGGGCAGGTACTGTGCAGCCCACTGTGAACCAGGAATGGTCGATGTCAAGAACAAGAGGTGCC
>JAJFFX010000022.1 GCA_021776455.1 Hyphococcus sp. | reverse complement strand
TTCGCCGCCGCCGAAGAGATCGGTAAAAAAACCGGCGACAAGTTTGTCACCGCCGAGCGTCTCCTGACTGCGCTGGCGGTCGAGACCAAGGCCGGTACGGCGGAGATTTTAAAGCAAGCGGGCGTGACCGCTGTCCGGCTTAATGAGGCGATCAATGACATCCGAAAAGGCCGCACCGCCGACACCGCATCAGCCGAACAGGCCTATGATGCGCTCAAACGCTATGCCCGCGACCTGACGCAAGCCGCGCGCGACGGCAAGCTTGACCCGGTGATCGGGCGTGACGAAGAAATCCGCCGCACCATGCAGGTTCTGTCGCGCCGTACAAAGAATAATCCGGTGCTGATCGGCGAGCCCGGTGTCGGCAAGACGGCGATTGCCGAAGGCCTCGCTTTGCGCATTATCAATGGCGATGTACCGGAAAGCCTGCGCGACAAACGCCTTCTGGCTCTGGATATGGGCTCTCTCATCGCCGGCGCGAAATATCGCGGTGAATTTGAAGAGCGCCTCAAAGCGGTCCTGCAAGAAGTCACCGATGCAGATGGCGAGATTGTTCTCTTTATCGACGAAATGCACACGCTGGTTGGCGCCGGAAAGGCTGATGGCGCGATGGATGCGTCCAACCTCTTAAAACCGGCGCTGGCCCGCGGCGAGCTGCACTGTGTCGGCGCAACGACGCTGGATGAATACCGCAAATATGTCGAGAAGGACGCAGCACTGGCGCGCCGGTTCCAGTCGATATTTATCGATGAACCGACAGTTGAAGATACGATCTCGATCTTGCGCGGGTTGAAAGAAAAGTACGAGTTGCATCATGGCGTGCGCATTTCCGACAGCGCGATTGTCTCCGCCGCGACGCTTTCCCACCGCTATATCACCGACCGGTTTTTGCCCGACAAGGCGATTGACCTGATCGACGAGGCGGCCTCGCGCTTGCGTATGGAAGTCGATAGCAAACCGGAAGAGCTGGACGAATTTGATCGTCGCATCATCCAGCTGAAGATTGAGCGCGAGGCTTTGAAAAAAGAAGTGGATGCGGCCTCGAAAGACCGTCTCGAAACGCTTGAGAAAGAACTCTCCGAACTTGAACAACGCTCGTCCGAGCTGACGGCGTTGTGGCGCGCGGAAAAGGAAAGCCTGGCGTCATCGACGAAGATAAAAGAACAGCTCGACCAGGCCCGCCAGCACTTGGCGGAGGCTGAGCGCCGCGGCGACCTTGGCCGCGCCTCGGAATTGAAATATGGCGAAATCCCCGCGCTGGAAAAACAGCTTGCTGAGGCTGAGCAACATGCAGAACGCGCCGACGGCGCCAATGTGCTGGTCAAAGAAGTGGTGGATACGGAAAATATCGCCAGCATCGTTGCGCGATGGACCGGTGTGCCGGTTGAGAAAATGCTCGAAGGCGAGCGCGAAAAACTGCTGCATATGGAAACAGCGTTGGCGGCCCGCGTCGTCGGTCAGCGCGAGGCGGTCGAAGCGGTGTCTGCGGCTGTGCGCCGCGCGCGCGCGGGGCTGAAAGACCCGAACCGGCCGATCGGCTCGTTCCTGTTTCTGGGCCCCACCGGCGTCGGCAAGACCGAGCTAACCAAAGCGCTGGCTGAATTCCTGTTCGACGATGAGACCGCGATTGCGCGCATCGACATGTCGGAATTTATGGAAAAACATTCCGTCGCCCGATTAATCGGCGCGCCGCCGGGCTATGTCGGCTATGAGGAGGGCGGCATGCTAACCGAGCGCGTGCGCCGCCGGCCCTATCAGGTGGTGCTGTTTGACGAGATCGAAAAGGCGCATCCGGATGTCTTTAACGTGTTGTTGCAAGTGCTCGACGATGGCCGCCTCACCGACGGCCAGGGCCGCACGGTAGACTTTAAAAACACGCTGATCATCATGACCTCCAATCTCGGCTCGCAATACCTGGCCGCTCAGCCTGAGGGCGAGGATTCCGATGCGGTCAGGCCGCAGGTGATGGATGCTGTGCGCGCCAGCTTCCGCCCGGAGTTTTTAAACCGGCTCGATGAGATCATTTTATTCCACCGTCTTGCCCGCGCGCATATGGACCAGATTGTCGACATCCAAATTGCCCGGCTGGCGTGGCTGTTGACGGACCGCAAGATCACGCTGGAACTTGACGACAAGGCGCGCAGCTGGCTTGGCGACCACGGATATGACCCGGTTTATGGCGCCCGACCCTTGCGGCGGGTGATCCAGAAAAAGCTGCAAGACCCGTTAGCCGAGCTGCTTCTGGCCGGCAAAATCAGCGACGGCGAGACATTGACTGTCTCCGCGGACGACGGTGTACTGACTATCAATGGCGCCCCCGCTGGCGGGCGCGATTATTTCTCCGCCAGCGGCGATGGTCATGCTGCGCCGCCGCCGGATGTATTGTTGAATTAAACCGAACAGTGTTTAGTCAAGAGGGCAGAACCGAAAAAGGAACCTCCGATGGCGGATAAAAAATCGGACTGGAAACCGGAGTTTGACGATACGGCCTTAAAAGAGTTGATCCGCGCCACCATTAAAGCCGGCGGCCCAATCGATCCGGCGATGCTGCCCTCGCGGGTAAGAGAGCGCCTCAAAGGCCGCGCCACCGGCAGCCTTGATATCGACGCTTATATCAAAGAGGTGTTGGCGGAGACGGCGAAGAACAGTTAGGTTGCGACGGTCAACAATTTGAACGTTGTATTTCTAGTTAACTGTAGCGTTAGAAAGGTTTGACTAAATCGGAAAGGACGAACACGCCAAAGCGATCCAATCCGAACATTATTAATCCGATTACTGTTAGTAAGTGAAAGAGCCAACTGATGCGAAGCATCCATGGGAAAATGACCATTAATGGCACAATTTTGTAGCCAATCTCAAAATGTAGATTTTCCATATTTTTCTTGAAGTTCTTTGCAGGACCCATTGATCGTGCACATAGCAAAAAAACACTGAAACTTAGGACAGCGGGTAGAATCAAAGCCAGCAACAGTAAGGAATTACCCGAAGCTTCTTTAAGAACGTAGGAAACAACCGCACCATTGATGGCAACGGCGAAAAGATTTCCCTGAATCAAAATCCGAATATAGAATTCGTATAGCTCAATTCCATTGTTGAAATCCCGTTCCTGAAAACTAAATTGACTAAATCGCAAGGTCCGAGTTTTGTCGCTGTCTGTTTGCTCTTCAATATCTGCTTCAACGACGTCTTCCAATTCGGGCCCGCGCTTTTTGAAGCTACGGGTTTCGCTAAAAATTCCCATACCATGCCCCTCGAATTTTATGGAATATCCTATAATAAATACGTGCTTTTCATCGATATCAAATTCAACTTTGAAATAAAAGTCGTGGTATGTATAGGCTGTTACTTCAATTAGAAGCTATCTGTTTTTCCACTCCCATACGCCGCATCTGTGGGGTTGCTCAAAAGCCTTGGTTAAAGGCTGGCGCCGACGCGAAAATTTTCCACAACTTCCACACACCCTTACCGTGTTTTGCAGTGCAATATTTACAACCCTGAGAGGGTAGTTGGCCATAAAACCTATATTTGGTGAAAAGTTATGGCGACTATATACTTGAATGAACACAGGCTACAACCTATATTAGAAACATAGGAGCCCGATCATGACCGCAAACCTCAAAGCCCCGATCTACACAAACGAAATCAAAGCCCGCGAGCATCTTGAAGCGCTGCGCTGGCCGGATGGCGCCTACTGCCCACGCTGCGGCGGTTTTGACGTTAAGAAACTAGGCGGCAAGGCGGCTGATCTTGGCCAGTACAATTGCCGCGATTGCCGTAAGAAGTTCACCGTCACCGTTGGAACCGTATTTGAGCGCTCGCACATTCCCCTGACCACTTGGTTGATGGGCTTTCAACTCATGGCCTCGTCCAAGAAAGGCATGTCAGCCCATCAGATGCACCGCATGCTTGGCATCACCTACAAGTCGGCATGGTTTATGGCGCACCGTATCCGCGAAGCCATGAAGCCAGCCGCCGGTTCTCTGGAGCCTATGGGCGGCGCTGGCAAAGTGGTCGAAGCCGATGAAACATACCACGGCAAAACGTCCGAGATACGCACCAAGTCCGTTGACGGTCGCGTTAAGTACCAAAACAAAGGCCGTGGCCCGGCAAACAAGCGCGCCATCATCGCCCTTGTGGAGCGTGGTGGCTCAGCCCGTACATTCCACGTTGCTCACGCGACATTCTCTAAGGTCGAAGAAATCGTTTCCCAGAACATCGACCGCGAAAGCCGACTTCATACTGACGAAAGCCGTCTCTACAGCGTTTCCAAAGTGCCGACGATGGTTGCCGAGCATGAAAGCGTAAAGCACAGCGCCGACGAATATGTACGCGGTGACGTCTACTCAAACAGTGTTGAAGGCTATTTCTCGATATTCAAACGGGGCATGAAAGGCATCTATCAGCATTGCAGCGAAAAGCATTTGCACCGCTACCTTGCCGAATATGATTTCCGTTTCTCCAATCGTATTGCTCTTGGTGTTGACGATACAGACCGCGCCAACGAAGCCCTGAAAGGCATCACAGGCAAGCGCCTGACCTATCGGCGGACTAGTGAGGCCATGCTTTAAGCTAGAAGCAGAGCGCTTCTTACGTTGGCGTCATTTGATGGGCAAAAATAAGTAAAACCCAAGACTAGGCGCCTGGTAGAGAATCGCTCACCTTACTCTGTTGACACCGCGAAAAGAAAAATCGCCCCAAAGCTTGGCGGCTGGGGCGATTTCCCTGTTTTCGCGTTTTTCGCGCTAACCCATCGCCGGGCTGCGAAACACGCTGTCGAATACAATTACGATTTTCTCGTGATTACAGCATCAGGTCAAGCTCGGTGAACATTAAAGGAGATCGTCCAAAATGACGTATCATTCCAAAGTAAATAGCGTAACTTGGCCATTGCCTGATGACTCAACGGTTGAATTTGAACTGCACCCCATAGGTACCACGTTCAACCCAGTCGGCGGCGTTTACATTTTTTGCCGCACCGCTGGCGATGGCCAATGGAATCCCGTCTATGTAGGTGAAACCGGTGATTTCAATGAGCGCTTGAATACCGGACTCCAAAGTCACCAAGCATGGCCTTGCATTAAACGTAATGGTGGCACCCATATCTGTGTCAGGGTTGTCAGCGGCGCTGCGGCGCGGCTCGACCTCGAAACCAAGTTGCGCCAATCTCTAAACCCTCCTTGCAACAAACAATAAAACAAAGCCCGGCACTAGCCGGGCTCCTTCTTAGTTTTTCTCTTTGCCGCCTTTTTCTTAGGCGGCGGTTTCTCCGCCTTTGGCTTGTGAGGCATGGGCGGCATACTCAGCGCGTTTTTCAGCGCTTCGTCTCGTTTCTTTTCATCGGAGCTTTTAGCCATGGCGGACCACCCATTCATCGCTTCAGCATTTGCAGAAGATATAAAGCCAGGTTGGCTGATTGGCCAAATGCTGATTGGATATGGCGAGATTGAATATGAGTTGGCATCGCTTCTGGGGGCTGCTTACGACCCGCGCATGGCTCTAAGGGCCATGTTTCGGTCAAGAGGGGAAACCGCACGCATAGAAGTCGCCGACTCCCTACTTCACCCACGCTGCCTCGAAATTGGGGTTAAAGCCAAATACGAAATCACAATTTCTGCGGTTAAATTCTGTAAAAACGTTCGCAATCAATACTCACATTGTCATTGGCACCTAGAGGATGGTGACCTTTGGTTCTACAATATGGAATCAGCTGCGGAGGGGCATCCCGAAACAATCGACTTCACATTCCAGCATGTAAATATGAAGCTCCTGTTGGAGCAGCTGGCCTACTTCAATTACTCCCGGTATTGCCTAATTCACCTGCAAAATCAGTTCGGATATCATGGCGGCCTAAAGAATCAAGACCCAACCCCATGGCCGAAAGCGCCACAACGACCGAAGAAAAGTAATCTGAAAAGGAAACTTTCTGATCAGATGAACCAAGAAGGTCCGAATACCCCTCATGAATAGCGTCGTAAAATAAAGCGCCGGCCTGTCCGGGCTGAGGTGGGGAATCGGTCATGTTCATTCAAGTATACAATCGCCAAAGTTATCCTCACCGATTCCAGCGGCCTTATGATGCTTTTTGTGATGAAACTGATGACAGAAAGGATCAACGAGACAGTATGGATCAGGGCTATCAAATCACTTTTGCGCTTCGCCAGCCTACGGCGCTTTGCTTCTTGCGCCGCCTTCGCCAGCGATTTGCGATGCTGGATCTTCTTGCGGCAGGCGCATGGCGTCGATTTCATCGCGGCGGATTTTGAAGCGGTCGAGTTCGGCGCTTCTTAGTTTTTTGCCGGTGGCGATTTTGAGCTTTTGCGGATTGACCGCTTTGCCTTTGAGGTGAACCTCATAATGGAGATGCGGCCCGGTTGAGCGCCCGGTTGTGCCGACATAGCCGATGGTGTCGCCCTGGCGCACGCGCTTGCCTGCGCGGACGCCGCGGCGAAAACCTTTGAGGTGCGCATAGGCTGTCTCGTAGCCGTTAGCATGACGTATAAGAACGTAATTGCCGAAACTGCCATAACGGTTGGCGCGCTGGATAACACCGTCGCCGGCGGCTTTGATCGGCGTGCCGCGCGCGGCCGCGAAATCGACCCCCTTATGGGCGCGGCGATAGCCGAGGATTGGGTGTTTGCGGCTGCCAAAACGCGACGACAGGCGCGCGCCGTCAATCGGTGTTTTCATC
>JAJFFX010000021.1 GCA_021776455.1 Hyphococcus sp. | reverse complement strand
GGGTTTTACGTCGCCGGGCCGCCAATCTGGGTGGGGCCGGAAAATGACGCCGAAACGCTTGAAAGCACGCGCCGGAAAGTGGAAAACGCCCTCGTCAGCGTCACGCGAACAGCCGATACTCTGGCGGGGCGCAAAGACGCCGAACCACCGCAAGCTGATCGGCGCGAAACTCTATGACCCCTACCCTCCGCGAGCCGCTTGGCCTGAAAATCTACCGCAAGGTGAGCCGCGCCGCCGAGCCGGTCGCCAATTTCGCCCTCCAGCGCCGCCTGAAAGCCGGCAAGGAAGACGCCGGCCGTATCAAGGAACGCCGCGGCGTCGCCTCAAAACCGCGTCCGGACGGGCCGCTATTTTGGATACACGGCGCCAGCGTCGGCGAATCGCTATCGATCATCCCGCTGGTCCGGCGGCTGCGTGAATTGCGTCCCGATCTTCAATTCATGGTCACCACCGGCACCATCACCTCCGCCGGGCTGATGGCTGAGCGCCTGCCCGAGGGCGCCTTTCACCAATATGTCCCGCTCGATCACCCTGATTTTGTCCGCAGCTTTCTCGATCACTGGCGCCCGGATGCGGCGATTTTTGTGGAATCGGAGTTCTGGCCCAACCTTATTCTCGGCGCCCGTGCGCGCATGCCATTTATGGCGCTGGTCAATGCGCGCATTTCGCCGCGCTCTTTTGACGACTGGCGCCGCCAACCCAATGCAATAAAATTTATTCTGTCGTCATTCGACGCCATCTTCGCACAGGATTATCCGAATGCGGAGCGATTGATGGCGCTCTCCGGCAGGTCAGTAGAAATGCTTGGCAATTTAAAGCACGCCGCCGCACCCCTACCGGCCGAAGAAGACGATATTGCGCGCCTATCGCAAGAGATCGGCTATCGCTCCATTTGGCTGGCGGCGAGCACCCATCCGGGTGAGGAAGAAATCGTGCTGACCGCGCATAAACAATTGCTCCGCCGGTTCGACAACATTTTGACGATCGTCGCGCCGCGCCACCCCGAGCGCGGTGAGGAAGTTGAACAACTTGCAAAAGAACAGGGCTTGATAACGGCGCGCCGGCGGTTGGGCGAACCGATCACTGACGAGACTGATATTTACATTGCCGATACGCTTGGCGAGTTGGGCATCTTCTACCGACTCAGCGATATCGCTTTTGTCGGCGGCAGTATCACACCGAAGGGCGGGCACAATCCGCTTGAACCGGCCCGGCTCGGCGCAGCCATCCTGCACGGGGCGCATACTTTTAACTTTGTTGAGACCTATCACGATATGCGCAAGGCTGGCGGCGCGGCGCTGGTGCGCAATGACCGCGAACTGGCGACCGCCGTGCGCCGGCTGCTTTCGGACGACAAGACTCGCGAGGCGATGATCAATGCAGCGCGCCTCGGCGCAGAGGCCAATGCGGAGAGAGTGCTGGTTGGGATTTGCGATTTACTAATGGAAAGAATGCCGGAAAAGGCGGGTTCATGATGCGCGCGCCGTGGTTCTGGCGCGAGCAAACGCTCGCTGCGCGCGCGGTTACGCTGGGACTTGCGCCGATAGCAGCGCTTTACGATGCGGGACAGCGCGCGCGCCAGCGGATGACAGCGCCAAAGCAGGCGCCTGTTCCCATCATTTGCATCGGCAACGCCACTCTTGGCGGCGTCGGCAAGACGCCGTTTGCGATGGCGCTGAAAGGCCTGCTTGGCAGCGATGCAATCCATTTTCTGACCCGCGGCTATGGCGGGACCTTACTGGGGCCAATGCGTGTTCATCCGTCCGCGCATGATGCAGGTGAAGTCGGCGACGAGGCGCTGGTTCTGGCGCGCTATGGGTCCGTCTGGGTCGCCAAAGACCGGCCCGCCGGCGCTGCCGCCGCCGCCAAAGCGGGCGCCGAACTCATCATCATGGACGATGGATTTCAAAACCCAACGATTGAAAAGACGGTGTCAATTTTGTTGATCGATGCTGCGGGCGCGGATGGCAATGGTAAAACCTTTCCCGCCGGCCCTTATCGCGAACCCTTGGCGCGCGCGCGCGCGCGCGCCGACATTATCGTTTATGTCGGCGGCGACGAGCTCGCCGCCACTACCGCCGCGCAAGAAAATAACTCGCCATTCGCCGCCTGGCTCGCGCCGGATAACCCGCCAGAACAGGCCCATGTCGTCGCCTTTTGCGGCATCGGCCAACCGCAAAAATTCTACGCCACGCTCAAGGCCGCCGGCTTTGACATTGCCGAAGCCGCATCCTTTCCCGACCATCACCGCTTCAGCGATCAGGACCTATACGCACTGGCGCAGATCTCCGCCGCCAAAGGCGCGGCCTTGATCACCACCGAGAAAGACTATGTTCGCCTACCGGACGACTTTCGCACCAATGTTCTGGTCCTCCCCGTGGTCATGAAACTCAACCAACCGGCGCTTCTTGTCGAGACGATAAAAACCATAATCGCAAGCAAGGCGGTATGAACGACATGGCGCCAGACCCCACCCAATACCCGCTGCCGGAGCGGCGCTCAAACCGTCCGGTAACCCTTGCACACCGTATTGAATTCGTAGTGTTCTCTATGCTGATGGGATTTTTTCGCATCATCGGCATCGACCGCGCCTCGGCGCTTTGCGGTAAAGCGTTGCGTTTTTCTGGACCGAAAATCCGCACTCTGTCAAAGCGCGGCGAGGATAATCTGCGGATGATTTTCCCGGACTGGCCGGAAGAAAAAATTCGCGCGACGATTGCCGATGTCTGGGAGAACCTTGGCCGCACCGCCGCCGAATACGCCCATCTCGACAAGTTGCATATTGACGGCGACAATCCGCGCATCATTTGCGCTGATGCGGAAAAAGTTGCGCGGGTATTTAAATCCCACAGCCGTATGGTGTTCGTCACCGGCCATTTCGCCAATTGGGAAGTCACCGGCATTACCGCGCAGCAGATGGACGTGCCGTTTGGCGTGGTTTATCGTGCGCTCGATAACCCCTTAATCGATGAAGTGATCATCAAAAAACGCGCCGAAGTCTCGACCCGTAGGCAAATCCCCAAAGGCATGGCCGGTGCACGGCCGATGATTGATCTCCTTAAAGATAATTACTCGATTGCGTTTCTGGCAGACCAGAAACTCAACACCGGAGGCATTCCCGTCCCGTTCATGGGGCGCATGGCGATGACCGCGCCGGCGGCGGCGCGCCTCGCGGTGCGATTCAATCTGCCGGTGATTCCGATCTCAAACCAGCGATTGGACGGCGCCTATTTCAAAGTTACCAACCACGACCCGATCCCGTTCGAGCCCACCGGCGACCTTCATGCCGACATCGAAGCCCTCACCATAAAGATCAATGAATTTTTAGAACGAGACATCCGCGCAAGGCCAGAACAATGGCTATGGCTGCATCGACGCTGGGGGAAAATTCCGGGTGACTGAAAGGCGGGGGTGGTAAATCAGAAGCTATCGCCTTTATTCCGATAGAACAGCAAGATCAACAATGGCGGACCCTGGGTTCGGCTTATGCAAATTTTACCTGTACACACATAAAAAACAAAAATAGACAACTTGCTATACTGGTACTATAAAAACTGGGTACGCTTAAGTTAAAGGCAAACATGCCGTGAACGGGGTTTTATTACATTTTGGACTACCGATATTAGGTATTGGCTTAGTCTTTCTTGTGGCAAAAAGAAAACAATTTTCATTTAAGCATGACATTGGTTTTGTCTTTCCTAAATGGAAAGACTTAAGATTTTGGGCCATTTTATTTTTGGCCCTAATTTTCGCTGAAGAATTTGCATACCAACATTTTGGAAACGAACCAACAAATTCTTGGATAGGCAAATACTCCATTGATGAAATGATTTTACGCAGCATTGGGATAGTTATTCTTGCTCCAATCTCAGAAGAGCTAATTTTACGCGGATTGTTGTATGCACAAATAAAAAGAACAGCTTTAAAATATGTTGGTGCAATTGTTATTCCTGCAATTATCTTTTCCTTGATTCACATTCAATACTCCGACTACGTAACATTTATTATAATATTTATTGATGGGCTATTTTTGGGATTAGCAAGACACTACTCAAAATCTGTCATACTAACCATTATATTGCATTCCTTAGCAAATTTTGGTGCAATTATTGAAAAACTCATCTGAGGGAAAAATGAAAAAGATCAAAAGCAAAAACAAAGCCGTTCGATTGGGATTAATGGGGCTAATATTTGGAATTATGTTGAGCATTGTTTTCAGTAAGTCAAACAATGATATAATCTTCATAATACCCATCCTTGGCGCCATTGGAGCCATAGTGGGCGCGATAAAAGACAGAAGAAAAAATTAATACTTGTCCTAACGCCTGTGTTGCGTATGCGGCTTTTAGTAGTTTACGGTCGAAACTTCATCTACCCGCCATATCGGCTTGTGCGGTAATTTTGTCTTGCCTTAGCCCGCCCTACTCCGCCACACACTCGCCCTTATATGCCACGCTCACGCCTTTACTCGCGGCGGAGCAGGCATTGCCGTAGGTTTTGCCATCGCAGCCGCAGACCGGATCATATTGCATAGTGCAGATTTCCGGTTTTTTTGTGCATTGGCCGGCATAGTCGGCGATGTTCTTGCAGACGCCAGGCGCGGATTTGCAATAGACACCTTCGTCCATACACTGAAGGCCGGCAATGCCTCCGCACATGCCGCCAATCTCACCGACTGCCGGTTGCCCTGTTTCGCTACCCGCCGCCCCGCTCCCGGGAGCGCCGGACTCACTTGCCGGTGAGGCACAAGCGGCAATCAATAGAAACAACACCAGGCCCGCAAGACTTCGCATCTTAACCTCCGTGGGTTTGCATCTGCGACTGCATATAGCGCTCCTCACCGACCTTCTCGATCAGCTCAAGCTGGGTTTCGAGGAAGTCTATATGCTCTTCTTCCGATTCCAGAATACGTGAGAACATGTCGCGACTGACGAAATCGCGCACCTCTTCGCAATATTGGATAGCATTGAGATATAGCGGATGGGCGCGTTGCTCAGCCCCAAGGTCAGCCTCCAGACACTCCTTCACCGTCTCGCCGATATAGAGCTTGTCTAGATCCTGAAGATTGGGCAGGCCTTCAAGATAAAGGATGCGCTCGATTAATTCATCCGCATGCTTCATTTCATCAATCGACTCGTCATATTCTATCTTAGCGAGGCGCTCAAAACCCCAATTTTTATACATCCGCGCATGCAGAAAATACTGGTTGACCGTGGTCAGCTCCAGCTTCAGCGCTTTGTTGAGGTGTTCGATGACCGTTGGATCGCCCTTCATGTATTCTTCTCCATTTGGAATTGTCGTTTTCAAAATAAAGCAACCCGCGCGCGGTCCAAGGATTATCTTTGCAAGCGCTTCTCAGTTGCGCATTCCCTGCGGGCGGCAATCACGCACGAGACCATCGGCTAAGCTTTAGAATTTCTGACAGGCTATTCCGCAGCGAGCGGGAGCCTATCGTTTTCAAGCGCGCGGGCGTCTTCGATCATCTGCGCCACATCCGGCAGGCACTTGCCGCATTGCGGACGGCAGCCGCAACGGCGAAAAACATCGGCGACAGTGCGGGCGCCGCCACTCGCCGCCGCCAGCTCCTTGTCCTTCAACGCATTACAAATGCAGATATACATCGTTTGATCCGGACCGCTCGAAATTCGACCGTGCGTCAAAACCCGCACAACCGATAAATTAGATGGTCTAGTTAATAATGATTGTCAATTACAAAAAGATTAACCCCCAGAGACCGGGCCGTCCGCAGGCATCTCGCCAACGGTGAGCTGCGGATCAACCAGCCGCCCGGACCATTTCATACTCCAGTGGAGATGCGGGCCCGTGACCCGTCCAGTGGCCCCTACCTCGCCGATTATATCCCCTTTTTCAACATGTTGGCCGGGTTTTACGCTAATCTTCGAGAGGTGTAGAAAGGCGCTTTCGAGCCAGTGACCATGATCGAGGAGGATCAGCCCGCCCTCGAAATACATCCCCTCTTCCGCCAAAGTGACAATCCCCGGCGCCGGCGCCCGCACCGGCGCGCCCTTCAATGCGGCGACATCAACGCCGGAATGCGGCCGCTTGGGCTCGCCATTGAGGATCCGCTGGGAGCCAAATACGCCGCTGATCGGGCCTGTCACCGGCCAGTCAAACCCCGCCGCCCAGTCTGCGGCGCTCTGCGTGGCTTTGCGCGCGGCCTTTTTCTTGGCGCTATCGACGGCGATCTTTTCCAGCTGTTCGGGGGTGAAGCCGGAAACCTTTGACTGATCCAGGCCGTCAATGCGCTGCGTTGGAAATTCGCGGTCCTCGATCTCCACCGCCTGGCGTTCAACTACCCCGTCGGGGAGCGTGACGACGACCAGCGCTGTCAATGCATTGTCGCGCCCAAAGCCGAAAACAAACCGCCCGCCTTCGCCGACCATAACATTATCGCCGTCAAACCGCACTGTCGCGCCCGGCTCTGTCTGACCGAAAACTAAACCGCCTTGCACGAACGAACCGCTTAAAGAAAATCGCGACGGCGCATCATCAAAGACCTTCTGGCGCTCGGCGACGTCGAGCATCGCTTCAGCATAATTGGCGCGGCGCGCGCGCATCTCTTCTTCGCTGACGCCTATATTCGACGTTTTGCGATCAACCGGCAGCGCAATTGCTGGCGGCGCGATTGGCGCTTGCACCAAAGCCGGCGCATTCGCCATTTCCTGCTCCGGGGCGGCGACGCAGGCGGCAACGAAAGACAAGACTGAAAAACCCACCAAACGCATCACGACATCGCTCCATATCCGAACCCTTGCATCGCCGCATCCGCATCAGCGTAGGGTTCCTGCTTGTCGACATTCCAGTAGCGCAAATCGGTTAGTTTAATCCGTTTGGCAGTGATTGCGCAGGTCACATAAGAGCCCGACGCAACAACGTGAAATTCTGCGTCGCCATATTCAACTACTGCTTCTTTAGCATCGCTAACGGAATCGAATGGGTTCATTTGCCGCCTCTATTTGTCGGTTTAAACTTTTAGCGCGCTCGCCACCCGCTAGAGCGCACTCCCAAAAAATGTACGCGGTTTTGGGTTCGAATGCGCGACCACTAAAGAATCTAGACCACGTCCTTTGATTCTATAATTTGAGAATGGGGTCTAGTCAAAAAGTCTTTGTTGACGTGGGGTCTGGCGTGGGGTGGTCTTAGGTTTTGTGGGCGTTCTTTGGGCATTAGCCTTGACGGCGCCATCGAAGGTAACGTCGCGGGCGCCATCGGCAAACTGGATTTGCCCGCGCGCACCCGCTGCAACATCGCCTGCCCGGCGGATCACCGCGCCCGTCTTATCGCGCACCAGCACAAAACCACGTTCCAGCACCCGGGCGTAAGAGACTGTCTCCAAAACCCGCGCCGCACCGGCAAGTGCGGTCTTGCGATCGGTGAAAACGCGCTGAGCCCGCTCAGCAATACGCGTCCAGTTGGTTTCAACTTTGTTGGCGTTGACCGCAAAACCGGCAGCCAGAAGATTTTCATTGAGCCGTCCGCTAATCGTCGCAATCGATGTCCGCGCATGATCGACGCGCGCGCGCGCTGCGGCGCGCAGCTGGTCCGACGCACGATCGACCCGCTGGCCGGCGGCCCCAAGAATATCTTCCGGCCGACCGAGTCCACGCGCCGCGGAAATGAGCCCGGCGCGGCGCGTTTCAAACAATCGCGTCGAAGCGTTGGTAATCCTTCGTTCCTTGTTCTGCACTTCCGCCAACAGATCGGCGCGCACTGGTACGGCCATTTCCGCCGCCGCGCTTGGCGTCGGCGCGCGTTTGTCGGCGACATAATCGATCAGCGTTGTGTCGGTCTCATGGCCCACTGCCGAGATTAACGGAATGTCACTCGCCGCCGCCGCGCGCGCCACCGCCTCTTCATTGAAGCACCACAAATCTTCCAGCGAGCCGCCACCACGCGCGACAATTAAAACATCCGGACGCGGAATATTATCGCCGGGGGTCAGCGCGTTAAAACCTTCAATCGCTGCAACAATCTTGGCTTCTGCGCCGCGCCCCTGCACCAGTGTCGGCCAGACAATAACGTGGCGTGGAAATCGTTCGCGCAGGCGATGGAGAATATCGCGGATCACCGCACCCGATGGCGAGGTGACGACGCCAATCACCTGCGGCAGAAATGGGATCTGTTTTTTTCGCTCCGGCGCAAACAACCCCTCCTGCCCAAGCTTTTTCTTGCGCTCTTCAAACAGCGCCATCAACGCACCGGCGCCGGCCGGCTCCAGCGCATCAATAATCAGCTGATAGCGCGATTGCCCCGGGAACGTGCTCATCCGCCCGGAAACGACAACCTCCATTCCCTGTTCCGGCTTTATTGCGACCCGCACGACGACGCCCTTCCACATCACCCCGGAGATGACCGCTTTTTCATCTTTCAGGTCGAGATAGACATGGCCCGAAGCCGCATTCGTGACGCGTCCAAGTTCGCCGCGCACCCGGACAAAACCAAAATTGTCCTCAATCGCCCGTTTTACCGCCCCGGAAAGCTCCGAGACGCTATATTCATGGACATTGCCGATTTTTGATTCCACCATAGTCAAGTATAAAGCACAGTTTGCGCGCGTATATAAGCGGGAACCGGACAAAGGCTTTTGATGCTTTAAAGCTTGTGTTTTCTTGCCAAGTTAGTATTGCACAAGTCAGTATCGGCCAGCTGTTCGCGGCCAACCTCGCATCGACGATGCAGGCGGTATTTTTTTATTTTAACGGGGAAGAGGCAAGATGAAGTTCAAACTGTTTATGGGCGCCGCTGTAGGCGCCATCGTTCTCGGCGGCGTCAGCGTTACTTTCGCGCCAGGTCTTCAAGACCAAGCCGGGGCGCCGTTCATGCATCCGTTGACAATCGTGCGCGCGATGTGCGGACGCGACGGCGGCGAACTCGCCAAACGCCGCGCCTTCTTTGTCCGGGCTGCAAAAGCCTATGCGACCACACTTGAAGGCGACACCCCGGGCGATCAGTCCTTGTTGCCCTCGCTCGGCGAGATCAGCTATGAAATCTCGACCAACGACCCCGAAGCGCAAGCCTGGTTCAATCAGGGCCTCGCCTTCACCTATGGCTTCAACCATGAAGATGCGATCAACGCCTTCCGCCGCGCGCAAAGCATTGATCCAGACTGCGCAATGTGTTTCTGGGCCGAGGCGTTTGCGCTCGGACCGAACATCAATGCGCCAATGGGTGATGAAGCCGTTGCGCCAGCCTATGGCGCCATCATGAAGGCGCTTGCCCGTCGCGATAACGCCAGCGCGAAAGAAAAGGCGTTGATCAATGCGCTCGGCTATCGTTATCAGGCCAAGCCTATCGCCGACCGGTCAAAACTCGACAATGCGTTTGCTGACGCTATGAACGATGTCGCTATTCAGTATCCGGATGATAACTTCATCGCCGCGCTCTCGGCCGAGGCGAATATGGATACGCAAGGCTGGGACTATTGGGCTGATGGCGGTCGCATGCCGAAGGGGCGCACCGCCCGCACCATATCGCTTCTGGAGGGTGTGCTTGCGCGTGACCCAAACTATACGGCGGCCATCCACCTTTATATTCACATTACCGAGGCTTCCAGCGATCCGTTCCGCGCAGCCGATCACGCAGACAGGCTGGCGGCGCTGACGCCTGGGCTCGGTCATCTGATCCACATGCCGTCGCACACCTATTACCGCATCGGCCGGTTCAAACAGTCCCTCGCCCATAACATTAAGGCGGTCGATGTCGATGAAGCTTATCTTGAATCGGCCAATACCAGCATTCTTTATGAGTATGGTTATTTCACACACAATATCCACTTCGCGATGACCTCTGCGCAAATGTCCGGCGATGCGCAGACCGCGTTATCGATGGCGGCGCGGCTAAATGAAAAATTACCCATAGAGATGGCGGCCGCCGCGCCCTGGGTGCAGCCGATCAAGGCCGCGCCTTATTATGCGATGGTGCAATATGGCGATCCCGCCGACACCATCGCCCTGCCCGATCCCGGCGACGCGCTGCCATTCTTGCGCGGCGCCTGGCATTATGCGCGCGGCGAGGCATACGCCGAGCTTGGCGAGACCGACAAAGCCATGGGCGAGGCCGAAGCCATCAGCAAGCTGATTGCCGAAGCTGATTTAAGCGGCTTGACCGAGGGCGGCGTACCGGCCATCGACATTCTCAACATCGCCCGGCTGACGGTGATCGCACGCTTGTCGGCAAGCGAGGGAGACTACGGCACGGCGATCGAGGCGATGGAAGAAGCGGTCGCTTTGCAAGAGGGTCTTCCCTATACCGAGCCGCCGAACTGGTATTATCCGGCCAAGCAAACGCTCGCGGCAATGCTGCTTCAGGCCGGCAAGACCGAGCGCGCCGAACAGCTATTCCTCGAAACCCTCACCGAGTCGCCCAACAATGCCTGGGTGCTCTATGGGCTTTCGGAAAGCTATGCAGCTCAAGGCGACAAGAACGGCGCGAAATACGCAAAAGCGCTGTTCAAGGATGCATGGTTAGGCGAGAAGAGAACTACGCCGAGCTTGGCGCAGCTTTAGGGGTTGCACGCAGGAAGGGGGCTTTCTTTCGCCGTCACCCGGATGCGCTGCGGTGTAAAACACTGCTGCGCTGGTCCGGGATCTGTTGCAGCGGGTTGTGCATGCCGATAGCGATCCCGTGCTAGCGCAGCAGCGTTACACGCTGCAGCGCACACGGGATGACGGTAAATGAAAACCGCATAAATCCAAACAACCCCCGCACGAATCGAATCTTCAAAAATACAACCCAGAGAGGGTAGTCTTCCATAAAACCTATATTTGGTGAAAAGTTATCCTCACGCTTTTGGGCGGTCCTATACTCCCCTCAACGTCGAAATGCGATTTTTGAAACAGGCGATTGGTCCCAACAAAGCGGCGCATCGCAAAACCCCATCCAGTCCTTTCCGACGTTCATGTGTGAGGAACGTAAGCTCGCTTGCATGGGCTCTTTGACATTGTGAAATTTTTAGCGGCATTACGGATTTTCATGCGTGAGGTCGCTGTAACCTCCCCTCGATACGCTCGGGCGTTCTGCACGTCGCGGCACGGGAATACTATTGGTATCTATACGGAACAAATCTACTTGTTCTTTTCAGCCTCTTCGAGGGCTTTTTCGAGCTCCTCGATATCTTTTAGCGTCAGATCGCCATCTTCGCGCAGCGCCCAACCCGGTATCGGGTCAGACGGGCCTATATTGGGACGGTTGCCCTCTACGCCGCCCATGATGTTGTCGTCGGCGCTTTCAGCGATTGAATTGGCCCCGGCGGCAGGACGGCGGAAGTCGCGAAGCCCCTCAATACGGCGCTGGTCCTCAAGGCGGCGCGCGCTCGCTCGGCCGATCAGCTTATCAAGCTCCGGTCCGGTCCGACCGCTTTTGCGGGCGTCGCGCAATAACTCAACCGCGCGCGAATAATCTTCGCCGGAATCGCCAGGTCGCCAGCCGGAAAACAACTCGCGCCGTCCGGCGCATTCGGCGGCTTTGTCCTTATCCTCAAACTCTTCCGGGCAAAAAATCGCCACGACGCCAGACGATCCGGTATCAATCGGCGCCTCGCCGAGCGGCAATTGCACTAGCGGCCGGACGAACCGGCGGCTGGATAAAACCGGCGCCTGATCGAAGATGTCGTCATTCTGGGGCCGTTGGTTGGGCTCGTCTTCGGCGGCCTGCTCTTCTTCCGGTTCCTTATCCGCGCCGTCCTCGGCGCCTTCATCATCAGCCCCATCGTCGCCGGCATTGTCTTCGCCATCATCGTCATCGTCGCCAAGAAACTCATCGAGACCCGCCTCCTGGCGCCGCTCCGGTTCTACCGAAAGCAACGGCTGGGGGTCTTCTTCTACGGGCGACTGATCGATGACGTCTTCTTGCGGCGCGGGCAGCGTCAGATCATCTTGCGCCGCATCCGCAGCATCAAGGATCAACGGCTCAGGGTCTTCGGCCGGCGGCGCAAAAGCAGGCTCCAGATCGAGATTGAGCTCCGGCTCTGGCTCTGGTTCGGGCTCAGGCTCTGGTTCTTCAACAATTTCCGGTTCCGGTTCTGGTTCAGGCTCCGGTTCTTCGATAAGTTCCGGCTCCGGCACGGGTTCGGGCTCCGGCTCATCAGGCTGTGGGTTTAATTCTGGATCGCGCAGTTCCGGCAAATCCAGTCGGGGAATTTCAACCAGCGTGACGCTGATTGAAGCGCCCGGATCGCCTGGGGTCCAGATGCGCACCCGCCCAAACACCGACAGCGTCGTCAAAACAATAAGATTGATGGAAATGGCAATGACCACCGCCGATGTCTGGCGGCGGCGGTCATTGGCGGCAAGGGTATCGAGTATCCGCGCGCTGGCGCGATCGAACGGGCCATATATCCGCCACCACAGCCGGCGCACAGCCACAAAGGCGCGCAGCGGCGGCGCGACCGCATGGGCTTTTCGCGCGCCGTTATCACCCGGCGGATGGTCGACATTTTCCGTCATGCGGCCTGGCATTGATCCTTGCGCCATTGATCCCTGATCAGAGGGCGCTTAAACGCGGAGGACGAAGAGATGAGGTGGCCCAAGTGAAAGTCCTGTTGATTGGCGGCGGTGGCCGGGAACATGCGCTGGGATGGAAAATCGCGCAAAGTCCCAAAATGTCAAAGCTTTTTGTGGCGCCCGGCAATCCAGGTCTCAATCACATCGGCAAGACTTTGACCATACCAGAAAATGACACAAAAAGGCTCGTATCCTTTTCTAAGGAAAATAGTGTCGATCTTGTGATCGTCGGACCCGAGGGGCCGCTGGCCGCCGGGCTTGGCGACGCCTTGCGCGAAGCGGGGATCGCCTGTTTTGGCCCCGGTCAGGCGGCCGCGCGGCTGGAGACTTCAAAAAGCTTCATGAAAGAGGTTTGCGCCGCCGCCGGGGCGCCGACCGCCGCCTATGGGCGATTTACGACTGCCGACGAGGCGAAGGCGTTTATGCGGGGCCAAACCGCGCCTTATGTCATCAAAGCGGACGGGCTCGCCGCCGGCAAAGGCGTGGTAATCGCAGCAACCCTCAATGAGGCGGATGCGGCTATCGACGAGATGCTCGCCGGACAGTTCGGCGAGGCTAGCGCCGCGATTGTAATTGAGGAATTTATGACCGGCGAGGAAGCCAGTTTTTTCGCCATCACCGACGGCGTGACAATATTGCCAATGATTGCCGCGCGCGACCACAAACGCGCTTACGATGGCGACAAGGGACCCAATACCGGCGGCATGGGCGCCTATTCCCCGGCGCCGGTGTTCACCGACACCGTTTATGAGCGAACCATGGGCGATATCATCGAGCCGGTGGTCGCGGAAATGGCGCGCCGCGACACGCCTTATGTTGGCGTTCTCTATGCCGGGCTGATGATCGAAAACGAGCGCCCGCGCCTGGTTGAGTTTAACGCCCGGTTCGGCGATCCAGAATGTCAGATCATGATGCGGCGTTTGAACAGCGATTTGCTGCCCGTCCTCCATGCGGCGGCCCGCGGGAAACTGGAAGGCCAACGCCTTGACTGGAGCGACAACGCTGCGGCGCTGGTGGTGATGGCGGCAGAGGGATATCCGGGCGGCTATGAAAAAGGATCAACAATCCGCGGCGTCGACGCCGCCAATGACTTGCCGGGCGTGGTTGTGTTTCATGCGGGAACCAAACACCAAGACGGCGCGCTGGTCGCCAATGGCGGGCGGGTGTTGAACATTACCGCGACCGGCGCGAGTTTGCGCGAAGCAATTGACCGCGCCTATCGCGGCGTTAACGCCATCGACTGGCCGCAAGGGTTTTGTCGCCGTGATATTGGCGGGACGGCCTCATGAAACCACTCGATCAATGGTGCGCGCAAGCACAATATTTTGACGCCAATGGCCATCAGATCGCCTATTGGACAAGCGCGACCGCTACGGATGAAGATCTCGCAAACGACAAGCCCTGGTTGCTGCTGATCCACGGCTATCCGACCTCATCCTGGGACTGGACCGCAATATGGCCGGGGCTGGAAGAAAAGTTCAACCTCGTCGCCCTCGACATGCTCGGCTTTGGCCTGTCGGACAAACCAAAATCATTCGCCTACGCCATAAGCCGCCAGGCTGATCTCCAGGAAGCGTTGCTGGCGCAACTCGCCATCAGCGAGGTGCATTTATTTGTCCATGATTATGGAAACACGGTCGGTCAGGAATTGCTGGCGCGCCACAATGAAGGAACATTGAGTTTCGCCGTCAAATCGATATGCTTTTTAAATGGCGGGCTCTTTCCTGAACAACATCGGCCGCGCCCGATCCAGAGGCTGGGCCTGACGCCGCTCGGTTTTTTGCTCGGCGTGTTGATGACCCGCGATAAATTCCGCAACACGTTCGATCAGATATTCGGACCGCAGACCAAAGCCTCAGACATTGAAATTGACGGCCACTGGGCGCTGATCCGCGAACAAGACGGCCAAAAGGTGCTCCATAAACTTCTGCACTATATTCCTGAGCGCAAACATTATCGCCAACGCTGGGTTGGCGCGCTGCACGAGGCGCGCGCGCCGATCCGGCTCATCGACGGCGGCGCCGATCCGGTCTCCGGGCGCCATCTTTATGATTATTACTGCCAGGAGATAGCCGGCGCGGACGCAGTGTTGCTTGATGATATTGGCCACTATCCACATACGGAGGCGCCGGAACGGGTGCTTGACGCATTCTTCGATTTTCACACCAAAACCGGGGCCGATTTTTCATGAGCGCTTTTCTGACTGTATTTTTCAGCATTTTCCTCGCCGAGCTTGGGGATAAAACGCAACTCGCCACCGTGCTTTTCGCCTCCGAAGACGGGCAATCAAAAGCCCTCATCTTCGCCGGCGCATCACTCGCGCTAATTGCATCAACCGGCCTGGCGGTCATACTCGGCGCGATGGCGGAGCGGTATCTGGCAATGGCGCCCTTGAAACTGTTAGCCGGCCTCGGCTTTGTCGTCATTGGCGTGCTAATGATCGGCGAACATTTCCGCGCCGCCTGAAGGAGCCTTACAATGTCGTCCGACCCTGCTGCCGATTTTACCGGCGTCTCCGCAACGCCCGATCACCTCAAATTCGACGAGGCCGCGCTTGACGCCTATATGCGCGCGCATGTGGAAGGCTTTGAGGGGCCGATCACGGTTGAAAAATTTAAAGGCGGGCAATCCAACCCAACTTATTTGCTGACCACGCCAGCAAAAAAATATGTCCTGCGGCGCAAACCGCCGGGCAAACTCCTGCCCTCCGCGCACGCCGTTGACCGTGAATATAAGGTGATGACGGCGCTTGACGGCGAAAGGTTTCCAGTTCCGAAGACTTACGCTTTGTGCGATGATCCCGAAATAATCGGCACGGCTTTTTTCATTATGGATTTTGTCGAGGGCCGCATCTTTTGGGATGCGAGCCTCCCGGAAGTCAGCCGCGAAGAACGCGCGCCGCTTTTTAATGCGCTGATTGATACGCTGGCCAAGCTTCACAAGATCGACTATGTCGCTGCCGGCCTTGGCGACTATGGCAAGCCCGGTAACTATTTTGAGCGCCAGATCGGCCGCTGGTCAAAACAATATCAGGCGGCGGAAACGACAAAAGTCGAAGAAATGGATGCGCTGATAAAATGGTTGCCAACCGCCATTCCCGCCGATGACGCAACATCTATTGTCCATGGTGATTTCCGATTTGACAATATCATCATGCATCCGACGCAAGCCAGGCCGCTTGCGGTTCTGGATTGGGAATTATCCACGCTCGGTCATCCGCTTGCGGATTTTACCTATTTCCTGATGGTGTGGCACTTCCCGCCTTCCGTACGCGGCGGTCTGGCCGGCGTGGATATAGAGGCGCTCGGTATTCCGAGCCTGGAGGATGCAGCCGAGCGTTACTGCAAACAGACCGGACGCGATGGTGTTTCCGATCTCGACTTTTGCCTCGCCTACAACATGTTCAGATTATGCTCCATCGCCCAAGGGGTTTATGCCCGAGCGCTCCAGGGCAACGCGTCATCGCCACAAGCCATTGAAATGGGCAAACAAATTAAACCGCTCGCGGTCCTTGCCTGGCATTATGCCGTGAAGACTGGCGCCAAATAGGCAGATTATATGCATACTGATTTATTCAGTGTGCAACCTTATGAAGCCAACCGCAATTGCCGCGAGTACTGCCGGCGCGGCGGCTAGCGCCAGAAAATATGTCCACCGGTCGAGCTCCGCGGCAATCATCCAGCCCGCCGCGGCGGGGCCAAAAACCGCGCCCCAGCGCCCGACGCCAATTGCCCAGCCAATACCCGTATTACGAATTTGCGTCGGATAGAGCCGCGCCGCAACTGAATAAAGCCCAACCAGTCCGGCCATGACGCTGCCCATCAAGAAAGCGAAGATCATTAACAGTCCGGTCGGCAAGGGCGCGGTTGCGAAAATCATAATCATCACGGCGGATACCAAAAAATAAATCTGTATCAATCGTTGCAGACCAAACTTCGCCGACAACCATCCAAGCAACGTCATCGCCACCGCACCGCCGGCATTCATCAACACGCCCGCGAACCGGCCCTGGTCGGCCGACAATCCGGAATTGACAATCACTTTCGGCGTCCAGCTGAAGAGGAAATAGAGCGCTACCATGGACAGGAAGAACGCCAGCCACAACGCAAGCGTCGCCGCCAGATAGTCGCGCGAGAACAACGCCGCTACGCTGATCCGCGACGCCTTGTCTGACGACGGTTTATCGGGAAGGCTTTCCAGCGGCGGTAATTTGCACCGGGCGGCGATAACGTTGACATCGCGCAATGCATGGCGCGGCTGCTTGTCGAGCAGATAGTTCACCGATTCCGGCAGTAGAAAATAAACCAGCGGCATCATGATCGCCGACGCCGCGCCGCCAAACATAAATACTGACCGCCAGCCAAAGGCATGAATTAAATAAACAGAAATCAGCCCGCCGATAATAGCGCCAACCGGATAACCGGCATGCATGAAACTGATGGCGAGATTGCGCTGCCGGTTCGAGGAATATTCCGCCGCCATGGTCGTCAGGCTGGCGAGAATGGCGCCGATACCAAGACCGGTAAGAACGCGCATCATCACCATCCCGGACAGACTATCAACATAGGCGGTTGCAATCATGCCGCCGGTGATCGTCGCCAACCCGCCAAGAATCGTCAGACGACGGCCGACATAATCGCCAAGCGGCGCCAGCAACAACGCGCCCGCCATCATGCCGAACAGACCAGCGCTGAAAACAATGCCAAGCTCGGTGGGCTTCAACCCCCATTCGCGCGAGATTTCCGGCGCGGTAAACGCAACCGCGAGAACATCAAACCCGTCCAGCATGTTGATGGTCCAGCATAGGCCGAGCGCAACTAGCTGGAACGTAGTCATGGGACCCGTTTCTATCTGTCCGCGTATGTCCCCGTCAGAAACCGCCGCCACACTGGCCATAAGAAATCTTTTGCTATTGCTGTAATCCGTACAACGACTCTGACGTAACCATCACGCTTTGCCAAGGCAGCGCTGGCGCTAATGGGCTTTGCGCTTTGCAAGCGCCGGAACGAAGTAGCTTGAAGCGCCGATGCTCATTGTGGTTGCGATGAAAGCGATCAACATAAGTTCCAACATTTTGTCTCTCCTAAAGTCGTTTTTGATGTTGAAACGACCCTAGGCGGACGACGGAAAACCAGCTGTGATCTGGCGCACAGGCCCTAGTGGTTTATTTATGCACTGTAAAAGATGGTTAAGATTCAATGGGTTAAATGCAGGACGATGTATTGCCGCTGCATCCCGACGCCGGTTTCATGGCGATGGCAATCGGTATATAAGCAATGGTGATGGGCGCGAGGGTCTGGGGAGAACCGCGATTAGAAATTTCACTGACGTTTATTTTCAGCCGCCCAGGCATGTGATCCTGCGCACAGGACGCTCTGCGCCATCATGATAGTTTGCATTTGAGTTTAGATTTTTAACCAACTTTTTCGGCCCAACTTCATTCAACAAGGTGAACACCATGCGACACGAGAAAAACATTATCCGCAAGACAGTCCTGGCGGTCGGCGCCGCGCTCGCCACCGCGCTTGGCGTGGCTGCCGCACAGGAGGCCACGCAAGCAGAACCACAATCGGTGATGATGGTTCTTGATGGCTCCGGTAGTATGTGGGGCCAGATTGACGGCGTTGCGAAAATAGAAATTGCCCGCGGCGTTATCGGCGACCTGCTAGAAGGGTGGAGCCCCAACCTCCAACTTGGCGTGATGGCCTACGGTCACCGCGTAAAAGGCGCTTGCGACGATATTGAAACTCTAATCAATGTCGGCCCAGTAGATCGCGCGGCGGTCATGGCAAAAGTGAACGCGATTAACCCGAAAGGAAAAACCCCGATTTCCGCATCTGTCCGCAAGGCGGCGGAAGCGTTGAAATATACGGAAGAAAAGGCCACGGTCATTTTAGTGAGCGACGGGCTGGAGACCTGCAACGCCGATCCTTGTGCGTTGGCGAGCGAGCTGGAAGCAGCGGGCGTTGACTTTACAACTCATGTGGTTGGCTTTGATATTACCGAAGAAGAAAAAGCCGGACTGTCTTGCCTTGCAGAAAATACCGGCGGGCGCTTCATCAGCGCTGGCAACGCCAGTGAGTTGACCACCGCGCTAGTTGAAACTGTGCAGATTGTAGCGCAAGCAGAACCGGAACCCGTGAACGAAGGCCCGCAAGGCGTGCGTGTGCGCGCCAAACTCTGCGAGACTTGCGATATCGTTGAAAACCACATGTTCTGGTGGGTCAACGAGACAGAGCAGGATCTTGAAGGCAACCGCAAAGAAGTCACCTATTCGGGTTCTGCAACGGAAATTTTTGAACTGCCGGCGCGCGACTATCAGATTGTCGCACGTTATGGCGATGCAGCCTTCACCACTACCGAAGTGACGGTCGAGCCGGGCAAGCTCACCGACCTTGTCCTCAATTTGAATGCAGGGAATTTCCGCGTCAACGCGGCGCTAACGGTTGGCGGCGACATCCTCAAGGACACGATGTTTTACTGGGTCTATGAAACCAAAACCGACCTTGAAGGCAATCGCAAAGAAGTGACGTATTCGGGCTCGGCTGAGCAAATCTTCCGCCTTCCTGCGGGCGATTATCTAGTACGCGCGCGCCACGGCAACGCCTTTGCTGACGAGACCATCTCCGTTAAGGCGGGCGAGTTGACTGACCTTACCTTCGACATGAATGCCGGCTACCTCAGGGTACAGACAACGATGAGCACCGGCGGCCCGGCGCTTGAAAAAGACATGTTCTATTGGATATTAGAACCAGAAGTGGATTTTGACGGCAATCGCAAGGAAGTGACTTATTCCGGCAGCGCCAAAGAAATCTTCCGGCTGCCGGCGGGCGAATACATCCTGCGCTCGCGCCACGGCGTCGCGTTCAAGGATACGCCGGTGACCGTTACCCCCGGCGGCGTTACCAACACAATGGTTGTCCAGGGGTCTGGCCGCGTTAAACTCAGCGCGACCCAGACCAAAGGCGGCCCGGCGCTGACAAGCGGTATCTTCTGGTGGATCTACCAGCCGACCGGCGACCTTGAAGGAACCGAGACCGAAATCACCTACTCCGGTACGGCCGAGCCGATCTTCATTCTCTCCACTGGCGATTATATTCTCGCCGTGCGCTATGGCGGCGAGATCACTCGGGTCAACATGTCATTGACATCCGGCGAAGAGAAAAAAGTCGAGGTCTTGCTTAACCCTTAAAAGAACACCCGCGCACAGGCCAAGCGAACGGCATTAACCCGCCGTTCGCTTGTATATTTTCCGTGTCGGAAAGGATTCTTTCAACGCGTAATAGTCAGGGTTGAAAAGCTTGTCGGGTTGCGGCGCATCCGCGCCCGCTTCCTGCAAGGCCGCCAGACGCTTTGTGGTTTCCGGATGGCCGGCGAATAAAGAGGTCGTGCCTTTGGCTTTGCGCGGCACAATATCAAGCAGCGTTTGATAAAACCCGGCGCCGCGCATCACATTATAGCCGGTCTTGGCAAAGACATTGACGATATGCATATCCGCCTCAGTTTCGAGGTCTCTGGAATAACCGGCCGTCACAAGCCGCATCATCGGCAGCGCAATCGATCTCATACCGGCGCCAGCACCGATCCGCGTTTCTTTATCCGTCGCCGCAACTGCCGCCGCCTGCGCTGCGGTCGATAGACCGGAGTAAAATGCTTTTTTTCGCATTTCCTTTGCCGCGTGACTAAACTCCACATGGCCCATCTCATGCGCAATCACCGCCGCCAGTTCGTCCTCACTGTCGACATAACGAAGCAACCCCTTATTGACGCCGACCTTACCCCCGGGCAGCGCCCATGCATTGACCTCATTGTTGTCAACAATCACAGCTTCCCAGCCAAAGGCTTTTCGCGTGCTGGTTTCAAACAATCTGCGGGTAATCGATGTCACCGCCGATTGCGCATCCGCGTTTCGGTAAATCCCGCCCATGGTTTGAATCAACACGCCAAACAACGAATTGCCCAATTCAATCTCGTCGTCCTCATCGAGATTGACGCTCTTCAGCATGCGACCGATATCTTTTATTTTTCCGAGATCAAGACGGAACTGCGCGTGCGCCGGCGCAATGCTTGCGCCAAGCGATAGCCCGGCTATCCCTGATGTCAGGGCGCGACGTGAAATTTTCGTTTCGCTCGATTGCATCAGTCTTTCTCCCCGTCATCTTCGCCTCAAACAATGCCAAATCCCGGCATAAAGCGCAAATCTACACGCGCAGCACAGCATTTGCACTCATCGGATTTTCTCCGGCGTATAGATTTTTGTCATTGCCGCCTGTCCCTGTAATTGCGTTTCTTCGATAAATCTTACGCCGGTCTCATCGGGCAGGTGATCGGCGATTGATGCATCCATCAGAATCTGCGTCTTCCATTGTTTGTTTTTCTGCTCAAGCCTTGCGGCGCGGTTCACCGCATCACCGATCACGGTGTAGTTGAAGCGGTCTTTTGATCCGAGATTGCCGGCGATGACATCGCCGGCGCTGATGCCAATGCGCATCTTTATCACCAAGTCGTCGCCGGTGCCGGCATTATAAGCGTCAACCGCCTTGACACAGGCCAGTGCTGCGCCCAACGCACGGCGCTCGGATTCATCAACTGAGGCTGGCGCGCCCCAAACTCCCATCACCGCATCACCGATAAACTTATCAATATAGCCATCATGCGCCTCAATATTTTCGGCCATAATCTGAAAAAAACTATTGAGATGCTCAACCAAAGCTTCCGGACGGTCGACCATTTTCTCGCTCGTTGTTGTAAAGCCGGCAAGGTCTGCAAACAGCACAGCAACGCGCCGACGTTCGCCGCCAAGCTTTAGCGCCTCTGGGTCCTCCGCCAGCTGATTAACCAGCGCTGGGTTCAAATAATGCTCGAAGGCGTGCATCACCCAGCGCTTGGACTGGTCTTCCAAGATGACGCGGTAGCTGTAGAGAATGACATATAAAAAGGCGCCGCCAATAAGCCAGGACATGATCGGCGCCAGCACACCGCGCGCCATAAGGGCTGCGCTCAACACCCACAGCCCCACCGCGCTCGCACCAAACAACGCAATCCCGGCAGCCGGGCCGAGGCGGAAATAGGCGTAACTTAATCCGGCCAGATAAATCAGCACACTAAGAAAGATAACCCAACCGGGTGCGGCTTGCGGCGCCGTCGCCTTCAGAAAGGTATAAACCGCGCGCGCTTCAACAAAAACGCCGGGCATTGAGGCGCGATAAATCGTCGGCGCGGTTTGGGCGGCGCCGCGCCCGCAAGATACGTCCAAAATCTTCGGCGTTTTATTGCGTTGCAGCCGGTTGCCGCCAATATGACGGTCTTCAATATCGAGCGCTGTGCCGATTACCACGACCTTGCCGCGAAACTGTTCAAAGACAGCGCTATCGCCTCGCTCATAGCAGGCATAAAGGTCAGAAAACCGGTAGGTCGGAAAATGTTCCGCCGGGGTGACATAGTCGATCAAGATCTCGTCGCTCGGCGCGGCGGCGCTACGCGCACTTAACTCAGCGGCAAACGAGCGGACCCGGTCGCCATTCTCCAGCGCCAGAAACGCTGGATGACGGCGCACGACATTGTCTCGGTCGGGTGTTAAATGAACCGGGCGAATATTATCCGGCCCGCCAACAGCAATTTCCTGACCCGTATAAGGCCGGATCGGCGTATCGGAGAGCCTCGCCTCGGCCAGCACAAGCTTGTCCCGTGCGCTAATTTTCGCCAGCGCTTGCAGAAACGAACGGTCATAGCCGGGCGCAATATTACGCCCGGCAATCGACTTCGGAAAGATCATATCAAGGCCGATCACGGCCGGATCGGCGGTGGCAATTGCAGTCATGACCTCGCCCAGATAAGGCGTCCAGGCGACTTCCGGGGTCTCAGAAAAGGGCGGCGTCTGGTGAGTGATTTCATCAATAACCACCAGCGTGACCGGCGTGTCGGCGAATTCATCTTTCTGCTGATAAAAGCTTGCGGCAAGCGGCGTTAGAAAATCGCCGCCGAGGCGCAAGAAATAAGCCGCCTGCGGCAGGGCGGCCAAGAATGCAATTATAAAACAAAGCCCAGCCGCCACCGGAAAACGATATCGCTGCGCACGCCGACTAAACGTGCGCTCGCCAGCGCCCTTAAAGCCCAAGAGGCACCGCTGTCGTTAAAAGACCCTCTGGCAATTCAAGCTGCGGATCAATCGAGAACACCGCCGAGGTTTGGTTTTTCGCGCCAAAGGAGACAATCACCCGATAAGGCAGACCGGGTATCAGCGCCGGCGCATCTTCCGGATACACCAGATAATTGCCGTCAACGTCGCCTTGCCAGACAAGCTGCGCCGGATTAGCTTCAAGGAGGTAGACGCTGACGGCGGCGGCCTCCGCTTTGTTATCGCGCGGCCAGATAAAGCGCGGCGTCATGACTGCAACGGAAATCTCCTGCCAGTCTTCACCGGCAAACGGCGTAACGCGTTTGACCGAAACACCTGCCTCTCTTGCATCGGCGGAAAGCGACACCGCCGCCGTCTGACATGGCCGCACCTCTTGCGTAGACGCGCCGCCCTTAGAGATTTTTACCTCATCGTCTTTCAGCTTTATAACCCCGCCGTTGAAGGTCTCGACAATGCATTTGTCAAAATAGGCAAGACGTAACTCGCCGCCGGGGCGCAAATCTATCTTGTCGTCGGCATAGACATAGTCAAATGGCTGCACGCCTGCGTCCGGCGCATCAACATGTTCAACCAGCGCCAGCGGGCGGTCTTGCGCGCCCGCGCCGCTGGAAACCGCAGCCATTATGGCGGCAGCGATTATCAGCCGAAATCTGATCATTTTTCCCAATTCCACGCTGGCCCAGAAGCCGGCGTTTTCTCTCCAGCTTTAACTATAGACCCATCGCCAAGGCCCGTCACGTCGCCGCTTGGGCCATAAATCACGGTTAAATTCGAGAAACCAGTTAACCCTGTGCGCAGGCTCACAGGCAAATTCTCCGCCCGCCCATACCTTCTCCCGGTAATTCACAGACGCCTGCAAGGCGCTCATCTAACGGAGAGAAGAAATGCCCGCTAAAACTCTGAATAAACCGAACTTTTTCAAATCCGCCTCTTGCGCCGCAATCGCCGTCGTAATGGCTGGTATGATGACCACCCCGGTCGCCGCCAAACAAGCTCCAGACGGCGCGACCATTGAAGCTGCCAATTCGCAAGTCCGCCTTGGTCCGAAAAAATCAATCGCCGTGATCGATTTCACCGCCACCGGCGCCTTTCTCTACCAATATGGCGAGTGGGAAGCTGGCGGCGGCCTAGCCGCAATGCTGGAAACTGAACTTTCGCAAACCGACCAGTTCCGCCTCGCCAATCGCAGCCATCTCGACGCCGCGCTCTATGAGCAACAGCTCTCCTCCAGCGGCCTCACCGCCGCCCGAACCGCAACGCCCGGTCAGTTGCTCGGCGCACAATATCTGGTGCGCGGTTCAGTTACCGACTTCACCCTCTCAGAAAAAGGCGGCGGAATTGCTCTCGGCGGCACGGTCGGCGGCGTTCTCGGCGGCATCAGCCCGCAATCACGCACCGGCCGTATCTCAATCGACTTTCAAGTGATTGATTCCACAACCGGTGAAGTCGTCGATAGCTTTTCGGTCAAACGTAAAATCAAAAGCAAATCGATCGCCATCTCGGCTGCCAAAAGCGGCTACAATGTCGCCGCCAACACGTTCAAGAATACGCCGCTCGGAAAAGCCGCGCGCGAAGCTATCGCCGAGGCCTCCGACCGCATCTCACACGGTCTGCAAAACCGCTCCTGGTCAGCCCATGTCGCGCAGGTCCGGGAAGACACGCTTTACGTCAATGTCGGCGCCGACGCCGGTTTGCAACCCGGCGACACGTTGAAAATTCATCGCATCGTCGAACAAATCAACGACCCGATTACCGGCGCCGTCCTCGGCACAGAAAAAGCGGAGATCGGCAGCGCAGTCGTCGCAAGCGTTGCAGAACAGTATGCCCGCGCCACTTTCAGCACCATGACCGCGCCGGAAGCCGGCGACATCCTCACCTATTCCAACCCGCAACTCGCCCAGCTTGGGGGAGCGTACGGGGCTGAGTAATAGCCCCGGGCCGCCCGGAGCTGCGGCTCCGGGCGGTAGCTTTTTTTCATAAAGGAAAATTCGCCATGAATACCGCCACTCACAATCCAGAAACATTCAAACGCTCATCAACACATTCACAATACGGAGGTTTTACCATGAAACCGTTCAACAAAAAATTTACAACCGCTCTATTGTCAGTGCTGGTCCTTGCGGCCAGCACGGCGCCTGCTTTTGCGGATGGAGCCTCCGGTAGAGCAAAAGCGCGGTTAGCCGAGCTGCAACAACATCAAGCCGCGTTAACCCAGATCAAATCGCAAATTGAGGCATTCAAAATCAAAGGCTCTTATTGCAACCCGATCCACCGACTGGACAAGAGGGCAGACGAGACCGCTCTAAAAAACCTTTCCAACCGCGCGGCGCGGGAAATGCGCGGCGTTTCAAACATCCGGCGTATTTTGACCGCGACAATCACACGTAATCAGGCAGCACGCACAGCTCTTGATCAGGAGATTCCTGGCGGCACCGGAACTATTGTCGATGGCTCTTTCTTCAGGCCGTTCAACATACTGAGGCGTGATATCAACCTCGCGCGGGGGAAGAAAACCAATAAACTAAGCGCCGCGCCGACGCGCTCATGCGGGCCAAGCGGGACATCGGGCCAGCCACCTAAAAAAGCTTTCGTGGTGATTAATCCACTCACCGAAGTGGTCATGACCGCAGAATATACCAATATCAAAATCCCGACATTGCCGAAACAATTTTGTTACGAGGATGAGCGACGCGCCCTGAAACGCATGCTTTCTGAGCTGCGCGACGTCGCATACAAAAATGCAGTTACGGCGCGCGTACTCTCTGAGAGCCTCAGAGCGCAAAAAAGCAGTATCGCGCAGAAGAAGGACGCTGCCTATAAAGCTGCTGATGCTGCGGCAAAATCCGGCGACCGCGAGACGATAGGCAATCAAACCGCGCAAATGCGCGCTTATGACGCCGCCTTGAAAAAACTCGATGCAAACATTCAAAAAGCCAGAGCCGCCATGCGCAAATGGAGAGGCGTTGTCGATACGCTCGATGCTCTGAACGCTCAAGCCGGTACCATACCCGTCGTTGATTGCCTGGGCGCTGCGTGGCAAGGCAGCAGCATCGGTGCAACCGCATTTCCTGACGTTTATGAGAAAATCGACAATGTCTCTCTGAAAGAGGTGAAGATGATCAAGGTCAACATCACCAAAACATGCTTCCAGGAAGTCAAAGACAGTTTCGTCGCGGCAGCCAACGCCGAGCGCTCCAAAGCGGCGTATAATTTATCGCAGTGGACCAATCGGCTGGATCAGATCGCCAGCAACCTTGACCTCCTTTATTTTAAGGACGGCGTACCAGCGGACACAATCACCAAGATGGAAGGCGCTCGTAATGAAGCCCGTCTTGAGACCGCCAAGTGGGTGAAAATAGAAGCTCAAGCCGAGGCCATCTTGGCCAAAGCCAAAGCCATCACGGTTGAAGATTGCTCAGGCGCTGGCGGCGCGACGGAAATAGGCCGTCTCATTCCTGGTTTTGGTCAATTGTCAAACGACATTCCTGTGCCGGATCTGAAACCTTACGACCTGCCGCAAGTTCCTGAAAAAGTCTGCACCTGGGAAGAGCTGCAAGCGCTGATCGCCAGAGCTGCAACCGCACGGGAAGTCGCCGCCCACAATCGCAGCGAATGGGGCAAACGCATGGTCGCGCTCGGTCAAAAACTGTTTGTCGATAACACAACCACCAATCCGCGCGGACCTGAATATGAAGCCCTGCTCGATGCCCGCGCACAAAACGAATATTGGAGCAACCAGCAAGACGTCGCCCACAAAGTTTATTGGGCGCTAAAAGAAATGAAAGTCAGCAAATGCGAAGAACCGAAAAAATCCTCGATGTCGCTTCCGGGCAATACCGGCAACACCACTGGCGGCCAAAACGCCAATGCCGGCTCGCTTGACGATGCGCTTGAAAATGCACGCTCGAATGCACCGACCTTCAATGGTGGGTCCGATAATAGCGGCTATGGCCCATACGGAGACGGATACCCTCCAGTCTACGGCTATCCTGACTTTGACAAGATTGCCCGCGATCGCTGGATCGCTGGACAGCCCGGCTTTGACGGCAGCGAAGCTGAAAATGCTGTTCGCGATGCAGTCGATGGTGTCGAGCGTAAACCACGGGATGACCAAAACGATGATCAATCTTCAACTGGCGGTTATGAGTACAAACCACAGAGCGAGACTGCTCAGCCGTTCCCTGTCGAGGTTGAGAAGGAGCCTAAAACTCCTGCCTATGTTTCGGTACAAGAAGAACCGCAACCCCAACCGGCAACCGATACGCCTGCAAACAACAATGCGTCCTATCCTCTGCTCGGCGGTCCGGTCTATAAAGACAAACTCTGGAATTTTGGCTCATTTGGCGCCGGCGTATCTCGTGACCAACTCACCACGCGCGGTGCACTTTCCGGTAGCGAAATCGAGACAGAAGAATGCCCGACTTGCGAAGAGGCGGCGTTCCCAATAGAGCCAATAGGCAATCTTGAAACACCTAAGCCCGCCTATGGCGTTCCAGCCCAAACCCGCACCGAGACGCCAGTGCTGGCGACCCCCAGCTCAAATAATGGCGGTGCATTTGTCCAGGTCACCCCGCAAACATTGGTGATCACTCCACAAGGCGGCTCGGCGCGGGACTACGGCTCGGCGGCCGAATTTGAAGCCGCCACAAGCGGCCAAGCCGCACCAGGCAACGAAGACTAGGCGCACTAACACATCGCGAAACAAGGCCTGGAGAGAAGTTCTCCGGGCCTTTTTCTGTTAGGCGACAAACTTGCTAATACCATTGCCATAGTCCGCACCAATAGAATATGAGACCTAATATGAGTGACCTCAATGATAGCCTCAAATGGGAGCTGAAGAAGAACCCGCTTTTTCGCGAGCTGGACGACGCCACGTTTGATAATTTGCTGCGCGCCGCCAAACCCAAAATACATAAAAGCCGCGCGCCAATTTTTCATGAAGGCGATCCGGGCGGTAGCATGTTGATGGTGCTTTCCGGGCAAATCAAAATTACTTCTCTTGCGGTCAATGGAAAAGAATGCGTGCTGGCGTTTATGGGCCCGGGCGATGTGATCGGGGAACTCACAGTGTTGGATGGCGGCGCACGCACTGCATCAGCGCAGGCCATTGAGGCGTCGCGGGTTCTGGAACTGACCCGCAGCGCCTTCATGGCCGTTCTGGAAAATAATCCGTCGACGGCGCTTAAAATCATCGAGATCCTCTGTAAGCGCCTTCGCACAACCTCGGAGATGGTTGAGGACGCAGCGCTGCTTGCCGCCGCGCCGCGACTCGCCCGGACACTATTGCGCCTCGCGAGATCAAACGGCGTACAAACGGATGACGGCATTATGATCGACCTGCCGCTATCGCAATCGACACTGGGCGCTCATGCCGGCCTTTTACGTGAAAGCGTCAACCGCCAATTGCGCGCCTGGGAGGCGGAGAAAATTGTCGAACGCCGCAATGACCGGATTATTATTCTGCGTAAGGAAATTTTATGCGACATCAGCGAAGGCGGTGCATAACAGCCTGCGCGATCAATGATCTCTTCTCAGTCTGAGCAAAAATGGCGCACCGAAATGATTGATAACGCCAAAATCATCACGAAAACAATCAGTGGTTAGCGTGTATATGGTTCAATAAGTCCCGGTTGGTAGGCATCAAAGGTACAAACCGTTCAATATTCTTTTGAACCTCATCAAACTGTTGTTGCGCAAAATTAGTCGCGGCATCGACCTTGGGGAAGCGACTAATATCGGTTTTGAACCCCATCCCATATAAAATATATTGAACGCTAGCCGCTGAAAAAATCTCCTCTCTGAGGTGAGAATCGAAACTGGATGGAATATTATATTCCCAAATTTTTAGTTGTTCTCTAAGGCTCTCGGGGATCGTAGCCGGATCGCAATTATCTCTCCAAAAAGCGCTCTGGGATCGCTGGGTCAGCACATAATGAAGCTTCAGAAAATCGACGACACGATCCCAGTAATGCAGGAACTTAGTGTTGAACCGATTAGCGACAATATCCATCAATCCCCGCGTCGCCGGTAATTGCTCAGCGATATCTTTGGCCAACAATTCCACCAAAACCAAGGCCGAGGCTTCGAGCGGCTCAAGGAAGCCTGATGACATCCCGACAGCAACACAATTGTTACGCCAGAATTGTGCTCTGTGGCCGGGCCGAAATTTGATTGAACGCACCTCAACTTTGTCCGGACCACTGGCTGTCTCAGAAAGGTATTGTCGCAATATTGCCTCTGCGCGTGCATCATCTTGATGCCTGCTGCTATAGACATGTCCAACGCCGCGCCGGTTCGCCAAACCAATATCCCAAATCCAGCCGGCCTCTTGAGCGGTCGAAAGTGTTTGGGACAGTATTGGGGTGTTTTCATTTTCGTATGGAACCTGCACCGCCAAGGCACGATCTATAAACAAGACATCACTGCGATCTATGAAGTCGACTCCATAGTGCCCGCCAAGCAAAATTGAACGAAACCCGGTGCAATCTATAAAGATATCGCCTTCAATATCGCCATTATTTTCAGTCGAAACTGACGCAATATCACCGTTTTCCGCGGCATTCACTTTCGTCACTTTATCGCTGATGTGTTCGACGCCGAGTTCATCGATGCAATGACGCTTCAAAAAGCTTGAGAATTTTCCCGCATCAAGATGATAGGCATGGTTCGCCACACATGCGTAGTCCGACATACCAATTTTCTTGGGCCCAAGATTGCGCTCGCAAAAATGCACCTGAACACATGTCGCATCGCAAAACGATAACCCACGATCACCCTCCAACCAGTGGCGCGCAATTTTCGCCGACTGAAACCCTTGTGGCGCCGTAAAGGGGTGATAATAAATATCATTGCTGGCCCCAGTTGCCCAACCGACGAACTTTGTACCTTGTTTAAATGAGGCGTCGCATTCCCGCAGAAAATCCATTTCCGATACGCCCATGGCTTTGAGCGTGAGGCGCATGGTCGGCCATGTCCCCTCGCCAACCCCTATAGTGGGCATATCTGGCGATTCAACGAGGCGCACACTGAAGTTGCGCTTTAGCCTATGCTTAGCTGCAATGATGCCGGCGGTAATCCAGCCGGCGGCGCCGCCGCCAACAATTGTTATGCTGTTAATGATTTTTTCCATGCCCCACACAGCCAAGAGTTATTTGTGTGAGTAATACCGCACTACTGCTCCGCACGCAAAGAGTTCCATCATTATCGCTAGACCTGAATATCTGTTTTCAATGCGCCACCATCATAAACGTGTTGTGATATTAAAAATAGCGCGCCGAAGCGCACCATTTTCTAGGTGTTAGAGCCGGTAAACTTAGAAGTTCACACGACCTGTTACGAAGTAGGAACGACCAAAGAAATCATAGCCCGAAGAAGATACTGCGTTCAAACGGTTCGGACCAGCGCCTGCATCAATCAAAGGTGGCGCTTTATCCGCAATGTTGTTCACACCAGCAGAAATTGAGAAGCTATCCTGCGTATATGTGAGCGATACATCGTGATACCAAACTGGATCGACGAAATCGACAAACTCAGAAATGACTGTCGACGTAAAGAACGGGTTCTGATCTTTGTCTATTCCATCATCGTCCTGTTGTTGAGCGCCAATATAGCGGTGTTCCGACGCAAGGGTGAAATCACCCCAGCTGAACACCGAACCGACATTAACCCGATATTTTGGCGTACCGATCTCTCTGAGATTGTCATCGCGGTCGGTAGGATCAAACGTTTCGATCTCCTGCTCAAACTGAATCGCGGTGCGTGTCGTCAATGTCCAGTCAAGAACATTGCCGTTGACCTCGCCGAGCTCCATCCCGAAACGCGTATCAATATCGAGACCTTTGGCTGTCACCTCGCCAATATTGAAGAAGGACAGGTCAATACCACTAATGATCCTCGATGCAGCCGAGCCGCCGGTGGGGCGGGTGATCAATGAGCAGAATGGGCTGGTCTGGCCTGGGAAGGTCGTATCAAAATAGCAATTATTGATAATGATCGCTGCCGTTGGTTCTGACACAGTGTTTTTAATCTTAATGTCGTAATAGCTTACCGCGACATTGAAATCGAAATCGTCCGACCATGGCTGATCCATTTGTGCCGTAAACGTAAATGTACGCGACGTTTCGGGCACGAGCGTATCGTTACCGCCCGAGGACGTCGGAATCGTCGTAACGCCGAGTGTGCCTAACGAAGTGGAATCCAAGAACCCATTCATATCAGAGTCGAAGAAATCGGCGATCCCTGAAATCTGACATTCGTTAATCAGACGCTGGAAGTTCGGATCACTATCGCCACCAGCCGGAAGTGAAAGTTGAATGTTAACATTCAAGCACGGGTCAAGTTGACCGCCTTCGCCGCCGCCCTGGTCCGCCAGAAATTGCTCGCGCAAGTTTGGTGCACGAAAGGACGTGCCATAGCCGCCAGAAAGACCAAACCAGTCAACTGGGCGATACTGAACGCGGGAGCGCCAGGTGATATCATCACCAAAGTTAGACTCATCCGTGTAGCGAATCGCCGCGTCGATATTCAGAAGCTCAATACCAGGCTTGCCAACGATCAATGGGATGTCAACTTCGCCGAAGAGCTCTTTTAAGTTCCGCGAGCCTCTCGTCTCCCCCTCCAGCAGCGGGTTTTCCGCCAGGACGTCGGCATTAGTTCCGCTGAAGCTGTTTTGAGAGTCGATGATATCTTTACGATACTCAAAACCAAAACCGGCAGAGATTGGTCCACCCCACGGCGAGTCAATGAGATCGCCCTGGACAAACCCATTGGCGACATATTGCTCGATCGTAGTACGGTTTGTCCGATTGCCGACCAGATAATCAAGCTCGGCTTGAGAAAATCGGCCGGATCCATTCGGTTCGAATTTGTTAGGATTGAGCGCGTCAAACGGAACACACTCGGGGCCAAAGCTATGACCGCCAACCTCTGCTGGCGCCGTCGCGTCTAATACACCGCAAACAACCTCGCCACCGGAATTCAAGCGAAGCGTGCGTGTGGCCAACTCCAGCCGCGATGCACTAATAATAGGCTGTGCAACATGGCCTGTGCCGCGATCAAACGTGAAATATGTATCATAGGTCCAGTTGTTGTCGGCCAACCACCCGCCTGTCGCCAGGTTACCGCGCATACCGGCCACAAACCGAAATTGCTGCAATTCGACGTCGCGCGTCTGTGGTACGCTATCGAGCGTATAGATCGGCACAACATCCGTCGGAAACGGGTTCAACGGATTGTCAACCAATATCGGCACGCCCATGGCATCAACAATAATATTTCCGTTTGTATCTTCCTGTGGAATCTGACCCGCGATGTCGGGAAAGATCTGTTCAGTCGTAGCAATCGAAAAATTTTGGCGATCAAAGTAAAATGCTTCGAAATAGAACTGGTTATCCGTACCCCACCAATCGAGATCAACTTCGCCAGTTGTCAGAAGCGATGTACGCTCAAGGTCGCCAACAAGGTCAGATGCTCTGCGTTCGTCATCATCAGTAAATCTGGGGTCATAACGACGGTTGGTGAAGCTACCAAAGTCCGTAAATCCTGCTGGCACCAGCGAGCTGGAAAACGCAGTCCCCGTCAATCCGGAGAATCCCGGAATGCCCTCTGGGCCGGTTACCCCCGGCGTAGACGCAAACCAAGCATCACTCTCAAACACCGAAAGGATAATGTCGTCAAAAAAGCCATTATCCGGCGACTCAAAGATATTACCCGCGTCATCAAATTCAAGACGTCTCAGACCAGGCGCCGAGAAGTCCCGCTGAAAGCCCGATACGCGCTGACGGTCATAATATTCAGCGCCGAATACGATACGCGCGTTATCGCTTTGCGCACCGGCCATAAAGCCGACCTGAAACTGGCTACCGCCATCCGCCTCAGGCGTTTCATAGTTCACCGTAAGTTCAAGGCCTTCAAAATCATTACGCAAAATAATGTTGACTGTACCCGCAACTGCATCTGCACCGTACACAGATGAACCAGCCTCAGTCGCAATTTCAGCGCGCTCAATCATCTGAAATGGAATAAGGCCGATATCTGGTTGGGCGGGCGCACCCCGCACGCCGGCTGGAGCCAGACGACGTCCGTTCATCAAAACCAGCGTTCGTTCCGGCCCAAGACCGCGCAAAGAAATATTCGACGATCCCGTGCCGCCGGCCGGCGGTTCTTCGGTAGCGTTGGCATTGCCGGCATTCGTGTTGAGCGTCGCGTCGATCTGTGAGCCATTATTGACCGTTGAACGCGACAAAAGCTCAGTAATCGATGTCACGCCGATCTGCCTGCTCTGGTCTACATCAAGCGTTGTCAGCGGCGATGGACTGCTAAACGCATCCTTGCGCAGGCGCGAACCCGTAACAACAATCGTATCTTTTGAATTGTCGGCGGCAACATCAGCCGCATCAGGCACAGTTTCCACGTCTTGTGCGTGGGCGCTCATCGCCATCGCCCCGCTCGCCAGCAGTGCTGTAACCGACGTGCGAAGTAGAATTCGTCTTCGCAAACCGGATTTTTCTGTATTCAAAATCATCTGAGTCCCTCATTTTTTGTCGTTAATGCGGCAAACACACGGGAATCGTGCGCCCCTCTTCGGCAAAGCCAGCCGCCTAACCCATGAGACAACAGGGACTGCTCACCCCTCAGATGAGAATTTGATTACAAATGGGCATGTGCCCCAGGCGCCACACCCAAAAATGCTTTACCGTTGCAGATTCGAGTTTATTTGCGCTATAGTACTGGAAATGGTCGGAGCGCGAGGGACGCGCCCCGACCAAACCGGAGGGACTACCAACGGACGCGCCATCGACGTCCCGAGTCTTTTGACACCAGGAATTGAGAACCCCTCAATACTTCCTGCACAAAAGACCGGGTATTGGTCGAACCGTCAGCACTACTACAGTGTCCGGCGATAGATGAGAGCTGCTATGGCGCTGGACGGTAGTCATCACAAGCCTTTGGATCCTGTCCGACATAAACAGGTTGATCAAGCTATTCGCAAGCATAACCGCATGCTTGTGCGGTGGTTAACGCGAAAATTTGGCGATCAGGATACGGCGCGTGATATTGCCCAAAGCACTTATTTACGCATTTGGCGTTATGCTGAGCATAACGAGATCGATAACCCGCAGGCATTGATCTTCAAAACTGCCGCCAACCTTGCCGCAAATGAGTTTCGAGCAAGACACAGAATGCGTTTTATTGAGCGGATCACAGCTCATGCAGATGATGAAGCGCGCGAAAATAGTATTGAAGATATGGCGTCCGACGCCCCCTCTCCAGAGCAAATCACCGTTGCAAAGCAGGACCTGAAAACCAGCATCGCTGTGATCAAAAATCTGCCCGACCGCGTGCGCCATGCATTTATTCTTAGCCGGTTCGAGGGCAAGAATTACCGTGAGATTGCCGCCGATATGAACGTATCGGAAAGCAGCATCGAGAAATACATCATCACCGCATTGAAACATCTACGCGAGGCGTTGGAACACAATCCGCAAAAACCAAAACTTATCAACTGGGGAACTAATCGTCAGCAAAGGCAAAAAGTAATCAACGATGAGTGATAATATTTCATACGGATCCGCAATACGTTCGTCCGAAGCCGCCAATTTTTGGCTGGCGAGGCAAATGTCAGGCACCATGTCAACTGATGAGCGCGCAGCATTCACTCTCTGGCTGGGGGCGGCTGAGGCTAATCGCATTGCCTTTAAGCACTTAGAGGACGCCCTGTCCGCCACAGACGCCGTCGCGCAAGCGATTTTGTCTGAGAAATATGAAGATGAGCTATATGCAGAGGCGCAAAAGCCGATCGCGTGGCGAATGCCCGCGATCGCCGCTTCCATCGCGTTCTTGTCTCTGACCTTGTCGGCCACGATATTCTTCAACTATCAGCCCCACCCACACTCTCAAATTTATGCCACAACAATTGGTGAAACCCGTTCCGTGAGCCTTGATGACGGCAGCACCGTTAAAATGAACACTAACACGGCACTGGCGGTAGTATATGAGCGCCACAGGAGAACGGTAAGCTTTGACCAAGGCGAAGCAATTTTTGACGTGGAGCACAACACCGCCAAGCCGTTCGTAGTTGAGTTGCCGACAGTTGAAATCATAGTAACCGGAACATCTTTTAACGTCCAAACACTAAAAAATGACACGGAGATATATGTTGTTTCTGGAACGGTCCAAGTGAGACCTATCTCAGGCCAATCGGTTTTCCTCCATGAAGGCGATAGTATACATATTGATAGCACAGGCGATGCAGGAGCGATCGCGCCATTTAATCCAATTGAGGTGCTTGCGTGGAGATATGGGAAGCTACGCTTTTCAGAAACCCCCCTTCAAGAAGTCGTTGATGAACTTAACCGGTACTTTAGAAAAAAAATAATCCTGGACGACGCAACACTCTCTTTTCTGCCTGTAACGGGTGAATTTGACACAGCCGATCAAACCGCTGCGGTCGAGGCAATCACTATGATTTTCGATCTTAAAAACGAGTTCGAAAATGATAAAATTGTGCTGTCTGAACAGGACAGATAAATGCTCTATCGTCTCATTTTATTTTTCAGCTACACCCTTGGCGCGGCTGTCTGGTCGACGGCAAGTCTTGCTGGAGACCCTGTGTCGGATGATGCTGTGGTCGTTTCCATACCATTCTCACAGGAATATGACACCGATGGCAAACGTCCCCTCGACATTATTCTCGACGATATTCGGCGCCGGTTCGGCTGGTCATTTATCTTTGACAGCAGGGTATTAGAAGGAAAGTCGGTCAAGCCAATCGATGATTTGGATGAGTTGAAAACAACGCTTACAGAACGGCTTGAAGAAACAGGCCTACAATTGACCAAAATTTCCAGCAACACGTTCGTTATTACGGCTTTCACGGATGTTGAAATTATTGAGGAGAAGATACTTCGCGACCCGTCTAAGCCTTTTCATGACGTAATAATTGTCACATCGTCTTCCGCAGCAAGTAGCGCCACCACTGTTTCAGGCAAGATATTTAAAATAGACGAACGGGATTTAAATTATTTCAACACCGCCTCACCCGATCGCACAATCTTTGATCTACCTCAGACACTCGCATCCATCACGCCCTCAAATACCGTATTGTTTGGAGCTCTGGCTGGAGTAAGCTTGTTTGATTTGCGCGGACTTGGTGCCAACCGTAGCATGGTGCTTGTCAATGGGCACCCTGCGACAGCAGTATTCGGCACTTCAACCGCTGACTTTGGAGTTGATTTAAACCGTTTCGCGACGCCATTTCTCGAGCGTGTTGAGGTCGTCACGACGCCTGCCAGTGCTCGATATGGAAGCGGTGCAACAGTAGGGGCCGTAAATTTTGTACTCCGTTCTGGCCTAACCGACGCAGAAGCTGGTGCGCATTACGGCATATCCGAAATTGGCGACCGGGAACAGCTGTCGTTGCATGTCGTCGGCGGAAAGAACTTTTTACAAGACAACGCGAACATCACAGCCGGCATCTATCTTGCGCAAAGTTCCGGATTAATTGGCGATGATAGACCCATTACGAGCGAGCTTTTTGGATTTGGCCTAAATGGCGTACAAAGCTTTGCGCCTGGTGCTGAATTTTTGCCCGGATTTGGTGGAAGCGGGTTCACTGAAAAAGGACGGATACAGGGTGTCGTTCTTGACGACGGTTCGTTTGCGCCATTCCCGAATGGCGGATCGTTTGTTCCAAACCTGGATGGGACTATTTCACCGTTTATCCGATCGCCTGATCAGCTGTTTAACGCCATTAACCCAGCCTCGACACTTCCCGAACTCGACCGGCTCATGGGGTATATGTCCGGCTCTGCATACTTGTCGCCTTCGCTGCGTCTTTATGTGGAGGTCAATGCGGGCCTGAATGCAACAGAGCTACGATTGGCCCCAGCCCCAGCTCCGCGCTCGCGGGGACCCGATCAGGAAATAGGAAGCGGCGCTGCAATTCCGATAGATAATCCGACATTACCCCAGTCAGTGCTTGACTTAGTGCAGGACACGTTCGGCGACTCTGTGCAATCGGTCATTCTTGATCGCCGCTACGTGGAACTTGGGCCTCGGCGTGATAAGATTAAAAGGTACTATCTTGACCTCGCCATCGGTGCGGAGTTCTCCAGGAACGAAAATGAACGATATGGGCTGTCCTATCGCTTTGGAAGAACTCAGACCGATTGGACAATTCGCAACAGAGTGAATGCAGGTAATTTGTCGACTGCGCTTCAACCTGGCCTTTGTACGGCGACGCCAGACTGCGCGCCGATCGACTTTTTCTCGCCATCAGGCATATCAAGCCAGGTACAACAATTTATAAGAACACCGCCGATAACATCCAATTACATTATCGAACAACATGAAGTATCCGTTTCTGCCGAAACGTCACTGCCCGGAATATTATCCGATGACATCAGCCTTTTAGCGGGCGCCGATTTTGAATTTTCATTACTAAAAAACACTGCGCGATCCAGTCCGGAAATCACAATCATCGGCACTGATGAAATTCTCGCCGCCAGAGGAACTGTTTTCCAAAATGACTTATATGGCAATGTTAACCTGCCCTTACTCGATAGCTCGAGTTGGGTCGGTGCACTGGAAGTCTCAACAGATTTCAGATTAACGCAATCATCTGTGTATGAATCTTTCACCAATTTTGAAATAGGCGCGACCTGGCTGCCACATGATGTAATTGCACTTTCTTTGTTTCGACATCTGGGTCATCGTGCGCCAGCTATTGTTGAATTGTTCTCTGCATCCACAACATCTGGGTTTTCTGTGTTTGATCCTTGCGGCAATGGTTTTCAAGAAGCCTCATCCACAGTAATCGAAAATTGCCTAAGCAATACACCGCTGGGCGTAGGAAGTGGATTCATACAAGATAGTAAGCTTGCGACGTTCACTGCTTTTGGTAATCCAGAATTAGAGCCAGAAGACATGAGTTTTTACGGAATGAGCGCCAAGGTCAGACCGACAGAGATCACTTCCATTATACCTGGACAATTGAGCGTTACCGCAACGTGGCTCTCATATAGAATTCAGAATCTAATTCAATTTTCTGAAGGCGGTCTATTAGAGTGTTATTCCAGTGTCGGGTTTTCAAATGTAAGTTGTGGGGTTAACCCGATTACTGGCAATCCCCGAATTATCCGCGATCCCGTCACGCGGCAACTGACAGCTCTTGAATCGTCGGCGAGGAATTTTGGCGCTAAAAATTGGCGGGGACTGGATATTGAAGCCCACTACGTCCTGAAGCCGGAAATGAGCGGTCTGTTTGATCAATTCTGGATTAACGTTCTTCATACTTATACGGACCGTGTCGTATCTGTAAACGGGCAAGGCGACGCTGAACAATTGGACGGGTTGCTGGACTTTCCACACCATCAAAGTCTTGCTTCTGCTGGTATTGATCGAGGGCGTATCGGTCTTGCTTTCATGTTCAAGCGTCGTGGCAAGTCATTGTCTGCCAGAACCGACAGGCCGGAAGCTAGAATTCCTCCAGTCTCCTATCTCGATACCAGCCTTCACTTTAAATTTGATAACAGTATCTACTTTCAATTTGGCGTTGAAAACGTGTTCGATAGAGAACCGCCTATTGTTCCTTTTATTCTATTCAACAACACACCAGCAAATATCTATGATATTATTGGCCGCCGCTATTCATTCTCAACGCGAGTAAAATTCTAGCGGCTGTCCAAAAAGGTTTACTTTCTTGCGTATAGATTGAACCAGTTTCGGAGTGTTTTCTAGAGTTGGCCCGCCGCACCATAGTTGAAGCGCTGTCCGTCATCAAATAAAATGGAACAGATGTTGATCTGATTTGGGTGAGTATCTGGCTCATCTGTTGTTTCAGTTTAAGCTGCGGCTTTACGGCGTTGCAAGCGACGATGTTCTATCGTTTTCGTTTGATCCCTTCTCTTTTCAGTAAAATCGTCTGGCCGCGCCCGTGATATACGTCGGCAGGCGTGAGGTTTTCAAACTCTCGTGATATCGCTGATGATCATAAGGCCGAGAAGCTCAGCTCAACGCTGGTCCAACGCTCGGGGCATGATCAAGAGTGGTTGTGCATCAGTGAATAGATGTCTTCCATGGTACATCAATGATCCACTTGATTTGAATTTTTGGTAGGCGCAGCCTAAAATTCGGTTTCCATAAATACTCCAATCGTACGTGGACGAAGGGGAGTTTCCTGGCGTTGAGTCGCGAGGCTAAAGGGATTACCAAACGCAAACGTATTGCTGCGTGTGTTGCTGACATTATCCGCGTATATTCCTATTCGAAGATTTTCTTTAAACGCTGTTATTCTGACATTGCCTTGGTGATAATCACCCATGCCCGGCGCGGTCTCTTCTGCAAATGTTAAGAAAGATTTTCCGACATAATTATAGTCCGCAGCCAAGATAGCCGCCCACTGACCATTAACAGGAAATTCATAGGCGATGCCGGTGCTCGCTGATAATTCTGCGATATTGGGCAAGAGGTCACCGACCTCCGCCCCGAGGAAGGGATTCGCTTCGGTAAGTTGCGGCTCGTTCCAGAAGAAAGCGCTCGTCAATTCCAGACGCGACGTTGGCCGAGCGGTGATTTCCGCCTCAAAACCGTAATTCTGCGCCTGACCGGCATTCGTAATAAATGAAAAGCCGTTTGGTAAGATCTGGTCGGTCTGAATATCCTTCCAGAACACATAGAATCCAGCAGCATTGAAGACTAAATCTCCATCAAGCCAGGATGACTTCAGACCAACTTCAGTGTTCCACAATACATCAGATTCAAAGCTGGTGACGCTGTCTTCCGGATCCAATGCGGTAATCGCTTCTAACGGCGTGCTAACATTGAAGCCGCCAATGCGTGAACCTTGGGCTGCTTGGGCATTGAGCATAATATCATCGGAATACTGATAGGAAATTGCAGCTTTTGGAGCAACGGCGGTCCGTGTTTTTCGCGCGTCCAATACCGAAACGCCAACATTTGCCACGCCCCCAGATGCAACGCGCACGTCAAACTCTGTTCGAGATATGCGGGCGCCCACAGTCACGCTGAACTTGCTGGTGAATTGATAGGTGAGTTCACCGAATAGCGCAGCTTCGGAGAAATAATCTTTCCGAATACTAGAAAAGGGAATCCCAACCGGATTTAATGTATCAACAATCAAGTTCGTGTCGAGTTTTTCGTTTCGCAATGCAACGAAGCCGCCGCCCAACCAGTCAAAATTACCGCCGTCATCGGAAACTATTCGCGATTCATGCGTAAAAGTTTTGATATCATTCGCGGTATTGAAAATGCCTGCGGCAAATGGCTCACCTAGAATTGCAGGCAGCGCCGCTGTCGCATCAATAACTGTCTCGATATCTCGATTGTCGAGGCAGGTTTTCCAGCCCTGCGATAGTAGCCACACTTTCTGACCTTGTGTTTGGCGACAGTCGATTGTGATACATTGGTCTCAAGTATCTTCAGCTCGCCATGGATGCGCGGAGCTCCCCAAAGTGGGTTTTCCATACCTATATTGCGAATGAGTTCGCGGGCTTCTTTGGAAATTTTCGGCCGACCGCCGCGCAGTCGAGATTTTCAGCGCCATAACGCCTTGAACCCCATGCGATGCCAGCGAATTATTGTCTCTGGGCTCAGAATATGGATGACGTCCAAAATCCCGGGAAAAATTCAATAGAGCGCGCCCGCAAAACCCATGAATAAGAGATTTTCCAATGATTGAAGCCAATCGAGCATGCGATCAGCATGCGCGACTGTGGGTATTTCGCAAGAACCGTATGAATTGGGTTTATGATAGGCGCACCGGCGAAGACAAAACCACAACGCCCCTTCAAACGACACCTTCGCCATAATAATGACGGCGTTAAAGAGAAAACGACTCCGTATCGACTGGCGCTAAAATATCACTCGGCGAGCACATTTTTTCGATTGCCCCATTACGCATGAAAATTACCTGATCCGCTGAGCGCGCCAATGAAAGGTCATGCGTAGCAGCAATCACCGTGCCCGGATAAGTATTGAAGATCTGATTTAGCGCATCTTGTGCAATATCATCTAAATTTGCTTCCGCTTCATCAAGCAGCAGAACACGCGCCTTGATCATTAAAGCGCGCGCGAGGGCAATACGTGATCTCTCGCCTGTAGAGAGACCTTCACCATTTTCCGAAAGCCTGGCGTTTAGCCCGCCTGGCAACCGAGCAACAAGCTCATCGAGGCCGCAAATAGTAATCAACTCTACTATGTGGCTGGGCGTAGTTTCGCCGGCGCCATAGGTGAGATTCAACCGCAGGCTTCCGCGCAGTAGTGGCAAATCCGGCGACACCATTGAAAACGCGTGCCGCACTTCCTCCCAGTTGCAGCGCGCCAAATTTTGGCCATCTAAGAGAACTTTACCCGATGTCGGCTGAAGGAGGCCTGCGGCCAACCTCAAAAACGTTGATTTGCCCGATCCGTTTGGTCCGATTACTACGGTACGTGATCCTGATGCAATCCGTAGGCTGATGGAAGATAACCGCCCCTCCAAAGCCACTTTACGGAAGCGGACCTCGCCCGGCCCGTCAGCAAGAGAACGTCTTCGTCTACTGCTGCCTGAAGGACGGCTAGTTGGCTGGAGCTGAAGTAATTCCTCTTGCTTTTGACGTGCAACGCCTGCGCCGATCCAGTATTCGTAAACACGCCCAAGGTCTTGGATTTTGGGAGCGAGCAACCCCGCTATCACCATCGCCGAAACAACCGCCCCGGGCGTAGCGACCCCTTGTATAGCCAAAAATGCGCCGACAATAAGAGCGCTCACACTAGCTATGCCCGCACCCGCTTCGGACAAGGCCCGCAACAACGCAACAAAGCGAGCGCGATCTATCAGGGCGTCTCGAACATTACGGCTTAACTTTTTAAAACGACGGCGTTCTCTTTTCTCTTGGCCAAAAGTCTCCACAACTCCTATGCGAGAAACCCTATCGTTGAGAATAGCAGCCATTTTCCCGCGTCTGCGACGCGCTTCATAAGTCGCATTGCGTAATGGCAAGCCGATCAGCAATGCGGAAATTCCCGTCACTACAACCGCAACGCTAACGGAAAAAGCAATTACCGGTTCCAGCAAAAACAACGCAGAAATTGCCAGAGCGACAGCAAGACCGCTAACCAGCAATCGCGCAACCCCAAGACTAACCCATTGGCGAAGCGCTGATAAATCACCAACAAAACGCAACATCAATGCGCCTTTGCTCATTTGGCGTGCGCCATCGGCGCCGATGCGAGCAACGTGCTGAAACAAACGCATGCGAACAGCGTGAACATAGCTTTGTCCCAGCACTTCTGCATCGATATGGCCGCGCCAACGCAGTAATGCGGTGAGCGCAATTATCACTGCGAGCGCGCCGGCGAAAACCCAAATATTGGACTCACCCGGCTGTGCCGGGGTTGCAATGAATTGGTCGAATGCTTGTTTTATTAGGAGGGCTGACGCCACGGCGAGAGCAGCCTGGAAAATCCCATTAACAACCAGGAATGCCAATCGCGCCCGCCGCCCGGCGGCAAACAACTTGGGAAGCGATCCAGAATTTCGTCCATTCGGTAACGAAATTTCTTTTTCGTTTGTGTTGTTTGCTGCGGACAATCGTATCTCCGCCCTTTTGGTCGATCCGTTAGAAATTCAGCTGTGCCCGTCCCTGAACAATGTTGTTCGTTTCATTGACTCCATCACGGTTCGGGGCGGCTTTCGAACGGACATAGTTCGCCATGAAACGAATATTCCGCCCGAGGTACCAATTAACTCCAGCAGTAAGATTTTCTTCCTCGCCGCCTGTTATCGCCTGGTCGTTCAGGTCGATCATAGAATATCGCCCGACTACCTCAATAGCGCCAAATTTTTCCTTTGGACGAACGCCGCCAAATACACCAGATGTCCGCGAATAGCGCCGACTCTCACCCGTAATAACCAAGGCAGCTTGAACGTATCCCCCGTAAAAATCTGGATCATTCAATAATGGTGCGTCATTTTTGCGGATAATATACTGGCTCGTTACAGTGAATGGGCCATGCATGAAACCGGCTTCGACACCAATATTTGTAAAGTTTTCGACATCTGCGATCAACCTCGTATCAACAAGTCGCGATTTGGCGAGACCGGCTTCAGGAAGCGTTCGCACTCTTGTTCCGACACCGGCGTCGAGTGACCGACGTTCGATGGCAGCGCCGAAATGAATAATGTTATGGCGCTCGCGGACAGGTGCAAAAGTGGCGCGAGCGACAAAGCTCTCCCCCGCATCCGTATTAAATTGCGGATCAAACGAAATCGGATTGAAGAAATACCCGGCTGTTATGGTCCATTTATCGCCAAATGCTTTGGCGGCGCCGCCGACAAGAAACCCCGGCGCAAATGCTTGCGACAATGAGCGCTCCATTGATGAAATCTCATTTGAGCTCATCATATCTTCCATACTAAACGGAGCAATGAAATTACCGCCTTTAAACTCAAAACCTTCCAAGCCGCGATAAGACGCCCATACGTTTTTGAAGCCAGGGCTAGTACCCCCGATATCGCGATCGACCTTAAAGCGCCAATCGCCATCAAATAACCGTCCGCTGACATCAACTCGAAGCCGTCGAATATCGGATTTATCTTCAAAGATCGTAATATCGTCATCAAACTCGACAATATCCAAGTGCAAGCGTCCGCCAAATTCTAGTTCAAGCTCGTCTCCGGCAGTGCTGATATTTAATCCTTTTTCGCCGAAATCGACTTCCCAATCTTCATCTCCTGCAAGCGCCGGCGCCACAGCTACGGCCGCCGCGAAAAGAATGCCCGCACTACATTTACCAAAAGTCGATCTAGCCATTTTCGTCTCCGTTGTTGTTCCTGACGTCGGATTTCGTGGCACCATAAAGATGTTCCATTACGAGCTCTCTTAACCGAAAATGTTTACAATTTGCACCAAATGAGTGGCCTGCATCAGCAATTGTATTCAGCAGCACACGGGGTGGCTGTCCGGCGTCTATTGCGGCTTGCCGCATCGCCTGCACCCAAGTATTTGCGCGCTCCACGCGATCCCCCCCCTGGGTGCTATCGAGCTTTCGTGATTTGCGCAGCGACGCGTCACGGGCTCGATCCCTTTCGCCAACCAAAACCTGGACAAATACGTTAAGGAATCTATCAAGACTCTTAACCGGCGATTTCTCGCCTCCAATGCCGTAGGGAAATTTATGGTCGTTCGTGGGAAGTGAATACCAACCGGGCGCAAATAGTGACGCACGATCTGCGCGATCAGGGTGCGCCATCAGATATCTGTGAACATACTGGCCGCCAGCGGAATGACCAAAAATGCGAAACTTGGCAAAACTCAGCCCGAACGTGTCCTCTGCAGTGTTAAGCGTCAGATCAAATGCAGCATCAGCAGCCACGCCTTCATCGTTTTCTTTCAATCGCTGGAACCACCGGTGGGATGACCTTGGAAAATGCGGAGCAATTACCGCTACACCATAGCGGTCTGCAAATGAACAAAACTGGAATATATGTTCGCCGGCATTTCGCGAAATTCCATGTACGGTGACAAGGGGCGGTCGGTTTACGTGAATGCTTTCAGGTACATAACCAAAATATCCGAGGCAGTTGCCATTGGGAGGTTCTGAAAATATTTTGCCTCGAGGAGCTACGGGCGCACGCGCGTTTCCTGTTGCGAATTGGGAGGCGCCGAATCTAAAAGCAAAATCACGTTCAATTTTTCTTGGCGCCATCACAACGGGGTGGCGCCCTTGCGCGCAGATTGCAGAAGTGAAGTTAGAACAGTCTCGTCATGTTGAAATTTATGGTTTGTTAGAACGTTCATACCTGTGATTGCTTCTGTTTCAGCGACAGCCAAAGGTGAAGCGGTCAAAGCACCCGAGATCGCAGAAGGTGAATACCCCCATGCATCCAGAATCTGAACGCCCGCCGCTGCGCTGATGGCGTCGCCGGCGGCGAAAGCAATATGATCAACAAGGGACCGAAAATAGGGCGACTTCAGCAGGTCGCTCGTTTCCTTCTGAAACAAGCCATCGGCGACTTCGATGACAATCGTCTGCGCACCACTTGAAGCAATATTTGCAATCAATAAGCGCAATGCGGTTTTAATTTCGGCTGGCGGCACATTATAGGTCGACGCCAGCCCTGCGTCTGTGAAGTCCAGAACAGGTGAAGCGCCAGCATCTAAGAGCCGCCAGACATCGCCGCCCGCACCGGTGCCCGTCGCTTTGCACGCCGCAACTTTGATTCCCGCCCGCTTCAGACAGTGAACGATATTTGCCGCTGTTGTTGTTTTACCCGCATTCATGGCGGAGCCAACAACGGCGATTACCTGCAGTTTTTGCCTTGCCTCTATATTGCGTTCGGGAGTGCGTAGCGCCGATTGGGCTAGATTTAACGGTAGACCGGATGCGTCCGCGAGCAATCCGATGGGCGCGATGCGTGTCGCCTTTTTAATGCGTGAGTTTTTTTCAATTACCTGGCTAGCAATGCCGCCTGCGGCCACCAGGTCGCATTCTGACAAATCTGCTGGTAACTTGCTATGAAATTGGTCCGCCGCATACCGCTCTCCATAAGCCACGATGACTTCATCACCGATAAACATATGAGAGCGGCGGCCGCCAACCAGTTCTATGCGACCATGCTGGCCGAGTGAGACCACTCGTGCGAGCAAAATATCACCGGCCTGTGGCGGTATCGCAGGTAGTGCTAAAAAATGCGCTGCAGATAAATCAGACCTGCGGGTCACGAAAGCACGCTTCGCCGCGCAGATCCGCTCAACACTTATCCGCTCGCCAATCATGCGCCTTGCACAGGGCGCCGAACTATGGTCGTTATCAGAAGGTAACCTAGGGCGTTGGGGGTCGCCTTTCGGCACTGGGCTCGCTGGTTTACTCGGCACAATCTCATCCTACGCTACGGCTGCAATAACTTGCGCGATATTGACTCGACGTATCAGCATCGAATTTATTCCCCAACGCGCCAATTTAGCGCAATCGCGGCTAAAATCATAAATTAACGATAAAATCTCAATATTAGCCAATATTATTAGCTTAAATTTTATGTAGAAATTTTCAGCAGATAAATCGGTTCATGTTGTGATTGATAATGACTTTCAACCTTTGGAACCGAACATAGTCTATTTATAGCCCGTGTTTTGATCCCTGTTAATTTGTCTTGCCCCCTATAACTGAGCCACAAAACTCGTGATCTTCTACGAAGATGACGTGCTTCCCGAAAACTGGACCATTTAAAGCTGGAATTTTCCAATTATGATCCCCTTGATGGGATCAGGAGAATTCGATGAAGAGAAGCAAGTTCACGTCTTGCCCCCCTATAACTGAGCCATAAAATTCGTGATATTCTACGAAGAAGTGGAGGTTATTGGATGGCGAGGAAACAGTTTTCCGACGAGGACATATTGAAACTGCTGCGGCAAATAGAGTTGAGCTTAGCCTCTGGCAGCGATGTAGCAACGGCTTGTCGCTCGGCTGGTGTCAGTGATGCTACTTACTACAACTGGCGCAAGCGCTATGGCGGTATGGGCCGGTCTCAACTGCATGAGTTCAAGACCATGGAGAAAGAGAACTCCCGGCTGAAGAAGATTGTCGCTGAGCTTGAGCTGGACAAGTTGATCTTGAAAGAAAGCCTGGACTTTTTAAAGCCAAAGGTCTGACGGTCGCCAATCTGCGCCAGGCCGTAATCCATGTCCGTCAGAAGCTTGGATGTTCTGAGCGGCATACATGCAAAACGATTGGCGTGGCGCGCTCAACGCAAAACTATAAATCCGTCCGGCAAGATGAGGACAGCCTTCGGCTGGCATTAATCCGATTGGCGAAAGCATATGGCCGCTATGGCTATCGTAAAATCGCTCAGCTTCTTCGGGTCGAAGGCTGGAAGGTCAATCACAAGAAGGGTGAACGGTTATGGCGTGAAGAAGGATTGCAACTTCCCAAGCGCCACAAAAAGAAGAAGCGGCTGTATCACAAAGACGGCTCCATCATTCGGCTGCGCCCCCAATACCCCAATCACATCTGGAGCATCGACTTCGTTCACGACAAGCTCAGCAATGGAAGGTCATACAAGATGCTCACCGTGCTGGATGAATATACACGTGAAGCCATGTGTGTCGCGGTGAAGCCCCGGATGGGTAATGCAGAAGTGCTTGAAGCACTTTATCCACTGTTCCTCAAACACGGCAGGCCAGAGTTTATTCGCTCAGATAATGGCCCCGAATTTATCGCTGAAGCGTTCCAGGCGTGGCTTACAAAGGTCGGCGTCAAACCGATCCGCATCTATCCGGGAAGCCCATGGGAGAACGGCTACAATGAGCGCTTCAACGGAACGTTACGCCGGGAAGTCCTCAATGCGGAGTGGTTCTTGACGATCGATCAGGCCAAAATAGTCATCGGAAAATGGCTCAAGCAGTACAATCATATCCGCCCGCATCAGGCCCTCAACATGCGTCCGCCTGTGCCCGAAACTCTAGCAAAAATTGGTACATAAATCTGGGGCTGGACACACGGATGCGCAGATTGCGTTCGTTCTAAGACAAGTCGAAGAAGGTACGCCGATTTCCGAAGTCTGATGCGCCCCGAGATTTGCAGACGCCTTGCTTGGTAAAGATCGGCAATATAGTTTCAATCAGGAATGGATGGCACAGTATGACTATGATAGACCAATCCATGGGTCGCAGGCGGGCGCCGTCGATGATCCTTGCAATGATCGCAATAATGTCCGCTATATCTTTCACACAGGCGAATGCGCAAAGCAGTTACGCCGACCTCACCGCCCTGTTCGAAGAGTGGCGCGACTTTGAAAAGCCACCGCTGGTTGACGGCGCGCCAGATTATTCCCAGCACAGCATGAAAGCAAAGCATAAAGGCTTGAAAGCGCTTCAGCGAAAGCTGGCGGCGATCGACACCACCGGCTGGTCCATTGAACAAAAGATCGACGCCCGTCTTATCATGGCCGAAATGAACGGGCTCGATTTCAATATCCGTATTCTGCGGCCTTGGGCGCGCGATCCAGCGTTCTATAAACAGGTCTGGACCCATAAAAGCGATACGCCGGCTCATGAAGGGTCAATCAATCATGCGCTGATTGAGTTATGGGCTTATGAGTTTCCACTCTCTGACGATGCCGCGCAAAAACTGACGACGGAAGTAAAAACAGTCGCACCTTTCCTGCGTAACGCCAGAGAATATCTGAGCGGCAACGCTCGCGATCTTTGGATGGCCGGCATCTACACAATGGATCAGCAGATCGACGTGCTTGAGACGCTTGCGGAGACTGCCGGCAACTCAAATGCCGAATTATCCAGAGCGATCGGGGAGGCGACAGAAGCAACCAAAGATTTCGTCGCCTGGCTTGAAAGCGAAGCGCCGAACAAAACTGGGCCGTCCGGTGTTGGCAAAGAGAACTACACTTGGCAATTGCAGAATGTTCATCTTGTTCCCCTGACCTGGGAAGACGAAGTGATGCTGTTAACGCGTGAGTTGAAACGCGCCCACGCCTCACTCAGGCTGGAAGAACACCGCAACCAAGGCTTGCCCGAAATACCGATCGTCGAAACGCCGGAGGAATATGAAGCGCTCGCGCTTTCTTCTGTTGATAAATACATGGCATTTCTTGACGACAAGGACATCCTGACGATCAAGACCTATTTAAAGCCCGCGCTGGTGGAACATATCGGCGCCTTCGTCCCGGCGGATAATCGGAACTTCTTCGCGCAGGCGACCCACCGCGAACCCATGACGTTATGGACGCATTTTTATCACTGGTGGGATCTCTCCCGCATGGAACATGAGCCCCATGAAAGCTCGGTCCGTCGCGGCCCGCTTCTCTACAACATCTTCGACAGCCGTGCAGAAGGCGTCGCCACCGCGATGGAAGAAATGATGCTGCATGCGGGACTCTATGACGACAATCCACGTGCGCGGGAAATCGTCTGGATCATGCAAGCGCAACGCGCCGCCAGAGGACTGGCGTCGCTTTATGCGCACGCAAATGAATTCACCATGAAGGATGCGTCGGACTTCCATGTGAAATGGACCCCGCGCGGCTGGATGAGCCCGGATCTTGAGCTGCTCGGTTTTGAACAGCAGCTTTACTTACGCAAACCCGGCTACGGAACGAGCTACGTCACGGGCAAGCATCTGGTTGAGGAACTTCTCGCCGATCGTGCGAGACAAGTGATTGAAGAAAACGGCGAGGAATATACGTTGTCTGACTTCTTCGCGGAAATGGACGATGCCGGCGTCATCCCGGTCTCGCTAATTTGCTGGCAATTGACCGGCGATGACAGCATGATCGGGACGCTTGACGGAGAATAGCGAATGTGGCTTTGCGCTGCGGGACCACGCGGCCGCGTTGTTCCCGGGCCCAACGCACCACTTCCAGATGAGTCCCGAACCAGACATCGCCTTTCGCACGCGCGTCTTCTATCAGTTTTCGAGTATCCATATCCGCGAGCGATAGCCGATGTTGGGCTGTCTGTCCGTCATCAGATAAATTAAGACAGAGCGTTGCCTTTATATAAGGAGGTTTGGCTCATTTGGTTTCCTTTAAGCAGCAGATTTGGCGTGCTGCAAGCGCCTGAGTTTCATCGTCCTCCTTTTGTACTTTCGCGTACTAGCAGGATTGTCTGTCCGCGCCCGGTGTAAATGTCAGCGGGCGTGAGGTTCCTCAGACTCTCGTGATAGCGCTGATGGTTATGGTGACCGACGGCGGACTCAAAGGGTCGGTGCAACGCAAGTTCTCTGAAAGCAAAGACTGGGGGTTTGTACGAAGTCGATTTATAATACTTAGGATCTACTTCTTTAAGAGCCGGAGAAATGCTGGATTAATGAATAGCTTTTCCCGACCCGCCTTGCGCTCTTCCAACACGCCGATATCGCAAAGAGCTTTTAGATGAACCGAAGCCGTCTGACGTTTGGCCAGCCCTGCGTCAACAACGTCCCCTATCCGACAATAGGGCTGTACAAAGATCAGTTCCGCAAGTTCCCGTGAATATATACTAGGCGCCTCGCTCTTGATCTTCTCGGCCATTTTATCAATGAGCGTACGAATGGCGCCGATCTTCTTTGTTGTTGAGTGCGCCGTTTCTGTGATAGCGCTTAACATGAAGAGGATCCACTCCTCCCATGCCGCATCTTTTGTAACGCTGAGCAGC
>JAJFFX010000003.1 GCA_021776455.1 Hyphococcus sp. | reverse complement strand
CCTCATCGGCCTTGGCCAGAAACAGATCGAGCCCGCCAACATGGTCAACCGTGCGCAGCGCCGCGGCGGCGATCCGGAATTTAAAGCCCTGTTCGAGCTTGTCGGAATGCAACGTCACATTACACAAATTCGGCAAAAACCGCCTTTTGGTGCGGTTTTTGGCGTGTGAGACATTGTGCCCGGACTGGGGTCCAATACCGGTTAATTCGCAGCGGCGCGCCATGGGTCAGCCCTTAATACTTTATAGACCACGTCGGCAACCGCGCAGCCTCGTTAGATGTTTGAAATCAAGCCGCGTCCCATAACTGAGGCGCTGGCAGGCGTCAAGTCGGCAGGGGCCGCCGGGACCGTTATGGCGAAAAATCCACGCCAATCCACAGCCGCCAAGAAAATCTCCCAAAATAAAGCTGAGTAAACAAACAATAAGACTTCTTACTCACTATAGGGCCGAAAAGAGAGGTCGAGATATGGCGCACCCCGCCATGATCCAATTCTTCTGGCCACCCGTAGTCGATGGCGATTATCTGGATGCAGCCCGCAAGCGCTGCCTTCTGGTCGTTTCTATTGCCGTAGCGATCATCGGTTCGATGGCGGGGTGGCGTGATTTTGACGCATCCTTTACCGCCTATCCTGTTCAAACCCTTATCGCCATCACCGTCCCGCTGGTGTTTCTGATCTGCCCGATTCTGATCGCCCTAACCCGTCGCGTACGTGGCGTCGCCTGGTTTTTTCTGGGATTTTCCTTTGTTGGCCTCGTTGCTATGTCGTTCATCGCCGGCGGTGTGTTTTCACACTCGTCCCTCTTTTTGTTGACATGGGCAGTGATGGCGACGCTGTTCCTGGGTTGGAAAGAAGGCGTCGGCGCCGCGGTCATCGTCTTCTGCACCTACCTGGCGCTCTTTTTCATGCGCGGCATGATTGCGCCGAGCCTATATGTGACGTCGATTGACGTTCTATCTCACTGGCTGGTGGTCGGACTTTCCATGACGCTGGTCATGCTCATTACGGGCGCTGCGATCTTTCAACGCGAGATGGAGCACGCAGCGATAAAACTCTGCGAGGCGCGCACAGAAGCGGAGAGCGCCAACCGCGCCAAGTCGGACTTCCTTGCGATGATGAGCCACGAAATCCGCACGCCGATGAACGGCGTTCTCGGTATGGCGGAGATGCTGGAAGACACCGAGCTTACCGATCAACAGCGCCTATACGCCCAAACCATCACCAGTTCCGGCGCCTCGCTGATGACCATCATCAACGATATTCTCGACCTTTCCAAAATCGAAGCCGGCCATATCAGCTTGACAAATCAACCCTTTGCTCTCCGAGGCTTCATCGAACAAATCAGCATGCTGTTCAAATTGCGCGCCAATCAGCAGCAGATCGACCTGATTATTGAGCTTGATGAAAACCTGCCCAGCCACGTCTCCGGTGACGTCGGCAGAATCAGGCAAATTTTGATCAACCTCATCGGCAACGCCCTCAAATTTACTGAAAAGGGCCACATCAAGCTCAAAGTCAGCGGCGCCACAACGGCGGGCGAGGTTGATTTGTGCTTTATCGTGGAAGATACCGGCATCGGCGTTCCTGAAGACAAACTCGATGATATTTTTAGAAAATTCGAGCAAGTAGAAGGCTCAACGACGCGGCGTTTCGACGGCGCCGGGCTTGGCCTTGCGATCTCGCGGCAACTTGCTCATTCGATGGGCGGCGACATCACGGCGCAGTCGGTGTGCGGCGAGGGCTGTACATTTACCTTCAAAGTAACGTTGCCGGTTGCGACCGCTATAGCCCCCTCGCCAGTCCGGACACGCGAAACATCCATCGTCATCACACGCCATGAGGACGGATCGCCAAGCGGCACGGAGCTTAAAACCAGCCGCATCCGGATTCTCATCGCCGAGGACAATGACGTCAACCGGCTGGTCATGAAGTCGATGATTGACGCCGCCAAATACGATATTTGTTTCGCCGTCAACGGTGTTAAAGCACTCGCCGCTTATAAGGCTGCTGCATTTGATATTGTGTTGATGGATGTGTCGATGCCGGAAATGGACGGCTATGAGGCCGCATGCGCAATCCGCAATTTTGAACGCGAGACCGAGGCCCGGAGCACGCCTATAATCTGCGTGAGCGCACATGCATTTGAAGACCAGCGCGAAAAAACCCTTGCCGCCGGCATGGATGATTATCTGTCAAAACCGGTCCGCAGGGAACAACTTACCGAGATGCTTACAAAATGGACTGGCGCCGGTCGTAAGGCGCGCAACGTCGCATAGATTGCGACCAAGCCCTGCACGGGCGTTGAGAATCTGCGCCCCGGTCTGATATAACGCAGATTAACGCGCGGGCTCGCAGGCGGAAAATCGTTTTTGAGAGATTCCTACTAACAGATTTAGCTCGCCAGAGCATCCACTTGCACTAATCCCTTTTTATTCGCTGCCTTTTGCACGACTGAGAGCAGCCGCATAGGCGTAATAGGTTTGTTCATAATGGCATCGAAAATAAACGATTCATCAGAATCTTGAAAAAATACATCCGCAGTTAGTGCGACAATCATCGTATGCTTGTTAAGTTCAGACTTTTGCCGGATCTCTGTCGCAGCACCAACGCCATCTAGTTTCGGCATATGAATATCCATAATAATGATATCATACTCACATTCGTTGGCCGCTTTTACCGCGGCTTCGCCGTCATCGACGAAATCAGCTTTAAGACCCCACTGTAGCAAATAAGAATCGAGTACTTTCTGGTTGATGAAAATGTCCTCCGCAACAAGAACTTTGAGTTGTGAAGGAACCTCTAGTGACACGTTAGCAGCTGCTTGGTCTGTACGCTTGTCGCTGGGCATGGCCACTAACGGAAATTGAATGTCGACCGTCGATCCAACGCCTGGGGAGCGGGTAATTTCAATACCGCCACCCATAGCGACAACGATGCCTTGGCTGATCTCCATGCCCATGTCGCTCGCATAAACGGCAAAGTTTGGACTTTTCCGCCGCGCCTCGGTCTGCTTCCCGAGTGAATCGTTACCGGACAGATCTATGCCTGCCCCGGTATCAGCAATAACGATAGCCAACATATCGCTCGCACGCATAAGGGCTGTCACTACGATTGAGCCTGTGTCAACGCATTTGACCGCATCAGATATAACCTGCTTAAGAATTTGCCTTAGTCGCTCGCCGTCTTCATAAATAAATTTTGGAACACCCTCATCGATATTAACAACGAAGCTGACCCCATTCTCGTCGCACCGAGGCTTAAACTTAACCTTCACCTCCTCAAAAATCTCATGAATATCTGTTTTCGAGCGGTGCAAACTCATAGTGCCGGATTCGATCTGCTTCATCCCAAGAAGACGGTCAGCGACGTCACCAAATGCGTCGCTCACTGCGTCGAGCGTGACTAACAATTCCGCCTGTTCTGGGCTAACATCTGTTTTCGCCAATGCATTAGCAAACCACACTAGTGCGTTCAATTGTGTACGAATTTCATGATTGAGAGATGAAAGAATGGCTCCTTTCGAGTTCGTATTTTTATTTTTTGTCTGGTTATCACTCATCCTGTCGTCCCCACAAATTGATTATAGCCTGATATTCAGGTCAATTGACGATGCATTCTGTACGTAAAAATTTACAGAACCCCTAACAGAGATACACTCTCATGCTGGTGGATTTGTTATCTGAACGTAAATAAACTATTACAGTATGTATAAAGACGCTGTTGCGTCACGAAATTCACCGCGCGAAAAGAGCCGGCGTATAACGGGAAAGTTGCTCGTACCTACCGCCTCCGCAGCATATTTCTGACGGCAGTCTTTGGGGGAACGCAACTCTCGGACAGCGCAATAATCAGAAAATTTAACTATTTACAATCAGCGACTCGCATGGACAGTAAAACGTAACTATATCGCTTTTTCAAAATACCGATGATCACTTCAACTTCCCGTCACTCTATGCTTTTTTCCTTTGACGATTTCTCCCCTGCCGGCGGCGGCCGGATCACGGCGGTGTTGGGGCCAACCAATACCGGCAAGACCCATTATGCGCTGGAGCGCATGCTCGCCCACCGCTCCGGCATGATCGGGCTGCCGCTGCGGCTGCTGGCGCGGGAGCTCTATGACCGCATTGTGAAAGCGCGCGGCGCCCATGAGGTCGCGCTGGTGACCGGCGAGGAGAAAATCATCCCCTCCCGCCCGCGCTACTGGGTGGCCACAGTCGAGGCGATGCCGCTTGAGCGCCATGTCGAGTTTCTCGCCATCGACGAAATCCAGCTCGCCGCCGACCCCGAACGCGGACGCATTTTCACCTCCCGCCTGCTGCATGCGCGAGGCTCATCGGAAACCCTGTTTCTCGGCTCCGACACCATGCGCCCGGTGTTGCACCGCCTGTTCGCCAATGTTCAATATCTGGCGCGCGAGCGCTTCTCTCGCCTGACCTATACCGGACCGAAAAAAGTCACCCGCCTGCCCCGGCGCACCGCCATCATCGCCTTCAGCGCCGACACCGTCTATTCGATTGCCGAATTGATCCGCAGGCAGAGAGGCGGCGCCGCGGTTGTTCTCGGATCGCTCAGCCCCCGCACCCGCAATGCCCAGGCGGAATTATATCAATCCGGCGAGGTTGATTTTCTGGTCGCCACCGACGCCATCGGCATGGGCCTCAACATGGATATCGACCATGTCGCCTTCGCCGCGACGCGCAAATTCGACGGGCAGCGTCCGCGCAATCTGACGGCGGCGGAACTGGCGCAAATCGCCGGCCGCGCCGGTCGCCATATTCGTGACGGAAGCTTCGGGACCACCGCGGAATGCCAGGGAATTGATGAAGATATCGTCGAGGCGATTGAAAATCATCAATTCGACCCGATCGCAGCGTTGCAATGGCGCTCTGAACAAATCGATCTGTCATCGCTGCCGGCGCTCAACCGGTCGCTTGAACGGCGTCCCCCGCGCCCAGAACTGCAACGCTCGCGCCGTGAAGCTGACGAGGCGGCGCTCCACAATCTCATTGGCCGCGAGGAGGTTCGCGATCTCGCCAAAGGCGGCGCTGCACTGGCCACACTATGGGAGCTTTGCCAGATCCCCGATTTCAGCAATATCTCAGCTGACCAGCATGGCCGCCTGCTCGCCGATCTTTATCTCATGTTGATGCATGACGGGCGTGTGAACGAGGCTTGGCTGGCGCCGCGGATCAATCGGCTGGACCGAATTGACGGCGATTTCGACGCCATCGCATCGCGCATCTCCCACATTCGCACCTGGACCTATCTGTCTCATCGCTCGGCATGGATAGAAAACGCGCCTTATTGGCAAGAGCGCGCGCGCGCGATAGAAGACAGATTGTCCGATGCGTTGCATGAAAAGCTGACGCAGCGGTTTGTTGATCGCCGCACCGCGACGTTGATGAAGCGGTTGAAAGACGGTGCTCCGCTTCTGGCGGGGGTGAATGACGATGGAGAAGTGATCGTGGAAGGCCAATTCATCGGCCGGCTGTTGGGGTTTGAGTTCATTGTTGATCCTCGCGCCAGCGGCGTTGAGGCGAAGTCGTTGCGTGCTGCTGGCGAAAAAGCCTTGGCGCCGATGCTCGCTGCGCGCGCTGCCGCGCTTGCCAATGCTAGCGCGGATGAGCTGTCGCTGGGCGACGATGGCGCGATCTGGTGGCGCGCGGCGCAAGTGGCGCAACTGAAGAAAGGCTCGACCCTGTTGCGGCCGAGCGTTGTCGTTTCCGGCCTTGCCGATATCTCCGCCAATATGCGCGGCCGCGTCGAAGACCGGCTGACCGATTTTTTCACCGCCAAGACTGAAGCGCTGCTGGGGCCGCTGGTGATGTTGCAGGCCGGCGCCAATAGCGAAACCGAGAGCGGATTGCAGGGGCTCGCCAAGGGCGTCGCTTATCGTCTGGTTGAAAATTTCGGCGCCACTTCGCGCACGCAATTTGGCGACGACCTCAAAAAAATTGATCAGACCGAACGCAGCAAGCTGCGCAAGCTCGGCATGCGGTTCGGCGAATATACGCTATTTATGCCGGCCTTGTTAAAACCAGCATCGTCGCGGCTTTTGGTTATGCTGTGGGCGTTGTGGAACGACCGCAAGATTGCCGCTGCAGCACCGCCGAAAGCCGGACTGGTTTCGCTGGAAATGAATGCGAGCCTTCCCCATGCCTATTATTACGCCGCCGGCTATCGCCCCTCCGGCAACCGCGCCGTACGCATCGACATGCTGGAGCGGCTGGCCGGCCTGATCCGCACCGCACGCGGCGATGCGAATATGCGACAGGGATTTGAAGCGACGCCGCAAATGATGTCGCTGGTCGGCTGCTCGGGCGAGGATTTCGAAGCGATCATGCGCTCGCTCGGCCTGCGCAAGACGATGGTCAAGCGCAAACCAGAAGCGCCCGCCGAGACGGCGACAGCGGCAGAGCCCGATAAGCCTACTAACCAACAGGCGCCGGTCACCGAAGCGCCAATATCCACGCCGGACGCGGATGCGCTAACCCCAACGCCTGATGCGGAGGCGCCCATTGCAGCGAATTCTGCGCCGCCTGAACCGATGGCAAATGCTGCGCCAGACGAGCAAACCGCTACAGCGCCAACGCCGGTGGACGGCCCGGCAGCCAGCGAAGAGATTGCCGCGCCGCCGACTGAAGACGCCGCGAGCCCGGCGCCTCCGCCCATGAACGGCGAAAATCAGACGGACACTTCGACCACCGAAAATCCAGCGGCTGAAAAACCGGCGCAAGACGCCTCTCCTGCCGAGGGCGCCGTTTCTGAAAACACCGCGCCGGAAGACGCCGAAATCGCGCTATGGAAACCGGCGCCGCGCAAAGTGTTCACCAAGCCGAAACGCGACGCCAAACCCGCCGACAAGCGTGACGGAAAACCAGACATAAGCCGTCGCGGCAAAAAACCACCGGCAGGCAAGGGTCATGAGGGCAAGCATCAAGGTGGCAAAAATCAGGGCGGCAAACATCAGGGCGGCCCCCGGCCCAGAGATAACGGTCCGATGCATGAGCCCAGGCATCGAAAGGTCGCCGATCCAAATTCGCCTTTCGCCGTGCTCGCCGGCTTGAAGTCGCAACTTTCTGAACCGCCGAAAGAGCAAAAGGCGAAAAAGCCCGAGACGACTGAATGACCGAACAGAGCGAGGCGTCGCCCGCTCAACGGCTCGATCGCTGGTTATGGTATGCGCGGATTTTCAAGGCCCGAACACTGGCCGCAAAATTCGTGCAGGATGGCAATGTGCGGGTCACCAGAAACCAGACCACTATCCGAGCAGAAAAACCGAGTTTTACGGTCCGCCCGGACGATACACTGGTGTTCACGCGCGGCGAGCAATTGCGTATCCTCGCAATTGTCGCCCTGGCGGAGCGGCGCGGACCGGCGGCGGAAGCACAAACACTTTATACAGACCAATCTCCGCCGCGCCTGCCAAAAGAAAAACAGAACCTCTCGCCCTTCTCTCGCGAAAAGGGCTCCGGTCGGCCAACAAAGAAAGACCGCCGCGAACTCCAAGCGCTAAAAACAAACACTTTATCCGGGTAATCTGTCATGTTCAAAAAACTGTTTTCCAAACCTAAAAACCAGACCGCACCGTCCGCAGAGCTAGACGCAGAGCCGATGCAGCTTGCTGTCGCCGCCTTGCTGGTGGAGGCGGCGCGCGCTGACGAGCAGTATGACGACCGCGAAAAGAAGATCATCGACCAATCGTTGATGACGAAGTTCAACATCTCACAAGAAGATGCGCAGGAGCTGCGGGCGACGGGCGAGCAAGCCCAAACCGACGCGCTCGACATTCAACGCTTCACGCGGGTCGCCAAAGAGATGGCCCATGAGGAGAAAGTCGCCTTTATCGAGCAGCTGTGGGAAATTGTCCTGTCGGACGGCGAGCGTGATTCCTATGAGGACACGCTGATGCGACGGGTCTGCGGACTGATCTATCTCGAAGACCGGGAAAGTGGCGAAGCGCGGATAAGGGTCGCCGCCCGCCTTGCCAGCCAATCTGGCGATTAATTGAGGAATTCTCACCCACAGCCCGCTTGCGTCCCAGCGACGAGCAGGTAAACACTAGCCAAAAGCCAACCACGCTCAGGAGCGCACACAATGACCTATGTGGTGACCGATGCATGCATCAAATGTAAATATACCGACTGTGTGGAGGT
>JAJFFX010000020.1 GCA_021776455.1 Hyphococcus sp. | reverse complement strand
GCGCTATAAAGATGCGAGCGAGCTTGCTCATATCCGACAAAGGCATCGACCGTTGGGTGTTTCAACGCCTGATAGGAGCCAATCAGCTTGCCAAATTGCTTGCGCGTGGTGAGATAGTCGATGGTGTAATCGATCACGGCTTGCGTTGCGCCGACCATTTCAGCAGCAGTGAGAAGATTTGCGGCAAGATGGATGTGGCTGAGTGCTGCGCGCGCCTTGTGCGGATCAAATTGGGCCATCGCATTCACCCGAATACCGTCCAGTGTCAACGCGTAAGAGCGTTTGGTTTCGTCGATTATCGTTTCGCGGCGCAACGCGCCCACAGGTAGCTGCGCGCGCTCAACGAGAACCAACGCAGGTTGGTTATCGATGCAGACTGAGGCAATAATCCACTGCGCCGCCGCAGCGTCACAGACGAACAGCTTCTTGCCGGAAAGGACGATTTCATCGCCGTCCTTTTCCGCACGGGCAGTGATCTGAGTAAGGTCCCAATCGCCGCTATCTTCGGTGAGCGCAAGCGTCGCAATTGCGCCTTCAATAATCTTCGGCAGCAGAAGCTGCTTTTGCGCCTCCGTCCCGCCGGCCAACACCGCCTGCGCAGCTAATGTCGTTGACAAAAACGGACTCGCCAGCATGAAGCGGCCGACTTGTTCCATCACCGGCGTCGCTTCACTCAGGCTGAGGCCAACGCCGCCATATTCCTCCGGAATGGCGATCCCCAGCCAGCCCAGACCAACAATATCCTTCCAGACCTCCGGATCGTACCCGTTGTCGCTTTCAATCAGCTTACGAACCTTGCCCATTGGGGATTTGTCACGGCAAAAATTACTCGCGACCTCCAAGAGGTCGGCCTGTTCCTCGCTAAAGCCTAAACGGCCAAAATGTTCCATCAGTTAATCCGAACGACTAGTTATTTCTTAGGAAGTCCGAGCACATGCTCGCCAATAATATTGCGCTGAATTTCCGACGTGCCGCCGCCAATGGTTGCCGAAAATGCATTCAAGTATCCGCGGGTCCACAATCCGTCATCGATCGCGCTTTCATCGCCGACATAATATCCGCCTTTAGCGCCTAGAAGCGTCATCGCAAATTCATTGAGCCGACGGGCAAACTCCGTCCACATCAGCTTGCCTGACAGCGACAAAGCCATCGGTCGGTCGGTGGTGAGGGGCGCAATGCGGCCGCGCTCCTGACACAGCTTCAACCCTTGCGCTTCAATCAGAAAACCGACCAGCCGGTCGCGCATCACCGGATCGTCCATCACCGGCGCGCCGTCGCGTTGCGCTTTTTTTGCAAGTTCCAAGATCGAAAACGCATCAAGCGGCGTGATCACATATCCGCCCGCCTGACCGCCTCTGGCGCCGCGCTCATATTCCAGCGTGCGCATAGCGATCAACCAACCCTCGCCCTCCTCACCCATCCGGCAATCCGCTGGAATGCGCGCGTCTGTGAAGAAGGTTTGCGTAAACCCAAACTCGCCCGTCAGTTTGCGGATCGGCGTCGTTTCAATACCCGCCGCATCCATCGGCGCCAGGAAGAAACTGAGCCCGGCATATTTATTGGGCGCGTCAAAATTGGTGCGCGCCAGTAATATCATATGTTTTGCATAGCTGCCATGGGTGGTCCAGATTTTCGATCCGTTCAGCACATAGTCGTCGCCATCACGCACGGCGCGCAATTGCGCATTGCCGAGGTCAGAGCCATTTTCTGGCTCCGAAAACCCCTGACACCAAATGTCCTCCGCAGACAGGATTTTCTTAATGTAACTTAGTTTCTGTTCTTCACTCCCCATATCGATCAACAAAGGCCCGGTCCAGTTGAGCCCGATGGCGTTCAACATAATCGGCGCGTTGCGGCGGCGCATCGCGTCCGTCGCGGCTTTTTGAAACGCCGGGTCAAGTCCGCCGCCGCCATAATCCTTTGGCCAGGCAGCGCCAAGGTATCCCGCCTCCCAGACTTTACGCTGCCAATCGCGCAGGAAATTAAACTGCTGGTCTGTGCCGACCTCCATGAAAGTCAACGGCAACATAAAGCCGGGATCAGCGGGGACATTGTCCCCAAACCAGGCGTCGGCGCTCTCAGTAAATTCCCGTAGCTGTTTCACATCCACAGTCGCCATATTATTCGCTCACATTTTCACCGCTGAAAGCCGTTCAAGGCGTATAGCCGCGGCGTCAACCCGTTCAACCGCCTTTATCAGGTCATGGTTTGACATTGGCTCAAACTGTGCACCAGCGCCATCCATCAAGAGCTTCACCAGTTCAGTAACAACAGCGGTGATGTCTTTTTTGCTGGACCGCTTTTTCATTAACAGTGTCCGCATCGAGTATTCCAGACTACCAAAAAAAATATCGCGCTTGATCCACTGCGCAGCGCCCTCTTCAATCTCGCCGCACCAAATGCCATCGCGCATAACGTCGTCAAACACCGCGACATATTCCCGGTTCATCTTGTAGATATCGCTGCCCTCATAGGCTTCGGTGTTGCGCACATCGCTAGAAATCAATTCAAGAAGGCGTCGTTCGCCGATGATGCTTTCGAGGTGGTGGCGCGCCAAGAACTCAAGCTTTTCTCTGGTCGTCGCACATTTCCCGACGCCCACCTTCGCCGTCTCGGTCAGGCGTTTATAAAACGCTGCCAGAACCGCACGCGCCAGCGCATTTTTATTGTTGAAATAAAGATAGAGCGTTCCTTCCGCCACGCCGGCTTTGCGGGCAATCTCCGACATTGTGGTTTTCGTAAACCCGCGCGTCGTCAGGCTCTTATGCGCAGCGGCAATGATCGCATCTTCCTTGGACTGAACGCGCTCACGCCGGGTCGCGGCGGGCGAGGATTTGCGCGCCACAGCCTTGGCGACCCGTGGTTTCTTCTGTGCCGACATGGCTCGTTTCACTGTCCGTTTCATCGCGTTCGTTGTGTCTTACCGGCGCGCATTGACTTTTAGTCACTGAGTGATATTCATTATATATGAGTATTACTCTAAATTATCGAACCATGCAAGCCTAGGGTATGCTGTGAAAGACGCCTTATGACGGAGAAAAAAACCATCCGTATCGGCGGCGCCAGCGGTTATTGGGGCGTGAGCGCGATGGCAACGCCGCAGCTCTTGGCTGCCGGCAGGCTCGATTATATCGTGTTCGACTACCTTGCGGAAATAACCATGTCGATCATGGCGCGGGCGCGAAACAAAGACCCGGATGCGGGTTATGCGACAGATTTTGTACACTCCGTAATCAAACCAAATCTACGTGATATTGCGCGTCAAGGCGTTAAAATTATTTCCAATGCCGGGGGCGTCAACCCGATTAGCTGCGGCGCGGCGATCCGGGCGTTGATTAGAGAGCAGGGTCTCGATTTGAAGGTCGCGATTATAACCGGCGACGACTTTATCGACCGCAAAGACGCAATTGCTTCAACTGAGCCGCACGAACTCTATAGTGGCAACGAATTTCCTGATCCGAAGACAATCGTCAGCATCAACACATATCTTGGCGCCTTCCCCATCGCCAACGCGTTAGACCAGAGCGCAGATATCGTCATCACCGGACGTGTCGTCGATAGCGCCGTGACGCTTGGCGCCTGCATTCACGAATTCGGATGGCGCGTAGATGATTGGGACATGCTCGCCAGCGGCTCCCTCGCGGGCCACATCCTTGAATGCGGACCGCAAGCGACCGGCGGTAATTTTACCGACTGGGAAGCGACGGACGATATCGCTAATATAGGTTACCCCATTGCTGAAATTTCACGCGATGGCGGCTTTACACTCACAAAACCAGACAACACCGGCGGGATCGTTAGTGTCGGTACTGTCTCGGAGCAATTGGTCTACGAAATCGGCGACCCGCAAGCCTATTTGCTGCCCGATGTAATTTGCGATTTCTCAGGCCTGACCATCTCTCAAGAAGACGCCAACCGCGTTCGCGTCTCGCCCGCAAAAGGCTCCCCGGCGCCAAACACATACAAAACCTCCCTCACCTATCACGACGGCTATCGCGCTGGCATGCTGCTCGGCTTTACCGGCGCCGACGCGGACCGCAAGGCGCGCAAATTCGCCGAAGCCGTCTTCGAACGCAGCCGCAAGGTCCTTCATCAATTTAACGCCGGTGACTTCACCGAAACTAGTATTGAGGTTCTTGGTACTGAATCTCAGTATGGCGACTTTTTAAGAATCGACAGCGCACGTGAAGTGGTTTTAAAAATTGCAGCCAAACATGGTGATTCAATGGGCGCCGGGTTGTTGCTAAGGGAAATCGCTGGCATGGGGCTGGCGACACCGCCGGGCCTGACCGGCTTTTCATTTGGCCGTCCCAAACCGATGCCGGTAGTGCGTTTATTTTCTTATCTTACCGCAAAGGAGGAAGTTTCGATAACCATCGATATCGATGGCGAGGCGACGAGCTTCAATGACAGGCCAGGGAAAACATTCAACCCCGACCAGATTGTCCGACCCAAACCGCCGGCAGCCCCTAGTCAGGATGACCTCATCGAAACCCCGCTTATCAATCTTGCCTGGGCCCGTTCCGGCGACAAAGGCGACAAGGCGAATATCGGCGTGATCGCGCGCGAGGCGGTCTATCTGCCTTTCATCTGGGCGGCGTTAACCGAAGAGGCGCTCGCGAAGCGCTTTGCGCATTTCATCGAAACCGGCGCCGATGCATCGAAAGTGCAGCGGTTTTTTCTACCCGGTGCAAACGCGATAAATTTCCTCATTGACACTGTGCTCGGCGGCGGCGGTGTCGCCTCGCTTCGCAACGACCCGCAAGGCAAGGCCTTCGCGCAAATCCTGCTGGATCATCCGATCCCTATAGCGCGATCCCTGGCGTCTAAATTATGACGAGGGCGTCCAAATGACGGTCTTTCGATCGAAGGTAAATACGCAGTCTGACGGCTTCAGACAGAACCATGCGGACATGATAGCGCTGGTCGATAAATTACGCGCATTGAACGCGCGCGCGCCGGCGCGCTCCGCCAATCGCAAAGAACGGTTCGAAAAGCGTGGTCAATTACTCCCGCGTGAGCGTCTCGCGCGCCTCGTCGATCCCGGCATGCCATATTTTGAAATCGGCAATATCGCCGGCTATCTGCTTGATACAGATAATGAAGAAAAATCCATTCCCGGCTCGACAATTATGTCCGGCATAGGCTTCGTTAATGGCGTGCGTTGCGCTATCGTCAATGATGATAGCGCCATAAAGGCCGGCGCGATGACTGTCGCCGGTGGTTACCGCTTAAAGCGCGCCCAAGAAATTGCACTGGCGCAGAACCTACCTTTCATTCATCTCGTTGAAAGCGCCGGCGGCGATTTGATGAATTATACTGTAGGCGGGTTTTTAGAAGGCGGCACATTGTTCGCCAATCTTGCCCGCCTCTCCAAGAAAGGCCTGCCGGTTATTTCGATCCTCCACGGCTCCTCAACCGCCGGCGGCGCTTATATGCCGGGCCTTTCTGACTATGTAATCGCCGTTAAAGGCGGCGGCAAAGCATTTCTGGCTGGGCCGCCCCTCTTAAAGGCTGCGACCGGAGAAATTGCTTCTGAAGAAGAGCTTGGCGGCGCGGAAATGCACGCAAGCGTTACCGGGCTTGTTGAGTATCTCGCAGAAAATGACGGCGAAGCGGCGCTGATGGCGCGCGAGGTTATCTCACGATTGCACTGGAATATGCGCTGTCCAGCGCTCCCAAAAAAAACCTTTCGCGAGCCGGAATACGACCCGGATGAAATCCTCGGCATTGTTCCGATCGACTATAAAAGACCCTATGACATGCGCGAGGTTTCCGCGCGCATTGTTGACGGTTCGGACTTCAGCGATTTCAAACCGGGTTATGGCGTTTCCACCGTGTGCCTCCAGACGGAAGTCCACGGCTTTGCTTGCGGGTTAATCGGCAATAATGGCCCGATTGACCCCGACGGCGCGACGAAAGCTGCGCAATTCATGCAGCTCTGCGATCAAGCCGATATTCCGCTGGTGTTCCTGCAAAACACAACTGGCTATCTCGTCGGCAAGGACTATGAACAAGGCGGCATGATCAAGCACGGATCGAAAATGATTCAGGCTGTTACTAATGTCAATGTACCACGCATTACCGTTATGATCGGCGCCAGTTTTGGCGCCGGGAATTATGGCATGTGCGGGCGCGGCTATAATCCGGATTTTTGCGTCACCTGGCCCAACGCCGCAACCGGCGTCATGGGCGGTGCACAGGCAGCGCAAGTGATGAGTATTGTCGCCGAAGGCGCGGCTGTAAAAACTGGTGCGGAGGTTAATCGCGAACAGCTGGCGATGCAGGAAAAAATGCTGGCGCATATGTTCGACCGACAGTCGGGCGCGTTCTACACGTCCGGTCATTGTCTCGACGACGGTATGATCGACCCGCGCGAGACCCGCCAGACGCTTGGCTTTTTTCTGGCGACAGCGTGGGAAGCGCGCCATCGCGTGGTCAAACCCAACAGCTTCGGCATTGCACGGATGTAAGGTATAAGAATGACGCCAGCGCCTTTCTCACGCATCCTGATCGCCAATCGCGGCGAGATCGCCTGTCGCATTATGCGCAGTGCGCGCGAAATGGGTTTGCTTACAGTCGCGGTCTATTCCGACGCCGACGCCGATGCGCCGCATGTCAAAATGGCTGACGCCGCCTGCCAGATCGGCCCGGCGCCGGCGGCACAGTCCTATCTCGACGCTGACCGAATTATCGAGGCCGCCCGCAACACCGGCGCGGAGGCCATTCATCCCGGCTACGGATTCCTGTCGGAGAACGCAGCCTTCGCCAAGGCCTGCGCGGATGCCGGGATTGTTTTTATCGGCCCCGCGCCCGAGGCCATCGAGCTGATGGGTGACAAGGCGAAAGCCAAGCGGAGGATGACTGACGCCGGTGTTGCGTGCGTCCCCGGCTATCATAGTACGGACCAATCAGACGATACGTTAAGAAAGGCGGCGGGCGAAATTGGTTATCCGTTGATGGTGAAGGCTGCGGCTGGCGGGGGCGGACGTGGCATGCGTTTGGTCGAAAACGAACGTGACCTCGCAGGTGCTCTGAAATCCGCCCGCAGCGAGTCGGAGAACGCGTTTGGTTCCGGTGACTTAATCCTTGAACGGGCCATCCTTCACCCGCGCCATGTTGAAATCCAGATTTTTGCCGACCGTCATGGCCATGTCATTCATCTCGGCGAGCGCGACTGCTCGGTTCAGCGCCGGCATCAAAAAGTGCTGGAAGAAGCGCCCTGTCCGGTGATGACACAGGCGTTGCGTGAAAAGATGGGCGCCGCCGCCGTGAAAGCCGCGCGTGATATCAACTATCTAGGCGTCGGCACGGTTGAGTTTCTGCTCGATAGAGAAGGCGCTTTTTATTTTCTGGAAATGAATACGCGCCTGCAAGTAGAGCACCCGGTCACGGAGATGGTGACAGGCCGCGACCTTGTCGCACTGCAAATTCGCGTTGCGCAGGGTGAGGCCCTCTGTTTTTCGCAAGACGATATCGTCATCACTGGGCATGCAATCGAGGCTCGTCTTTATGCAGAAGATGTTGCCCAAGGGTTTCTGCCCGCCGCCGGATCGATTGACCTGTGGCGCCCGGCGACGGCGCCGGGCATTCGCATTGACGCCGGCATCGCGACTGGCGGCGATGTCTCACCCTATTATGATCCGATGGTTGCGAAAATCATCGCCCATGGGCTCAGCCGCGACGAAGCACGACGCAAACTGATTGAGGCGTTGAAGCGCACAAGTCTATTCGGCGTCGCCACCAACAAAAAGTTTTTACTCGATGCCCTTGTTCACCCTGCTTTCGTTAAGGGTGAGGCGACAACTGCATTCATCGCGGAGGCATTTTCTAAAGACAATCTCACCGCCCCGAAACTCAGCACCGAAGACGCGGCGTGTGCTGCTGTGCTACTCTATGAATCCGCCCGCGCGCACGCTTTGTCGCAAGCGGTTTATGTGTCATCGACGCTCTCCAACTGGTCGAGCGCAACGAAAATCACTACGCCGTACCGCTTTGAAGATGGCGACGAGGCGTTAAACCTCACTGTGACGCCTGTCGGCCCCATACACTACAATATCGAACATGATGGACAGGCAACCACTCTTGAGGTTGTCAAGATTGACCGTCATGAAGCCGTCCTGTCGTTAAACGGCGCCCGGCTGATAATTTCATTCAACCTGCCAGAGAGAGCGCCTCATACAAGAATACAAATATCCATCAACGGCCGTGACTTCGACTTGCAAAACTTAAATGCAATCATCGCATTAACAACCGAGAGCGCCGGCGCCGGGGCTGTTGTTGCGCCGATGCATGGTGTGCTGATCGATGTCTGCGTCGCGCGCGGACAGAAAGTCACACGGGGCGAACGTCTGGCTGTTCTCGAAGCGATGAAAATGCAGCATGAGTTGCACGCCGAAATTGACGGCATCGTATCCGATATTCACTTTGATGCCGGCGTGCAAATTTCGGCCAATGCATTGATTATGGAAATCACCGCCACAGAATAGGGGCCCGTCCACATGATGATGAAAGAAGCCCAAGACTTTCACGATGAAAGCCGCGCGCTCGCGAATATTCTTGGCCGCGCCGATGATGAGGCGCTTGGCAAGGTCACACTTTTTAAAGGCTGGACCATCGAAGACGTCATCGCTCACCTGCATATGTGGAACATCGCCGCTGGGCTGACGCTTGAAGGGCGCGATAAGTTTCAGGAATTTTTTACCGGCGTTGCAAAACACTTGATGGCCGGGAAAGCCCACCCGCAAGTGCAACGCCTATGGCTTGATGAGACGCAAAATGGATTGCATGGGCGCGCATTAGTCACCGCCTGGTGCGACTATTGTCCTGAGCTTGCCAGCCGTTATGCCAGTGTTGATCCAGGCACTCGCATCGCCTGGGCGGGGCCGGATATGACGACTCGTTCCAAAATGATTGCCCGGCAGATGGAAACATGGGCGCACGGACAGGAAACCTTTGATGTCCTTGGCGTTGCACGAGATGAAAAAGACCGTATCCGGAATATCTGCCATCTCGGCGTTACCACCTATAGCTGGACGTTTAAAAACCGCCAGGAGGATGTCCCCTTGCCCAAGCCCTATGTGCGACTGACGGCGCCGTCGGGCGCCATATGGGAATGGAACGAGGTGCAAGAGGATAATGCGGTGATTGGCGACGCGGTTCACTTTGCGCAGGTTGTCACACAAACGCGCAATATTGCGGACACCACGCTGGAGGCGCGCGGCGCTAACGCCACCCGCTGGATGGAAATCGCGCAATGCTTCGCCGGCGCGCCGGAAAGCCCGCCCGCCAAAGGTGCGCGGCGTAAAGCCTAAGATTTAGATTCAATCTGATTTGATTTCGCTGAAAAGCGCCTTCGACTTTATCACAGTTTTATAAATACAAGCCTTGTCCAACTTACCTCTGACAACTGGTTAGCGGCCTGCAATGAACTCTCCCGAAGATTCAGCAAAACCTTCATGTCGCTACATTGTGCTAGTTCTATCGTTTCTTCAGCCGTAACCTCATACATTCTGCGACCGGGCGGAACGGGGCCATGCCGCAGCAATATAATCATCTTTCCATTCACTTTCAGAAATTTTGATACTTCTTTCATTGCAACGCTGCGTTGGCCTTCATCAAGATGCATCCAAACGGCCGTGAGCATAATCAAACCAAAGGCGCCGTGATAACGCTGTACCGTCGCCAATGTTGGCAAGCTACCCGCAATCCACTCAATCAAGGGGGATGGATGAAGCGAGGCTGCCGGTATTCGCAATTCATCTGTCGGTTCTACAGCAACAACGCTATGGCCCATTTCTGCAAATGCTGCAGCATCGCGACCCGTGCCGGAACCTATGTCGAAAATTCTACCCGGCGTTGTAGGAAATAGATGAAGGATTGATTTATGCACATCTTCAAAACGCATGGCTTCATAGCGGCATAAAAGATCTTTAGCTTCTGCGGCATATCCTTCTGTCCCGCTGACATGCTTACCAGACACGACATTCTCCTACCTGTAATCCCCGGCATTGGGCCTAAAACCCGGACGGTCGTTCGCCAGCGACGTCAAGCGCTTTTTCCATCGCTGCGCCCAGCGTAATGATTTTACCTTCCTGAAAGAGATCACCCCACAGGCTCACGCCGCGTGGCACTCGAAAGGTTTCCGCACCCTCCGCCGGTTCATTATCGGTAGTGGTTCGGTTAGGCTTTTGCGCAAAGCCGGCGCGCAACGCCAATTGCGGATGCCCGGTCATGTTGGTCGCGAGCAATGCGCCGCCAGCAAAATGCGGACCGATCAACGCGTCGAAGCCTTCAAATGCCGCACGCATTTCCTGCATCAGCTTACGCCGCAACCGGTCAATTTGCACATAGTCCACAGCAGAGATAAACCGCGCCGCACGCCAGGTGTTTGGCCAGGCTTGCGGCTCCTGCCAGAGCAATTCATCATCGCGTCCGGACAGGGTGAGGTCGGAGAAAGCCGCGGCGGATTCCACCAGCACGATTTCTACCAGCGCATCAAAGCTCAGCTCCGGCCAGGAAAATTCCTTCACCGTAACGCCGAGCCCGCGCAACGCCTCAAGCCCGGCGCGATCGGCGGCGTCGCCCTCTTCAAACCACGCCGGCACATAACCGACCGTCATCCCAGAAACATCAACCGCGCTATCATAGGTAAAGCCTATACGCGCGGTTGAGGGATCGTCCGCATCATAACCATTAACCGCAGACAATACAGCGGCGGTGTCTTCTACGCTGCGGCAGATGGCGCCGAGTTTGTCGAGCGACCAGCACAGCGCCATCACTCCATGACGCGAGACGCGCCCGAAGGTTGGCCGCAATCCTGTTGCGCCGCAGCGTTCCGATGGCGAGATGATTGAGCCCAGCGTTTCCGTGCCGACGCCAAAGCTGCACAGCCCCGCCGCCGTCGCGGAAGCTGATCCGGCGGACGAACCCGATGAGCCTTCTTTTATGTTCCAGGGGTTTTTGGTTCGCGCATCAAACCATTGATCACCATAGGCGAGCGCGCCGCAAGAGGTCTTGCCGAGCATCACCGCACCGGCGCGTTGCAGTTTGCGCACGATCTGTGCGTCATTGTCAGGCGTCCGGGTTTTGTATGGCGTCGCGCCCCAGGTGGTCTTGATATCCTTAGTGTCGACCAAATCTTTCAACCCATAGGGGATGCCCTGTAACGCGCTGCGCACACGCCCGGTGGCAAAATCCTTATCGGCCTTGGCCGCCTGCAGACGGGCAACCCCCGGCGCCACAGTGATGAAGGCACGCAGTTTCGCGTCATATTGTTCAATACGTCTCAAATATATTTCCGTCAGCCTTGTGGCGCTGATCGCTCCAGCGCGCAGCCATTCTCCCTGTTCCACAACGCTTGCAAACGCGATATCAACGTCTTCGTCCGGCAGCGGCCTTTCAACCTTTGACAAAACCAAAATATTCTTCTGTGAACGCACTGATTTCCCAGGCAGCCTCGGGTCAAACAACAACGTCGGCGCATCTGTGTTGGGCATATCCACCGCGCGCAACCGCGCCAACGCCTCAAGCTTACCCTCAATGTCGCCAATCATCTGCTCACGCTCGGCCGGGGTGAAGGATATACCCTGAAGTTTTTCCGCCTCGGCAATGGTACGCGATGAGATCTTGTCGCCGACCGCGTCGACGCCCGTCGGCGATGGAGCCTTCGCGCGCTCGTCACACGCGACAAGCGCGCCCGCCCCCGCTACAACCCCCGTCAGCGCCGCGCCGCGCAAAATATCCCGCCGGTTTGTTTTCATGATGCCTCGCCTTTTGTTTGCCCGAAACAGTAACTTGTACAATGTTCACTTTGAACTCTGCGGGGCGGCTATAAAAAGTGCAAGCTTGACGCCATATCTATTTGATAACTCTACTGCCTGGCGCCAATTGACCTCGCCGCCGCGCGCTGCCACACCGTCCTGACAATCCTACTAACGGAGTCGTTCATGCGCGATGCATTCTACGCCCGGATTAACGCAACATTGGCGGATATCCGCGAACAGGGCCTTGAGAAAAACGAACGCCAGATCACCTCGCCGCAAGGCCCGGAGATTGACGTCATCCATCATGGCAAGACCATTCGCGTTTTAAACTTTTGCGCAAACAATTATCTGGGTCTCGCTAACAACCCGGCGCTGGTCGAGGCGGCGAAAGCGACGATGGACGCCTATGGCTTCGGCATGGCGTCGGTGCGCTTTATCTGCGGCACCAGCGATCTCCACCGCCGGGTCGAAAAGGAGATTGCCGATTTTCTCGGCTATGAGGATGCAATCCTTTTCGCCGCCTGTTTTGACGCCAATGGCGGCGTCTTTGAACCCTTACTTGGGGCGGAAGACGCGATCATCTCCGATGCTTTAAACCACGCATCCATCATCGACGGGGTGCGACTGTGCAAAGCCAAACGCTATCGCTTCGCCAATTCGGATATGGGTGATCTTGAAGCTCAGTTGAAGCAGGCGGACGCCGACGGCGCCCGTACCAAGCTGATCGTCACCGACGGCGTCTTTTCGATGGATGGCTATATCGCCAAACTTGATCAGATTTGTCAGCTTGCGGATAAGTATGACGCACTGGTGATGGTCGATGATTGTCATGCAACGGGATTTATGGGACCCAATGGCAAGGGCGCGCCCGAACATTGCGGCGTCACTGACCGTATTGATATTCTGACCGGCACGCTCGGCAAGGCGCTAGGCGGCGGTATGGGCGGATATATTTGCGCATCGAAAAAGGTCGTGCATTTGCTGCGCAACCGCGCGCGCCCTTATCTGTTCTCCAACGCGCTGACGCCGGCGCTGCTCGGCGCGGCGATGAAGACGTTTGAACTCATCCGCAACGGCAGTGATTTGCGCAAGCAACTGTTTCGCAATGCGGAGCGGTTTCGCGCGCAAATGACCGAAGCCGGATTTGACCTCCTGCCCGGCGAACACCCGATTATCCCGGTGATGATCGGCGACGCCAAGCGCGCCAGTGAAATAGCGGCGGCAATGATGGATGAAGGCGTTTATGTCACCGCTTTCTCGTTCCCGGTGGTGCCGAAAGGCCTTGCGCGCATCCGCACACAAATGTGCGCCGCCCATAGTGATGAACAGGTCGACCGCGCCGTAGCCGCATTTGTGAAGGTTGGCCGCGCGCTCGGTATGATTTAAATTTCGATCCGTTGCGTTTTGGGTAAGGTTAACATCACGCCCCTGCGACCTTGTAAGGCGTAATTTCTTGGCAGTTTCTATAGACCAGGCGCCGCTCAGCGAATAAGTCTAAAGAATCTCAACCGGTGGAGACGAGCCATGAAAGCTCTGATCAAGGCAAAGCGCGAGGAAGGCATCTGGCTTGCTGATACTGCGCGCCCCGAGATCGGGCTCAATGATGTTTTGATCAAGGTCAAGCGCTCAGCGATCTGCGGCACCGATATCCATATTTATAATTGGGACGCGTGGGCGCAGGCGACTATTCCCGTTCCGATGACGGTCGGTCATGAATTCGCTGGCGAGGTGGTCGAAATCGGCTCGGAGGTCCACCCCGAACACGCCACTTTCAAGATCGGCGACCGGGTTTCCGCCGAAGGCCACGTCACTTGCGGTTATTGCCGCAATTGCCGCGCCGGCAAACGCCATCTCTGCCGCAACACTGTCGGCGTCGGCGTCAACCGGGCGGGCTCGTTTGCGGAATATGTCGCGGTCCCGGCGTTCAATGTTTACAGACTGCCTGACGACATCTCTGACGATATGGGCGCAATCTTTGACCCTTACGGCAACGCCACCCACACCGCCCTCGCCTTTGACCTTGTCGGCGAGGACGTCCTGATCACCGGCGCCGGCCCGATCGGCATCATGGCCGCCGCCATCGCGCAATTTGCCGGCGCGCGCCATGTGGTGGTGACCGACATAAATGACTACCGTCTCGACCTCGCAGCGAAAATGGGCGCGACCCGCACTGTTAATGTGCAAAATGAATCGCTCCAGGAGACGATGAGCGAATTGAAAATGACCGAGGGCTTTGACATCGGCCTTGAAATGTCCGGCGTTCCATCGGCGTTTCAGGCGATGCTGGAGACCATGAACCATGGCGGCAAGATCGCCATGCTCGGCATCATGCCCAACGGCGCCGGGATCGACTGGGACAAGGTCATCTTTAAGGGCCTGGAAATCAAAGGCGTCTATGGCCGGCGTATGTTTGAAACCTGGTACAAGATGGGCGCGATGCTGCAAGCCGGCCTCGACCTGTCGCCAATTCTGACCCACCGCTTCAATATCGACGATTATCAAAAGGGATTCGATGTCATGCGCTCCGGCCAATCGGGGAAAGTCATCCTCGAATGGTAGCGCGCGTCACTATTAAAATATGAAAGCGCTGTTAAAATTTCTTGCCGGTTGCGTTGTCATTGGAGTGATTGGCATAGTCAGCATACATATGGATTGGCTGCCCGGCTCTGCGCGATCGGCCGAACAGCATTTGCTGACCAAGGCGCTCGGCGCAATTGATACTGCGGGCGCTGATTGGGCCAGCGTGGAGATTGACGGACAAAAGGCGGTTTTGTTCGGCGAGGCGCCTTCGCGCGAGGCGTTGGACAAACTCAACACCGCCGTCACGCACGCGCAATGGCCAGGCGGACTTGCGCTCGGCGGCATCACTTTTATCGACACCTCGAACATGTCGGTGTTCTCCGGCCCGCCGCTGGCCGATCCGTTTATATGGATTGCCGAATTGCAAGCCGGTCAGCTTGTCCTTTCCGGCTATGCGCCAAGTCAAAATGCACGCGATGCGGTCTTTCTCCTCGCCGCCATGCGGTTTCCCAATGCTGATATCTCCGGCGAACTTGAGATTGCAAGCGGAGCGCCGCCGGAGGAAAGCTGGTTATCCGCGGCGTCGATCAGCCTGCAGGCGCTGGCGCGCCTCAATAACGGCGCCGTGGAGGCAAACGGTCCGACATTTAAGGTCAGCGGCGTCGCCACAGACAGCGCCAGAGCGGCGGCGATTGACCGGCTGATGGCGCTGATAGGCGACGGGTTTTCCGGCGCTGCCAAGCTAACCCTTGCACCACCTGAAGAAGCCGCCGAAACACTTAACGTGCAGCCGCTTGCCAACGAGACCGCGCCCGCCGAAGTCGCCGCACCTGACCGCGCCAGCCGTTGCGCCGCACAGTCCCAATCATCCCTCAGCGCTACGCAGATCTCCTTCGCTAGAGATCGCGCTAGCCTCAACGGCCCCAGCCGGCAAAGCTTGGACACACTGGCAGCGGTGCTCGCCGACTGCTCGGCCCTTAAGATCACCATCACCGGTCACACCGATGCCAGCGGCGGCGCGGCGGAAAATCGCCGGCTCAGCCTGGCCAGAGCAAGAGCGGTCGGCGACTATCTCCGCGCCGCAGGCATTGACGCCGCGCGCATCATCACAAGCGGCGCCGGCGAAAGCGAGCCGCTCGCCAGTAATACAACGGCTGAGGGCCGGGCGAGGAATCGCCGTATAGAATTTGAGTACACACCCGGCAATCAGGATTAGCGTGGTTACACCAATGCTCTGGCTCGCCTTTCATATGTGGTTTCTTCTGGTTCTGGTTTTCGCGACCGGCCTCGGCGTCGGCTGGTGGATATGGGGCGCCCGCAGCGCGCCGGTTGTCGTTCGCGACGATGAAACCACCATGGGCACGCTGGAGAGCGACGGCGCACCGACCGATCCGCCTCAGAAAACTGAATAACGTCCTTTGACATTTTTCTGCCTGAACCTTAGGCCCTGCGCATCAGGAGGAAGACATGATCCCACGCTATGCGCGCCCGGAGATGACCGATATCTGGTCGGCGCAAACCAAATACCGTATCTGGTTTGAGATTGAGGCCCATGCCGCCATGCGCATGGCCGAGCTTGGCGTTATTCCAAAGCAAGCCGCCAAAACCGTCTGGGAGAAAGGCGCCAACGCAGCCTTCGACAGCGACCGGATCGATGAGATCGAGCGCGAGGTCAAACATGACGTCATCGCATTCTTGACCCACTTGTCGGAAATTGTCGGGCCCGAGGCGCGTTATGTCCATCAGGGCATGACCTCATCCGACATCCTCGACACTTGCCTGTCGGTGCAATTGACGCGGGCGAGCGACCTTTTGCTGGCGGGCATGGACCGGGTTCTCGCCAGTTTAAAAAACCGCGCTTTGGAGCATAAAAACACCATCTGCGTCGGCCGCAGCCACGCTATCCATGCCGAGCCGACGACCTTCGGTCTGAAACTTGCGACATTCTACGCAGAATTTGAACGCGGCAAACGCCGCCTGGAAGCGGCGCGCTCGGAGATCGCGGTTTGCGCCATCTCCGGCGCGGTCGGCACTTTCGCCAATGTTGACCCATCCGTTGAGGCTTATGTCGCGGAAAAAATGGGTTTGGCGGTTGAACCGGTTTCGACGCAAATCATCCCGCGCGACCGCCATGCCGCTTTCTTTGCAACGCTCGGCATTATCGCCTCATCGATTGAACGTCTTGCTGTCGAGATCCGTCACCTCCAGCGCAGCGAAGTTCTGGAGGCTGAGGAATATTTCTCCAAGGGCCAAAAAGGCTCCTCGGCAATGCCACATAAGCGCAACCCGATCCTCACCGAAAACCTCACCGGCCTGGCGCGACTGGTGCGTATGTGTGTCATTCCGGCGATGGAAAATATCGCACTCTGGCATGAGCGCGATATTTCGCATTCCTCCGTCGAGCGCGGCATTGCGCCCGACGCCACCGCCCATCTCGACTTCGCTCTGCACCGGCTGGCGGGCGTCATTGAAAACCTTGTCGTCTATCCTGAACGGATGAAAGAAAATCTCGACAAGCTCGGCGGTCTGATTTTCTCGCAGCGCGTCCTTCTGGCGCTTACACAAGCGGGTGTCTCGCGCGAGGAGTCTTATTCATGGGTGCAAAGAAACGCGATGCCGGCATGGCGCGGTGAAAGGCGCTTTATCGAGAACCTGAAAGCCGACAAAGATGTGACGGCGCATATTGAACCATCACAGCTCGACAAGCTTTTCGACCTTGACCATCACACCCGGCATGTGGATCTGATCTTCAGCCGCGTTTTTGGTTAGCTGGCTTTAAGAATTACGCTGGAGCATCAAATTAATAATCGCCAGCAACAATCCGCCCGCCGCCATCATGAACAGCATATTGGTCTCGCCAGTAAAATCTGCGGTGGTAAATGGGCCGCCGGAGGACAGCGCTTCGAGCGGCTTGGGGTCGGCATAGCCTGCGGGCGTGACAATGCCGAGCGCGGGCGACAGGTGAAAAATCACCGCGCCGAGCACCGGCAGCACCGCCAGGAGCGAGCCTATTTTGCGGGTCATCGGCAAGATCACCGTGACGCCGGCAATAAGCTCTAAAGCGCCGGTCAGATAATTGCCGAGCGGATAGGCCAAGCTCGCCAGCGGCAGCCCGGCGGCGGCGGCTTTATATTCAATATAGGGAAAGATATGCGCTTCGCCCGTGAACTTCATGACCCCCATCATGATCAAAAACCCGCCTATGGCTAACGCCAGAATCCATTTTAAAATTGTCATTGTCGCATCTCTCCTGTTCCCACACGGCGCAAAGCGGCTTGTCGCCGCCACCGCACTTCACGCCAAACAATACCTCCGGCAGCCCGCGCGCCACTCACATCGTCGTGAGGAAGCGGATTTCCGGCCGAATCGGCGGTTTAGAGCCGGTTTCATGGCGCGTTTACCCTTCTTCTTGCGGCCGGATATAAAACTAGCCAATCAGCGGCAGGCCCTCCTGAACCACTGCAGCGGCTTTTGAGCAGAACCGATGAAAATCCCCGCTGCCGCCTTGACATAGCGGGTTTGATTAGTAGTTTCCCGGCTCGCCGCATAAGGTTTGCGGCTTTATGGAGATACCAATGGCCAAGCCGACAACCGTCAAAATCCGGCTCAATTCCACTGCTGGAACGGGATTTTTCTATGTTACCAAGAAAAACACCCGAACCATGACCGATAAGCTTGTCTTGCGGAAATACGACCCTATGGCGCGCAAACATGTGGAATTCAAAGAGGGCAAAATCAAATAGCACGGATTTGCTGTTTGCCTGAAATGACGAAGCCGCCCCTTAGGGCGGCTTTTTTGTCTCTCAGCCCTGCATAAACGCCCGTCCCTACGCCGCGCTTTTTATCACGCGGTTGCGCCCGCAGGTCTTGGCTTCGTAAAGCGCTTCGTCGGCGCGCTTAATCAACTTTTGTGCATTATCTTCTTCCGGTCCGCCTTCCGTCGACCCAATGCCGATACTCACCGTCGCTTTAATTTCTTCACCGCCCGCACCAACAAGAAATTTCGCCGTCGCAATTTCCTGACGCAAACGTTCAGCGACAACGGACGCAAAAGCGATGTCAGTATCCGGCATCGCTATTAAAAATTCCTCGCCGCCATAACGGCAGGCCAAATCAATCCCGCGGACTGACCTCGAGATGCGTTCGGCAAATTCCTGAATAACCTTATCGCCGACATCATGGCCATGGGTGTCGTTAACGGCCTTGAAGTGATCAATATCGAGAATCATCACCGCAAGCGGCCGGCCTGTCCATTGCGCGCGGTCAAACATTGCAGACAGATGGCTCGCCAGATATCGGCGGTTATAAAGCCCGGTCAATTGGTCGGTTACCGCCATCTCCAGGCTAGCCTGGAACGAAGAGCGCAGCTGGTCGACATAGCGCATACGGCGCAATTGCGTTGACACGCGCGCGGTCAACTCGCCCTTGTCGATCGGCTTGGTAAGGTAATCATTGACGCCAATATCCAGCGCACGCACCAGTTTGCGCGTATCGCCTTTGCGCACAACCGCCAGGATCGGCGTCAGTCTGGTTTCTTCAAACGACCTGATCGATGAACACAATCGCAGCGGGTCCATCGCTTCGAGCGACATGTTGACGACAATCAAATTGAAATCGCCGGACCGCACCTGAACCAACGCCGCCTCGGGATCAACCTCGTTCGTGATAACATACCCATCGCCCAGCGCTGTTTTTAAGCGTTCCGCCTGTTCTTCATTGTCGTCAATAATGAGTATGCAGCTTTCACCATCGTCTGTTTCAACATCAATGTTGTCGACGACGCCGAGGCCTTTGCCGGTCGTATAGCGTGCGCGCAACTCGTCGGTCATCATCTTCAGACGAGTGAGACTGCGAACCCGGGCAAAAAGCGCAATATCTTCAACGGGCTTGGTGAGGAAATCATCAGCGCCGGCTTCAAGCCCGGCGATACGATCCGCCTGCTGATCAAGCGCTGTGACCATGACGACAGGGATGTGCATCGTCTCCGGAGCCGCTTTCAGCCGGCGGCAGGTTTCAAAACCATCAAGCCCAGGCATCATAACGTCGAGCAAAATGATGTCGGGTTGTTCGGCCATGGCGATGGTAATCGCCTCCTCGCCTGAGTAAGCGCCCAACACGTCAAAATACTCTGCACGAAGCTTGGCTTCGAGCAGTTTCACGTTTGGTTCTAAATCGTCGACGACTAGTACGCGCGCCGTCATACGGGGCTCCCGTCAAAAATAATCAGCTAAGTTGGATTAAGTCTAATCCAAATACCTTTTCACTTTCTCAAGAAACGAGACCACGGAAATAGGTTTTGCGATGTAATCTTCGCATCCGCCCTGACGGATGCGTTCTTCGTCGCCTTTCATGGCGAAGGCGGTCACGGCGATGATCGGAATGTCCGCCAATTCCGCATTATCCTTAATTTTTTTGGTCACTTCCAGGCCGGAAACCTCCGGAAGCTGAATGTCCATCAAAATAAGGTCTGGCTGGTGTTCGGCGGCAAGTTTGAGCGCCTCGGGGCCCGTGCGGGCCTCAAGCGTCTGATAGCCATGGGCTTCAAGCAGATCATGAAACAGTTTCATGTTCAGCTCATTATCCTCAACGATAAGCACCGTTTTTGGAAGCGCCGGCATATCAAGCTTTTCCATTGCTGACATCATACGCATTTACGCCTCTGGCCGCGCCGAATCAGCGCTCCGGTGTTAAGTATTGCGACAAAGGTCTTAATCGATTGTTTATCCTGAGCGTTGGCGGGGCAGATTTTTCTGCCTATTTCTGGTAACCATTTGTTAAATGGTTGCTATCGTTGATCACGCATTTTGCCGGGTTTGTTATGCCCGCATGCCTGCCCGGGCGGGCATATGCGCCGCCTGCGGCGACCAACGCATAGTATCGCACCCAGAGCTTTTTGCCCTGATGATCGCTCATCTCGACTGCGACGCTTTCTATGCAGCCATAGAAAAGCGCGATGAGCCGGGGCTTAACGACAAGCCGGTGATCGTCGGCGGCGGGGTCCGGGGGGTGGTCGCGACCTGCTGCTATGTCGCGCGCACCTATGGGGTCAAATCGGCTATGCCGATGTTCCGGGCCCTCAAGGCCTGTCCTGACGCGGTTGTCATCAAGCCGAATATGGCGAAATACGTCGCAGTCGGACGGGCCGTGCGCGAGATGATGCGCGATCTGACGCCGATGGTTGAGCCCTTGTCGATTGACGAAGCCTTTATGGACCTGACCGGTACGGCGCGGCTGCACGGGGCCCCGCCCGCCATCACCCTTGCCAGGCTACAGGCGCGAATCAAAACCGAGCTTGGGGTCACCGCTTCTGTCGGCCTCTCTCACAACAAGTTTCTCGCAAAAATCGCCTCCGATCTCGACAAGCCCGAGGGTTTCTCGGTGATCGGAAAAAGTGAAACGCTGGCGTTTCTCGCGCGCCAGCCGGTCACAAAGATCTGGGGCGTCGGCGCCGCGATGGCCGCCAGGCTTGAAGGTGACGGCATCTCCACGATTGGCCAGTTACAACTGCTCAACGCGGCAACACTCGCCAAGCGTTATGGCGAAATTGGCCTGCGTCTGGCGCGTCTGTCTCAAGGGCAGGATGCTCGCCGGATCAAACCCCGACGCGAGACGAAAAGCATCTCATCGGAAACTACATTTAATGACGACATCACTGACGTGCAAAAGCTTGAAGATATCTTATGGGAGTTATGCGAAAAGGTTTCTGCACGAATGAAGGCGAGCGATTTCGACGGCCGTGTTATCACGCTGAAGTTGAAATCCGCCAACTTCAAAACCATCACCCGGCGATTGACGCTCGAAGCGCCAAGCAATCTGGCGCGCATTGCCTTTGCCGCGACCCGGAAAATGCTGCATGAGGCGGCGGGCGACACCGCCTTCCGCCTTATCGGGGTCGGCTTTTCCGACCTGATCGCGGCGGGCGAGCCTAGCGAAGCGGACCTCTTCAGCGAGGACCGCGAACGCATCGCCGCCCAGGAAAAAGCGATTGATGCGATAAGGGAGAAGTTCGGTAACGAATCCATAGGCGCCGGACGAGGATTACGAAACAAAAGACAATGACGGAGTGCTGACAATGAAGGAAATTGAAGCTCCAAAATTTGGACGTCTCCTGAGCGTCAAATACTGCGAACCCCACGTCGCAAAAGCAATAGTTTCCGGGGAAATTTGGTTGCGGCCTCACAGCTTCTACCGCGAAGCAGAGGCAAAAAACGGATTAATGTCGGATGATGAAGAAGGTTTGTTGAATAGGGATTTGGGCAACGGACATCATGGGTGGGGAAGATCACTGAAAATTGGGGAGGTTGCTATCACGGAATGCAGTGTATTTGGTTCAGCACAAGGCGCTGGTGGGATAAGCGGCCAAACCGAGATCGATGAGTTCCTATGCTGCCTTTCAGACGGTAGGTATAAACGATCACACCATAATAAGATGATGCATGGCAGTACTGATTACCCTGAATATGTGCCGGAACCTAAATACACCAATTTTGTAGTTTTCGATATACCAAGGCTTTCAGAATGCTTACTTTCATGGGCTTGCGCACTCTTTGGCGATTCAGTTTTAGGACAAGATAGATGTGACTATGGCGAACGTCGGAAAGAGATAACAGACCGAGAAAAAGAAATTGGACTAGCCGACCCCACTTACGGAATTTGGACCAAGCCCGCCAGACTAGAAATTGAAAATGAGAGACGCATCGTGCTTAAGATTTTTTCCAGGCCTCCGTTGGGCAAAGATGACGTCCTCGAAGTAAAATGCCCAGCATTGCTGTCCGCTATTGTCGCATTTGGTGAAATTCAGAATTAAGATACGATCAGCTAAAACTGAAATTGATGAGGAGTCCCATGTCGCAAATTGAAAACCAACTCACCGAACTCGGCATCGTCTTGCCTGAGCCAACGGCGCCGGTTGCGAACTACGTCCCTTATGTCATCAGCGGCAAATTGGTTTTTATTTCCGGTCAGGTGTCGATTGGCCCGGACGGTTTAATCACCGGAAAGCTAGGGCGCGAGCTGGATATTGAGCAAGGCGTGATGGCGGCGCAGGCTTGCGGCGTCAACCTGATCGCGCAACTGAAAGCGGCATGCGGCGGCGATCTCGACCGGGTTGAGCGCGTCGTGAAACTTGGCGGCTTCGTCAACTGCACCGATGATTTTACCGGCCAACCAAAAGTCATCAACGGAACCTCCGATCTAATGGTCGCGGTGTTTGGCGAGTGCGGCCGTCATGCGCGCGCTGCGGTCGGCGCGCCATCGCTGCCGATGGATGCAGCCGTTGAGGTCGACGGCGTGTTCGAGATTAAATAATGCCCGACGGCTCTGACGCATTGCTGGCGCGCACCACCTCCTCTATCGCCGAGATTGATCCGGCGGTGTGGAACGCATTGGCGAACCCTCCCGGCGCGCCGTTCAATCCGTTTGTCGCGCATGAGTTTCTCGCCGCGCTGGAGGCATCGAAATCTGTTGCCCATGAAGCCGGCTGGGCGCCGTTACATCTCCTATTGGAAGAGCGCGGCGAGATTGTCGCCGCCGCGCCGCTCTACGCCAAGGGCCACAGCCAGGGCGAATATGTGTTCGATCATCATTGGGCGGATGCATACGAGCGCGCCGGCGGACGCTATTACCCCAAGCTGGTTTGCGCCGCGCCGTTCACGCCGGTTCCGGGCCCGCGCCTGCTGGCCAAAGACGCTGCCGCCAAACGCAATCTCGCGGGCGCGCTGCGGCAAATGACGGCGCAGTTGGGCGCCTCCTCCCTGCACGTCAATTTTATCTCCAAGCAAGAGCAAGATACCCTCGCCGAGGCCGGCTTTCTGGCGCGGATGGGCGAGCAATATCATTGGTTCAATCGCGACTATAAAACCTTCGACGATTTTCTGGGTCAGCTTTCATCGCGCAAACGCAAAACCATCCGCCGGGAGCGGCGCGGCGCCCTCGCGGACGGCCTCGTCATCCGACGGTTGCTCGGCGCGGAAATAACGCCGCTTCACTGGGATGCGATGTGGCATTTCTATCAAGACACCGGCGCACGCAAATGGGGTCATCCTTATCTTACCAGAGATTTTTTTGGTCTGATCGCCGAACTTATGCCGGAGCAATTGTTGTTCATCGTCGCCGAACGCGATGGTGAGCCCGTCGCCGGCGCGCTTAACTTCATTGGCGGCGACACGCTGTACGGGCGCTATTGGGGATGCAGCGAAGACGCACCGTTCCTGCATTTTGAAATCTGCTATTATCAAGCGATCGATTTCGCAATTGAACGCGGCCTCGCGCGCGTTGAGGCGGGCGCTCAGGGCGAGCACAAAATCGCCAGAGGCTATGAACCGGTCGCCACCTATTCAGCGCACTGGATTGAAGCTAGCAGCTTTCGTGATGCGATTGCGCGCTATTTACAAGCCGAACGCGACCAAACGGGGCAAGGCATTGAAGCCTTGAAACAATTCACGCCATTTAAAAAAATGGGGACGCCATAAGATGACGCCAACGATAAACTGGCCGGAGCGATACCGACCTGAAAATTGCGCTGTACACGTTGCTAATGAGCTAGCGATGGATGCTTCACCGGCGGCGGTTTGGGATTGCCTGGTGCAGGCGTCTAAGTGGCCGGACTGGTACCCCAACGCCGCTAATGTTGTGGTCAAAGATGCGCCGGATGGGCGGCTGACAGATGGCGCGCGGTTCCGCTGGAAAACATTCGGCGTCACCATCGACACGAAAGTTGAGGAATTTATTCCCCATGAGCGCATCGCCTGGAGTGCAAACGCGTTTGGGATTGACGTCTATCACGCATGGCTCATCACCGTGACGCCGCAAGGCTGCCATGTCCTCACCGAAGAGACACAAAATGGCTTCCTAGCGCGGATTGGCCACAGGATGCGGCCGCGCCACATGCATAAGTTCCATCAAATCTGGCTCGAGAACCTTCGCAACCGCGCCAGACAGCGGGAACGCCAGTAGTGCAATCAGGCCGGTTGAGCAAAGGGCCGCGAAGCCATATGTTGCTTTCGTCAGTTCAAAGTCAGAAATCGAGCCCGTATGAAAGTCATCAAACGCATGCACAATCTACAGGAAGCCAAAATCATTGTCGGCTTCCTGAATGCACACGATATTGACGCTGAACTTATGGACGGCGCGATTAATTCCGTCCTCCCGGTTGTCACCGGCGGTGTGCGCATTGCCGTGCCTGTGGCGCAGGAAGCAGAAGCGCTGACATTGCTGGCGAATGCGGAGAGCGGCGGCGCCGCACTTGATGATGGAGACCAGGAATGAGCCTTGAGGCGCAATATGACCCCGACAACATCTTCGCCAAAATAATTCGCGGCGACATTCCTTCTGTGAAACTGTTCGAGACCGACGCGATTCTTGCTTTTATGGACGTGTTCCCACAGAGCGCCGGGCACTGCCTGGTCATTCACAAGCAGGCGACGGCAACAAACCTGTTTGATGTTGATGACGGTGATCTCACGGCATTAGCGACCGCAGTTAAAAAACTGGCGCGAGCGGTTAGGGATGGTTTGACGCCGGACGGTATTCGCATTGTGCAGTTTAACGGCGCGTCGGCGGGGCAAACCGTATACCACCTGCATTTTCACATCATCCCTGTCTATGAGGGACGCGACCTTAGCGCCCACGCCTCCGGCGGTCCGGCGCATACGCAAGACCTTGAAAAGATCGCCGCAAAAATCCGCGCCGCGCTTTAATCACGCCGGCCTCACACTATCGTCACCATGCTCTCAGGCTCGTGTTTTGCCAGTGAGCGGTGGAGCGGACTATCTGTTCACATACAGTCAAATTTCGTGGGTGAGAGCGGATATGAGAAAACAAGCTATCATTTTAAGCGCAATTGCCGCCCTCGCCCTAACGCTTGGCGCGGTGAGCGCCCCGGCATTTGCGACAGACACTACGGTTGCCGCCAAGGCGTCAGAGTTACTTTTCTCAGGCGTCTGGACCAAGAAGTCGTTCAAATCCTCCGGGACATGGGAAATCTTTTCCGAAGGCGGCAATACTTTCGTTAAACTTTCTGCGGATTTCAGAACCCGCAAGGCGCCGGACCTCAAACTCTTTCTATCGCCGCTCGCAGCCAAAGACGCCAATGGCCGTAACGCCGCGAACGGCTCCGTCCTGATCGCGCCGCTCACAAGCAATACGGGCGAGCAGGTTTATGAAATTCCGGACGCCGTAGATTTTGCAAACTTCAAATCGATCCTGATACACTGCGAGGCCTATTCCAAGCTTTGGAGCGCCGCCGACCTTAGATAAAGCAATTTAAAAAGCGCTCAGGCTCCCCCTCCCCGAGCGCCAATCGAAGAGACCGCCGTGGCTCCATCCCCCGCGGCGGTCTTTTATGTTCTTTGAGTAAAGGCCGTCAACATTGACGTCGCCGCAGAGACATGGCGACGTAAATTCCGCCTTTTAGAGCTTTGTAAACAGATCATTCACTATCTATCTTCTTTATAGAAATAATCTTTCCGTATTCATTGTGAAACCATTCCATATTTAAGAGAATTTTTATGGAATTCCAGTTTTATGTATTTTCCGGTATGTGGTTTGATATGCTGCGGGTAGTCTTGTGGGGCTTGCCGGTATACGTAATTTGTAAGGGATGAGTTTTGTCATGCTAGCCAAAACATCCAATAGACGGCATAAATTTTTCAAAAAACTTGGCGCGTTCTCGCGCGATCAATCCGGGTTGAGCGCCATAGAATATGCGCTGGTGGCCGCGTTGATCGGCGGTGCAACAATCGTCTCCGTCGGTCAGATCGGCGTCGCGACAAACGGTGCTCTGATGGGGATGAATGCCTCCATTAATGGCAACGGCTCCAACAACGATGCGGGCGGCAGTGGCGCCGGCGGCGACAACGGCGCTACGGGTGGTGCCGGAACAGCAGGCGGCGATAGCGGAGCAAACAGCGCCGGCGGAAGCGGGAAAAGCGGCGCCTCTGGCAACGGACAAGGCAAACAGAAAAGCAAAAAACCGAAGAAAAATAAGAAGAGCAAGAAAAAGAAAAATAAGAAGAAGAAGAAAAAGAAGAAATAACCTTCTGACAGCCAGGCCATAAAATGTCTTCATAGGACCAAAGTGCACTCGTTTTGATATAATCGATAATGCACTGGGGTATTTATGCCTGATCAGGAGCGTTTCCTTACTTACCAGCCTTAGCCTGGGTGTCATACATACTGGCGTCTCTATCATTGCTATCTCCGTCCAAGTCATGTGACAATTGTTACCTGTGATTTTCGGAGTAGCTTGTTGAATAAATTAGTGATCGGCGCGGCTATATTGGCTGTTGAACTATCGGCGCCAGCCTATGCTGATAATGATGCGTCCTCGTACCAAACCATCATGACCAAGGCCGGCGAGGCTTTCCGGGCTGAGGATTGGGTGGCGTTGAACGACCGTCTCAACACAGCGCAAGCGTTGCGGCCCTATTCTCTTTATGTTTGGAAAATGCGTATTCTCGCGCGCCAGCTCAGCGGTGACGGCGCCAGCGCGCTAGCGCTCACCGAGAAAATTTCAGAGCGCGGACTGGTTATCGATCTGTCCGGTCACGAGGGCTTTGCTCACTTAAAAATAAATCCGGCTTTTGCAGAGATTGAAACGCAATTTGCTGAGAATATGAAGCCTGCCGGCGACAGTGTTATACTTACGCTGTACGACGACGTGGATCTGTTGCCCGAGGCCTATGCGGTCAGCGGAGCCGGCTCCCGGTTTATTGGTTCGGTAAGAACCGGAAAAATCATCGATCTTAGCCAAGCCGCCGCGCCAAAGAAACTCGCAGTCGCAACTGGCGGTGTCTTCGACATTGAAGTACGCGGCAATACTCTGTGGGCGGCGGTGAATAATCAGCTGGCTTACGCGCAGGCCGGCCCGGAAGATATATTTGCATCGATCATGGTTTATGACCTGATAACCGGCATACTCATGCGCGAGATGCGCGTTGCCGAGAACGAAGCGCTGCTCGGTGATCTGGAAATTGCAAAGGATGGAACCGTTTATGCCAGCGATTCCCTTACGCCGCGGCTTTTTAAACTAGCGCCCGAAAGCGAAACATTTGAGATTTTCGCCGCCGACCCCCGCTTCGCCAATCTCCAGGGCATTGCGCTCGACGAACCTAACCACCGCATCTTCATTGCCGACTATCTCGCCGGCCTGTTTGTCATTGACACCGATACTTCTGAAATCACTGAAATCGAAAACATTGTCGATGCTCATCTCGGCGGCATTGACGGACTCTATCTTTTTGAGGGCGATCTGATTGGCATACAAAACGGAACCACGCCGCAACGAATTGTCCGGATCACCTTGAATGAGACCGCCACAGCGGCAACCGACTTTGAAGTGTTGCAACAAAATCTTGAAGCGTGGAACGAGCCAACCCATGGCGCAATTGTCAACACAGAATTGCACTATATCGCCACCAGCAATTGGTCAGCTTACGACAAAAACTGGTCGATCCGAAAGGACGCCGACTTGCAACCGGTTCGGATCATGACCGTTCCGCTGGGCGCAAAATAAACACACCGAAGCCGATTGCAAACTATCGGGCAGAGCTAAATCTCTTGCTCCCTATTCCACCAGCGCCGGAACACTCGCTCCGCCACCGCCGTCTTTCGATGACGCGCCGGTATCGGGATCGGCGATATATTCAAACGCCAATTTCGACTTATCATCCGGGTCGCGCATCACCTTGACGAGGCCGCCATTTTTAAGGCTGCCAAAGAGAATTTCATCAGCAATCGGCTTCTTGATGTGTTCTTGAATCGTCCGTGCGAGCGGGCGGGCGCCCATTTCATCATCGAAGCCGCGTTCAGCGAGCCAGGTCGTCGCCTCATCTGAAAGCTCAAATGTCACGCCGCGATCAGCCAGTTGCACTTCCAGTTGTAAAACAAACTTCTCAACGATGCGGTGGATAATCTCTGCCGAAAGGGCAGCAAAATGGATCGTTGCATCGAGGCGATTACGAAACTCCGGTGAGAACATTCGCGTGATCGCAACATCAGTTTCATCGGATTTCTTGCCGCCGGCAAAACCAATCGCAAATTTTGCAGCATCCGCCGCACCCGCATTGGTCGTCATAATAATGATGACATTGCGGAAATCGACCTTGCGGCCGTTGGTGTCAGTAAGCTGACCGTTGTCCATCACTTGCAGCAAAATATTGAAAATTTCCGGATGAGCTTTTTCAATTTCGTCAAGCAGCAACACCGAATGCGGATGTTGGCTGACAGCGTCGGTCAACAAACCACCCTGATCAAACCCGACATAGCCCGGGGGGGCGCCGATCAGACGCGAGACGGTGTGGCGCTCCATATATTCCGACATGTCAAAGCGAATAAGCTCAACCCCGCTCGCGAGCGCAAGTTGCTTTGCGACCTCGGTTTTGCCAACACCCGTCGGCCCGGCAAAAAGATAGGAGCCAATCGGCTTTTCGGGTTCGCGCAGCCCTGCACGCGACAGCTTGATCGCTGCGGCGAGTTGGTCAATCGCCTCGCCCTGCCCGAACACGACCCGGCGCAATTCTTCACCGAGTTTCTGCAGCCGTTCGGTGTCGGATTTCGACACAGACCGCGGCGGGATACGCGCCATCTTAGCGACCACTTCTTCAATTTCTGTGGTGTCGATGACGCTCTTGCGCTCGTCAACCGGGAATAACATCTGCCTTGCGCCAGCTTCGTCGATGACGTCGATGGCTTTATCCGGCAATTTGCGGTCCGACATGTACTTCGCCGACAGCTCGGCGGCGGCGCGAATGGCTTCATCCGTATACGTTATTTTGTGATGTTCTTCAAAATAAGGCTTCAATCCGGCCAGGATTTTGACCGTATCTTCCATCGTCGGCTCGACAACATCAATTTTTTGAAAACGACGGGCAAGCGCGCGATCCTTTTCAAAATGCTGACGGAATTCCTTATAGGTCGTCGACCCCATACAGCGCAGCGTACCCGATTGCAGCGCCGGTTTTAACAGATTGGACGCATCCATCGCGCCACCGGATGTGGCGCCTGCGCCGACTACCGTGTGGATCTCGTCGATAAACAAGATCGCATCTTCGTGGTCTTCCATCTCCTTCAACACCGCTTTGATGCGCTCTTCAAAGTCCCCTCGATAACGCGTGCCGGCCAGCAGCGAGCCCATGTCGAGGGCGAATATCGTAGAGTTTTCCAAAACCTCCGGCACTTCCTCATCGACGATTTTAAGCGCGAGCCCTTCGGCGATGGCGGTCTTGCCTACGCCCGGGTCGCCGACCAGCAGCGGGTTGTTTTTGCGCCGACGGCAAAGCACTTGAATGGAACGCTCCACCTCGGATTCGCGCCCGATCAACGGGTCAATTTTTCCGGTGCGGGCTTTAGCGTTCAGGTCCACACAATAAGCCTCGAGCGCGCTTTGGTTTTTTCCCTGCTGTTCGGGGTCGTCGCTAACGCCGCGCGGCGTTTTGGGTTGCGCCTCGCCCGGTCGTTTTGCAAGTCCGTGCGAGATATAGTTGACCGCATCAAAGCGCGTCATGTCCTGATCCTGAAGGAAATGTGCAGCATGCGACTCACGCTCGGCAAATAAAGCCACCAGCACATTCGCTCCCGTCACCTCTTCACGGCCCGACGATTGTACGTGAATGACCGAACGCTGAATAACCCGCTGGAAGCTTGCCGTCGGCTTTGCCTGCTCATCATTTTCGCGTTGCGGATTGGCAAGCTCGTTTTCGATAAATTCATAAAGTTGGCGGCTTAGGAGTTCGATATCAACATTGCAGGCGCGCATGACAGCGGCCGCGTCCTGGTCTTCGGTCAACGCCAGCAGCAAATGTTCCAGCGTTGCAAGTTCATGGTCACGCTCGGTCGCCAGGGCGATCGCTCTGTGTAGGGCTTCATCAAGACTTCCGCTGAAAGACGCCACTGTTTACTCCCGTTCCATCATACATTGCAGGGGGTGCTGGTTTCGCCGCGACAGCTCCATCACCTGCACCACTTTAGTTTCTGCGACCTCATAGGTATAGACGCCGCAAATCCCGACGCCGCTATTGTGAACATGCATCATGATCCGCATCGCTTCCTCTGGCGCCCGCTTGAATACCGCCTGAAGCAACCAGACCACAAATTCCTGAGGCGTATAATCGTCGTTGAGGAGCATCACTTTGTAAAGCGAGGGACGCTTAGTTTTTGGCGCCGTCTTAGAGACAACACCAACGCCATGGCCGGGCTCGCGGTCATCGTCATGTTCATGGTCGTCAGACATCATTCTCGTTCATACCCTTGAGCATTTCCGCTGCGACGCAGCAATCTGCGCCGGCGGGTCATGCTTAAGATAAGTAACCGTATTTGGTTGAAAAGACGCAAATTCACATTTTCCAATTGAGAAAACCAAAATCACAGTCTTTTTATCCCCGACTGTGGGGCGCAAGCCAAAATCCTGCCAACAAAAAACCCGGCGATCGCCCGCCGGGTATTCTGTTACGCAGATACGCAACTAACTGAACTTATTAGAGACTTTTGTCGCTCTTACGGGCGGAAAGATTGAATTTTTTCAACCATTTCGCTGTAGCGCACCGTCAAAGGCTCAACCGTTTGTTTGGTGGTTTCAATCCACAAATCGGCAACCTTGCTCGCCTGGCCAAGATTTTTTTCGATCGCGCCGCGGGCGTAATCGCTATTGATCTCGACCGATTCCTGCGGGCTTTTGGCGCTGGTGGCCGCTTTTGCGGTTTCAACACTGGTTTCATACGCGGTTTTGAAAAATTCGGACTGTTCGGCCGCCAGTTTTTCAGCGCCTTTGGCAAATGCGTTGGCAGAGGCCATCATCGCTTCCAGCGATCCCTTTTGGAAATCAGCCATCGCAGCCATGCTTTCGGCGAACTTCTCGTAGCCGGCCTTGAATGTGTCCGGATTGATCGCCGTCATGGTTTCAAACGGGGTCGCTGTGTCTGCAGTTTTTTTCGACGTGGTCATGTTCATCTCCTGAATGTCAAATAACGTAGCGATTTGTTTTTATTGTAATTTTATTGTCATCTACGTATTGTGCAATGCAACATATGCTTACCCCCCAAGGTTGTCAAGGATTATGTTGCGGCGCACAATAGTTTTTGGCCACGTTACCGTGAACTTTTTGTTAACGAAGCGTTTACCACGCAATAGCATGCTCCAATCGCTGATATGCACCCTGCGGCATGGGCTTTGCTCTGTCAGGGCCCTGGTTGGGTTCAGGCGAAGTTTTGGGCTGGATGACCGACGGGAGCGTAAATTTTCGGGGCGGCGTTACTCGAAATATTGAAATATATGCCGGAATGGGCGAGGGTCTCTAAATGGGCTGGGTTGTTCGTTGTGTAATCATTTTCGGGGCGATGCTCGCGCTCGCAGGGTTCACTAGCGCGCCGGCTCATGCAAATTCCAAATACGCCGCCTATGTGGTCCACGCCGACACTGGCGATGTCCTGTTTGACCGCTATTCCACGGCCCGGCGATATCCGGCTTCCTTAACCAAAATGATGACACTCTACCTTCTGTTTGAGGAGTTGGACGCGGGCAATATTACACTGCAATCGAAACTTAAAGTTTCCGCGCGCGCCGCCGGACAGCCGCCATCAAAACTTGGCCTCAAGGCGGGCGCAACAATTAATGTTGAGACAGCGATTGAAGCGCTGGTCGTAAAATCCGCCAATGACGTCGCCGCGGTTGTCGCTGAACATATCTCCGGTTCGGAATGGCGGTTCGCCAAAAAAATGACAGCCAAAGCGCGCACGCTCGGGATGACGCGGACACGGTTTCGCAATGCCTCAGGCCTGCCAAACTCCAAACAGGTCACGACTGCGCGGGACATGGCCGTCCTCGGCCAGCGCGTGGTTCAGGACTTTCCGCAATATTATCATTATTTCAGCGCCAAGAGTTTCACTTGGGGCGGGCGCACCTATGCCTCGCATAACCGGTTGGTCAACACCTATAACGGCGCCGACGGAATCAAAACCGGCTATACACGCCGCTCCGGCTTTAACCTTGTGACCACGGCAGTGAACGGCGACAACCGCCTTATAGGCGTTGTTCTTGGCGGACGTACATCGCGCAGCCGCGACAAGCATATGCGCGATATTCTCAATAAGGCCTTCGCCTCCATCAATCGCAAACCAGCGATGATCGCCGCGCTTCACCGCAAGAAACCAGCGCCGCGGATTAAGCCTACCCTGCTCGCCAAGCTGGAGCAGGAAGCGAGCGACGCTGCGGCGAAAAAAGATCAGTTGCGCCGCGAAATTTTAACCGCCGCCCTGGTCCGACCGGCGATGGCGACCTCGCCCGCTGATGACCGCCTTGGCGTCTTAATTGCGGCCGCGGACACTGATGACTTCAACGAGTTTGAACGCACCCGAATCGCCGCGCTTGATGGCGGCGAAGAATTCGTTGGCGAAGGCGACCGGCAATATGTCAACGAGTTCGACTGGACTGTGCAAATCGGCGCCTATTCCACCAAAGAGTTGGCGCAGGAAGAGCTTGAGGCTGCTGCCGTTAAGGGCGGCTTGACCAACCGCACCCGCGCCGTCATTCCAGCGCCGCGCGAGGATGGATCTACGCTTTATCGCGCACGGTTCATGAATCTCTCCGAAATCGAAGCCGCCGCCGCCTGCGCCGGGCTCGATGACAAGGGCGTTTCCTGCTTCGTCGCGGCGAATGTTGAGCCGGCCGCTAATTAGCGCTACCCCATGAAGCTGTTGTGCATGTGCCCCTCCTTCGCGACGGATGGCGTAAGAGCGCCCTCCTCCCCACACCAGACAATTCAGCGCATCTCATTCGTCGCCTTTGCGCTCGGCCTCGCCTTCGCATAAGTTCTCCCCGAACGAACGAAGGAGAAATCCATGACTGCCCGCGACACCATCATCAAAGTGAGCGACAGCGCAACAAAGGACACCCTGATTGATGCGGCCAAAGCCAAGGCCTTGCGCGCCGCGGCCGCAACGGACCCGGAAGGTTTCTGGTCCGGCGTCGCCAAGCGCATCGATTGGATCAAGCCGTTCACCAAGGTCAAGGACACATCCTTCGACGCCGACGATCTCCACATCAAATGGTTCTATGACGGCGAGTTAAACGCCTGCGTCAATTGCCTCGACCGTCACCTGCCGGCGCGCGCCAACGACATCGCCATCATCTGGGAGGGCGATGATCCTGATACCGACAAAAAAATCACCTATGCCGAGGCATTTGAAGAAACCTGCCGGATGGCCAATCTCTTAAAGGCGCGCGGCGTCAATCGCGGCGACCGGGTGGTGATTTATATGCCGATGATCCCCGAGGCGGCATACGCAATGCTCGCCTGCGCACGCATTGGCGCGGTGCATTCGGTTGTCTTTGGCGGTTTCTCGCCGGAAGCGTTGGCCAGCCGCATCATAGATTGTGGGGCCATCGCAGTGATCACCGCTGATGAGGGTGTACGGGGCGGCAAGTCCGTACCACTGAAAGCCAATGTCGATAAGGCGCTGGAACAGACGCCGGATGTGCGTCTCGTGTTAACCGTGGAGCGCACCAACGCTGAGGTCCACATGAAACCGGGCCGCGATCTGTTCTGGTACGGCGAGGCCCGCAGCGACGTCTCTCCCGACTGTCCGCCGGAAACGATGGGCGCGGAAGACCCGTTATTTATCCTCTATACCTCAGGCTCCACCGGCAAGCCCAAGGGCGTCCTTCACACCACTGGCGGCTACCTCACCTACGCCGCCTACACTCATGAAATTGTCTTCGACTACCGACCCGGCGAAATTTATTGGTGTACGGCTGATGTCGGCTGGGTGACCGGCCACACCTATATTGTCTATGGCCCGCTGGCGAATGGCGCCACCACGCTGATGTTTGAAGGCGTGCCGAGCTATCCTGACGCCTCGCGCTTCTGGCGGGTGATTGAAAAGCACGATGTAAATGTTTTCTACACCGCGCCAACGGCGCTCCGGGCGCTGATGCGTGAAGGCGATGCGCATGTGACCGTCGCGGATCGCTCGTCTTTACGCCTCCTCGGCACGGTCGGCGAACCGATAAACCCGGAAGCCTGGCTGTGGTATTACCGTGTGGTCGGCGACGCCAAGCTGCCGATTGTCGATACCTGGTGGCAGACTGAGACCGGCGGCGTTCTAATCTCGCCGCTGCCGGGGGCGACCGATTTAAAACCGGGCTCGGCGACGCATCCATTGCCCGGCGTGCTGCCGGCGCTGGTCGATGCGGACGGCAATATTCTCGAAGGCGAGGCGGAGGGCAATCTCGTCATCACAGATTCATGGCCCGGACAGATGCGCTCCGTCTATGGCGATCACCAGCGCTTTGTCGATACGTATTTCAAAACCTATCCCGGCATGTATTTCACCGGCGACGGCGCCAGGCGCGACGCTGACGGTTATTACTGGATCACCGGCCGCGTCGATGACGTGTTGAATGTGTCCGGCCATCGGATGGGCACGGCGGAGGTTGAAAGCGCGCTGGTCGCTCACCCCAATGTCGCCGAGGCCGCCGTGGTCGGCTATCCCCACGACGTCAAAGGCCAGGGCATTTACGCCTATGTGACGCTGATGGAAGGCATCGAACCGGACACCGCGCTTGAACAGGAATTGGTCGCCGCTGTGCGCAAAGATATCGGCCCGTTCGCAAAACCCGATCTCATTCACTTCACCCCGGCGCTCCCCAAAACCCGTTCGGGCAAAATCATGCGCCGCATCTTACGCAAAATCGCCGAGAACGCGTTCTCCACGCTGGGCGATATTTCGACGTTAGCCGATCCCGGCGTTGTTGATGCGCTGATTGAGGGCAGAAAGAATCGGTAGGGTGTTGCTTGCGACCATCCTTCGCGACGCGAAGGGTGGCTGCGTGCTACAACCCCACTCCATGGTTAACAAAGCCGAAACGCGGAAAGGCTAGTCTGGCCGGCCAATTGCAGCCCGGTGATGCATGGCCGCTATAACCACCAATATGCCTTTCGCCAGCCGCCTGACGGCGACGCCAATCGCGTATTTTGGCGCTATCGTCGCTGCGGCCGTCGCACTATGGGCGCCGACTGCGCTTGATATGGCGACGCTGTGGGCGATGTCGTCGTCCTATCATTACGGGATTTTTGTGGCGCCGATTGCAGTGTGGATGATCGCTGCGAAATCGGCGCCCCCGCCAGCGCCCGCAAACCGCTTGCCCGGGCTTTTCATTATCGCTCTGGGTGCGGCGCTTTGGCTGCTGGGCCATGCTGGCGGCGTTGCGCTGGTCGAGCAATTCGCCCTCGTTACCACCATCATCGGCGGCGGCGGCGTCGCTTTTGGCGGCGGCGCCTTGCGCGCATGGGCCTATCCTCTCGCCTTTCTCTATTTCATGGTCCCGTTCGGCGAAGCGATTGTTCCCGGCCTGCAAACCATCACCGCACAGATTATCGTCGCTTTGCTCAGCGTGATATCCATGCCGGTCACTATCGATGGTTATCTTATTCAAACCCCTGCCGGCGCCTTTGAAGTCGCTGAGGCTTGCGCCGGGTTTCGGTTTTTAATTTCCGCAACAATGATTGCGGCGGTATTTTCCTATGTGTCGTTTCAAAGCTGGCGCAAACGCATTGGTTTTCTTCTATTTGCAACCGCGTTCGCCATCCTCGCCAACGGCCTGCGCGCATTTTTGCTGGTGCTGGTTGCAACCCTCACCGACATGCAATGGGCGGTGGGACCGGAGCACTTACTGATCGGCTGGATATTTTACGCGCTGTTGTTTTTGACATTGGTCGCTGTGGGGCGCCACTACGCCGATGCCCCAACTCCGCAACCATCGGCGCCCGCACAACAATCCGGCGCCAACGCCGTACCGGCAACGCTTGCAGCGATTGCGATGATCGCCACTGCCGCTGCCTATGCCGGCGCCATTGTCGACCACCCTGTCGACAAAACCGCGCCGGTCAGCCTGTCGCTGTTAAACGCTCCGGGCTGGCGCATCCTGCCGCCGGCGCAAAACTGGCGGGCAGAGCTGCGCCAGGCGGACCGCACCGCCGGCGCCACATATGTGAACGCCGGCAACACCGTCTATCTCTCGCTCGGTTATTTCACCCATGACCGCAAAGGCGGCGAGATTATCAACTATGAAAATCGCGCTTGGTCGGGCGCCTATTGGCGCCATATCGGCGCGCACGACGCTGTCCTCTATTTGTTCGGAACTTCAAAGACGCGGCGGATTGATATTTTAGCCGGACCGGAGCGGCGGCGACTGGCGGCGGTCACAGCCTATTGGTTGGATGACGAAATATATCTGGATCGCTGGCGCATGAAACTGGCGCAAATGAAAGCAAAACTGATGGGGGCCAATCCCTCCGGCGGGCTGATCATTATCGCCGCATCCTACAGCCGCGATCCGGCTGAGGCCATCACCGCCCTTCGCAACTTCACCGGCGATCTCGAACCGCTCGACGCCTGGGTGTCGCGCATCGACCGGCAATAACCATGTGTGGCATTGCAGGCATTGTTGATTTGAAAGCCTCACGCGAGATCGACCGCGCCGCGCTCAAACGCATGACCGACGCGCTCAGCCATCGCGGTCCTGACGGCGAAGGATTCTGGATTGCGCCCGGCGTCGGTTTCGGCCATCGCCGCCTTGCCATCATCGACCGTAAAGGCGGGGCGCAACCCTACCATAGCCAGAACGGCGGCGTACTTTCGCTCAATGGCGAAATTTATAACTACCAAGTGCTGGCCCGCGACCTTGCACAAGAAGGGTTTACCGCACGCACGCGCAGCGATACAGAAATTCTCGCCGAAGGCTGGGCTCGTCATGATACGGACTTTATACACCGCTTGCGCGGCATGTTCGCATTTTCCTTCTGGGACCCTGTTACACATCGGCTAACGCTCGCACGCGACCGGCTTGGCGAAAAACCGCTTTACTATGGCGAGACGGCGGACGGGTTTTTACTGTTTGCATCAGAAGCCAGCGCGCTAATCGCATCGGGCCTCCTATCAACGGAGCTAAATCCGGCAGCCGTCGCTGATTACTTTTTTTATGGCTATGTGCCGGACCCAAAGTCTATTTATAGCTGCATTCACAAGCTTCCGCCCGCACATATTTTAACCGCCGGCTCCGGACAACCGATTAAGCTTCAACAATATTGGCGCCCGAACTTTACCACCGACAGCGCGCTTTCGTTCAACGCTGCTGCAGAAGCGCTACGCACTCACCTTGATGATGCCGTTTCTATGCAGATGATGTCTGACGTTCCCTTGGGCGCATTTCTCTCCGGCGGCGTCGATTCCGCCGGCATTGTCGTTTCGATGCACGAGGCGAGCAACACCCTCGTCACCTGCACCATTGGTTTTAACGAGCAATCCCATGACGAAAGCGAAGCAGCGCGCGAGATCGCGGGTAAGTTCAAGGCTGAACATTACGAACACATCGCCGATATCAACAGCCTCTCGCTTATCGATGATGTCGCGGCGGCCTATGATGAACCCTTCGCGGACCCGTCGGCGCTGCCCAGCTACATCGTCGCCAAGCTGGCGCGCCAACATGTGACAGTCGCGCTGACTGGCGACGGCGGCGACGAGCTGTTCGCCGGCTATCGGCGCTATCCATTTTTCCTCCGCGAGGAAAAAATCCGTCACGCCACACCTTCGTGGCTTCGCCGCGCGGTGTTTGGTCCCGCTGGCGCGCTCTATCCAAAGCTCGATGCTGCGCCACGTCCTTTGCGTTTCAAAACCACCTTTCAGGCACTGGCGGGCGATAGAGCAAATAGCTATGCCGCTGCAGTCGCCATCAACCTGCCGGAACACGCGCGGGCGATGTTGCACCCTGATCTCAGGCAAAGCCTCGGCGGCTACCGGCCGCAAGGCGTTGTTGCAGAGGCGATGCGCGCCGCGAACACCGACGACGCCTTATCCGCCGCTCAACATACAGACCTCCTGACCTGGCTGCCGGGGCGTATGCTGACGAAAATTGATCGCGCATCGATGGCTCATGGGCTGGAGGTGCGTCCGCCTCTTCTCGATCACAAGCTTGTGGAATGGGCCAATGCGTTGCCGGCAGCGTATAAGCTCCGCCATGGCGTGCGCAAGCGCATCTTGAAACAGGCGCTGGAACCACGGCTCGGGCGCGATTTTTTGAACCGCAAAAAACAAGGCTTCGATTTTCCCGTCGCCGCATGGCTGCGCGCCAAGGACGCCAATCCGCTAGACCGGCTGGAAACCTCCATGGCTTGGCGCCAGAGCGGCCTCATCGACGAGTGCTATGTCATGAAGCTGGCGCAAAGCCACCGAAACGGCGCCGGCAACTACGCACATGAGCTGTGGAGCGTCATCATGTTTGACGCGTTCTTACGAAAGTCTGCGGCGTAGAGGGTCGCATTTTATACGGGTCAAGGGCGGTTTATCCTTCGCGACGCGAACCTATCGGTTCGCTCCTCAGGATGAGGGTGCAAGGGGTAAAAAACATAACGCCCTCATCCTGAGGAGATATGAGCATCGACAGATGCTCATATCGTCGCGAAGGACGAGCCGCGGTGCTGATTTAAAAATTATTTAAGGCGCACTCAGAAGACTTTTCATCAGGTGACGGACTTTATTGCGCGGCGACGATCGCTCCAGCGACAGGCTAGTCAGCATTTCCGACTGTGTGCCGAGGCGTTTTTTATAATCCGCCTCACCGGCAAGCAGGTCGTATATATCAAAACCGGCACCCAGGTAATGCTGGCAGGCAAGCGCGTGGCAGACAAAGCCCGGCGTTAATTTATTATCGTCTTCAATTTTGAACCCGCTTTGATAATTGAGAACCTGGTTTTCATGCACAAAATTATATAGGACGCCAATAGTCTCTGTGCCGCAGCGTACTTCGAACAGGTGGACCGCCTCGCCCGCATGGCGTTGCAGGTTTTGATGAAAGGCGACTAGCTTTCGATTGGCGAAGCTGCCCGGTCGCCCACGCGCGCGCCAACTCTCCTGATGCAACGCCGCTAGCCTCTCCCATGCGGCGCTGCGCTCAACGTCTGTTGACGCAACCCGGCAGGACAACTCGCCGCGTTGCTCATAGCCCGCCATCGCCCGACGCAGTTTTGTCTTGAACGATCCGCTCAACGAGGCAATAAAATCCCCGCCGGCGCTGCGCACGGAGCCCAGATCAACCACAAAGACAGGCTGCTCCCGAAGCGTAATGCATCTCCATGCGCCCGGCGTCGCCCATGCACGCACCGCCGCCGCGAGCGGGGCGCGGATATTGCGAAATACAATCGCGTCGGCGCCCGCAAATACTTGCACTAACGCATTTATGGCTTCTAGGCGCATGTCAGCGCCTGCCTCTGGCGCCAACAAAAAGTCATTATATTCAACGTAAATATTATCGAGCGCCGTGTCGCCGGTTTCTTGAAGTCGCACTTCTTTCATGCCCAACACAGCCGGACGGCGCACGCCCGCGCCGACAACGCCCATCAACAATGGGCGCCCTTCCAGGCGCGCCTCAACACCATAAAGCGCAGCGCCCGTCCCGACGTTCTCCAGCCACGCCGTCATCCAGGCCGGAGACTGGTAGAAGGATGGTTTTTCAGCGCGCTGATACAAAGCCGCCCAACGGGTCAGAAAGTCTTTTCTCTCATCGATCCGGCGGACACGCACATCAGTCATGATAACCGCGCCACCGAGAGATAAAGCACGCGGTGACGTTCAATCATTTTTGCCGCATCATATTCTTTCTTTGCTTTCTTACGGTTCGCAGCGCCAAGCATCGATCTTGCGTCGGAATTCTGAATCAGATGCGTCAACGCCAAAGCAAACGCATTCTCATCGCCCAATGGGGTGATGAAGGCGCGGTTTTCATTCGCAACCATGGACGCCACATCACCAACATTGGTCGACGCCACCGGCAGTCCCGCCGCCATCGCCTCCATCAAGGTCAGCGGCGCCTGCTCGGTATCCGACGAGACTGCATAGGCGTCGAAATTGCAGTAATATTGTTCCGGCGTCTGCGTCGCGCCGGGAAGCGATATCCGATCGCTGGCGCCAGCCTGTTTTATCGCCGCCGCCAGCACTTGTCTTTGTGGGCCCTCGCCGACAATGGTCAGCCTTGCCTTTTTGTCCGCGTCGGCCTTCAAAAATGCAGAAATCAATCTCAGGTAATTTTTCTCCGGCCGAAGCGCGCCAATCGAGCCGACCTCGATATGGCGGTTAAGGCCGGTGGGCGTGATTTGAAAACGCTTAAAATCGACGCCATTGGGAATACGAATGATGTGTTCACGGTTTAGTTTCCAGATATCGGTCGCGAGATTTTCAAGCCGCAGCGAGGGCGCAACGACCACCGATTTGCGCAACCAGAAACGCCGC
>JAJFFX010000019.1 GCA_021776455.1 Hyphococcus sp. | reverse complement strand
AATTTGCGACAATCTTAATTGTGCGTCGCCACTTCCGTTTTGCGCGGCGCGCGCATTGCAAACTCGCCCTCACCCTTCCCCCAGCGTCTCCATCACCGAGAAGATATCCTTGTCCCCTCTTCCGCACATGTTGAGCAATAGGATTTGATCGCGGTCCATGTCCTTCGCCTTGTCGATGGCGCGGGCCAGGGCGTGGGCGGGTTCTAGCGCCGGGATGATGCCTTCCAGTTTTGCGCAGAGCTGGAACATTGCCAGCGCTTCGTCGTCGGTGGCGGAGAGGTATTTGACGCGGCCGATCTCGTGCAGCCAGGAATGTTCCGGGCCGATGCCGGGATAGTCGAGCCCCGCCGAAATTGAGTGCGCTTCTTGGATTTGGCCATCTTCGTCCTGCAACAGATAGGTGCGGTTGCCGTGCAACACGCCGGGCCGCCCGCCGCTGAGCGAGGCGGCGTGTTGGTCGGTATCCACTCCCTTGCCGGCGGCTTCAACGCCGATGATCTCCACATCCTTGTCGTCAAGAAACGGATGGAACAGCCCGATCGCATTGGAGCCGCCGCCGATGCAGGCCATCACCACATCGGGCAGGCGCCCCTCTGCGTCCATCATCTGGTCTTTGGCCTCATTGCCGATCACGCACTGAAAATCGCGCACCAGTTCCGGATAGGGGTGCGGGCCCGCCGCTGTGCCGATGATGTAAAAAGTTCGGTCCACATTCGTGACCCAATCGCGCAGCGCTTCGTTCATCGCGTCTTTCAGGGTCGAACGCCCGGATGTGACCGGTATGACCTCGGCGCCCAAAAGCTTCATGCGGAAGACATTGGGGCTTTGCCGCTCAACATCGGTGGCGCCCATATAAATCACGCATGGCAGGTCAAACCGCGCGCACACCGTGGCGGTCGCGACGCCGTGCTGGCCGGCGCCGGTCTCGGCGATGATGCGGGTCTTGCCCATGCGCCGGGCCAGCAGGATTTGGCCGATGCAATTATTGATCTTGTGGGCGCCGGTATGGTTCAGCTCATCGCGCTTGAAATAGATTTTCGCGCCCTTAGTAGGGCCGGTATTGCCTCGGCAATACTCGGTCAGCCGTTCCGCATAATAGAGCGGCGACGGTCGGCCGACATAATGTTTGAGGTAGTGCGCCAGCTCCGACTGAAAGACCGGGTCTTTCTTGGCGGCGCGATATTCCTTCTCAAGCGCCAGCACCAGCGGCATCAACGTCTCGGCGACAAAGCGCCCGCCAAATTTACCAAAGCGGCCTTCGGCGTCAGGACCGGTGCGGTAGGAATTTGGGCGGTGGGATTTCAGGTTTTCCAACTTATTACTCTGTAAATGCCGCCGAAACCGGTGGGCATACTTATGACTTCAAACATTCACGGCCATTAGCATAGGTCGCATGTTCGGTATGTCTGCCAATTTGAACCCAGCTGTCGCCAACCGGCTTATAAATACGAACCTCGCCATAGCACTGGTCCGCTGGCCACGGCTCGGCGCCTGAGGTTCCGACTTTTGCGCGAACATCCGCCTCTTCATCAAACAGGGCTTCAATCCAGTTTGAATGAATCGCAACCATTACATTTTTTTTGCTGGCGCCGGCTGAAATTGCCATTTTCGATATGTCAGACCGAAACTGCGCGGCGGTTTTTATTTCGCTCTCGTCGATCTCCTCGTACGGAGCGCCATTTTTGATCTTGTAGGCGGTGACCGGCGCAATCTTGTTTGCGGCGAGAAAAGCAGTGTGCGCTGTTCGGCACAAGGTGCTGGACGCCGTGCTGGCAAAGCCAATCTCGGGAGATCTGTCCGCAAAATCTCTTCCCACGGCCAGCGCCCGGCGCTCGCCCTCAACCGTAAGGCCGCGCTCCAACATACATGTCGCCCCATCAAAACCTGCTGGGTGGTGGCGGCTTCGAACCGCACCGTGCGCCGCTTTGTCGGTATGGCGCATCACAAAAATCAGCCCGCCCTGCTGACTGGCAATAGTGCGCCAGTCGGCGCTTGGCTTGGCGCCGTCCAGCGCCATAACGCCGTGCGGCAAGATCAATAATGCTGCAGCAATTGCTGCGCACAAAAATCGCAACATAATACCTCCCGCTCTATTTTTTTGCATTTAAAACAAAGGCTTCAACAAGCGCATCGTCCTTGCGGCCGGGGCCAGTTTCAACACCTGACGAGACATCAACGCCCAAAAATGCTGCACTTTTTTGTGCAGCAATGGCGGCGGCGACATTGTCGGGGGTGAGCCCGCCAGCCAGGAGGTAGGGCGTCTCGCCGGCATAGTCGGCAAGCAACGCCCAGTCGAACGGCGCGCCATGCCCGCCGGGACGCGTCGCACCCGGCGGCGGTTTGGCGTCGAACAGGAGTATATCGGCCGCCTCGCTATAGGCCGCGGCCGCGCCAAGGTCCTCTGCGCCGGTCACCGCAATCGCCTTAATGACATCGACGGCAAAGTCCGTGCCCATCTCTTCACACCGCGCCGGGCTTTCATGCCCATGAAACTGAAAATGGGTAAGGAAGGGCGCGGCCTCGGCCAGCTCTATTTCGCCAGCGTCAACAAACAGGCCGACCAGCTTAGGCATGGCAAAACCATCGTCGAAGCTGGCCTGTTTGAGTTCGACAACAATCTCTTCGGCCGCTTCCGCCTGAATAAAACGCGGACTTTTGCGGAAAAACACAAAGCCGAGATAGTCAGCCCCAGCTCTGGCGGCGGCGAGTGCTGTTTCCGGCGCCGTGACCCCGCAAATTTTGACCGATACATCGTTCATGTCATTGGGGCAGGTCTATTCATTGAGGAGGAGCCTCAGGCGAAACGTCACTGCTTTCAAGTATCGCCGGCACGCTCTCGGACATAGTCTCCGGCATGCGCCTTTCGGCGGCGTCGAGCCTGGCGGTTACGTCGGCAAGCTCCGCGCGCAGGCGTTTCAGCTCACGATGCGCGGTGCGGGCCCGGCTGCGTGCGGGGCGGCCGGAAAGCCACAGCCCCAGCGCCCCAGCGCCTAGGCCGATAAACAGCATTGCCATCAGCCACAGCCACAACGGAAACGCCGGCGTCGTCAGGGCCGGTGTGGCGGCGGAAAAAGGGTCCAGGCTGAGGGCGACCATCTGGCGATTGGCGACCAGAAACAGGACCGCGACCACAAACACCGGGATCCAGATAATGCGAGAGAGCCACTTCTTCATGGGCGCGACCGTTTCATGCGTACGAGTGTCTCATATTACGGGCGCAAAGGGCAACTTGTTAAGATCGCCATACCACGCATTATGCACAGCCCGCTAGTTTGCTCGCCAATCGCATCTAACTACCCGGGTTTTGCGCGCCCGCCGAGAACCGACCCTCGCGGTTGAGCCGGTCGCGCAGCTCCTTGCCGGCTTTGAAAAACGGCGACCATTTTTCTTCGATATGAACCGCCTCGCCGCTGCGTGGATTGCGGCCAACCCGCGCCGGGCGGTGCTTGACCGAATAGGCGCCAAAGCCGCGAAGCTCGACCCGATCACCGCGCGCCAAGGCGTCGGTAATCTCGTCAAATATGATGGAAACTATCCTCTCGACGTCCCGATGAAACAGATTCGGGTTCTCATCGGCGAGTTTTTGCACCAGTTCTGATTTAATCATTTTTCCCCTGCGCTTCCGCCGCTATGGTCCTACCCTGACCCTCGCGGCCCCAATTATGGAAAAAATACGCTAATTCAAGTGCTTAACAGTGGCAAACCCACCATGCGGCGTCAAGGCCGGTTCTCTGATAAACGCAGGAATTGTAAGGACTTCTTATGACGCAGCGCAAAGAAGATGACGCCAGCTTTGGATTTCGCTCCGTGAAGGCGGGCGAGAAGGCCGGGTTGGTGCGCGGTGTTTTTGACACTGTCGCCAGCCATTATGACGTGATGAACGACTTGATGTCCGGCGGCGTCCACCGGATCTGGAAGGCGGTGCTGCTCGACCGGTTGAACCCACAGCCGGGCCAAACCCTGATCGATGTCGCCGGCGGCACAGGCGATGTGGCGCTGGGGTTTTTAAAACGCGCGGCCGCGCGGCCTTCAGCAGACGTAAAACCGCCGGCGCGCGCCATCATCTGCGACATCAATCATGAAATGTTGAAGGCCGGTGCGACGCGCTCTTCGGCGAACGGTTTTGCAAACCAGATCACCCGCGTCTGCGGCGATGCGGAATGTCTGCCGGTCAGTGACAATGTCGCGGACGCCTACACGATTGCCTTCGGCATCAGAAACGTCACCGACATGGACGCCGCGCTTGGCGAGGCCTATCGGGTTTTAAAACCGGGCGGGCGCTTCATCTGTCTTGAGTTTTCTCATCCGATTACGGAGGGTTTACAAAAAATCTACGACGCCTATTCGTTCAAAGTTATTCCGTGGCTTGGCGAGGTGGTCGCCGATGACCGCGCGTCCTATCAATATCTGGTGGAATCGATCCGCAAATTCCCCGGCCAGGAGGCCTTTGCCGCGCGCATCAAAAAGGCCGGCTTTGCGCGCGTGTCTTATGAAAACCTGACCGGCGGCGTCGCAGCGCTGCACATGGCCTGGCGGATTTAAAAACCCATGCTCACCGCTCTTGCCGATTATGCTCGCCTTGCCCGCGCCGGATGGACGCTGATGCGCCGCGACGCCTTAATCCCGCGCGAATTTGCCCATCTCGCGCCGCCGCCGCTCAAGCTTTTTGGCGCGTTGACGCGGATTGGCGCTAAGGGCAAAGGCAAACGCCCCGGGGAGCGACTGGCCGGCGCGTTTGAACGGCTTGGGCCCGCCTACGTCAAGCTTGGTCAGTTCATGGCGACGCGGCCCGACATTATCGGCTTCGAGATGGCCGATGATCTCGGCCGTCTGCAAGACAAGATGCCGCCCTTTTCCGAACGCGAAGCGCGCCGCGAGGTTGAGGCGGCGTTCGGCAAATCGGTCGATGATCTGTTCACAGATTTTTCTAAACCCATTGCCGCAGCGTCAATTGCCCAGGCCCATCGCGCAATGTTGAAAGACGGCGGCGCCGTCGCGGTCAAAATCCTGCGGCCGTCGATAGAGCGCATCGCCGCTAACGAGTTTCGCGCCTTTGGCCGCGCCGCGCGTAATATCGAGGCAGCCTCAAGCGCTGCCAGGCGTATGGAGCCGGTGCGGTTTGTTGAAACCTTAAAAGCCTCCGCCGCGATTGAGTTGGATTTGCGCATGGAGGCGGGCGCGGCCTCGGAACTGGCTGAAAACCTGAAAGACAATCCCCGCATCCGTATCCCGGCAGTGCACTGGCCGTTAACGGCGCGCCGTATACTGACGGTGGAGTGGATTGACGGAACGCCGATCTCCGATCTGGCAGCGCTCGATGCGCGCGGCATTGACCGCAAGGAACTCGCCCGGCTGGTGATCTCCGTCTTTCTGACCCAAGCCCTCCATACCGGTTTCTTTCACGCCGATATGCATCAGGGCAATATGATTATCGACGAGGAAGGCCGCCTGGCGCTGATTGATTTCGGGATTATGGGCCGGCTCGACGAGACTGCGCGACATACATTTGCCGAGATCATTTATGGCTTCATCACCCGCGACTATGCGCGCACGGCTGATGTCCATTTTGCCGCCGGTTATGTTGGGCCGGGCCATTCGCGCGAGGCCTTCGCGCAAGCCTTGCGGGCGGTCGGCGAGCCCTTACAGGGGCGCAACGCAGCGCAAGTCGATATGTCACGCGTGTTGCAGCAATTGTTTGACGTCACCGCCCTGTTCGACATGCATTTACGGCCCGAGCTGTTGCTGCTTCAACGCACCATGGTGACGGTCGAGGGGGTGGCGCGATTGCTCGATCCGGAAATTGACATGTGGGCGGCGGCGACGCCGACCGTGCGCGCCTATATCACCAACGCGCTGGGGCCCAAGGCGCAGGCTGACAAGCTCCGGGCGGCAACCAAAAAGGCGCTCGAAATCGCCCCGCGCCTGCCGCATTATATTGAGGAGATCGGCAAGGCGGCCGAGGAAATATCCCACCACCGGGTCGGTTTAAACCCCGCCCCGCCGGCGCGGCGCACACGCGCAGTGTTCTGGTTTTTGGGGCTGGCGGCTCTAGTGCTCGCAGCGGCGCTCGCTTTCAACACGCTTGGCCTTTAAGTAAAATGCCGCCCTGCCCCCCGTGACTTATGGCGCCTGGAGGTTTATTTTACGTCCATGACAGATAATTCCATCCTTCTCATCATCGGCGGCGGCATTGCCGCTTATAAAAGCCTTGAGCTGATCCGCGAGCTGACCCGCCGCAATATTGGCGCGCGCGCAATTTTGACCAAGGCCGGGGCGGAGTTCATTACGCCCCTGTCGGTCGCCAGCCTCACCGGTGAGAAGTGTTTTACCGACCTATTCAACCTCACCGACGAAGCGGAGATGGGCCATATCGAATTGTCGCGCGCCGCCGGGCTCGTGGTTGTCGCGCCGGCAACCGCGGACTTGATGGCGAAAGCCGCCAATGGCCTGGCGAACGATCTTGCCTCCACCGCGCTTCTCGCCACCGACAAGCCGGTCATGTTGGCGCCGGCAATGAATGTCCGGATGTGGGAGCATAGAGCGACACAGCGCAACCTTGAAACCCTGAAAGCCGACGGCGCGCTTTTCGTTGGCCCTGACAGCGGCGAGATGGCGTGCGGCGAATATGGTCCGGGGCGGATGGCCGAGCCGATTGAAATTGCCGATGCGGTCGAGGCGTATTTTGCAAAGACTGCACAAGGACCGCTTACCGGGCGGCGCATTCTGGTCACCGCCGGACCGACCCACGAGCCGCTCGACCCGGTGCGCTATATCGCCAACCGTTCCTCCGGCAAGCAAGGCTATGCAATTGCCGCAGCCCTCAGAAATCTCGGCGCCGACGTTACCCTCGTGACCGGCCCGACCAGCATACCTACGCCCAAAGGCGTCGATGTCGTTTCCGTGGTGACGGCGCGGGAAATGATGACCGCCAGTCAGGATGCGCTGCCGGTCGATTGCGCCATTTGCTGCGCGGCGGTCGCCGATTATCGCCCGGCGACAGAGACCGAACACAAAATCAAAAAAGAACGCGGCGGCCTCACCACCATACCGGTTGAGGAAAACCCCGATATTTTGAAAACCATTTCGCAAATGAGCAAAGGCCGCCCGCGTCTCGTTATCGGTTTTGCAGCCGAGACTGACGATGTGCTTTGCTATGCGGAAGTCAAACGCAAGCGCAAAGGGTGCGACTGGATCGTCGCCAATGACGTCTCCCCCGGCGCCCAATGCGCGATGGGCGGAGAGCACAATTCAATTATTCTGATTACCGATAAAGGCGACGAGACCTGGCCGGAAATGCCAAAGCAAGAAGTCGCCCGCCAGCTTGGCGAACGCATCGCCGACGCACTTAAAGGCCCGGCGCTGGTGAAAGCCGCAGAGTAAATCCGAACAGCCTCCTCCGGCGAAAGACCTTCTTTTGAACGTTTTCCTCGATTTCCTTATCGCCATGGTCGGTCAGCGGCCGATTGAAGTTGCCGCCGTTCTCTTGGGGCTCGCCAATATCACGCTGTTGATCCGCCGCTCGATCTGGAACTACCCGTTCGGCATCGCCATGGTCACGCTCTATGCGTGGATATTTTATGGCGCGAAACTCTATAGCGATGCATTGCTGCAGCCGTTCTTTTTCGTCGTGCAGATTTATGGCTGGTATTACTGGCTAAAGGGGCGCGGCGGCGACGGGTTGATTATTGTTGAGCGTCTGACACGCAATCAGGCGATTGGTTATGCGGCCGCGGCCGGCGGCGGCGTCGCTATATGGGGCACATTGATGGGGCGTTACACCGATGCGTCCTTTCCGTATTGGGACGCGTCCATTCTCGCCTTAAGCATTATTGCGCAAATCCTGCTGGCGCGGCGGCGTTTGGAAAACTGGCTGGTCTGGGTATTGGTCGATATGCTGGCGATCGGTCTTTACTGGACCAAAGGACTTTACCCCACCGCCGCGCTTTACGCAGTGTTTTTGGTGCTGGCGACGCTCGGCTATTTCAATTGGCGGCGCGTCTGGCGCAGCAGCAGAGAGCCCGTCCGTTGACAACGCGCGGATTTCTCCTTGGCAAGTTTATGCCACCTCATCGCGGGCACATATTTCTTTGCAACACAGCAAGCCGCATGGTTGATGAACTGACCGTGCTCGTCTGTTCAACAGACCTTGAACCAATCCCCGGAAAGTTACGGTTTGAGTGGATGCGCGAGGCGTTGCCGCATATCAATATTGCGCACATGCACCGGGACATACCCCAAGAGCCTGATGACCATCCTGACTTTTGGAGCATATGGCGCCGCGCTATCCATGAATTTCATCCCGCCCCAATTGATACGGTCTTCGGATCAGAACCCTATGTTTCTCGTCTGGCTAAAGAGCTTGACGCAACACCGCTTTTGATTGATCCGGAAAGGGTGATATTTCCTGTTTCCGGCAGCACCATCAGAGAAAACCCAGCAAAGTATTGGAACGACCTAACCGTGACGTCACGCCCATATTTCCAAAAACGCCTTTGCCTCTTAGGCCCGGAAAGCACCGGCAAGTCCCGGCTCGCCGACACGCTTGCTGCGCATTTCGGAACGCTTGCAATGCCGGAATATGGCCGCCGCTATGATATCGACCACATGCAAGGCGAAGACGGAAACGCCAAAGGTCAAAACTGGACCGAGGCGGACCTTGTCCTGCTCGCCAATACGCATATCGCCATGCGCGAGGCGATGGCGCCGGAAGCAGGCGCGCTTTTAATCGAAGACACCGACATCATCCAGACCGCTATCTGGGCGGAATTTTTGCTTGGCGTGCGCTCGCCCGCGCTTGAAGAGATGATTGCCGGCGCCGATCTCGCTAATCATTATCTTGTTCTGTCTGCGGATGTTCAATGGATAGACGACGGCGTGCGCTATGCCGGCGACGCTGCTGTGCGGCGGTGGTTCTTCGACGACGCCATCGCCCGGCTGCAAAAACTCGGGCTCAGTTATGATGTCATTGAGGGAACAGACTGGGCCGTACGCACAGCGCAGGCGATTGATTTTGCGGTGCGCGCATTCGAACGGTCGCAGGTCACAGTATTGGCTTCTAAATAAGCGCAAACACCACGCCTTTATGCTACTCCTTCAGCGCGTCCGCATCTGGCATGCCGACAATGTGGAAGCCGCCATCGACATGATGGGTCTCGCCGGTGCAGGAGGCGCCGAGGTCGGAGAGGAGATAAAGCGCCGCGCCCGCAACCCCTTTCGGGTCGGTGTCATCGCGCAACGGGCTGGCCGCGCGGTTGAACGAGAACATATGCGCGCCGGAGGAAATGCCCGCCGCCGCCAGGGTCTTGATCGGACCGGCGGATATGGCGTTGACGCGAATGCCGCGGGGGCCAAGGTCGCGGGCGATATAACGAGTGGACGCTTCCAGCGCCGCCTTGGCGACGCCCATCACGTTGTAATTCGGGATCGTCCGCTCACTGCCCAAATAGGTAAGCGTAATCATCGATCCGCCCGGCTTCATCATTTTTGCCGCGCGGTTGGCGGCGTCAACGAATGAAAACGCCGAGACGTCCATCGTGTCTTTAAAAATCTGCCGCGTGGTGTTTTCAACGAATGAGCCTTCAAGGGCGGATTTGTCGGTAAAGGCGATGGCGTGAACTAGAAAATCTATCTCGCCCCATTTGTCTTTGACGGCCGCGAAGGTCGCATCCATCGACGCGTCCGATACGACATCGCACTCAACAGTAATTTCCGCATCAAGACTTTCTGCGAGCGGGCGCACGCGGCGCTCCATCGCTTCATTCAAATAGGTAAAGGCAAGCTCTGCGCCCTGGGCGTGAAGCTGCTGGGCGATAAACCAGGCGATGGAGCGCTTGTTTGCAACGCCCATAATCAACCCGCGCTTGCCCTTCATCAAATCACCAGAGGGGAAAGGAACTTCACTGCCCATAAGACTATCCTTTGTTTAGACTTGTCCGCGACCGATTAAGATCATGGTCAAGATGAAATAAGCCAGCCACACCAGCGCATAGATGCCATAGCGCGTCGCCGGGCGCATCTGCCTGACGCTGGTGAGCACGAGGCGGAACCACCACAGCCCGATGCAGGCAATGACGGCGGCGGCAATAGCGACATAAAGAACGTTTTCCGGCAACGCAGCTTGTCCTTAAACCCGGGCGACGGCGAGCGACCCATTGGTGCCGCCGAAGCCGAAACTGTTGGTCAAGAAGCAGTCGATTTTTGCATTGTCAACGCGCTCGCGGATGATCGGCAAATCTTCAAACTCCGGATCGATGTTTTCAATATGCGCGGATGCGGTGAGGAAGTTGTCGCGCATCATTATCAACCCATAGACCAGTTCTTGCGCGCCGACCGCGCCGAGAGAATGTCCGGTGAGTGACTTGGTCGATGAAAATGGCGGAATGTCCGAGCCGAAAACCTCGCGGATGGCTTGTGTTTCTTTCTGGTCGCCAATCGGCGTCGAGGTGCCGTGGGGATTGAGATAATCGATCGGCTGGCGAACTGTTTCCAGCGCGCCGCGCATGCACCGAACCGCGCCCTCGCCGGAAAGCTGCACCATGTCATAGCCGTCGGAATTGGCGTAGTAGCCAACAATCTCGCCGAGGATGTTGGCGCCCCGTTTTTTGGCGCGCTCATATTCTTCCAAAACCACGACACCAGCGCCGCCGGCAATGACAAATCCATCGCGGTCGCGATCATAGGCTCGGCTCGCCGTCATCGGCGTATCGTTATAGCCTGTTGACATCGCACCCATCGCATCAAACAGGTTCGCCATCGTCCAATCGAGGTCCTCGCAACCGCCAGCGAACACAACGTCCTGCTTGCCCCACATGATTTGCTCCGCCGCCGCGCCAACGCAGTGAACGGATGTGGCGCATGCGGATGAAATCGAATAATTAACGCCGAGAATTTTTAAGGTGGTCGCAAGCGCGGCAGAGGGCGCTGAGGACATCGCTTTGGGCACCACCGTCGGGCCGATTTTTTTTGTGCAGCCGGCGGCGATAGTTTTTTGCGCCGCTTCAACAATAGAACGGGTCGATGGGCCGCCCTCGCCCATGATAATACCGATCATCGGATCGCTAATCTCGCCTTCGGCGATCCCCGCGCTCTCCATCGCCTCACGCATGGCGATATAGTTCCAGCCAACGCCTTCGCTCATAAACCGCCGCGTGCGCCGGTCGAGCACCTCGTTCACGTCAACCGGCGGCTTTGCCCAGACCTGACACCGAAATCCGTGTTCGGCAAAATCCGGCGAATGTGTGACGCCGGACTTGCCGTCCCGCAACGACTGCGTCACCTCATCGACATTGGCGCCGATAGAAGAAACGACGCCCATTCCAGTTATGGCTACGCGGCGCATATCAATCCTTTCTAGTGGTTCTGCCAAAGGCGGCGCATTACATCGCCGTTCCTGAATCCAGTTGTTCCCTGGAAAACAGGCCAACTTGCAGACCATTGGCGGAATAAATTTCCCGCCCGTCAACCAGCATTTTGCCATTGGCAATGCCAAGGATCATAGGCCGGCGCATCATCCGGCGAATGTCGAGCTCATAGCGTACAACCTTCGCG
>JAJFFX010000018.1 GCA_021776455.1 Hyphococcus sp. | reverse complement strand
TCGCCGTTCTCATCAACAGTATCCCAGCGCGCCTTGATCTTTGAGTGCAGCGTTACGGCGCCGGCTTCGAGCGCATGTTCAATTTCCGACATCGTCCCGAGGATTTTGCCCTCGCCCGGCTCACCTTCTTTGTCCATGGTGATATAGTAAAGGCCAAGGATGATATCTTGTGACGGCACAATAATCGGTTTGCCGTTGGCGGGCGACAAGATGTTGTTGGTCGACATCATCAACACCCGCGCTTCAAGCTGCGCTTCCAGCGACAATGGGATGTGTACGGCCATTTGGTCGCCATCAAAGTCGGCGTTGAAGGCGGTGCAGACCAATGGGTGAAGCTGGATCGCTTTGCCTTCGATCAGTTTCGGTTCAAAAGCCTGAATGCCAAGACGGTGAAGCGTCGGCGCCCGGTTGAGCATGACCGGATGTTCCCGGATAACTTCATCGAGAATATCCCAGACTTCAGGGCGTTCTTTTTCAACCAGCTTTTTAGCTTGCTTTACCGTCGCCGAAAGGCCCTTCGCGTCTAGTCGCGAATAGATGAACGGTTTGAATAGCTCGAGCGCCATTTTTTTCGGTAGCCCGCATTCATGCAGTTTGAGCTCCGGCCCAACAACGATTACCGAGCGACCGGAATAGTCGACCCGCTTGCCGAGAAGGTTTTGGCGGAAACGTCCCTGCTTGCCTTTCAGCATGTCAGAGAGTGATTTCAGCGGGCGTTTGTTGGTGCCTGTGATGACGCGGCCGCGACGGCCGTTGTCAAACAGCGCATCGACCGATTCCTGCAGCATTCGCTTTTCATTGCGAACGATAATGTCCGGCGCGCGCAACTCGATAAGACGTTTCAAGCGGTTGTTGCGGTTGATGACCCGGCGGTAAAGATCGTTGAGGTCGGATGTCGCAAACCGGCCGCCGTCAAGCGGCACCAATGGCCGCAGCTCAGGCGGGATCACCGGAACGATGGTCATGATCATCCATTCCGGGCGGTTGCCGGATTCGATAAATGCATTGATCAGCTTAAGGCGCTTTGCGTATTTTTTGCTTTTGAGCTCGCTGGTAGATTCAGCAATGTCGGCGCGCAGCTTGACGGTCTCGGTTTCAAGATCGAGCGCCGCCAGAATCTCGCGGATGGCCTCCGCGCCAATCCCGGCAGTGAAGCTGTCTTCGCCGTATTCTTCCTGGGCTTCCAGATATTCTTCTTCCGTCAACATCTCGTTCGGCGCCATCGGCGTCAAACCGGGCTCGATGACGATATATTGTTCAAAATAAAGAACCCGCTCGACATCTTTCAACGTCATGTCGAGCATTAGCGAGATGCGCGACGGCAGCGACTTCAAAAACCAGATATGCGCAACCGGGGCGGCCAGTTCGATATGGCCCATACGATCACGCCGCACCTTGGTCAGCGTCACTTCAACGCCGCATTTCTCGCAGGTGATGCCTTTATACTTCATGCGTTTATATTTACCGCACAGGCATTCATAGTCCTTCACCGGCCCAAAGATGCGCGCGCAGAATAGCCCGTCGCGCTCCGGTTTGAAGGTCCGGTAATTGATCGTCTCCGGTTTTTTGATTTCGCCAAACGACCAGGAGAGAATTTTCTCCGGCGACGCCAGCGAAATGCGGATCTGATTGAACGTCTGCGCGGGCGCAGTCGGGTTGAATACGTTCAGCAGTTCCTGGGACATGGGCAGCCTCTCAATCGGTTGCGGATGATCAGTCCGCGAATAATCAATTAACGACAAACGTGGGCAGGCGGCGTCTCGCCTAAGTCGTTTGCAATTCTACATTCAGGCCAAGCGAGCGCATTTCCTTGACCAGCACATTGAAGCTTTCCGGAATGCCCGCCTCAAAGCTGTCATCGCCGCGGACGATGGCTTCATAAACCTTGGTGCGGCCGGCAACGTCATCCGACTTCACGGTCAGCATTTCCTGAAGCGTATAGGCGGCGCCATAGGCCTCAAGCGCCCAGACTTCCATCTCGCCGAAGCGCTGGCCGCCAAACTGGGCCTTGCCGCCGAGTGGTTGCTGGGTAACGAGGGAGTACGGGCCAATCGAGCGCGCGTGAATTTTGTCGTCGACCAGGTGGTGCAGTTTGAGCAGATATTTGTAGCCAACCGTCACTTGACGCTTAAACGTTTCGCCAGTGCGTCCGTCAAACAGCGTCACCTGACCGGATTCTTCAAGCCCGGCCTTTTTCAGCATTTCGACAATGTCTACTTCATGGGCGCCATCAAAAACCGGCGTCGCAATCGGCACGCCTCGCACCAGGTTGCCAGCCAATTCCTTCACTTCTTCATTGGAGCGCGGCAGTACTTGCTCTTCGCCGTAAACGTCTTTGAACTTCGCAATCAGGTCATCGCGCGTGGCGGAACCGGCTTCCCATTCTTCAAGGATATCGCCGATCTGACGACCGAGGCCGCGACAGGCCCAGCCAAGATGGGTTTCCAGAATCTGACCCACATTCATCCGGCTTGGCACGCCAAGCGGATTCAAGACGATATCGACCGGCGTTCCGTCTCCCAGGAACGGCATGTCTTCCATCGGCGCGATTTTCGAAATCACGCCCTTGTTGCCGTGACGGCCGGCCATCTTGTCGCCCGGCTGCAATTTGCGTTTTACGGCGACGAAAACCTTGACCATCTTCATGACGCCCGGCGGCAACTCGTCGCCGCGTTTCAGCTTGTCGACCTTGTCGTCAAAGCGCGCTTCAAGACGGGATTTCGATCCGTCATACTGCTTTTTGAGGGCTTCGATTTCACTCATCACCGCATCACCGGCGATGGCGACTTTCCACCACTGACCTCTGGAAAGTTGCTGTTCAAGCACTTCTTCCGTGACCGCCCCGCTTTCAAAGCCCTTCGGCCCGGAAACGGCTTGCTTGTTAAGGATCAGAGGCTTCAGGCGACCATAGATGTTACGCTCAAGGATCGCGAGCTCATCGTCGCGGTCTTTGGCGAGCCGTTCAATTTCTTCGCGCTCAATCGCAATTGCGCGCTCGTCCTTGTCAACGCCGTGACGGTTAAAGACCCGCACCTCAACGACCGTGCCGGCAACGCCGGGCGGCAGTTTCAAGGACGTGTCGCGCACATCGGCGGCTTTCTCGCCAAAGATCGCACGCAGGAGTTTTTCCTCCGGCGTCATCGGCGATTCGCCCTTCGGCGTGATCTTGCCGACGAGAATATCGCCGGGGTGGACTTCCGCGCCAATCGCGACAATGCCCGCCTCGTCAAGATTGCGAAGCGCCTCTTCCGACACGTTGGGAATGTCCCGGGTGATGTCTTCCGGGCCCAACTTGGTGTCGCGCGCCATCACTTCGAATTCTTCGATATGGATTGATGTGAAGACATCGTCGCGCACAATGCGTTCGGAGATCAGAATCGAGTCCTCAAAGTTATAACCGTTCCACGGCATGAACGCGACCAGCACATTCTTACCGAGCGCCAATTCACCAAGGTCCGTAGACGGACCATCGGCGACAATATCGCCCTCGCGCACGATATCGCCAATTTTAACTAGCGGACGCTGATTGATACAGGTGTTCTGGTTGGAACGCTGGAACTTGCGCAAATTATAAATATCGACGCCAGATTTGGTCGGGTCGTTTTCTTCCGTCGCCCGCACAACAATCCGCTGCGCATCGACTTGCTCAACCACACCCGGACGGCGCGCGGCCACCGCAGCGCCGGAATCGCGCGCCACAATCGCTTCCATGCCGGTGCCGACAAATGGCGCTTCGGCCTGAAGCAACGGAACCGCTTGGCGTTGCATGTTGGAGCCCATCAGCGCCCGGTTGGCGTCGTCATTTTCAAGAAACGGAATAAGTGCGGCGGCAACTGAGACCAGCTGTTTCGGTGAAACGTCGATATAGGCAACGTCCTCGCGCGCAACCAGCGTCGCCTCGCCGCCAACGCGGCAGTTGACATATTCGTTCATCAAGGCGCCGTTGGCGCTAACTTCTGCGTTTGCCTGCGCAATCGCGAAGCGCTGCTCTTCCATCGCAGAAAGATAGACCACCGTGTCGGTGACTTTGCCGTCAGCGACTTTACGATACGGGCTTTCGATAAAGCCGTATTTATTCACCTGAGCGTGCGTCGCCAGCGAATTGATCAGGCCGATATTCGGACCTTCTGGTGTTTCAATCGGACAAATCCGGCCGTAATGGGTCGGATGCACGTCGCGCACTTCAAAACCAGCGCGCTCACGCGTCAGACCACCAGGGCCAAGCGCTGACAGGCGGCGCTTATGGGTGATCTCAGACAATGGATTGGTCTGGTCCATGAACTGCGAAAGCTGTGATGAGCCAAAGAATTCACGCACTGCCGCAGCCGCCGGTTTGGCATTGATCAGATCGTGCGGCATCAGCGTATCGAGTTCGGCCGACGACATCCGCTCTTTGATCGCCCGCTCCATGCGCAACAGACCAATGCGGTACTGATTTTCCATCAGCTCGCCCACAGAGCGCACCCGGCGGTTACCGAGATTGTCAATATCGTCGATATCGCCGCGGCCGTCGCGCAGGTTCACCAGCGTATCCAGAACGCCGAGAATGTCTTCCTTGCGCAACGTGCGCAGGGAATCGTCGGTCTCAAAGTCGAGGCGGATATTCATCTTCACCCGGCCGACCGAAGACAGGTCGTAGCGCTCAGGATCAAAGAATAGTGAATAAAACAAACCTTCCGCCGTCTCCAGCGTTGGCGGTTCGCCCGGACGCATGACCCGATAGATATCAATCAACGCCAATTCGCGGTTCGTGTTTTTGTCCGCGTTCAAAGTGTTGCGCATATAGGCGCCGATATTGATGTGATCGACATCAATCGTATCGAAGCTGTTAATGCCGATTTCACCGAACAGCTCAAGATGCTCAGCCGTGATCTCCTCGCCCGCCTCGCCGAAAAGTTCGCCATTGTCAAAATTGACCAGGTCGGAAGCAAAATATCGGCCGATCATTTCTTCTTCGGAAAGCAACAGTTCCTTAACGCCGTCTTCAGCGATTTTCTTGGCGCTGCGAGCGGTCAGCTTCTTGCCGAGCTCGCCGACCACTTCGCCGTTCTTGGCGTTGATCAAGTCGCGCTCAAGCTTCACGCCTTTCCAGCGCTCGGCTTTAAACGGCATCGTCCAGCCTTCTTTGATGCGTTTGTGGCTAACGCGGTCGTAGAACTCGTCAAGAATTTCTTCCTGATCCATGCCAAGCGCATAAAGCAACGTCGTCGCCGGTAATTTGCGGCGCCGGTCGATGCGAACATTGACGATGTCCTTGACGTCAAATTCAAAGTCCAGCCATGAGCCGCGATAAGGAATGATGCGGGCGGCAAATAAAAGCTTGCCCGAGGAATGTGATTTGCCACGGTCGTGATCGAAAAACACGCCCGGCGAACGGTGCATTTGCGAAACGATAACCCGCTCGGTGCCGTTGACCACAAAAGTGCCGTTGTCGGTCATGAGCGGCATGTCGCCCATGTAGACTTCCTGCTCTTTGATATCCTTGACCGATTTAGCGCCGCTGTCTTCGTCCACCTCAAACACGATCAGCCGCAACGTAACTTTAAGCGGTGCAGCGTAGGTCATGTCGCGTTGCTGACATTCCTCGACATCGTATTTCGGGTTTTCAAATTCGTAGGAGACGTATTCAAGCGTCGCCTGTTCGGTGAAGTCCGAGATCGGAAACACGGAGCGGAACACCGCTTCAAGACCGTCAATCTCGCGGTCTGCCGGTTTTATGAACCGTTGCAGAAATTGCTCATAGGAGTCTTTTTGAACCTGGATAAGGTTCGGCATTGGGGCCGCGTCGCCAATACGGCCAAAGTTTTTACGAATGCGTTTCTTCTCAACGAAGGATTGCGCCATCTTTTCCTCACGAACGGAAGTTATATTCCCCAACGTGCATGCCTCACCCTCTAGATCGCCCTAGAGATTACGCATGCACACGAGCGTCCCACCGGTCGGAATTCATTCGACCGAGGAACGGATGATTTATAATGTAGTCTCGATTAACCGAAGCACGTTGCCGCAAAGCCTGAAGCCGTCGATGGCTGGCCCATCGACGGCGGAATGGTGTAATAAGCACGCTCGGTCGCTCTCGCAACCCCTCATAGTTAAAAAACCGCGCTTTTTACCGAACAGCGTCCAAACTATTTGAGTTCGACTTTGGCGCCGACTTCTTCGAGCTTTTTCTTGACTTCTTCGGCCTCGTCTTTCGAGACGCCTTCTTTGACGGCTTTGCCGCCAGCTTCGACAAGGTCTTTCGCTTCCTTCAGCCCGAGGCCCGTAAGTGCGCGAACTTCCTTGATCACATTGATCTTTTTCTCCCCAGCGGCGACCAGAATGACGTCAAATTCGGTCTTTTCTTCTACCTCTTCGCCGCCGCCGCCAGGCGCTGCGGCCACCGCAACCGCACCAGCCGCCGGTTCAATGCCATATTCGTCTTTGAGGATGGTTTTCAGCTCAGACGCCTCCAAAAGCGTAAGGCCAACAATCTGTTCTGCAAGTTTCTTAAGATCAGCCATTATTCAATTCCTAGTTCGTTAGATGGATCGGTCAGTTTGACAGGCTTTAAGCCGCCTCACGTTCCTCAAGAGTTGAAAGAATACCGGCAATATTAGCCGCCGGAGCGCCAATCGCCCCTGCAAGGCCGGATGCCGGCGATGTAATGGTCGCAACGATAGAAGCAAGGAGTTCCTCGCGAGACGGCATCGAGGCCAAGACCTTCACTGCCGCCGGGTCGAGAATTTCATCGCCCATCGCACCACCAAGAATGGTTAGATTCTCATTGGTCTTGGCGTATTTGTGGACGGCTTTGGCCGCCGCGACCGGGTCTTCAGAGAACGCTAAAGCGGTCGGGCCGTCGAAAAGATGGGCGATTTTCTCGCTCGGCCTTCCGGTGATCGCGATCTTGGCGAGGCGGTTTTTGACCACCCGCATCGACGCGCCGGCCTCGCGTAAATCTCCCCGCAAAGCCTCGAAATCCGAGACCGAGAGACCGCCATTGCCGACCACGAGGACCGTGTTCTTATCGAACACGCCGCCGATCCATTCGACCATTTCCGCCTTTTGGGTTCTGTCCATAGGACGCTTCCCTTTGGTTGATGCAAGGCCCGCCAAATCCAAATGGAACGGCAAGCCTTACGGCTGCGATCAAAGCATCATGAATTGCCAGAAACCAAAAAGGCTCCGGCGCCCACGACGCTCAAGAGCCTGTCCCAGAAGGTCCTATGGCCAGACCGGCCCATCTAAGCGACGGGAGGCTGATCCTTTTCCCTTTTGTCTATGCTGGAAATTAAGCAGGCTTCCCCACACCAGCAGTCTTGGACAGGTATCGCCGCTAAAAGCAGCGAAGGCGGTTTAATAGCGGCAATATTGAAGAAAGCAAGACCGGGACATCATAAAATTGCTTCGCGACGCAACACCGTCAGGATAGAAACGACATGCGCTCAAAGAGCCCGCCCCAGAAGGGAGTAGGACCTGGTCAGACGAAAGCCTGAGGCTAACCCTTGCCCCTGTTTTCTTCCTAATTACAGCCCCGCCAGGAAATCTGGGGCGCAGGAGTTTTTGCCGCACTCCAAGAAGACTACATAAACCTCATCAAAACGAAAAGTTGTCGAGTCAATGCCTAGCGGAATTAGTCTTTGACGAATATCATTGGCGCTCGGAGATGAGTTGACCCATGTCACGATCTGGCTGGCCTTGCCATTAGTTGACCTGTCCAGTCGCTCCATCAAGTCATCAAGCTCATATGGATTATCAGAATGTTCGTAGAGATCGCGCATTGCATCCCTGAAAGTATTTGTGCCTTGTTTCGATGCTTCAGCATCCAAAATTAGAGCCGCGAGCGCCCCGCCCCCATAGATCAGTTCCCAGTTAGCGCCCTTGCTTTTTCCCGCATCAGCCAGTGTAACATTTGGCGAACGTCGCTTCGCTATCTCATACCGACGCAGGACATTGGCGATACGCTGCATCAACATATTATCGTCGATCAACCCTGCCTTCCGCATTAACTTGATTGTTAAGTAATCTGTAAATCCTTCTGTAAACCAATAGGTTTGATCGGGCTTTTTCCCCTGAATCGCCCCTGCTCCATTCCAAAGGTGCATGATTTCATGGCCCAACGTATGTGACCAGACTATCTCATCCGCTGGAGAAATAGGCTTTGCAATCCGCATTGCAAAGCTGTTTTCGAATGCGCCACCGTCGGACATATAATCCGTGAAGAAGTATGTCGCATAACGATTGCCGGGCGCACTGCCAAAGAAGTCAATATATGTTCGGGGAATCACATCCATGAGCTCATTGATGCGACCTTCAATTTCTTTTGCATCGCTGGAAATAAGCCATGTGATGTCCAGGCCGGATAATTCGGCGGTCCGAGGTTCATCCAAACCCATCGCAAATGCGTTTTGTCCTAAATTCCATGGATTAGCTGCGATTGCAGTACGGCCCGTCATCTTCCATGGCGAGGTTATTATCCATTCTTCGGAAAGTTCAAAGTCAACCTCAATAGGACATGCTGGCCAGTCATAATTGATTACAAAAAACGCATGGCCAACAAAAAAATACGTTTCGTCAAAACGCGTAGCCACTTCATCTTTACCGGGGGCGTCCTTTCCCCAATCAACTTCGTCGTGATCAGCACGTACCTGATAGGTAATACGAGAAACGTATTTGCCTTCATCCGTTTCCCAGCCCCCTTCACCAACATAATGTAAATCAACGGGATCGCCGTTTTGTGCATACCCCTGAAGAAATAATATAGACTCAGATTGCCCCTCTGGTCGTTCCTTAATCGGAAATGCAAAGACATCAAAACGCGAGGTAGGTTTATTTATACTGGCCTCAACGCTGAAGGTATCGATATCAATGTTTCGTACATTATATGTTGCAATTGGCGCTTGACATTTATCCTGAGCAAATGCGCTGCCTGCCAATCCAAAAGCTAACCCAAGTTGAAAAAATAGCGCTGCAGTAACCCGTCGTTTTCGCATCTGTGCCCCCTCATTGTTGAACGCAACATAAGACAGCACCAAAAGACGGCACAATAAGTTTATTATTCAATTACTCCATTATTCGATGAGTCGACAGATACATGCGACCGTAGGAGATCAATACAGTCTTGGGACACGAATATAGCTGAGGAAATTGGATATATTAAGCGGCCGCTTTGCGTTTTGCGTTTGAACGGCGCCGCTTTTTGAAATTTGCGTTCGCTGGTTTGCCGCCAGGCTCGGCCTTGCCGCTCGAAGATTGCGGCTTGTGACGCTTCTGGCTCGCTGCCGGCTTCACATCGGTGACGGCGCTCATATCCTCGCCAGCTTTTTTGCCACGAAATTTTTTTCTAAACGGCTTCTTGCCAGTTGTGCGTTGTTCTGCCGTATTGGTTTCACCATGAGCCCCCACGCCTTCCGGTTTTCCGCCAAAACTCTGGGGTCGCTTGCCGCGATGTTGGCTCGGCTTATTGCGCCCGCCTGTATTACGCCCGCCGCGCCCGCGTGCGGGCCGTGCGCCCCGTTCATCCGCCGGCGGCTCACCACTGGCGACTTCAATCTTGATGTGCGTGACTTTCTCTACGGCGCGCAAAAGCCCAATTTCTTCCGGCGAACAAAACGCAACGCCCTTGCCCGCAGCGCCAGCCCGCGCAGTCCGACCGATACGGTGGACATAGTTTTCCGCCACTTCCGGCAAGTCGTAATTATAGACATGACTGACGCCGGGAATATCGATGCCGCGCGCGGCCACATCGGTCGCCACCAGAATGCGGGTCCGGCCCGTGCGGAATCCCTTAAGGGCGCGCTCGCGCTGGCCCTGATTTTTGTTGCCGTGAATGGACGCCGCGGTAAAACCAGCCGCAACCAGTTGCTTCATCAGTTTTTCAGCGCCGTGCTTGGTGCGTGAAAACACCAGCGACAAATCGCCGTCGCGCTCCGCCAGACATTTTTTAAGCAACGCGGCCTTGGCGCTTTTCTCAACGAAATGCACGCTCTGCGAAATCTTATCGGCAACGCGTCCCGACGGCGCGGTTTCAACCCGCACCGGATCGGTGAGATATGCGCGTGAAAGATCTGCGATCTGACGCGGCATGGTCGCGGAGAACAATAACGTCTGGCGCGGTTTTCCAACCATCTGTGCGATTTTGCGCAAGGAGTGAATAAAGCCGAGATCAAGCATCTGGTCCGCCTCGTCGAGCACCAGAAATGTCGCCTGGTCAAGAAAAACGGCCCTGCGCTCAACCAGATCGAGCAGCCGGCCTGGCGTTGCGACAAGAATATCAGCCCCGCGGGTGAGATTTTTTATCTGCCGGTTAATCGGCGCACCGCCAACGACGCACTCCACGCGAAGCGGCGTGCCGTTGGTATACGCTTTCAGATTTTCCGCGATCTGATTAACCAGTTCACGGGTCGGCGCTAAAATCAGCGAGCGGATAGTCTTCGCCGGCGGCTTGCCGCGATTGGCGAGCAGAGGATGGACAAGCGGCAGGCCAAAGGCCGCGGTCTTGCCGGTGCCGGTCTGCGCCAGACCGACGAGGTCCTTGCCGTCCAGCACCAGAGGGATGGCCTTGCGCTGGATTGGCGTCGGCTCTTCATAGCCGAGCGGTGCAATCGCTTTCAGGACACTTTGGGAAAGCCCGAGGGCTTCAAATTGAGACACAATAATAACTTTCTGTTTGGCGCAATCTGCGCCGGAATAATTGAAAACAGCCCCGATGGCAGCGCCAACAGGCGCGCCGGGACTGACATGCGTAGTGGTTGCGATCATGAACGCGGCCCCGGACCGAATTGTCCCGGCAGGCCGTCAGATCGCCAGCACCCCGCGTGATTTGGGAACTTTTTTTGTTTGCTCAGCCGTTATGATACGGAGGAGAGCTGCGTCGGCCGTCGCATCATTGTTGTTTTTATCGTCGAGATGCGGGGCTGCTCACGCGGCAGCCGGGCGACGTCATGCGCGGCATATCGGCTGGAAGAGACATAAAGTCAAGGTGTTATCTGACCTCATTTAGTCGAACCCTCATACAGCCCTTAACAGCTTACGCGAAAAAAGCGGCCCTCTGATGAGAGCCGCTTTGATTGTTTCACATTATGGCAAGAAGATCAGGCGTTGGCTTCCGCTAGGTCGATCTTCACACCCGGTCCCATGGTCGAAGACAGGGCAATCTTCTTGATGTACGTGCCTTTCACGCCAGCCGGTTTGGCTTTGGCGACGGCGCCGATGAAGGCTTTGACGTTTTCGGCAATCGCCGCCTCGTCGAAGCTTGCTTTGCCGACGCCGGCGTGAATGATGCCGGCTTTTTCTACGCGAAACTGCACCGCACCGCCTTTGGCGTCTTTGATGGCTTTGGCGACATCGGGCGTCACCGTGCCGACTTTCGGGTTCGGCATCAGGCCGCGGGGCCCGAGCACCTTACCGAGACGGCCAACCACCGCCATCATGTCCGGCGTTGCAATCACCCGGTCGAAATCCATAAAGCCGCCCTGGATTTTCTCCATCAGGTCTTCCGCGCCGACAATATCGGCGCCGGCTTTGGTCGCTTCCTCGGCCTTGGCGTCCTTGGCGAACACCGCAACCCGGACCGTGCGGCCGGTGCCATTGGGCAGCGCGACAACGCCGCGCACCATCTGGTCAGCGTGGCGCGGATCAACGCCGAGATTCATCGCCACTTCGATGGTCTCGTCAAACTTCGCCTTGGCGTTCGACTTGATAATCTTTACGGCCGCGTCAACCGAGAGAAAGCTTGTGCGGTCGATATTTTCAAGCGCAGCGCGCATGCGTTTTGCTATTTTTGTCATCGCTCTAGCCCCTCACTTCCAGGCCCATGGAGCGCGCCGAGCCCATGATGATTTTCGTCGCCGCATCCAGATCATTAGCGTTGAGATCGACCATCTTGGCCTCGGCAATCTCGCGGCACTGTGCGGTGGTGACCGAGCCGGCAACTTCGCGGCCGGGCTCCGCCCCGCCTTTTTGCAATTTCGCTGCTTTGCGCAGGAAAAACGCCGCCGGCGGCGTCTTGGTTTCAAAGCTGAACGATTTGTCGGTGAAAATAGTGATGACCGTGGGGATTGGCATCCCCTTTTCCATTTCCTGCGTCTTGGCGTTAAACGCCTTGCAGAATTCCATGATGTTAAGACCGCGCTGGCCGAGCGCTGGACCGATGGGCGGCGACGGGTTCGCTGCGCCCGCCGGCACCTGAAGCTTCAGGTAGCCTGCGATTTTCTTTGCCATGTTATGACCTTCTCAAAGATGTCCGCCACTTACGGCGGAACGGTTGAAAGGACGCGGTGCGGTCCCGACAGGACTTTGCTGGAAAACCTCCCGCGAGCGCGCAGCACTATATGAGGCGCATCAATCTCGCAAGCGCGAAAAGTTGGGAACTTTCTGAAGAGGCCAGACAGGCTCAATAACGAGCAGCCAAAGCGGAAACGGGCGACCCCATCTTTGGGGGAATAAGGGCCGCCCGCCCGAAAACGCAACTTACGCCACTATTTGATACACAACTAAACTACTGAACCGACCGCAGAAAATGCGATAAACGCAGATCTCGGTGATGTTATAAACTTACATTTGAATTGTGGCAATACTGCGGCAAGGTTAATTTAATTCCCGTTAAAGGCGAATTTAGGCAATCAGGTTTCAAGTTACGACCCCACCCAAAGACCCGAGCCGTTCTCTGAACCCACAGAAAATCCGTGCTATAACATACACTTATAACAGATATTGGCGAGGCGCAAACAACAGGGAGAGAGAGAAAACGCTGCGCGCCTCGCCGCCGCCGGGCGAAATACGCAACCTCCCGGCGATAGCTGGAATATGGTGGCAAAAGCGAATTTTCTCGCGGCTATTATGCGGCGAAACTGTGGTGCGTAATCACGTTTTGTAATGATGCATTGCAAACAAAACGACGCGATGACGACCCTTAAAGCAACATCGCCGCCGGCTCTTCGATGAACGACCGGAAGGCTCCGAGGAACTCGGCGCCCACTGCCCCGTCGACCACCCGGTGATCGCAGGTCAGCGTTACCGTCATCACAGTGGCGATTTCCATCTTGCCGTCCTTGACGACAACGCGCGGCGCGCCGGCCCCGACCGACAGAATTGCGCCTTGCGGCTGGTTCACAATCGAGGCGAAGGACTTGATCGCGAACATGCCGAGATTGGAGACCGAGAACGTGCCGCCCTGATATTCTTCGGGTTTGAGTTTGCGGGTCTTGGCGCGGCCGGCCATATCCTTAATCTCGGCGGAGATTTGTTTAAGACCTTTTTCCTCGGCCTTCCAGATGATCGGCGTGATCAGCCCACCATCAATGGCGACGGCGACGCCAATGTCGGCGTGTTTGTGCAACAAGATCGCCTCATCGGTAAACGTCGCATTGGCAGCGGGAACCGCCTTCAGCGCCATCGCCGAGGCTTTGATAATGAAGTCATTGACCGACAGCTTGAACGCCCCGTCGCCTTCCTTTGGCGAGGTCGCGTTAATGCGCGCGCGTGCCGCCAGGAGCGTGTCCAGTTCGACGTCTATATTCAGGGGGAAATGCGGAACTTCCAGATTGAAGCTTTGGGTCAGGCGCTTGGCGATAATTTTGCGCATGCCGTCAAGTTTAACCGCCTCATAGCTCTCCGGCGGATAGAGCCGCGCATCGACCGAGGCCGGCGCAGTCTGCGGTGCGGCGGCGACAGCTTTTCCAGCGCCCGATTGTAAGGCGCTTTCAATATCGCGCTTGACGATGCGCCCGCGCGGACCGGAACCGTTGACGGCTGAGAGATCAAGCCCCTCAAGCCGGGCCAAGCGCTTGGCCAGCGGCGAGGCGATGATGCGACCATTACTGATGGGTTGCTCTTGGGGTTGAGCTTGCGGCTTATCCTTCGCGACGGGCGCTGGCGCGCCCTCCTCAGGATGAGGTTGTGATTGTTGAGGTGCAGCAGGCGCCGGCGTCCCGCTGTCCGCCAACGAAGCCAAATCTACATCATCCATGCTCTCGCCATCTTCGAGCAGCACCGCAATCGGCGCATTGATCAACACGCCTTCGGTGCCCTCGCCAATCAGGATTTTACCGACAACGCCTTCATCCACCGCCTCGACTTCCATCGTCGCTTTGTCGGTTTCAATTTCGGCAATAACGTCGCCAGACGACACCGCATCGCCCTCCTTGACGTTCCACTTGGCAAGCGTGCCCTCTTCCATCGTCGGCGACAAAGCAGGCATTAAAATTGGCGTTGGCATAGGGTGATCCGATTAATGTGGGCCGAAATTCGAAGCGGCAAGATCCGGGTTTTTAAATCGCGTCGGAGTCCATCTCTTATAGCGCCGGGCAATGCGTTCGTCAGTGGTTTCCGCGCCATATTCCATTGGCGCTTCATCAACTGCAAAGAATTCCTTCATCCGCAGCCCGGCGACATTGATCGTCGAGACGATCTTGTCGCCCTCGCCCATCACCGCCGCGATATAAACGCCGCAATGGCGGCAAGTCAAAAAATCAGCGGTTTTGAGCGCGAAACGATAACGGTTGAGATCAGCGGGCGCGGCATCAATCGTTATCACGCCCTCGGGGTCCGAAATATTCACCGCCCCATGACGTCGGCAGAAAATGCATTGGCAGGTGCGGACGCCAAGCGCGGCAGGCGTCCTTTGGGTTTCAAAAGTCGCTTTCAGCTTTCCGCAATGACATTGGCCAGTGAAGTACATCACACTGAATTCCTGATAAATTTCGAAGCATCAATTACGTGATCATACCAGGCTTTAGTATTAGTTCCACAATAACGTCGGAGTACTCCCGGCTCTGGGTAGCTGACATTCCATTGAAATGAATTGTCCGCTAAAGGAATTTTTCCGCGCTCATTAATGAAATGGCGAAGCATATACTCTGCACTCATACCTGTCCCCCCCAGAAACGGCAAACAAGTGCCTGAAGAAAATATCGAGCGCTCTCTTCAGATATTCGATGTTGTGGTATGTGTTCGTGAAATATTTCATCGAAAGACCCGGCTTTATACTGAGCCAGCCGAAAACACTTAACCTTGGGCGTAAGAGATTCGCATAGCTTCCAACCCTCGTACATTGATTTTTCAGTCTCGATACATCACAGCCTTAACCGCCTGCACAACTTTGTCCGCATTCGGAAGGCTTAGCGCTTCGAGCTTTGCAGCATAGGGCAGCGGCGTGTTTTCTTGCGTTACGCGCGCCGGCGGGGCATCTAGATAGTCAAACGCGTGTTGCGTCACTTGCCAGCCGATTTCAGCGCCGACGCCGCTGGGGGCCCAGCCTTCTTCGACCGTGACCACGCGGTTGGTCTTCCGCACCGAGGCCAGCACAGTTTCAACATCCATCGGCCGCAGCGTGCGCAAATCGACGACTTCCGCTGATATCCCCTCGCCTGCCAAAGTCTCCGCCGCCTCAAGTGCGAATTTCACGCCGCGCGAATAAGAAACGATGGTGACATCGCTTCCCTCACGCTGGATTTTTGCCTTGCCGATCGGCAATACCCAATCCTCAACATCGGGAACATCCATCGTGTCGCCGTAAAGCAGCTCATGCTCTAAAAAGACTACCGGATTGGGATTGCGGATCGCCGCCTTCAACAGGCCCTTCGCGTCCGCCGCCGAATAGGGTGAGATCACGATCAGCCCCGGAATGTTTAAATACCACGCAGCGTAGTCCTGCGAGTGCTGCGCGGCGACACGGCTCGCGGCAGCGTTGGGCCCGCGAAAGACGATCGACGAGGTCATCTGCCCGCCCGACATATAGCGCGTTTTCGCGGCTGAATTGATGATGTGGTCAATCGCCTGCATCGCGAAATTCCAGGTCATGAATTCAACGATAGGTTTCAGCCCCGCAAACGCCGCACCAACGCCGAGACCGGCAAAGCCATATTCCGTAATCGGCGTATCGACAACGCGGCGATCACCGAACTCTTCGAGAAGCCCGCGGCTAACTTTGTAGGCGCCTTGATATTGCGCAACTTCCTCACCGATCAAAAAGACGTCTTCGTCGCGGCGCATTTCCTCCGCCATCGCATCGCGCAACGCATCGCGGATCGTCATCTCGACCATCGCTACGCCATCAGGCAACTCTGGATCGGTGGCGGCCTCGGATTTTGGTTGCGGCGGCGCTATTGGCGCGGCCTCCTTTTTTTCCACCGCGACGGGCTCAACATCCGCCGACGGCGCCGCATTCGCACCATTCATTTTGGATAGATCAATCTGGTCGGCGCTTTCGCCTTCCCCAAGGATCACAGCAATCGGCACATTGACTTTGACGTTCTCGGTACCCTCCGCGATCAACAACCGGCCGATCACGCCCTCATCTATAGCCTCGACTTCCATCGTCGCCTTGTCGGTCTCGATTTCGGCGATCACGTCGCCAGATGCAACAGCGTCACCCTCTTTCACGGTCCATTTGGCGAGGGTTCCCTCTTCCATGGTCGGCGACAGGGCTGGCATTAAAACAGGCGTTGGCATTAATATGTCCTGATTTCGGATTTCGCCCGCTTTCCTAGCCGGAAAGCACCGTCAAGAACAGACCGAAATTGCCTGGAACATTTTCACATTTCCTTGAATCGCGGAAATGCTCCAATTCTTTTGTTTTCCGCACTTCTTTATCCGAAAACCGGTTCCCACTTTTCGGGAAGCGCTCAAGCCGGCGGAGCGGGCTACGATGCAGAACCCTTCTTGAACTTATCCAACCCGGTAACGCGCGCAAAAATCCGGTCGGTGAGCGCAGATGGCGCAAGATTTCTGAGCGCGAGAAAGACGAGCATCTTTTTCGGGACAGTATAGCGCGAATGGGGACGCACGACGGTCAGCGCATGATGCACCGCTTCGGCAACGACGATCGGCCCCGCTGCATTGGGGTGGCCTTTGGCATGCCAGGATTTGAATATTTTTATCTGCTCCGCATAAGCGCCGCCAGCATAACGCTCCAACTCATCTTGCTCCTGGGCGCCAAACGACGTGTTGATAAAGCCCGGACGTACAAGACTGACCTTGACGCCATGCGGCGCAAGCTCGCGGCGCAGTCCATCGGACAATCCCTCAACGGCATGTTTTGACGATGCGTATACGCCCTGAAAAGGCGCGGCGATGCGGCCGGCGACGGAACCAATGTTGATGATGCGCCCGCGCCCTGCAATTCGCATTTGGGGTAAGACAGCGCGCGTGACATTGACTAGTCCAAAGACATTGGTTTCGTATTGTCGGCGCCAGTCCGCAAGCGAGACTTCTTCGAGCGGACCCATGACACTAATGCCGGCATTGTTGACCAAACCATAAAGCGCGCTGCCGTCCTCGGAAATTTGTGTGAGCGCGTCGGCAATTGACGCCTCGTCGGTGACATCCATTTCTAGCGGCGTGATGCGCCCACCGCCAAGACCCGACAATGTCTTTAACTTGTCGCGGCGGCGCGCGGCGGCAAAGACCCGAAATCCCTTATGCGCGAGGTGAATAGCGATCGTTTCGCCAATGCCGCTGGAGGCGCCGGTAACCAAAACCGATTGATACAAGGAGTATTCCTTTCATCCTGAGCACCGGCCATGCGGCCTCATTTTATTGAAGAGCAAGGCGCGATTAAACAAGCCGCGACCGCTTGACCGCCGCTTCGATGAACGAGGCGAATAAGGGATGCGGCTCGAACGGGCGCGATTTTAATTCGGGGTGATACTGAACGCCGATAAACCATGGGTGGTCGGGGAGCTCGACAATCTCCGGAAGCGCGCCATCCGGCGAAGTACCCGAGAAGATGACGCCGTGCTCTGCCAGGCGGTCGGCCCAGTCGATATCGACCTCAAAGCGGTGCCGGTGACGCTCGGAAATATTTTCCACGCCGTAAATCTCCGCGACCCTGCTGCCGGGTTTTAACCGCGCCGGATAAGCGCCAAGCCGCATAGTGCCGCCCAGATCGGCGCCGGCAATACGAGATTCCTTCTCGTTGCCGCGCACCCACTCAGTCATCAAACCAACAATCGAGGCGCCGCCGCCTGAAAATTCCGACGATGTGGCGCCGGCCTCACCGACCAGCGCCCGCGCAGCTTCAATAACCGCCATCTGCATACCAAAACAAATGCCGAAATATGGGATGTGTTTTTCGCGCGCAAACCTAGCGGCTTTGATTTTCCCTTCCGCCCCGCGCTCGCCAAATCCGCCCGGCACCAAAATCCCGTGCACGCCGGAAAGCGCTGATATCGCATCTTCTTCCTGTTCGAAAATATCGGATTCAATCCACTCAATATTGACCCGCACATTATTGGCGATGCCGCCATGGGCAATCGCCTCGATGAGGGACTTATAGGCGTCTTTCAACACTGTGTATTTGCCGACCACGGCGATGGTGACCTCGCCATCGGGCGCGGTGATCCGCTCGACGATCTCTTGCCACTTGCCAAGTTCAGGCTCGGGCGCATCTTTAATCCGAAACGCATTCAGGACTTCATTATCGAAGCCTTCATTGTGATAGGCGAGCGGGACTTCATAAATGGTCCGGCAATCCAGCGCCTGGACGACCGCGCCGGGACAGACATTACAGAACCGGGCGATCTTGTTGCGCTCGCTGGTTGGAATCTCACGGTCAGCGCGCACCAGAAGCACATCCGGCTGAATGCCGATGGCGCGCAATTCCCGCACCGAATGTTGCGTCGGTTTGGTTTTTAATTCGCCCGCAGACGGAATATACGGCATTAAAGTAAGGTGAACATAAACCGCGTCGTCGCGCGGCAACTCATTGCCCAATTGCCGGATCGCTTCAAAAAACGGCAGCGCTTCGATGTCGCCAACCGTGCCGCCGATTTCGCACAACACAAAATCAGCCCCGCCGGCGTCGCTGAGGACAAACTCTTTGATTGCATCGGTGACATGGGGAATGACCTGAACGGTGGCGCCTAGATAGTCGCCGCGGCGTTCACGCTCAATGATACGGGAATAAATCTGGCCGGTAGTGACGTTGTCTGCTTTGGAGGCCGAAACGCCGGTGAAGCGTTCATAATGGCCAAGATCGAGATCGGTTTCCGCGCCGTCATCGGTGACGAAAACTTCGCCGTGCTGATAGGGCGACATGGTGCCGGGATCGACATTAAGATAGGGGTCAAGCTTGCGCAGCCGCACTTTGTAACCGCGCGCCTGCAGCAACGCGCCTAAAGCCGCTGAAGCTATGCCTTTTCCAAGAGACGACACCACGCCGCCGGTAATGAATATATACCGCGCCATGGAAGTCCGTCTTAGCGACGATTCTTTGCCGGGGATAGGCTTGGCTGGCGGATTGTGAAAACAATTACGCCAAGCCTAGGCGCTACGGCGCTGATAGCCAAAATACTGCTTAGACGACCAACAGAATCTAGCCGTTGGGATCGCCCTCAGCAGGCTCTTCGGTTGGAGTTTCAGCCGGCGCCGCGTCGGTCGCCGCTGTAGGCGCATCGGCCCCGACCGCCTCAAGCGCATCTTCGATTGCAGCCGCGGCCGGCGCATCATCGGCGCTATCGCTGCCAAGCGTTCCCAAAAGGTCCTCGGTGGTCAGCTCCCCTGGCGCCGCCGCCGGGTCGGGCGCCGCTTGTCCGGTCAACTCTTCGATAACTGTTTCATCCGTTTCACCGCCGCCGGCCATCACCGCCAGGCCTAGCGACGTCGCAAAAAACCCTGCCGCCAAAATAGAGGTGAATCGCGTCATGGCATTGGCCGCCGCCCGGCCGGACATCAACCCGCCCCCGCCGCCGCCGCCAATACCAAGCGCGCCGCCATCAGACCGCTGAAGCAGCACCAACACAATAAGGGCGAGAACAAGCAGCGAATGGATCGTCAGAATAATAGCCGTCATTTTATTCTATCTTTTCAGTTCCGTTGCGGCGTCACATAAGGCCCGCTGGGCTATCCGGCAAGGCCAGAAACAGGAAGGAGAGGCGTTTAGCCGATGGCCCCGGCCGCGGCAAGCCCTCGAGCCCGACGCCTGCCCGAGCCAGACCTACACAAATGCCTGCAGCCCGGTCATTGCGCGGCCGAGAATGAGGGCGTGAATATCGTGCGTGCCCTCATAGGTATTAACCGTCTCCAGGTTCATGGCGTGCCGCAGCACATGATATTCGTCAGAAATCCCGTTGCCGCCATGGATATCGCGGGCAATCCTCGCAATCTCCAGGGCCTTGCCGCAATTGTTGCGCTTCATCATCGAGATCGCCTCTGGCACATAAGCCCCGGCATCGAGAAGCCGCCCGAGTTGCAATGCGCCCTGAAGCCCAAGTGCGATATCGGTCTGCATATCGGCGAGTTTCTTTTGCACCAGTTGCGTGCCGGCAAGCGGCTTGCCGAAAACGACCCGCTCCATGGCATAATCGCGCGCCGCGATCCAGCAGAACTCAGCCGCCCCCATCGCGCCCCATGAAATGCCATAGCGGGCCTTGTTGAGGCAGGAGAACGGCCCGCGCAGACCTTTAACATTAGGCAACAGGTTTTCTTCCGGCACGACGACATCATCAAGGGCGATTTCGCCGGTCACCGAGGCGCGCAACGATAGCTTGCCTTCAATCTTCGGGGTGGTGAACCCTTCCGTGTCGCGGTCAACAATGAAGCCGCGAATTTCGCCATCCAGTTTCGCCCAGACCACCGCGAGATCAGCAATCGGCGAATTGGTGATCCACATTTTGGAGCCCTTGAGCATGTAGCCGCCCTGAACTTTTTCAGCGCGGGTGCGCATCGCGCCAGGGTCGGACCCGCCATCGGTCTCAGTTAAGCCAAAACACCCGACCCATTCGCCGGTGGCGAGCTTGGGCAGGTATTTTTTCTTTTGCTCCTCAGTTCCGAATGCCTCAATCGGATACATAACGAGGGACGACTGCACCGACATCGCCGAGCGATAACCGCTGTCTACGCGCTCAACCTCGCGGGCGATCAACCCGTAAGCCACATGACCGGCGCCGCCGCCACCATATTCCTCCGCCACCATCGCGCCGAGAAACCCTTGCGCGCCGAGCTCGGTCATGATCTCACGGTCGAAGCGCTCCTCGCGGTTCGCCTGAATGACGCGCGGCATCAGTTTGTCCTGCGCATAACCGCGCGCCGCATCACGGATCATCCGCTCTTCGTCTGAAAGCTGGGATTCAAGGAGCAGCGGATCCTGCCAGTTGAAGGTTTGTTTGGCCGTCATGGTTTTTTTGCCCTCGTCATACCGTTGAACGAATTCGTTCAACGGGGTGCGTCAACTTGATGACGCGCTGCTAGCACGGGATCGCTCACCGCGAAATAGCTACATCCTAAAACGACCCCGGACCCGCATAGCATCACCCCGACCGCGAAGGCGGTCGAATCATAAATTGCGCGCCTTCGCGCGCGGGTGCTGCGATGCATCCGGGATGACCGTGGTGGGTCAAACCAATTCAACCGCAACGCTCGTCGCTTCGCCGCCGCCGATGCACAGGCTCGCCACACCCTTTTTGCCGCCGGTTTTTTGTAAGGCGCTGATCAGCGTCACCAAGATGCGTGCGCCCGAGGCGCCAATGGGGTGGCCGAGGGCGACCGCGCCGCCATGAATGTTGACCTTGTCCTCCGACAGTTTCAATTCGCGCATCGCCGCCAGCGGCACTACGGAAAACGCCTCGTTAATCTCGAAGAGATCGACGTCATCGGTTGCCCAGCCGGCTTTTTCCAACACCGCCGCAATCGAGGCGATCGGCGCGGTGGTGAACCATTCCGGCTCCTGCGCATGAGTGGAATGCGCGACAATACGCGCGACGGGTTTGGCGCCTTTGGCCTCCGCCGTGGACTGCCGCATCAAGACCATCGCCGCCGCGCCATCAGAAATCGCCGAGGCGTTGCCGGCCGTCACCGTGCCGTTCTTTTCAAACGCGGCGCGTAAGTTGGGGATTTTCGCCGCATCAACCAGGCCAGGCTTTTCATCATCTTCAATTGTTACCGCGCCTTTGCGAGTTTTAACTTCTACCGGAACAATCTCCGCCTTAAACGAGCCATCGGCGATGGCGGTCTGCGCCCTTGTGACGGAACGCATAGAATACTCGTCCTGTTCTTCGCGCGAGAACTGCCATTCGCGGGCGCATTTTTCGGCAAACACACCCATCGCTTTGCCCGGCTCATAAGCGTCTTCCAGACCATCAATCGCCATATGGTCGAAAATCTTTCCGTGTCCGAACTTAATGCCGCTGCGCCCGGTTGGCAAAAGATGCGGTGCGTTGGTCATCGATTCCATGCCGCCGGCGACAACAATATCGTTGGCGCCCGCGAGAATGGAGTCATAAGCCATCATCACTGTTTTCATGCCCGAGCCGCACATCTTGTTGACGGTGGTGCAGCCGGTCGATTGCGGCAGCCCGGCGCTGAGCGAGGCCTGGCGCGCCGGCGCCTGACCGAGACCGGCCGGCAGCACACAACCCATCAACACTTCGTCGATGTCGCCCGGCTTCACGCCGCCGCGGGTCAGTGCGGCTTCAATCGCGCGGGCGCCAAGCTCAGTCGCCTTAATGCCATTATAGGCGCCGAGAAAATTACCAATCGGCGTTCGCGCCATACCGGCTATTACGATAGGGTCCTGGTCGGCCATGATTGCTCCTTTGCGACGCTTAAGCCGCTTTTCTTCCCCGCGCGATCACTTCAAGCGCCAGTTCATCGGCAACTTCTCCGGTCGTCCGGTTTTCTCGCTCTGCGCGGTCGAAAATTTCCATCAGCGTATCGCCAATTTTGTCGATCCTCCAAGTCATGTCTACTTCGCTCCAGCGGTCGAGGATTTCAAGCCCGACGCTGATCACGCCGGCGGCGTTGATGACGTAGTCGGGCGCGTAAAGTATGCCGCGCTCTAGCAGGCGCACGCCCATGTCAGGGGTTTTTAGCTGATTGTTCGCCGCGCCAGCAATGATTTTAGCCCTCAGCTTTTCTACCGTATCGACATTAATCGAACCGCCGAGTGCACAAGGGCTGAAAATGTCGGCGTCAACGGTAATGGCATCCTCCGGGCTTACCGCATCTGCGCCAAAACGCTGGCGCGCCTCCTCCACCGCCGCCGGATTGACATCCGCCACGGTCAGGCGGCCGCCCTCTTCGTGAATCAGCCGGGCCAGCTCCATGCCGACTGCACCAACGCCAAGGATAGATATGTGCAGACCTTTAAGGGAAGAAACACCAAGCTTGTAACGCGCTGCCGCCTGGACGCCGCGCCAAACGCCGCGTGCGGTAAAGGGCGACGGGTTGCCGCCAATGCCACCCTTATCGACGCCGGCGGCGTAGGGCGTGACCGAGCGAATTGTCTCCATGTCGCCTTCGGTGACGCCGCTATCTTCCGCCGTATAATAAAGCCCGCCCAGACTATCGACCGCCGCGCCAAAGGCGCGCAGCAATTCCGGCGTTTTGTCGGTTTTCGGGTCCGCAATAATCACCGCCTTTCCACCGCCAAAAGGAATGCCGCCCAGCGCATTTTTAAAGGTCATGCCGCGCGAAAGGTTTTTCACATCTTCCAGCGCCGCCTCAAAATTTTCATACGGATAGATCCGACAACCGCCGCAGCCGGGTCCAAGCGTCGCGTCATGAATGGAGATAATCGCATCCAGCCCGGCTCTTTCATCGGTGAAATGAACAACTCTTTGCCAGCCTGCCGTCGGTATATCACGACTATCCATCCGGGGGTCTCCTTACGAGAAATCTCTATTTGCAGGTATAGCCCGACGCAAAGCCTCACCGGCGCGGCGCAATATAAGTAAAGCCGCAAAGTTCTTTCGTGCAAACATTTGCGCCACACCTTGACGCTTAGCAGAAAATGCTAAATAATTAATACATTCGAGGAAAGAAGCCTATGAAGCTCGACCATATCGACCACAAGATACTGAGACACTTGCAGGAAAATGCGCGCATCACCAACGCCGAACTTGCTGACCGCGTTGGCCTGTCGCCAACACCATGCCTGCGCCGCCTGCGGCGGCTCGAAACTGATGGCATCATCAAGGGTTACCATACCGAAGTCGACCGCGAGGCATTGGGTGTCAATGTAACGGTGATCATTCTCGTCAAGCTCGAACGCGAAGACGACAAGACCCTGCGCGAGTTCGAGGCGGAAATTCAAAAGCGTACAGAAGTGATGGAGTGCTATCTGGTCACCGGAAAATTTGACTATTTCATCCGGGTGCTAGTTCCGACATTAGCGTCGTATGAGACATTTCTGTCTGAAACTATTCTTCGCATGCCGAATATTGCTACAGTCGAATCGAGTTTCACTTTGCGCGAAGTGGAGCGCAAGGTGGTTATGCCGCTCCCGGAGCCGCAGCGGCGGGGATAGCAGCATCGCGGTAGCTTTCGATCACGCGCGCTATTTCAGAATGAAGCTGCGCCGGCTTCACCGGCTTGGTGATATATCCGTCAAACCCCGCTTGTAGATACTCATCAATTTGCTGGCGCATGGCATGCGCGGAAACCGCAATCATCGGCACGCCGGATTTGACGTCGCGATCGCGCTCTAAAAACCGAATTTCTCTCAAAGCCTCAACGCCATCCATGACCGGCATGGAAATATCCATCAAAACTATATCGAAATCCTGGGTCTTACAGGCCTCAACAGCGAGCAAGCCGTTTTCCACAAATTCAACATCATGGCCGGCTGCATAGAGGAAGTTTTTAAGCACCGCTTGGTTCACAATATTGTCTTCGGCAGCGAGTATGCGCAATTTTTCAACAACCGCTTCGGTGACGGCCGTCGGCGCTGACGCCGTTATAGCGACAGAACGCTCAGCACCGGTAGCGCGCTCCAACGGCAATTTAACGGTGAAGGTCGCACCCGCACCCGGCGTCGATTGAACACTGAGCGCCCCGCCCATAGCCTCAATCAACCCTTTGGTGATCGAAAGCCCGAGCCCGGTGCCGCCATATTTTCGCGTGGTCGTAACGTCAGCCTGGGTGAACGGTTCAAAAATCCGCGCCGCCTGGCTTTCGCTGACGCCAATCCCGGTATCTTTCACCTCAATACGTATGGGAGCGCTCGTAGAAGACGGAATAACGAACCGCACCGTCACGCCGCCATCGTCCGTAAATTTAATCGCATTGGAGACCAGATTGTGCAGCGCCTGAATAATGCGATGGGCATCGCCGATCCACTCCACTTCGCCGTCGCCTTCACACAGGGCGGTAAGGGAAAGGTTTTTCTTTTCAGCTTGCGGACGATGGAGGCTTTCAACGGTTTCAACAATTTCCGAAAAATTAAACGGCGCCGCCTCAAACTCGATATGGTTCGCCTCGATCTTTGAAAAATCCAACAGGTCGTTCAGGATCGTCAGCAACATATCGCCGCTATCGCGAATGATTTTGACCTGCTTGGCCTGAGCAGAGCTTAACGCACCGCTTTCAAGCGCGGCGGCCATGCCGAGAATACCATTCATGGGTGTACGGATTTCATGGCTGATATTAGCAAGAAACGCCGATTTCGCCTGATTGGCGTGTTCTGCGGCCGCTTGTCGTTCAACGGCGTGCTCGCGCGCTTGGCGCATACCGGCGCTGCTTTTTTCATTTTCCCGGAATGCCACCAAGAGGTGACCCATATAGATTGCACCGACGATTAAAATTGCTACCGCCGGCCAGCGTTCAAGGTGATTTCCGGTGATCAGACTATAAAGCGGCAGGCCGAAAAAATAGAAAAGATGCGGCGTTAGGGCGGCAATAAACGTCCGGCGTTCATGATGCATAAGCAGTATTGCGTGCAATAGCGCGCCGCAAAGCCATACAACGCCGAACACTTTGCCTGGCTCCCCCCACAGAAACCAAAGCAGCACCGGAAAAAATGAATAGACCACACCCGTCTGCGCCACTGAGCCGCAAATCATGACCCATTCGTGACGGCTGGGCGGCGTAGTCCGGTCAGCGTCGCGCAATGAGCGCCATGCATACACATCGATAAACTGACTGATGAAAACGGCGCCGATCCACAAGGCGGCGATAACCGCATTGGTGGCCGACCACAAAATGACGGCCCCAACGAGAGCGATTATTAGCCTGGTCTTTAGCTGGTGATGGCGCGTCAGCGCGGTCGCAATGAGGCCCGAAACGACAGACGCATCGGCCTCAGGCGACATAGGCTGGTTGCCCGCCGGCACGTTCTTCATCGCACGCTCGCCCCTAAGATATCCGTGCTATTGCTAGCAATAAATCATTAATCTACGCCTACTGTTCAACAAGATCCGTGTCCCATCTTGAAACAGACTCGAAGAAGGCGGCTTTTAGCACTGGAAGTCGTAAAAAGCCCCGAGGCCAAGGATGTCCGTCAGGGCTTCCATGGCGGAGAAACTCTCATTCATCAGCGCCGGGTCGCGCAGATCGTCCGGCGTCAGCCGATCCCGATAGTGGGCTTTCACCCATGCTTCCAGATTGGTGATTTTCGCCTCATCGAGAATGAAATGCTGGTTCGCGGCGGCGGCCTCTTCCTCTGACAGTATCACCCGCAAACGCAGGCAAGCCGGTCCGCCGCCGTTTCTCATGCTTTCGCGAACATTTTTGAAGATCACCCGGTTGATCGGGTTATTTTTCGCAACCGTTTGATCCAGGAAATCTTTAACACGAGGGTTCTCCTCTGATTCAATCGGCATAATCAGCGCTGCTTCGCCGCCGGGAAGCGTCACCAGTTGTGAATTGAAAAGATATGATTGGACCGCATCTTCGAGCGAGACTTGCGAGGCTGACGCCTCGACGATCTCAACGAAGGGTGCGGCCTTGCGTATCGCGCTAAAGGCCGCTTCCCGGTCAGCAAAACTCTGTTCGTGCAGGAACAAAACCGTTCCATTGGCGACGCCTAGGACATCATTGTGGAACGCGCCGGCATCGAGCGCGGCGGCTGATTGTTGAATAAATACGGTTTTGTCAGGGTCGAGCTGGTGCCTCCGCGCAACCGCCTGGCTGGCGCGCAGTATTTGTCGTGCGGGAAACCTCTTTCCGTCTTCGCCATAGACAAACAGATGAACGCCCGGCGCGCCGTGCTCCGGCGCCAATCGTCCATGATTGGCGGCGCCCTCATCGCCAAAATGCATCGCCCCCGGCAGCGGTGGGTGATGGGCGAAATATTTCTCGCTGTTAAAAATATGCGCCAGCACCCGCGCGGTTGTATCTGCCTCAATCGAGCGGTGAAAATTCGCGGCGAGATTTGCCGGTGTGAAATGCACCTTGCCGTCGCGCGCATCCGGCGACGGCGCCACCGTCGCCGCATTCGCCGTCCACATGCATGAAGCGGCATAGCAATTGGCCAGTAATTGCGGGTCGGCCTTGCCGGCCTTGTTGATGATTTGTTTGTCCGTCCCGGAAAAACCCAGCGCCCGCAAGGTTTTGAGGTGCGGACGGTCCTGCGGCGGTAAAAACCCCTGCCCTAGCCCCAGGTCCATCGCCGCGCGCATTTTCGCCAACCCCTGCAACGCCGCCTCGCGCGGGTTCGACGCCGCGCCAGCGTTGGTCGCCGAAGCAAGATTGCCAAAGGACAGCCCGGCGTAATTATGAGTCGGACCGATCAGGCCGTCAAAATTATATTCTGTGTGGGTCATTTATATTTTTTGCCATTATCCCCGCACCCCGACCTGACCATCCGCCATCACCAGCAATTGCTCCGCTTCCATCGACGCCACCGGATAGGCGCAGTAATCCGCTGCGTAATAAGCGCTAGGGCGGTGATTGCCTGAGGCGCCGATGCCGCCGAAGGGAGATGCGCCCGAGGCGCCGGTAGTCTGGCGGTTCCAGTTGACGATGCCGGCCTGGCTCAGCGTCAGGAAGGTCTCCCATTTTGATTTGTCATCGGATAAAATCCCGGCGGAAAGGCCAAATTTTGTGGCGTTGGCGCGGGCTATCGCGGCGTTAAAGTCTTTAACGCGCCAGACTTTGAGGAGTGGTCCGAAATGTTCCTCATCGGGCACAGCATCAACGCCTGTAACATCAACGATGCCCGGCGTCACAAACGCACCGCTCTCATCGCGCTGACTAAGATTGCGGATCGCCGCGCCGCCGGCATCAACCAGCTGGTCGAAGGCGCGCTCTAGCCCCTCGGCTACTTTCGACGAAACCACCGGTCCCATAAAGGGTTGCGGGTCGTCAAACGGCGCGCCGATAATCAATCGGTCGGTGAGCGTCGTTAGCGCCGCGATCGCCCGGTCGCCAACCGCACCTTCAGGAACGATCAACCGTCGCGCACAGGTACAACGTTGACCGGTGGTCAAAAACGCCGATTGCACTACCGCCAAAGCGGCGGCGTCAATATCGTCCGTATCCCACCAGATCAGCGGATTGTTGCCGCCAAGTTCGAGCGCCAGAATAACGTCGAGCCGGCCGGCAAATTGTTTGTGGATCGCAACCCCCGTTTTGGCGCCGCCGGTGAACAAGACGCCATTAACGCCCTCAGCGCCCGTCAGCGCCTCGCCGGTTTCACGCGCGCCCTGCACCAGATTAATCACGCCATCGGGAACTCCCGCCTCGACCATTCGCTCGACAATAAAGGCGCCCGGACCCGGGGTTTGTTCGGACGGTTTGAAGACAACCGTGTTGCCGGCGATCAGCGCGGGAACAATATGACCATTAGGCAAATGCGCCGGAAAATTATACGGCCCCAACACCGCCATCACCCCATGCGGCTTATGACGCAATACCGCGTGAGTTGCGCCGGCGACGCTCTGGCGCTCGCCGGTGCGCTCATGATAGGCGCGGATAGAAATATTGACCTTGCCGGCGACGGCGGCGGCCTCAGTCTTGGTTTCCCAGAACGGCTTGCCGGTCTCGCGCGCGATCAACTTAGCAAGGTCATCACTGTCGCGTTCAATTAGCTCGCGATAACGCTCCATAATTTCGATGCGCTCCACGATAGGCGTCAGCGCCCAGGGTTCAAACGCGCCGCGCGCAGCCGAGACAGCGCTGGCGACATCTTCCTTGGTTGACGCAGCGCCCGACCACAGGGTCTCGCCCGTCGACGGATCGAGGCTGGTAAATTGCGCGCCCGCGCCATCACGCCACATGCCGTTAATCAGAATTTTGTTGGCCATCCTATCACCACTCTATCGCCCGCACTGCGTCGCCTTTTTTAACGCCGAGGGTTTTTGCTGTCTCCGCATCAATCGAAACTGCATCGCCAACAACCGTTGCCGGCGCACGCGTCGCCCGGAATGATGTCAGGTGTCCGGCGGCCATCAACATTAACGGCGCGGCGCCAACCTCTGCGATTGCCGACACCGTCAGCATCTTGCTTTTCTTGATCGTCTCAATGTCGTCGATCTCCGCATCGACCAGCGGCCCGCCGTCAAACACATCAATATAACCGCGATAGGAAAAGCCCTCCTTCAATAGCATATTGAAGGCCGGCGCGGCGCCATCATGCGGCTTGCCCAAAATATCGCGGGCCGCCTTCGGCAGAAGTGATGCATAGATCGGGTGGCGCGGCATCAGATCGGCGATGAACTGATTGCCCATAGCAGAGTTGGCAACATCGGCGACTTCAAATTCCATATCAAAAAACGGTTTACCGAGCGCCTCCCAAAATGGCTGTTCGCCATTCGGCCCGCGCCAGCCGCGCAGCTCCGCACAAACCGGTGAGGCGATCAATTGCCGATGCAGAGCAATGAAAAGATACCGCGTCTTGGCCAGAAACTTGCCATAACCGCCGCCACGCGCTTCCGGCGAGAGAAACAGCGAGCCGACTTCAGAACATCCGGTAAAATCGTGCGTCGGCACTAAAAGCCGCCGCTCCACGCGTTTTTTCAGTTGTTTGGAAACGTGCACACTCTTGTTGATGCGATAATTGACAAAGCCATGTTCCAAACCGATTGCCGAAAACACCGCCGACGTCCCGATCACTTTACCGTCGCTTTCGAGCACCATCATGTAGACTTCACCGCCGGGCTCTACAGCGTTTTGTGCATAGCTTTCGCAGGCAAATTCAATCCGCGGACGCAACGCCGCCGGTTCCGGCGGAAGGTTGGTCATACCGCCGCCGGACTGCTTGGCAAGCGCTAGAATCTGGTCGAAGTCTTCCGCCCGAACCGGGCGCATAAAGGCCTGCGTCATCGGCTTGGCTCCTTTGTCTCGCCGTCGCCAGGGATGGCGATATCGCCAGCGGCAATTTTTAACAGCAACAACGCGGAAAGCCTCGCGCGCTCCACCAGACTGTCAAGCGCAGCATATTCTTGCGCTGAATGAATATTGGCGCCGCGCACGCCGAGCGTATCGATCACCGGAATGCCGGCCGCGGCGATATTATTGCCGTCACAACACCCGCCGGTCGGCTGCCAGGCGATATCAAGGCCAAGCTCGGCGCCGGTCGCCTTCAGCGCCTCAAAAAAAGCCTTAAGGTCCGGCGTCATCGGCTTTGGCGGGCGGGTAAATCCGCCGGTCAATTCCGCCTCATAGCCCTCGCGGCTATCTATCGGCTCGATCAGCGAACCGAGTTGCGCCAAAAACCAGTCGGCGTCGCCGGGCTGTTCAAGGCGCACGTTAAACCGCACTACCGCCAGCCCCGGCACAACATTGTTCGGACCGCCGCCGTCAACGCGCGCGACATTTACCGTCAAGCCTTCGCGCGCGCCGGTTAGCTTATCAACGCCAGTGATAAATTCCGCAGCGGCGGCAAGTGCGTTGCGGCCGAGGTGATGTTCGCGTCCCGCATGAGCGCTCTTGCCACGAATGACCGCTGCAAAGTTGCCCGAGCCTTTGCGTGCGCCGGCGAGCGTACCGTCGGCGAGCGCCGGTTCATAAACGCATGCAAATTGCGCGCGCTTTGCCGCCGCCTCCAACATATGCGCCGAGCCATGCGAGCCGATTTCTTCATCGGCGTTGATCAGCACCTCATAACCAATCCTGTCGGCGAACTCAGATTGCTCAATCACTTTCAACGCATAAAGCATGACAAGCAGGCCGCCCTTCATGTCGGCGGCGCCCGGCGCATTTAATCTGTCATCGTCTAAAAATTTCTCGCCCTGAAACGGATGATCTGCGGCAAAAACGGTATCCATATGCCCGGCCAGCAACACCCGCACTGGCGCCTGCGGCCGCTTGACCAGGCGCAGCATATTGCCAATCGGTTTGGCCTCCGCCGCGCCTTCGTTGGTGACGATCTGGTGCGGCTTTGAGGCCACGGCTTCAACATCCGCGCCGAGCCCGCCAAAGGCGTCGCTGAGGGCTGCATGCATGCGTTTCAGGCCCTCAAGATTGCCGCTGCCGGAATTGATGGCGCACCAAGCCCGCAATGCCGAGGTCATTTCAGCCCGCTTGTCGTCCAGGAAGCCAAGATCAGCCGCGAAACTGTTGATATTGCTCATGACCGAAAGGACTAGCGAAGGCAGCAAGGCCCCGCAAGGAGCCCCGCGACGCTTTTCATTCCGGGGCGAACACTTCTATAGTCGCCGTAGAACAAAGTTTGGGCCATTCCTTCAATCCGGGGCAATCAGACACCGCTAAAATGTTGCATTTAATAGAGCAAATTCTGATCGCCTGGGCGAATGCAGCGCGGCGCGGCGGTCTGGCGCTGGCGCTGGGCTTCCTGGCAGTGACAGGATTGGCTGGCTATTACGCCGCAACCCATCTCAAGGTGAACACCGACACCAGCGCTATGCTCGATCCGTCGCTGCCATTTCAGGTTCGCGCGGCGGCTCTGCGCGAGGCGTTTCCGCAGACCAAGACAGACATCATTGTCATCGCGCAGGCAAAAACGCTGGACGAGGCAGACAGCTTCATCGCCGATCTACGCACTAAGGTCGCTAACGAAAGGACTGCCTTCACAAGCGTGTTCGCCCCCGCGCAAGAGCCATTTTTCCAGGAAAACGGATTGCTCTATCTCAATGAAAGCGCACTTGAAGACCGGCTGACGCAGATGTCGAAAGCCTCCGGGCTGATTGAAACCCTGATCAAAAGCCCAACCATAGGCACGTTATTCACCACTCTTGCCGATAACGACAAACTCGCCGAGCGATCTGACCTCGGGCAGGACACGCTGCAACAGCTCTACAAAGAGCTAGGCGGTGTCGTCGAGGCGAGCATTGAAGCGGAGGTTAAGCCGTTTTCATGGATGGGTGCGTTGGACGAGAAAATCGGCGCCAGCGACAGCCATACGCGCCTGCTTTACGCAACACCGGTGCTAGACTTCACACGGCTGCAACCCGCCAAAGCCGGTATTGAAGTTCTGCGCGGCGAAATTGACGCGTTGTCTGAAAAATATAACGGCCGGGTCGAGGCCTATGTCACCGGCGATCCGGCCTTACGGGTGGAAGAACTGGAAGCGGTCACCACCGGTATCGGCCTATCGATGGCGCTTTCGCTGATCTTGGTGAGCCTGCTTTTGCTGCTGTGTTATCGCTCCGCGGCAATGGTGGTGCTAACCTTGACCGGCCTTATCATCACATTGGTTTTGACGTCAGCTTTTGCGGCCGCTTTTATGGGCGAGTTAAACCTGGTTTCGGTCGCCTTTACGGTGTTGCTGATCGGACTGGGTCTCGATTTTGCCATTCACCTCCTCTTACATGTGCAAGAGCGTCGCGATGATGGCCAGGATAACGCAGCCGCGCTCACCGGCGCCTTGCATGAGGTTGGCCCGGCGATGGCGCTGGCCGCGCCGACAACCGCGCTGGCATTTTTATCTTTTGTGCCAACGAAGTTCGACGGCATCGCTCAACTTGGGATGATTTCCGCCGCCGGGGTGATTATCGCCTTTATGGTTTCCGTCACTTTCCTGCCAGCGGCGCTGGCGCGTCTTCCCGCCGCGAAAATCAGAAAACGAAGCGGACGCATCCGCGCTATTTTTCAATCGCTGTCGAAGGTCGCGGGACCGGTTGCGTTTATGACCATTCTGATCGGTATCTTTGCGCTCTTGTTGATGCCGAAAGTGCGTTTTGACGCCGACCAAATGTCACTGCGCAACCCCAAGGCGCCCTCCGTCATCGGTTTCAATTTGCTGTTTGACGACGCTGCAACCGTGCCTTATCGGCTGACCCGGCTGGTCGGTAGCGAAGAAGCCGCGCGCCAGACCTCAACCGAAGCGGCGGCGCTGCCATCGGTCGCCAGCACCCGGTCATTGCCGGATTTTGTGCCTGAGGATCAGGACGAAAAGCTCGAATTAATCGATTTTGCGGCGGGAACACTCGTGTTCGCGCTCGCCGCCGAGCCCGCCAGCATTGCCGGCCCGCCTGCGATTGAGGGTATAGCCAAATTACAGGCCCGGCTCGAAGAAGCGTATACGGAAGGCTCGGGCGCACGCCTCGCCGCCCTGCTTGGCGATTTGACGGCGGCCAATAATCCAGCCGCTATCGAGCGCCTTGAGCAGAATATTTTTCGCTATTGGCCGCAACTGGTTGGCCGCTTGTCCGAGCAAATGAACGCTGATTATATTGATGTCGATAGTTTGCCCGCCTCTTTACGTGAGCGGTATTTATCGGCGGACGGTACCTGGCGCGTCGATATTCTTCCCAAACAGGACCTTCGCGACAATAACGCGCTGAATGCTTTTGTTAGCGATGTCGAAAAATTGTTTCCCGACCTCACCGGCGGCGCGTTACAATCGAAAAAAGCTGGCGAGGTTATTTCCAACGCGATGCTACAGGCGACCTTGATCGCCTTTGCGGTGATCGCTGTATTTTTGTGGCTCCTGGTGCGGCGCATCCTCACCGTGCTGCTGGTCCTGTTTCCATTGTTGCTCGCCGCGATCCTGACTGCAGCGACCGGCGTTTTGCTGGATGCGCCGTTTAACTATGCAAATGTCATCGTCTTGCCGCTGCTAATCGGCATTGGCGTCGATAGCGGTATTCATCTGGTCATGCGCCACGATCAGGTGACCGCCGGAGAAGGCGTCTATGGCACATCAACGCCGCGGGCGGTCCTGTTTGCAGCGCTGACGACGGTCGCCTCCTTTGGCAGTTTGATGCTGTCGCCGCATCGCGGCACCGCCAGCATGGGCGAGTTGCTGACCATCGCCCTCGCCATCACCTTAATCTGTACTCTGGTGGTTTTGCCGGCGGCCTTTAATTACGCCGACAAGCGCCTTAAAAAACGCCTTGAAACTATGACCAATCGCCGTAATAGCTAGAAGAAACAATCAACTACATACCAGTCCGGTGAACTTAGGTTAATTGTTTTGCAAGCCTTCCTGCAGACCAAAAACCACACTCGCCATCTTATTGTCGGCATGGTGCTGGAATAGCGCCGCAATCAGACCATATAATTTCAAATCTCGCGCCGGCTTTTCGTCCGCGCATCATGACAGGGTAGTATCGATGTTTATGTCTCGGGTTCGCATTTTCGCCGCGCTGATCGCTGCGGCCTCGGTTACGACGCCGATCCAGGCGGCTGACGAGCCAGCGGTGGCGGAAGCTGAAAATTCGCGGATCGATGCCGCAGTCGCCTTTGCCAAAGCGCTGACCAATGGCGCCACCGTCGCCCTCACGGATGAAACTGCCGACGAGACGACAAGGCTTGAGAATTTCCGCGTGGTGCTGGCCGACGGCCTCGCGCTCAACACCATCGGCAAGTTCATGCTCGGCGCTACGCGCAAAACCATGAGCGATGAACAAACCGCGCGCTACAACGAAATTTTCCCGCAATACATTACAAAACTCTATGCCGAGCAGTTTGATGAAATTGTCGGCAAGCCGCTTGAGGTGGTTGATGCCAAAGAGATCGGCGCGCGCGATGTCATTGTCCGCACCCAGTTTGAGCGCAAGGACAACGCACCGATCATGGTCGACTGGCGCGTGCGTGAATTGCGATCCGGCGACCGCAAAGCCATCGACATCATCGTCTCCGGCGTCTCCATCATGCTTGTCAAACGCGAAGAGTTTTCATCGTTTATTGCGACGAATGGGGTTGATGCATTGTTGGGTCGGCTGGAAGCGGAAGCAGTGAGTTAAAGCAGGGATTAGGGATTAGTTGAAGCGGTCTACCCCCTATTCCCTAAGTGTCTGACTCAAAAAGAAGTACGTATCACCGGGCTTGCCCCGGTGATCCAGAAACTTTCCGCCATTTTCAGCTCTGGATTGCCGGAACAAGTTCGGCAATGACACGAGGAAGAGTTCATCGGTGCTAACTGATTAAAAATAATTCAGTTCGCTTTGGAACAGGCTCTATTCCCCACTCTCTATCCCCTAACTTAGCTCTTCCGCTCAAACACAAAATCTGCCGCGCCCTTTAGCGGCGAGGCAACATCCCCAAACCTGTCCAAATGCGCTTTCGCGCTTTCAATCAGCTCGGCGGCTTTTGCTTTGGCACCGTCCATTCCGAACAGCTTGATGAAGGTCGCCTTGTCCATTTCGCTGTCTTGTCCGACCGGTTTGCCGAGCGCTTGCGCATCACCGGTGGCGTCAAGAATGTCGTCAACAATCTGGAAGGCGAGACCGAGGTCTTCCGCATAAGCGCTCAGTGCTGCGATCTCATCCACCGAGCCGCCGCCGACAATACCGCCGCCAATCGCCGAAAAGCGAATGAGGGCGCCGGTTTTCAGGCGCTGTAATTGCGTGACGCCGGCAAGATCGAAATTCTTTTGCTCGGCATAGATATCAATCATTTGACCGCCGACCATACCGGCCTTGCCGCTCGCTCGGGCGAGCTCAAGCGCCAGTGCGCAGCGGATATTTCCGTCCGGATGGGTTTCTTCTCCCGCCAGAATTTCAAACGCCTGAGTCAACAAGGCGTCGCCTGCAAGGATCGCCGTCGCATCGTCATATTTTTTATGGACCGAAGGCCGCCCGCGCCGCAGATCGCTATCATCCATCGCCGGCAGGTCGTCATGGATGAGGCTGTAACAATGGATCATTTCCACCGCGCAGCCGACCCGGACCGAGCGCGAGCGTGGGCAATCAAACATGTCCGCCGCGCCGACCACAAGAAACGGGCGCAACCTTTTGCCGCCGTCGAGCGCGCCCCAGCGCATAGCGTCCGCCACCCGGCCGAGCGGGCCGTCCTGGGTCGGCAGAAACTGATTAAGCGCGGCTTCCACCAGCCCGGCGGTTACCTTGATGGTTTGCGTAAATACAGACATGGCACGCCTTCACATTGCAAAACGAGCGCGGCTAATAGCCCGTGATCAGGTAAAGTGGAACCCGGTTTTCCGGTTCGATCACGCGCGCTAAGACTCTAGAGCACGATCTGCGTTGACAAAATTGATCGTGCTCTAGCGCGCCCGTTAGGCCGGCTCAATGCCAGCCTGACAAATTAGTGACGGTGTGGCGCAACAAAGCCTGACCCGTCGCAGTCTACGCAGGTCCGCGCGATTAACCCGCGCTTGCCCTTGCCGCCGCATTCATCGCAAATTTCTTTGGACGCCTCCGCGCCGAAGAAACTCGACAGCATGTCAAAGTCAGCACCCGGCTCAGCATCGGGGGCCCTGTTGGTCGCGAACTTGCGCGCCGCCGCCATTTTAGCCGCCGGAAACGCCGCCGTCATCGACGCCTGATTGCCGCTCAAGCCATGCAGCATCACCATCAGATCACGCCGCCACGCCTCCAGCACCAGCGCAAACTGGCCGCCATCATAGTTGCCTGTAATCTGGAGGCCCGCCATCAAGAACAGATCCTCGCCCTCCAAGGCGGCGACGCTGATATGCAGATTGCGGTTGAGCCCTTCAATCGCCTGCACGGTGAGCGAGAATCCGACAAACCGCGCCAGAAAGCCAATTTCCACCACCTTGCCGGAGCCGGTCGCAGACTGCATCAGGGCAACAACAAAATTAACCCCATTTTCCTGGACGCCATAGACCTTTAACGGCCCGTCTTCTCCCAGTATATCAACTGTCCCATAGGCGTTTTTCAACGCCGCAGCGATCTTCGAAAGCGGCCATGATCCCTCACTGCCGCCTTTAGAAAACATCTTGAACATGAAAACCCCTTAACTCATACCCCGAAAGGCGAACGCTACACGAGCGCTGCGGCTGCGCCAAGCAGCATCACCACCACTGAGGGTTGCAATGTTGGACAAAAATAAGTGATCGTTGGTGTTTTGCACAGCAGCCCCAGAACCGCTATATCAGCCGGAATCAACCCGCCGGGCGAGGTTGCCGGCCTCATGGTCGCGTGAAATAACGCATAGAGTAAATGTTCTGGATTAAGAGGGGGCGCTATGCCGGCGACCGAAAAGCTAAATGTTCTGCTAGCGCAACCGCGCGGCTTTTGCGCCGGCGTTGAGCGGGCCATCGATATCGTTGAGCGGGCGTTGAAGAAATTCGGCGCCCCGGTCTATGTACGCCACGAGATTGTTCACAACAAATTCGTCGTCGATACGTTGCGCGCGCGCGGCGCAATCTTCGTTGAGGAAGTCGATGAAGTCCCGACCGGCGCGGTGACCGTATTTTCCGCCCATGGCGTTGCAAAAAAAGTCGAGAACGGCGCGCTTGAGCGATTGCTGGACGTGATTGACGCAACCTGCCCGCTGGTCACCAAAGTGCACAAGGAAGGCCGCCGCTACGCCGAGAAGGGTTACGACATTGTCCTCATCGGTCATATTGGCCACCCGGAAGTCGAAGGCACACTCGGGCAAATTCCGGGAACCGTTCATGTTCTTTGCGAGGCGGACGAAGTCGGGGCCTTAAACGTCACTGATGAAAATCGCGTCGCCTTCGTCACGCAAACCACGCTATCGGTGAACGACACCAAGGACGTCATCGCCGCGCTCAAAAAACGCTTTCCAAATATTATCGGGCCCGACACCAGAGACATTTGCTACGCCACACAAAACCGGCAAACCGCCGTCATCGCCATGGCCAAAGAGGTCGATCTGTTGCTAGTGGTCGGCGCACACAATTCTTCAAATTCCAACCGTCTTCGCGAAATCGGTGAGAATAATCACATTCCCAGCTATCTGATCGAAGACGCATCGATGTTTGACCCCGCCTGGCTAGAGGGTGTGCAACGTGTTGGTATAACCGCTGGCGCTTCAGCGCCGGAGAGCCTGGTTCAAGATACAATCGCGCGGTTGCGCAACTATCGCGATGTCGCGGTTTCTACCCTCGACGGGGTTGAAGAAAACGTGCATTTTAAGCTACCGCGCGAACTCGCTGATGTTCCGCGTCCGGAAGATGCGATGAAAGCCTGGGCCGTCAATCCTATTGAACACGTCTAAAGTAACAATAAGAACCGTCTGGAGACGAACATGTCCGTATCATTACACCAGCAAGCCCGCGTCGGCGCCTATGTGGTCAAACAAACCCTTATGGGCCGCGAAAAATATCCGCTGGTGCTGTTTCTTGAACCGCTGTTTCGCTGCAATCTCGCTTGCCCGGGCTGCGGTAAGATCGATTACCCTGCGCCGATCCTGAATAAGCGTCTGTCGGTTCAGGAGTGCCTTGACGCGGTTGACGAATGCGGTGCGCCGGTTGTCGCCATCCCCGGCGGCGAGCCGCTGATCCACAAGGATATCGGTGAAATCGTCGAGGGAATCGTGGCGCGCAAAAAGTTCGTCTCACTGTGCACCAATGCGCTGCTGTTGGAAAAGAAGCTCGACCTATTCAAGCCGTCATCGTTTTTGTTTTTCTCCGTTCACCTCGATGGGCTTGAAGAAGAACACGACCACGCGGTCGATCAAAAAGGCACCTTCAAGATTGCGGTCAAAGCGATTAAGGCAGCGCAGGAGCGCGGCTTTCAGGTCAATGTCAACGCCACCATCTTTGACAACATGACGGCAAAACAAGTCGCCGATTATCTCGACTTCGCCACCGATCTTGGCGTCAATATTACGATCTCGCCGGGCTACGCCTATGAGCGCGCCGAAGACGCTGATCACTTCCTGTCGCGTGAGAAAACCAAACAGCTATTCCGCGATATTTTCAAAATTGGCAAAGACCGCAATCGCTTGTGGAATTTCTCGCACTCGTCTTTGTTCCTCGATTTTCTGGCCGGCAACCAGGAATATAAATGTACACCATGGGGCTCTCCTACGCGCAGCGTTTTCGGCTGGCAAAAACCCTGCTACCTGCTTGGCGAAGGCTATGTATCGTCATTCAAGGAACTGATGGAAACGACCGACTGGGACCAGTACGGCACCGGCGCTTATGAAAAATGCTCCAACTGCATGGCCCATTGCGGCTATGAGCCGACAGCGGCCATGGATGCGGTTAAAAACCCGCTGAAAATGTTCAAGCTGCCGAACATGTTCAAGATCAAAACCGAAGGCCCGATGGCGCCGGAGATTGATCTCTCTAACGCCCGGCCCGCCGAAGACGTCCACGAAAAGCTGGTGGAAGCGGAAATGTCAAAGATCGAGGCTGAGAAAAAGGCGTCGAAACAGCGGACCGAGGTCGCGGCCTAGGGTTTTTAACGCCGCTGAGCTGTCTGCGCCGAGCTTCATCAAAGCGGGAAACTGCTTGGGATCGCGCAGTGCCGCGCCCAAAGTCGCCAACATGCGCGTCGATCCATCGGCCGCGATGGCGCCCAGCGCCGCCGCCGGCAAGGCCCTGTCCGCCGGGTCAGCAATCGCGCGGATCGCAAGGAAGGCAACGCCCACACTTGCGGCCGCACGCGCCGCGCCATGGCTTTCCATATCAACGCCAAGCGCGCCATGGTCACGATAGAGCGTCGCCTTCTTCTCGGTGCTTTCGATAATTTCGTCAGCGCCGAAAAAAGCGCCGACCTTCGCCTTCGTACTAGCGGGCTCATCCGCCATTGCATCTAATAAGCGCGGATCGCTTTGATAATCTTTTCCAGCGCCGCAAAGGACCCGATCGCCAATAATCAAATCGCCTGGCGCCAACGATGGATCGAGCCCGCCGGAAACGCCAACGCTTATGATCGCAGTTGCACCCTGACTGCAAAATTCGCGCGCAATTTCCTCTGCACGCGCAGCATTGGCGCCAGAAACCCCGACCCGAATGTTCGATGCGTCAACCGCGCGCGCAACCACTTGCGCTTCGGATTTCAACCCGCAGACAACACCGATGAACTTGTCAGCATGTTTCATGCAATCGCACGCATCGCCAACCCCGCCGCCGTGTTCCCCGACCTAATCGATCCTTCGATCGTCGCCGGCACGCCGGTGTCGGTATGGTCTCCGGCGAGGAACAGGTTGCGATATTGGGTCTCGGGCTTAAGTCGCCTGGCGGCGCCGGCTGGCGACTGGTCCGGTGTGGCGCGTTTCTCGCGGATGACGCGGACGCGGTCATAGGGCGTATCCATCTCCAGCGCGATCTGTGTTTCACGCCAGATTTGTTCAACAACCTCATCATTGGGTTTGTCGTCAGCGCCGATGGCGTCCGACGCCGAGGTTGTCACGCTGATAATGTCATCGCGCACAAACACCCACTGCCCGAGGCTGGAGGTCAGCGCAATGAACGGCCCCTCGCCCAACGCCTTTGTCGGCGCCGCGGAAGGAACGCGAAAATGCACATTTAAAATGCTGGCATCGTCACTGGGCGGGTCCAACTGCGGCATTATTTGTTTCAAGCGCGATGGCGGGATGGCGAAGATTACCTGATCGCCCGCCTCCAGCGTCACCGTCTCGTCAGCGAAGGAAAGGCTAGTGACCGCGCCGCCTTCCATCCAGGCGCTGCGCAATCTCGCACCGAAGCGTATGAGCCCGCCCTTGGCTTCGATATAGTTCACGGCCGGGTCAATAAACGCCGGGCCGAGGCCTTTTTTGGCGACCAACGGCGTTGATGCCTGCCCGCCAAGCAGGAAGGTCTCACGAATGACGCTCCATAACAGCCGCGCCTGCCCGCGCTCAGGCGTCGTGTTCAACACCGCTAGCGTCAATGGTTCCCAAAACCGTTCAAACAAAACACAGCTTCGGTCGATAGCGCCGGCTACCGTCTTGTCGGCGTCCGCAAGCGCGATACCCGCTGCTTTTACGTAATCCCAAACTTTCGTATCCGGAACGCGCCATTGTTTATCGAA
>JAJFFX010000017.1 GCA_021776455.1 Hyphococcus sp. | reverse complement strand
GGCAAACAGAGAAATATCGAACACGGCTAGAAGAATCCTCTAAACGGAAATTTAGCGTGCCTCATATCGGCGAGTCTTGAAGCTTTTGTGACAGGGTGGCGGGTTTGGCGCAGGTGGTGCGCCCTAAAAGGGGCTGAAAATTGGTTTACGGCCCTTTAGCGTAAACGGCTCGAAGCAGATAAGGCGCAATTGCTGCGCTTTGTGAGGTTTTGCAATTCCGGTTGTCAAAAAACTATCATAAAATCTTCGTCAAAGTTTCATCGTTTCCCAAAAGGGACCCGTCAATCAGGCGCCTTTTGAAAGCCTTGTTATGGTATTGAGAATGGCTTTTGAGCGGCAAAGGCTTGGGCGCTTTTATAGCCGCAATATATGCTGGGATACCCGAAGCGAATGGGCAGATAACCGCATGCAGAGCTGCGGGCTCTATTCCAAAATGTCAAAATTATATGAGTTCGGCCGGGGCCGATTATTTGGTGGAGGCGAAGACCACAGCGTTGCTACAGCTGGCGCCGAAGCACTCATCAAAAATCCCGCCATTTGAGGCCTGGCCAGAAGACACTGCCATCGGGACTGCCAGCGCAATCGCAAATAGCGCGGCAACCACATATAAAAACGGGCGTTTTACACTCTGATTGGTCTTATACATAACGCTAACCTGTTCTTTTCTTTTTATTTTCTACCGTTTTCCAGATGTTACAGCTGAAATGTGACATAAACGATAAAAAACTGTCATTTATCTGTCATAAATACCCTGTGGCTGGGGATAAGTCAACAAAAGCGCAACGGTTGCGCACAATACAAGTAACTATCTGATAAAAATGGGTAATTAGGCTTTCTGGACAGCCATTAGCACGACTGCGCGCCTCCTCACCCCATTAAGTTTCGAGCAAAATCACCAAAAGCCCAGGCGTAAGGACCCGCGCCAAACGGGATTGCGGACTAGATGCCGATGGTTTCCCCGTATGACGCGGTATAGCGAAAGACAGCATTTGCAATATGCCGAATGAGGGAACTCGCGTGTCTGAGGCTGATCCCCATGTAGAACTTAGACAACGAAGGCGCCCGGCTTGGCCGTTATCGGCCAGCGCGATCTGTCGCAATAGCGGTCAACCGCCGGCGAAACGCAGGATGTTTTGGCGCATTTCGGGGGACAATCCGCCCGGTGGACAAGGCGCCCGCAGCGCGGTTATTGCCCATGCTGAGCCCGACAGGAGAGCCCCTATGAAAACCAGAGCCGCTATCGCGGTTGAGCCGAACCACCCGCTGGTCATCGAAGAAGTTGACCTTGAAGGCCCGAAAGCTGGTGAGGTTTTGGTCGAGATCATGGCGACCGGCATCTGTCATACCGACGCCTATACGCTTGAAGGCAAAGACTCTGAAGGCATCTTCCCATCCATTCTCGGCCATGAAGGCGCCGGCATCGTGCGCGAGATTGGCGCCGGCGTCACAAGCGTTGAGCCCGGCGATCATGTCATCCCGCTATACACCGCCGAATGCCGGCAATGCAAAACCTGCCTGTCGCAGAAATCAAATCTGTGTACGTCGGTTCGAGCGACGCAAGGCAAAGGCGTCATGCCGGACGGAACCAGCCGGTTCTCGTATAAGGGCGAGAAGCTGTTTCATTATATGGGCTGTTCGACATTTTCGAACTTCACTGTGCTGCCGGAGGTGTCGGTTGCAAAGATCCGTAAAGACGCGCCGTTTGATAAAGCCTGTTACATTGGCTGCGGCGTCACCACCGGCGTCGGCGCGGTGGTGTGGACGGCGGGTGTCGAACCGGGCGCCAGTGTCGCCGTCTTCGGCCTTGGCGGCATCGGGCTGAATGTTGTTCAAGGCGCAAAGCTGGTCGGCGCCGACAAGATTATTGGCGTCGATATCAATCCCCGCCGCCGCGAGATCGCCGAGAAATTCGGCATGACACAATTCATCAACGTCAATGACGTCGGCGCCGATAATGTGGTCGAGAAGGTTGTGGAACTCACCGGCGGCGGCGCCGATTATTCGTTTGATTGCACCGGCAACACCGAGGTTATGCGTCAGGCGCTGGAATGCTGTCATCGCGGGTGGGGTCAGTCGATCATCATCGGCGTTGCTGAAGCCGGCAGGGAAATTTCAACGCGGCCGTTTCAACTGGTTACCGGACGGGTCTGGAAAGGAACCGCCTTTGGCGGAGCACGCGGACGCACCGACACGCCGAAAATCGTTGACTGGTATATGGACGATAAAATCAACATCGACGACCTTATCACCCACACCATGCCGCTTGAAGATATCAACAAGGCGTTTGATTTGATGCATGCAGGGACAAGTATTCGCTCGGTAGTGATTTATTGAGACCGCAAATGGACACGCGCAACATAGAAACTTTCAACGTGACCACGGATGGCGACGTCGCTGCGGTTCAGCTATTGTTTCGCGATTATGCGGCTTTCCTTAAAGTCGATCTATGCTTTCAAGATTTCGAAGAGGAAATGGCGACCTTTCCAAAATTCTATCAATTGCTGCTGCTGGCCCGTGTGGACGGCCTTGCCGCCGCAGCGGTGGGGTTGAAGGATTTTGGTGACGGCGTCTGTGAGATGAAAAGACTTTATACGCGGCCGAATTTTCAAGGTATGGGGCTCGGGCGGCGGTTGTCTGGTGACTTAATCGAAGAGGCGCGCAGCCGGGGGTATCATATTATGCGTCTGGATACGTTGAAGCGCCTAAAGCCGGCGCTTTCGCTCTATTACAAATTTGGATTTGTTGAGATTGAGAAATATTACGACAACCCGGAAGATGGGGTTGTCTATATGGAGCTGGACCTGCAGGCGGAAAATGAAAACACTATCGAAGGTTAATATTTTCGGCGGCGCCCAGTCGATCTTTTCGCATTCGAGCGAGGCGTGCAATTGCGACATGCGTTTCGCGGTTTTTACTCCTCCGGAACATCTCCACGGGGCAGGGCCGCATCCGGTTTTATACTGGCTCTCCGGCCTGACCTGTACGGAGGAAAATTTTATCGCCAAGGCTGGCGCGCAGCGCATTGCCGCGGAACTGGGGTTGGTGATTGTAGCGCCCGACACATCGCCGCGCGGCCCTGATATTAATGGAAATGACGTGCCCGACGATCCGGACGGCGCCTATGATTTTGGACTTGGCGCCGGGTTTTATGTTGATGCGACCGAGGCGCCGTGGTCGATGCATTACAACATGTATTCCTACATTACGGAAGAACTGCCTACGCTCATCGAAAAAGAGTTTCCGATTGATGTTGCGCGCACTGGTATCTTTGGTCATTCCATGGGCGGCCATGGCGCGCTCACAATACATTTAAAACATCCTGACAAATACAAGACCTGTTCAGCTTTTGCGCCAATCGCGGCGCCTTCAAGCGTTCCTTGGGGTGAAAAGGCGTTGTCAAATTATCTTGGGACGGACAAAAGCAAATGGGCGCCCTATGATGCAACCGCGTTGTTGCAGAATTACGGCGCCAGCAAGGCGCATATTCTGATCGACCAGGGAACAGCGGATCAGTTTCTTGAAACCCAGTTAAAGCCGGAAATTTTCAAAGCGGCGGCAGACAAAACCGGTCAGGCGCTGAGCCTGCGCATGCAAGACGGTTACGATCATTCCTATTATTTTATCGCCACATTTATGGAAGACCATTTGCGGTGGCATCATAAGGCTTTAATGCAAGCGACATAAACGGCGCTGCTACAACCATGGAGACTGGCGTTGAGTAAAAATACCGAACATTTCGACGCCTGGATCCGCACGTCTTTCGTGGAGATGAACACCGCACTGGAAGAGGTTTATTTTGCTCGTGACAATCGCGCCGATGTCGAAGGCGTTGGTGGTGATATCAAAAAACAAATCCTCGATGAGGGGCGCGGCTACATCGCCAAGCTGGTGGCGGAAGGCAATACCGATGAGGGCTTTGGCGCCGCTTTCGACCTCCTCGGCAATCTGGGGCTCTATATGGCGGCGTTGCGCCGTCACGAGATGACCAATCCTGCGCGCGAAGAAAAGTCGCCGCATCAGGAAGCTTCCGCTCTCGGCATGCATATCGCGACGTCGCTGGGCGTGACGCCGCGCTTTGCCACCAGCCATCTGTCGACGCATAATTATGCGGTCGGCGGCGTGCAGAAGAGTTTCACCTCGCTGAGGGACGAGTTTCTTTTTCTCAATTATAACACTTGCGGTATTCTGGCGTTTAAACGTGCGGCGGATGCATTGAATAGAATTCTGCCGCTCGGCGTATCGCATCCGGTCGCCCTGGTGCTGCTTGAAGATACGGCGGACGCGTTGCGCGCTGTGAAAAGATTTAACGAAAAACTGTTTGGCGAGCTGGATACGGAGCGTTTCTTTTTCTGTGTTCGGCCTTATTACAAACCCTACCGGGTCGGGCGTCATGAATATCGCGGCGCCAATGCGGGGGATTTTTCGGGCATTAATGAGATTGATTTGTTGCTCGGTCTGTGCCGCGCGAATGACCCTTATTATTCGCAGCTTTTGATCGATAAGATGTTGTTCATGATGCCTGCAGACCAAGCCTCGCTGCGTGACTGCATGTCTAAGCGGTCGCTTTTGGATGCGTTCCTTGACTGTGCATCCTCTGCGCGTGAGGCGTGGTTTCAAACCAACGCCGCTGCCTTTCTGAAAGTCTGTGCGTTGCATGGCGAGATCGCCGCACAGCATCACGACCAGCTGGTTGAAAAATTCATTGCCGGACCGGCGGGCGCAATCTCTGGCGCGCATCTCGATCAAGTGACCGCAAGCGGTCCGCCATTGCCGGTTTTGTTGAATGCGCTGGAGATCCTGCGTGATTTGCGCGTCGCCGCCAACCGGAGCGACATCGCAACGAGCCACGGGCAGATTGAGCGATTACGAGGCCTTGTTTCATAAATGCTGAGCGCGGCTCGCCCGATAGTAGTGTTAAGATTGGCGGCTGTTAAAACTCCGCGTTGAAGCCGACGCCCCACCACAAGCCGCTAGCCTGTCTCGTGCCGAGTATGGCGTCATCAATGACCGCGCCGCCGGCAATGTCCGAGCCGCCATAGCGCAGGCCGGTATAGACCGAACCATTATCGCTCAGCGTGTAGGAGAGGTCCGCCGATGCGGTTCCATAGAGATAGTCCGTTCCGCCAGCATCGTCGAAGACGTAACCGATATATCCGCCGAGATCGAAGCTTGTTTTTTCCGATAGCGGAAAAGAATGGGAGGCATTGGCCTGGACGGTTGTCGTGTCGAGAAAAAAGTCATGGTAGAGATAGACCGACGGGGCCAGGGGAACGTCAAACGTCAGACCGATATAAGGCTCGACCGTATTGGCGCCCAATCCGTCACCGTCTTCCCGGAGAACATCGAAAAAGCCGCTCGCAAGGTCAGGAAACACATAATAGGTGATGCCGATATCATAGTTGATAACGTCATTTAGCGGCGCGGAGTAGCCAGCGACAAGGTCGAGTTCTTCGCCTCCCGGCGTCACGACAAGATCGTCGTCGCCAATGGGCAGATTAAACCAACTATTTAGATAGAAATTGCCATAGCTGAGATTAATTGCCGGTTGTATGCTGGTTTCGGCAAATTGAACTCCACGGAAAACATAGCGTGATTCAAATGCGACTGTTGTCGATACCTCTACGGATCCAGCGTTGGCAGCGCCGATTGCGGACATTGAAGCACCAAGTGCGGACAAAGCAAACAGGGCAGCACGGTTCATTTTTCTCTCCTCATAACGATTTATTAAAAGCGCCCCCTACGGAGCAATTTGTGGTTTTACAAAAAGCAGCCTTACTGGCTTTGTTGCAGCGCACAAGTTTTGCTCGCGTAAATTCCGAATATAATCCTAGAAAATACGCTTATGATCGATATTTTAATAGTTTAATGCCTTAAAATGGCAGATACTGCTAATACATCAAAATATATTTCTGCAGCGCGGCAAAAATATATTGCGTTGCAACGGTCGACATATTACCGTCGCACACGAATCGCAGCAGCGCTGCGTGATCGGTGGAAAGGTATTTATGCTGATGAAATACGTAATCGCAATTGTAAAACCCCATAAGCTAGAAGACGTCCGCGCGGCGCTGACCGGGATTAGTGTCGAGGGTATGACGGTGAGCGACGTTAAGGGATTCGGCCGCCAGAAGGGACATAGCGAGGTTTATCGCGGCGCCGAATACAAAGTTGATTTTGTCCCGAAGGTTAAAATCGAAATTGCTGTTGAGGCGTCGCGGGTATCCGCCGTAGTTGAGGCGATCAGAAATTCGGCGCGAACCGACCGTATTGGCGACGGCAAAATATTCGTCCTAGATCTGGGCGAAGCGATGCGCGTGCGTACTGGAGAAACCGGCGTTGCGGCGCTTTAATTTTTATTTGGGGATTGGAATGAACAAGAAACAGGCTATTTTTGCTGTAACACTGGCCACCCTCATGCTGGTTTCCGGCGCTCATGCGCAAGATGCGCCGGCCGCCTCCGAGGCGTCGGTATTTGTCTTCAACACGACGTTATTTCTGATTTCAGGAATGGTGGTCATGTTCATGGCCGCCGGATTTTGCATGCTTGAGGTCGGTCTCGTTCGGTCCAAAAATGCAGCAACAATTTGTGTCAAGAATATCGCACTTTATTCTATCGCCGGTATCATGGTCTGGCTGTTTGGCTATGATTTAATATACGGCGTAAAAGAGGGCGGCGTCATAGGTAAATTTAGCTTATTCCAAAGCTGGAAGGCCGATGATGCTGACCCAACAGGCACGGGCTACGCCGCCAGTTCGGACTGGTATTTCCAGATGGTGTTTGTGGCGACAGCAGCGTCAATCGTTTCGGGAACGTTGGCCGAGCGGGTCAAACTGTGGCCGTTTTTATTGTTTGTCGCCGTCTTGACCGGCTTCATCTATCCTATCCAAGCTGGTTGGGTCTGGGGCACGGGATTTCTTGACGCACGGTTTGATGATTTCGCTGGGTCTACGCTAGTTCACTCAACCGGGGGCTGGGCGGCGCTCGCGGGCGCACTTGTTCTGGGTGCGCGCAAGGGCAAATATGAAGGTGGACGGGTGCATCCATTTCCCGGATCGTCGCTGCCGCTAGCGACGCTTGGCACATTCATCCTGTGGCTTGGCTGGTTCGGCTTTAATGGCGGCTCGCAACTGGCGCTCGGTACGATTGACGATGCGATTGCGGTTGCGAAAATATTCGTCAACACCAATATGGCCGCATGCGCTGGCGTCGTGACAGCGCTTGCCCTAACGCAGTTACTATACAAGAAAGTAGACCTCACGATTGTGCTCAACGGCGCCATCGGCGGGCTGGTGTCGATTACCGCAGAGCCGCTGCAGCCGGAAATTTATCAGGCGATCCTGATCGGGGCTGTCGGCGGCGCGATTGTCACCTTTGCGGTTCCGTTGCTTGATAAACTTAAGGTTGACGATGTCGTCGGCGCCATCCCAGCGCATCTTTTCTGCGGCATATGGGGAACGCTCATCGTGCCGCTGAGCAATAAGGGCGTGACGTTTTTTGGCCAGCTGACTGGCGTTGTGGTGATTGGCGCCTTCGTATTCGGAGCGAGCTTGCTGGTTTGGCTGGCCTTGAAATATACTATGGGCATCAGAGCCAGTGAACATGATGAGCGCATTGGGCTGGACAAGTCCGAACTGGGCCTTGAAGCCTATCCGGAATTTGTGTCGACGTGAGCATCAATACCGAAGGAGAGTTTCATCGCTGAACAGATGTTGAAATTCACTTCGCGTGATCGTGTCACGCCTGTGAAACGAGATCCCGGTGCGCGAGCCCGGGATTTCGGCGAAATATATAAGGCGTTCGCCAAAGACCATGCCGCCGCGCAAGCGTCGCGTTGCAGCCAGTGCGGCGTGCCGTTTTGTGTCGACCATTGCCCGCTTGGAAATGATATTCCCGATTGGCTGAAACTGGTTGCCGAAGACCGGCTGGAAGAGGCTTACGCCGTATCATCAGCGACTAACAACATGCCGGAAGTGTGCGGACGCATTTGCCCGCAGGACCGTCTTTGCGAAGGCTCCTGCGTCATTGAGCAATCCGGCCACGAAACAGTGACTATTGGCTCGGTCGAACAATATATTACTGAGACGGCATGGAAAAAGGGTTGGATTAAACCACTCCGCCCAGTGGAGGAACGAAGGCAATCGATTGGTGTCATCGGCGCTGGACCTGCAGGGCTCGCCGCCGCGGAAGAACTACGCCGGGAAGGGTTCCAGGTTAAAGTCTATGACCGCCATGACCGCGCCGGCGGCTTGCTGGTCTACGGTATTCCGAATTTCAAGCTCGAAAAACAGGTGGTGATGCGGCGCACCGAGTATCTAGAAAACAGTGGCGTTCAATTCGTTGCGAATTTTGAAGTCGGCCGTGATGCAACGCTCGGCGATCTGCGTGCGCAACATGATGCGCTTCTGATCGCCACCGGCGTTTATAAAGCGCGCGATCTGGTTTGTCCCGGCAGCGGCAATCAAGGCGTCGTCGCGGCGTTGGATTATCTGATTGCCTCGAACCGTAAAGGGCTTGGTGATGCGCTCCCGGCTGATGATGCGGCAGCGCTTGATGCCACGGGCAAAAGGGTTGTCGTTGTCGGTGGCGGCGACACGGCGATGGATTGCGTGCGCACGGCGGTGCGCCAGGGCGCCATTTCTGTAACCTGTTTATATCGGCGCGACCGGAAAAATATGCCGGGCTCGGCCCGCGAGGTGAACAACGCCGAAGAAGAGGGCGTCATTTTTGAGTGGCTCGCAGCGCCCAAGGCCGTGCTTGGCGATGCAGCGTGCGCGGCGGGTTTGCGCGTTGCGCGCATGGAGCTGGGCGAGGCGGATGCAACCGGGCGCCGGGCGCCCGTTGAGGTTGCCGGCGGCGAATGTGATTTGGGCGCCGACATGGTCATCAAAGCACTCGGCTTTGAGCCGGAAGATTTGCCGGATATGTTTGGCGAGCCGGGGTTGAAAGTATCGGCGAGGGGTACGTTACGGGTAAATCGCATTACGTTGGAGACTAATCTTTCGGGCGTTTACGCCGCCGGCGACATTGTCCGCGGCGCGTCGCTGGTGGTGTGGGCGATCCGCGACGGTCGGGTCGCCGCCGCCGCCATAGCCGCGCAGCTAAAACTTGCAGCGCAACACATTGCAGCTGAATAAGAGTTACAAGGTTATTGATGACTGATTTCGTCAAGCAATATTCAGAGCGCCGCGCGCGCCTCATCGCCGGAAACGCCTATGATCCGGCATCGGAGCATGATGCCTGTGGCGTTGGCCTGGTGGCGGCGCTCGATGCGTGTCCGCGCCGTGAGGTCGTGGAGATGGCGATTGCTGCGCTGAAAGCGGTGTGGCATCGCGGCGCCGTTGATGCTGACGGGAAAACGGGAGACGGCGCCGGCATTCGCCTCAATGTCCCGCAAGGATTGTTCCGGTCCTTTGTTGAGCGCACGGGCCACCGACCCAGCAAGGAAGATATCTGCGTCGGCATGATGTTTTTGCCGCGGACTAATTTTGCCGCGCAGGATGCGGCCCGTGCGATTGTTGAATCGGAAATTCTGCGCCGCGGCTTTTATATTTACGGCTGGCGCCAGGCGCCGGTAAATGCCGGCTGTCTTGGCGAGAAGGCCAATGCGACGCGCCCTGGCATTGAGCAGGTTTTGTTCTGCGATCCGAAGGGGCGAGCACAGGAAGAGCTTGATATTGCCCTTTATATTGTCCGGCGAAGGATTGAGCAGCAGGCCCGAGAACAAGGCATGCACGAGCTTTATGTTTGCTCGTTGTCGTCGCAGGATATTGTTTATAAAGGCATGTTTCTCGCCGAAGACATCGACGAATTCTATGAAGACCTGAAAGATGTGCGCTTCGTCTCACGGGTGGCGATTTTTCATCAGCGCTATTCGACCAACACATTTCCGGAATGGCGCTTGGCGCAACCTTTCCGCATGCTCGCGCATAATGGCGAAATCAATACGATCAAAGGCAATATCAACTGGATGAAAAGCCACGAAATCCGGATGACGTCGGAGACCTTTGGCGATGACGACCATTACACTAAACCGGTCATCCAGCCCGGTTCATCAGATTCCGCAGCGCTTGATCAAGTGTTTGAACTTCTGGTGCGCGCCGGCCGCACCGCGCCGATGGCTAAGACGCTTCTTATACCAGAAGCATGGTCGAAACGCGGCTCGGAGATGCCGCCGCAATGGCGCGCGTTGTTTGAATATTGCAATGCGGTGATGGAGCCATGGGACGGCCCGGCGGCAATCGCCGCTTATGACGGACGCTGGGCGGTTGCGGGGCTTGATCGCAGCGGCCTGCGCCCCTTGCGGTACGCGATAACTGAAGACGGCATTTTGGCGATCGGCTCTGAGGCCGGCATGTGTCCGCTGGAAGGCCGTAAGGTCAAAAAACGCGGCGCCATCGGCCCCGGCCAGATGATCGCCGTCGATATGGAAAAGGCCAGGCTCTATAATTCTGACGATATTCTCAACCGTCTCGCTAATCGCTTTCCGTATAAGGAATGGTTGGAGAACATTGTAGAACTCGACCCTAAAATTGGCCGAGGCGCTGAGGAGCGTTTATATGAAGGCGAAAACCTTGTGCGCCGTCAGGCCGGGGCCGGTTATGATATGGAAGCGTTGGAGTTGATCTTGCGGCCTCTGGTCGAAGACGCCAAGGAAGCCGTCGGCTCGATGGGTGATGACACGCCGATTGCGGTTTTGTCGAATAAGTATCGGCCATTGTCACATTTTTTCCGGCAGAATTTCAGCCAGGTCACCAATCCGCCGATAGACCCGTTGCGCGAGCACGGGGTCATGAGCCTGAAGACGCGGTTTAAAAATCTTGGCAATATTCTGGTAACAAACAAAACGCAGACGGATGTTTTCGTTCTGGAAAGTCCGATTTTAACCAATGGCATGTTCGCGCGGCTCAAAGGGTTTCTCGATCAGAAGATTGTCGAAATTGATTGCACCTATGAGGTCGCTACTGCGACGGGGAATGGTGAGGCGTTGCGTGATGCTTTGAGCCGTATCCGGACAGCGGCGGCGCAAGCGGTTGAGGCTGGCGCCGGGCATGTGATCCTGACGGATGAATATCAGGGACCGGGCCGCATTGCCGTGCCGATGATTCTTGCCGCCGGCGGCGTTCACGCGCATCTTACCAATGCGGGCAGTCGGTCTTATTGCTCAATTATTGTGCGCTCGGCTGAGTGCATAGACTCGCATTATCTCGCCGTCCTGGTTGGGGTCGGCGCGACAGTGGTCAATCCCTATCTCGCCTTTGACAGCGTCGCCGATGCGCATTCGAAGGGGCGTTATAGTGGCCGCTCACTCAACGATTGCGTAACCAATTATAAGGCTGGCCTTGAAGCGGGCCTCATGAAAATCATCTCCAAGATGGGGATATCAGTGATTTCATCTTATCGAGGTGGTTGTAATTTTGAGGCGCTTGGTCTGTCGCGGACCTTAGTTGGAGAGTTTTTTCCCGGCATGGCCAGCCGGATTTCTGGCATTGGTCTTGCCGGGCTGGAACAGAAAACCTCAGAGCTGCATGCGGCGGCATGGCAAGGCGCTGCGCCGCCGTTGCCGATCGGAGGGTTTTTCCGCCAGCGCCGTCGGGGCGAACATCACATTGTCGAGGCCGGTTTGGTGAGCGATTTGCAAACCGCGGTGCGCGACGATGACGCCGCCGCTTATGTGCGTTATTCTGAGGCGCTGAAAAAGCAGCCGCCATCGCAAATTCGCGATCTGTTGCGCGCCCGACCCGCTGGCGATGCGGTGCGCCTTGATGATGTCGAGACCGCAAACAATATTCGCCAGCGGTTTTTGACGCCGGGCATGTCGCTTGGCGCCCTGTCGCCGGAAGCTCACGGCGCGTTGAATATTGCGATGAACCGTATCGGCGCCAAGTCGGTCTCCGGGGAGGGCGGCGAAGACCCTGAGCGCTATACGCCACGTCCCAATGGCGACAACGCCAATTCGGCGGTGAAACAAATCGCGTCCGGGCGGTTTGGCGTCACGGCGGAATATTTAAACCAGTGTCGCGAGATTGAAATTAAAGTCGCGCAAGGCGCCAAGCCTGGCGAGGGAGGGCAGTTGCCGGGGTTCAAAGTCACCCAGTTCATCGCCCGCATGCGCCTGGCGACGCCGGGCGTGACGTTGATTTCACCGCCGCCGCATCACGATATTTATTCGATCGAAGATCTCGCCCAGCTGATTTACGACCTGAAACAAATCAATCCGCAAGCGCGGGTTTGCGTGAAGCTTGTCTCCGCAACCGGCATTGGCGCCATCGCCGCCGGCGTCGCCAAAGCCAAGGCGGATGTAATTTTGATTTCCGGCAATGTCGGCGGTACCGGCGCCAGCGCCCAGACTTCGATAAAATTTGCCGGCGCGCCATGGGAGTTAGGGCTGTCGGAAGCCCATCAAGTCCTTACACTGAATAATTTGCGCGAGCAGGTGACGCTCAGAACTGATGGCGGTATCCGCACCGGCCGTGATATTGTCGTTGCCGCGATGCTGGGCGCAGAGGAATACGGCATTGGCACAATGTCTCTCATTGCGCTCGGCTGCTTGATGGTGCGTCAATGCCATTCAAACACCTGTCCGGTCGGAATTTGCACGCAAGATGACGCCTTGCGCGAACATTTTGCCGGCGCGCCGGACCATGTCGTCAATCTGATGACGTTCCTTGCCGAGGAGACGCGGCAGATTTTAGCCTCGCTTGGCGCCTGTTCGCTTGAAGACATTATCGGCCGCGCCGATCTCCTCGATCAGGTCTCACGCGGCGCTGCGCATCTTGACGATCTCGATCTCAACCCGATCCTCATACGCGCTGAAGCCGGCGAGCGCCCAAGACGGTCAACGCGCAAAGGCCGAAACAATGTTGAGGACACGCTCGATCAGCGCATCATGCCGGAAATTGCGCCCTTCCTTGAGCGGCGCGAGAAGCTGCAGCTTTCCTATCCGGTGAAGAACACCGACCGGGCGATTGGCGCGCGGATTTCTTCCCATATCGTTCGCAATTTCAAAAACGAAGAGCTGTGCGAAGGCCATTTGACTATTCGGCTAACAGGATCGGCGGGTCAGTCTCTCGGCGCTTTTAGTGCGCGCGGGTTGAAGTTAATTGTTGATGGCGAGGCTAATGATTATGTCGGCAAGGGGCTTTCCGGCGCCAGTATTGTGGTGCGCCCGGAAGCGGCGCGCGCCGGCGCCGGCGATGCGATCATCGGCAATACCTGTCTTTACGGCGCGACATCAGGCGTGCTGTTTGCAGCGGGCCGCGCCGGCGGACGGTTCGCTGTCAGGAACTCCGGCGCGGTCACAGTGATTGAGGGCTGTTCGGCCAATGGCTGCGAATATATGACTGGCGGCGTTGCGGTTATTTTGGGCCGCGTCGGCGCCAATTTCGCCGCCGGCATGACCGGCGGACGGGCATTTGTTTTTGACGAGGCATTGCTGTTCGAAGGCGCCGTCAACCCGGATAGCGTCGCCTGGCGACGGTTTTCCGGCGGCGACGACGATAAGGATTGCCGCGCTCTGATTGAACGCCACTGGCGTGAAACCCGCTCGCCAAAAGCACGCGGCCTGCTCGACGACTGGTCCAACGCGGCGATAAAATTTTGGGTCATCGAGCCGTTTGAAATGATCGCTCGCAAAGAGATTGCAGACGCCGCCAAATCTGCGTGATTTAATGCGAGGAATGCTGTTTGAGTGGATGAGAGCTTTCCTAAATCAAAATCTTGTTGCGAGGATGACGGTGCTTGGGACCGATAATTTTTTCCCGCTCATTCCCGCGAAAGCGGGAATGAGCGGATTAGGGGTTAACTGGTAAAATAAGTAACATGACGAACACTGAAGAATTCTACCGTATCAAGCAGTTGCCGCCTTATGTGTTTGAGGAGGTCAACGCACTGAAGGCAAGGCTCAGAGCCAATGGGCGCGATATTATCGACCTCGGTATGGGCAATCCAGACATGCCGACGCCGCCACATATCGTCGATAAGCTTATCGAGACGGCGCGCAATCCAAAAGCGCATCGCTATTCAGCGTCGCGCGGCATTATTGGCCTGCGCCGGGCGATGGCGCGCTATTATGAGCGGCGTTTCGGCGTTACCCTCGACCCGGAAACGGAAGTGGTCGCCACGATTGGCTCCAAAGAAGGCTTCGCCAATCTGGCTCAGGCGATCACCGCGCCGGGCGACATTATTTTATCGCCCAACCCCGCCTATCCGATCCACGCTTATGGATTCATCATCGCCGGCGGGGTGATCGAAGCGGTGCCGGCGTTGACGCCGGAGCAATATCTCTCCGGCCTCAGCGCAGCGATTGCCGCCAGCAAAAAAGCCCCGCGCGCGATGGTCATCAACTATCCGTCAAACCCGACGGCGCAAACCGTGGAGTTAGAGTTTTACAAAGACGTCGTCGCGATGGCGCGCAAACACGACATCATCATCTTGTCGGACCTTGCCTATGGCGAGATTTATTTCGGCGCGCCGCCGCCCTCAATCTTGCAAGTGGAAGGCGCGCGCGAGGTGGCTGTTGAAATCAATTCCCTGTCGAAAACCTTTGCGATGGCGGGCTGGCGGGTTGGCATGGCGGTCGGCAATGCGCGGCTGATCGCGGCGCTGGCGCGGGTTAAATCCTATCTCGATTACGGCGCCTTCACGCCTATTCAAGTGGCCGCTGTCGCTGCACTCGACGGGCCGACGGACTGCATCGACGACATCCGCCAGACCTATCTTGGCCGCCGTGACACGGCGATCGAGCATTTCGCTATGGCCGGCTGGGATATTCCGACGCCAGATGCGTCAATGTTCGCCTGGGCGGCGATCCCGGAGCCATATCGCAGCTTAGGCTCAGTTGAATTTGCAAAAATGCTGATGGAAAAGGCCGATGTCGCCGTCGCACCGGGCCTCGGCTTTGGCGAGCATGGCGACGGCCATGTGCGCATTGGGTTGGTCGAGAACCAACAGCGCATCCGCCAGGCGGCGCGCAACATCAAGCGCGCGTTTCAGAATAATTAACCTCAACGCGCTTCCTGATATTGTTTCTATACGACCGATTAGAAATTATAATAGCGCGCGGACGGTGTTAGACGATTATTGCAAATTTGTTGCTTTGCAATATTTTCGGTTGACGCGCCGCACTTTCTGACTAAACCTCCCGGCAACTCATCAAGACCAGCTGAGGGACAGGCCCTGTGACGCTGGGGCAACCGCCGAAAAGCCAGACCGGCTTTGAGGAAAGGTGCCAATTCCTTCGAGACGCCGATTTATCGGATGGTTTCGAGAGATGAGTCGGACGAGCGATGGTGAATTTCGTCCGATTAGGTCTCTGCGAATTGCTTTTTGAGCAACGGGTCGAGTGACGCAGAGGCGAGTGATGAACGCAGAAATTCAAGAATTACCAGGCGCGCAGGCGCCCGTAACGGGAGCGTTTTGCGATGTCAGCATTCTCTTGCCGGCGGATTTTGTATTGGATGGCGGCGAGCCCCTAAGCCGCGCCGAGTTGCGCTTGCGCATCTATGGCGACCTTGAAAAGCCTGTGATCGCGGTCGCCGGGGGCGTTTCAGCCAATCGTGTCGTCGCTGATGCGGGCGGTGAAAAAGGCTGGTGGCGCGATATTGTCGCGCGCAGCGGCGCCATCGATCTCAATCAGTTTTGCGTCCTTGGTTTTGACTTTCTGCCCGCGGATAAACAAACCGCACGCACGATATCGACCGCCGATCAGGCTCGTGCGTTGGCGGCGGCGCTCTCTTCTTTGAAGATTGAGACGCTGTTTGCTTTTGCCGGGGCGTCCTATGGCGGTATGGTTGCGCTTGCCTTTGCGGCGGCTTATCCGGCCCGTGTCAAACATCTCTGTATCGTCTCGGCGGCGGCCAAGCCGCACCCGGCAGCGACGGCGATGCGCGGGGTGCAGCGGCGGATCATTGATTTTGCGCAGCGCGTTGGCGAGCCGCGCGAGGGCGTGCGTTTGGCGCGCCAACTGGCGATGATCAGCTATCGCACGCCAGAAGAATTTTCAGAGCGGTTCGATCATATTCCAGGCGCCGCCGCGGGCGACGCATATGCGGTTTGCGACTACCTGATCGCGCGCGGGCGCGCATATCCGATGCCTGCCGAGCGCTATCTGACACTTTCGGATTCGGTTGATCGCCATAGCGTTGACACTACAACAATCGATGCCGAGAGCCTCTTGATCGCCGTCAAAAGTGACCAACTTGTGCCTGTGGCTGACATGCGCAGTTTGGCGCGCGCGCTTGATTGCGCGGTGTTTGCCGAAATCGATTCCCTCTACGGCCACGACGCGTTCCTGAAGGAAGCCGCCATCATTGGCCCTGTTATCAAAACTTTCCTTGAGGAATGCCTGTCATGAGCCAAGATTTTCATCCCGAAACCCGGATCGCCTGCGCAGGCGTATCGACCGACACTGCCCACAACAGCGTCTCCCCGCCGCTTCATCTGTCCGCTAATTATTATTGGAGCGATCCATGTGAGAAGCCGCAATATGATTATGCGCGCTCGGGAAACCCAACGCGCGCGCAATTGGAAGAAGCGTTGGCCTCGCTGGAAGGCGCGGCGAAGGGCGTCATCACCGCGTCGGGAATGGCGGCGGTTGATCTGGTGTTCAATCTCGTCAATCCCGGCGATCTGGTTATCGCACCCCATGATTGCTATGGCGGCACGCATCGCTTGCTGACCGCGCGGGCAAAGCGGGGCCATTTTAACGTCGCATGGGTTGATCAGACCGATCCCGTGGCCCTCGAAGCCGCTTTTGCGCGGATCCCGAAACTGGTCCTGATTGAAACGCCGAGCAATCCGCTATTACGCATCACCGACATTCACGCGGTTGTCGCCCTTGCGCGAGTGTGCGGCGCAATCACCGTTGCGGACAACACGTTTTTGTCGCCTGCCTTGCAGCGACCGCTGGAATTGGGCTGCGATATTGTGGTTCATTCGACGACGAAGTTTATCAATGGTCACAGCGACGTCGTTGGCGGCGCGGTGTTGGCGCGCGAGGAGAAACTTGGCGAGGAATTGGCGTGGTGGGCAAACTGCACCGGCGTCACGGGTGCGCCGTTTGATAGTTTCATGACTTTGCGCGGACTACGCACGCTGTTCCCGCGCGTCGAGCGCCAACAAGCAACGGCGCGCGAGGTTGTCGAAGCGCTTGTAAAAGACGACCGCGTCGCGAAGATTTTCTTTCCCGGGCTCGCCTCGCATCCCGGCCATGACATCGCCAAGGCGCAGCAAACAGGCTTTGGCTCCATGTTCTCGGTTGAATTCGCCTCCGGCGTGGATGTTCTGGAGCTGCTGCGCGGGCTGAAGATTTTTACGATTGCAGAATCCCTTGGCGGCTTTGAAAGCCTGGTATGCGTGCCGGCGGCGATGACCCACGCATCGATGACGCCGGAGGCGCGCGCAATTGCGGGCATATCCGATCGCTTGGTTCGGTTTTCCATTGGCCTTGAACATAGCCAAGATCTCGCACGCGATTTGTTTCAGGCGCATGACCACGCCTCAGCCAGCGGCGACAAGCTTGCGTATTTCCCACAACAGACGACGTCATGTGTGTAATGATTAGTGACCGGGAAATAATCAAAAAACCCGGAGCCGTTCGCGCCCGCCGGTTGCGGGTTGGGGTGGCGGGCCTCGGCGTTGTCGGTGGCGGCGCAGCGCTTGAACTGATTGGCGAGGCGGGGCGTTACGATCTGTGCGCGGTGTTGGTGCGCGACCGCGAAAAGGCGCGTGCCCCTGAATTGGATGCTGTTCGCAAATATACCGATGTTGGCGTGTTTCTCAGCGAAGGTCTCGACGTCATTATTGATGCGTTGCCATGCGGCGATGTTGGCCGTGTGCTGATTGAATGCGCTTTGACGCAAGGCGTGAGCGTTGTGTCAGCGAACAAGCAGGCAGTGTTTGGCTCGCTCGTCCGGTTTTGTAAGTTGGCGGCGGACAACAAGGCGGCGTTTTATTATTCGGCCGCCGTCGGCGGCGGTGCGCCGATGGTGGAGACTGTCGGACAAGCCCGCAGCGCGGGCGAAGTCAAATCGCTGACGGCGATTGTGAACGGCGCCGTCAATTATATTTTGACGTTGACCGGTTCCGGCGTTTCCTTTGACGATGCGGTCAAGCGTGCGCAAATGGCGGGTTTTGCAGAGCCTGATCCGGAGGCTGACTTATCCGGCGATGATGCGCGGGCAAAAGCGTCCATTCTGGCGTTTGAAGCGTTTGGTGTGGAGATCGCCGCTGAGGCCATTGCAGTTGAAGCGCTGGATGCTGCGCGCGCCGAACATATTGTCAGGGACGGCCGCTCATGGCGGCAATTGACTAGAATTGAAAAACTTGATGGCGGCAAGGTAGTCGCACGTATCTCCTATGAATGTATCGATGGCGATGCTTTTTTTCGCGCCGTTCGCGATGAAGGCAATGCCTTGCGCGTGGTTAACGCTGCGGGCGCAGAATTCACCTGCGCCGGGAAAGGCGCTGGACGGGCCCCGACAGTCCGCAGCCTTTTTGCTGATCTTGAGGAAATCCGCGCGGCGTCGGCGGGTTATCTTCAAGAAAATTCTTTGAAAAGTGCGCCGCCGCTCTCATAACAGATGAAGATGGAAAAGATGGTTTCACCTGATGCAGCGCAAACGCTGCGTGCGGCAAAGTGTATTGTTGTCAAAGTTGGCTCAGCGATCCTCTGCGCCGATGACGGGGCCGTGCGCGCAGCGTGGCTGGCCTCACTCGCGGACGATATCGCTGCGTTGCGGGGCGATGGCTGTGAGGTGGTGGTCGTGACCTCGGGGGCGATTGCGCTAGGGCGAAAGCGCCTTGGTCTCGACCGCATTTTACAACTCGACGAAAAACAAGCAGCATCCGCCGCCGGGCAGGCGGCGCTGGCGCAAGCCTGGCAGCACGCCTTTGATCCCCATGATACGCATATTGCGCAGCTATTGCTAACACTCGACGACACTGAGAACCGTCGCCGATATTTGAATGCGCGCGCAACCTTCCGTACGCTTCTTGATTTGAAAGCGTTGCCGATGGTCAATGAGAACGACACCGTCGCCACCAGTGAAATTCGCTATGGCGACAATGACCGGCTCGCCGCTCATGCCGCACAGATTGTAGAAAGCGATGTGTTGATTATTCTATCCGATGTGGATGGGCTTTATACGGCTGATCCGAGGAAAGACCCAGCGGCGAGACACATTCCGGTTGTTGAGGCAATCACGTCGGAGATTGAACAATCAGCGGCCGGGCCAAACAAGGCGGCGGGCATTGGTTCCGGGGGCATGGCCTCGAAAGTAGCCGCCGCGAAAATCGCCGGCGCCAATGGGTGCGCGACGATTATTGCAGCCGGCGGTGTGCTCAATCCAATAGCTGCAATCAAGAATGGCGCGGCGGCGACGCTGTTGCGCGCTACCGGAAACCCGGAACGGGCGCGTCGCCAATGGATTGGCGGACGCATCAAACCGGCGGGATCAATTACGATTGACGCCGGCGCCGCGACGGCGCTTGGTAACGGCGCTAGCCTGTTGCCGGCTGGTGTCACCGCCGTCTTCGGAGAGTTCTCACGCGGCGACGCGGTGACTATCATTGCGCCAGGTGATAAAGTTTTGGGGCAGGGCTTGTCCGCATATTTTTCCGACGAGATCAGAAAAATTGCTGGACGCCGGTCCGAGGAACTGGAACAAATCCTTGGCTATCGTCGTCGCCCGGCGGTAGTTGAGAAGAACGATCTGGTTTTACGAACGGAGTAGACTTGTGAACGCGCTCGATAAAAATATATCTGTGTCCTCCTACATGAATGATATCGGCGTGAAGGCGCGCGCTGCCGCGCGCGTTATGGCGTCCGTTCCAGGCGAATACAAAACTGCTGCGCTGCGCGCCGCCGCGCAAACTATTGCTGCGCGCAAAGATGACATTCTGGCGGTCAACGCTCGGGAAGTTGAAGCGGCTATTGGGCGCGGGCAAAAAGCGTCATTCGTAGACCGCATGACGCTGACGGCCGCGCGTATCGACGACATTATCAATGCGCTCGGCGACATCGCCGCCCAGGACGAGCCCATCGGCAAGGTTATCCGCAAATGGTCGCGGCCGAGCGGGCTGGAGTTTGAACGCGTGCGCACGCCGATTGGCGTCATTGCGGTGATCTATGAAAGTCGCCCGAATGTCACGGTTGATGCGGCTGCAATTGCGGTCAAGGCCGGAAACGCGGTTATCTTGCGTGGCGGTTCGGAATGTATTGGCACGTCGAAAGCGCTTTTTGATTGTCTGCAGGAAGGCTTGGCCCAGAGCGGCCTGCCGGAAGGCGTGGCGCAATTTGTTGAAACGCCTGACCGGGCGGCGGTTGGCGCGCTTCTTTCCGGTCTCGACGGGAAAATCGATCTTGTTATTCCGCGTGGCGGAAAATCGCTGATCGCCCGCGTCCAATCAGAAGCGCGTGCGCCGGTTCTCTCTCACCTGGACGGAATTTGTCATGTCTACATTGATCGTGATGCGGAGCTTGGCAAGGCCGTCGATATTACGCTCAATTCCAAGATGCGACGGACTGGCGTATGCGGCGCCGCTGAAACGCTGTTGATTGACCGGGCGCAGGTTGAAGAAATCTGGCCGCCAGTGGCGAGCGCCTTGCGCGATGCTGGTTGTGAGCTGCGTGGCGATGAAACGATCAATAAAATCGACAGTGCAGTGGAGCTCGCGACTGAAGAAGATTGGCACACAGAATACCTTGCGCCGATTCTATCTGTTGGTGTGGTTGACGGCGTCGCCGGCGCGATTGCGCATATTGAGAAATATTCATCGGCGCACACAGAAGCTATCGTCACGGAGAACCAGGAAACAGCGGACGCTTTCCTTTCCGGCGTCGATAGCGCCATCGTTTTCCACAACGCCTCCACCCAATATGCCGATGGCGGCGAGTTTGGTCTCGGCGCGGAAATCGGCATCGCCACAGGCCGCTTACATGCGCGCGGACCGGTCGGCGTGGAGGAGTTGACCAGCTACAAAAATCTTGTGCGGGGCAGCGGGCAGATCCGGCCCTGAAACAGATGAGAAGCTAGATTTAGTTGAATCTGCTAATTATTGAGTGGTTGAGTCGCTCTTGGTTGAAATATTTCCGGCAAACGTGATTTTTATGTTGTTTATTAACCGGTTCCTGGTGTAAGGTTTTGATGCGTTGCAACACGTGCGAGGCAAAAGGAACGGCAAATGCAGTCAAATATGGCGTCAGGATTGGTTGACGGGCTCACGCGCTTTGCCTTGAGCCCCGTCATGCTGTCCGAAATTCTCCTCCTCCTTGTGGTGCTCCTTATTAGCACCAACCACGGAGCGGC